>CAZWKB010000001.1:0-23837 GCA_964633925.1 uncultured bacterium
CATAAAAAGCAACCATTGCCTTAATGGCGATATAGTTATCTATAAATCTTGGAATAATCCCCTCGCCCTTAAGATCTATCCCTGTCCATTGTTCGACCAAATCATTAAAACCACCTTTATTTGCATTGTTTGAACCGTCGCCCGCTGCATTATTTATCAGAGATAGTTGTTCGCTCATGCTTTTCATCTTTTTAACAGTATTGGAATATTTACTTAAAAGATTATCATTAAATTCAACAGCCGAACCAAAAAGATCTGTCATAACAGATTCAAGTCTCAATATTTGATAACTATAGGCAGATTGATAACCAAACTCTAGGGATTCCAGATTATTCATGTCCGCATAAACATCTTCTATTGATTTGATTATTAATTCCTTTGCTTTGTCCGTCTGCCCATCATTAAACGCAGAATATGCAAGAATAATATTATTATCAACAACACCATATCTTGCTTCGTCTCTATACAGAACCCTAGGAGTGGTTGTCGGAGTTTGATTTATAATAAATTGAAAAGCTTCGTTAGACTTCTCAAATTGCCCCGTTGCTATATATAACTGCGCCAGCTCAAGATAAGACGCAAGCATAACATCTCTTGACTGGTGAGGAATTTGAACTATCAACTCGGAAATCCTTTTCTCATTTGTATTCTTAGCAAGATCTATATAATATTTTGCCAATGACTGCAACAGTATGTCGCTAACTCTGTTTTTAACAGCTGGAGAAGCATTTATGTTCAGGTCTTTAATAAAGTCCTCCAACGGAGATTCATAGAATTTTTCAGTTACTTCAAACTTGTCTTGAGTTTCGATTATATATCCTTGTGATATAAGAGCATTTACAATGCCGTTCCTTCTGCTATTAAAAATATCAAAAGATTGTTTCGAAACAAAACAAACTGCCTTTTTATCATCTCCTAATGTATGCCAATATGCTTCCTTAATCAAATTCCCGTTTTTATCAACAACCGTATATGTTGATTCATCTATATTGTTAAGCCCAGCGGACTGATCTGCAAAAAACTCTTCACGCAATTCTTCAGCATCAATATCTGACATTTTTGCAACCACAGTATTCCCGTGAAGCAGATTTACCTCTAGAAAATCTCTGATCTCTGTTGCATTACTAATTCCAGCAAAGGTTATTCCGGTAAGTATCGCCAACTGAGAGAGAACATCTGCAACTTTTGCAACCTTCTTTTTGGTTGAGGATATTTCTTCCTTTGCATCTTGCCTATTGCCGGCTAGTTTTCTGGCCAGCCCCATAGAATAATCCAAAAGGACATATTCTTCTGTTTCTGTTGCTATCTTCCAGAAAGCTCTTTTTGCGATCTGAGATCTCATGTAGTTCGCCCCCATAATGGAGAATAATTCATCGACATCAGCTGCGATATCATTCTTTTCGTCATCCGTCATTGTCCTGACAATGAGTTTATTCAAGACTTCTTGTTTTGCCTTATCTTGAGCAACTTTCTCGAACAGTTTTTCACTTATTATTCCGCTCTTATCAACAATCTTATTCTCTTGAAGTGTTTTTTCTATTTCATTTTTTCTGCCGAGAATATTTTCGGGATATGACGCATCATCCAGTACTCCGTTGTTTGCCTGCATATCCTGGAATGCTTTTGATATAATCAAAGCCTCGATCTGAGTATATAGCTGTCTAACATCATTAGAAACTGTTCTCCACGGATCCTCAAATCCATAAGACAATTCGCCGCTTGGCTTTGTTTTTGTAATTGAATTCCCTGTCCCCCTAGATATCCCGGATTTTATGCTCTTGAATATATTTTTCTGTACTGCACCCATATCAGTTAACATTTTTCTTAATGTTTCTCTGCTGCTCAATAGCTCGTCAAAGCTCAGCTCCGAACCATTGTCATCTATCCTTTGAGTAATATTCAAATAGTCATTTAAAGAGTTTTTCAGGTTCGACTCTTCTGCTTTTAAACTTGTTATCAAGTCTTTAACTTGACGATCTCTAAAGAATTTTTTGGTTGAATATTTTTTGCTGTTCTTCTCAGCTTCCTCAACATTTTCCCCGACGACTTTATAAGTCTTCAAGTTAAATAATTTCAGGAATTCATCTATAGCTTTTGCCCCGCATCCCTTCAATTGCTCATTTATCTTTTTTACTGTAACTCCGGACTTTAACTTTGTTTGATCAGATTCAGGATCATCAAAAAGAGATTCCCACGCGTCATTTGTGCCGAATATTTCAAGTATTTTTACCCTTGCTACTGGCTGTTGTAATTCTGGAGATTCGATAACACCTTCTTCAAGAAGATCTTTAGCTACTTTGTCAGACATATCCTCGACAAGCCACTTTATGGCATTTGCCTTTAAGAGTTGCTTATCGATCTCTTTTGGACCGATCTTGCTTATTCTTTCATAATAACCAAAGGCTCCATTAATTGTTTCGGCATCTTTTAACAAATTAAATATTTTTATGAATTTTTCTATTGCTACTGTACCACATTCTTTCAAATGTTCATTTATCATCTCTACTGTAACTCCGGTCTTTAACATTGGCTGAGCAGATTTAGGGTTATCAAAAAGCTTTTCCCACACATCATTTGTGCCAAATATTTCAAGCATTTTTACTCTTGTTACTGTCTTTTGCATATCTTTTGCAGGAATGTCCAGTGCTATCTTATAAATACTCTTTCTCTTTTCCAATATTCCCAGATTTGAAAGGACATCTGCCTTCTTTATTACGGCTTTCATTGCTTTTTCTCTTTTGAAATTTGACCAAAGCATGCTGTGTCCCCATAGATAATTAGCCCATCTTCTTGTCGGTATCTTTTTATTGATGATCATATCATCCAAAGAGGATATCTGTGCTTTTTCATATACGGCTCTTAAATCTGCTCTTAGTTTATGATCTTCTATCATATCAATATTTTCGGACGCATTTTTCTTGAATATCAACTTGCTTTCATTTGGGCTCTCGAACAACAGGCCCATCATTGTTTCGTCATTCACAATGACCTTTTCTATATCAGCTTTATTCACGGCTCTTAAAACTGCCATCCAAGATGTTGTGTCTTGTTTCTTATTGAATAAATCCATTACGTAGCTATTTTCGGGAACTCCGGATATAGACAAGGCTTTCTTGTAGCCATACTTTATTGCCCACAAAGCAGTTTCAGGTATAGTTATATTCCACAATGGAAGATCTGCAAAGAACCTCGTATCATTGCTAATTTTTCTGAATGCCGGCAAATCTTTGATAGTATCGGCAGTCAATATTCCTGGTTTTGATAAGTCTCTCTGAGGAGCAGGTGGTTCATTCTCCCCTTTTATAATTCCGTAAGCATGCATCAACACTGCCAACTGATAAATACCAAATAATCCGTTAAATGCAAAACCAAGGCCTGCCGCGGTAGGATCCAATTGAGCCAATCCACCCAAACCAATAGTAGCGACAGAAACGACGTTCGTTGCCATATATAAAAGAGCCCATCTTTTCACCCGATCTTTATAATCTCCAGCAACTTTTTCAGCTGCTCCGCCTCCAACGCCACCTTTTGAAGGTGTTAATGCGAAAATACCGTATTGATAACCTACAAGGAATTGTTCCAACTGGTATTTTATATACCCTTTCCAGAATGTGATCTCGTATGATGAATTATCCCAGAAACCAGTTTTGAATAAGCTTGAACCGATGGATTCCAATTGCTGTTTGTAATTCCATCCTGAAACGACCGTATCAAGAGTACTTGCCATTAAGAACATTTGTCTGTCAACAGGATAAGCCAAAATATTTCCCTGTGAAAGAATGAACGAAGGAATGGCTAATAATTCGAATGATTTTGAGAATACCCAGTTATACCAAATGCTTCCGGCTAAAACCTCTTTCATTTGCTCAGGACTATAGAAATAGTCATGAGGAATACTTGTAAATGGGTTTAATACTTTTTTTGCATCAGATCCAATCAGGTTTAACATTGTAAGGAACAATGCAGAACTTAGATTATATCTCTTACAATTTTGAGTGTTTGAATTTTCCCACTGTTTTTCTTGGTCTATCAAAACCACCATCTTTGTAATGTTATGCATTTTGCTGATATTTGATACGAACATGTTCAGCTTATGCTGTTCGTCTTCCGAAACACCCGGAGAAAAGAACTGCTCACCGTAAGATCCAAGTTTTACGTAGAAAGGATTTGCAGTAGGCATTAGGTCAGCTATTCTAAGATCATGGGTGTAATCAGGGCCGTCAAATTTCGTAAATGTCTTACCGCTTAAAATAGACATAAATATCGGTTGATCTGAACCTTCGGCTCTTCTTAGAGATTTCCCTTTTTGAATACCAAATGAACTTTGCCCATAATCCAACATTTCTTCAAGCATCAGATAGTTTGGAAGACCATAGAAGAAATAATCTCTTGGATATTTCTTGGAATGATCCCCTCTACCCAATCCCTTTTGCCATGGCAATCCGCTTTTTCCACCCTTATTACCAAATCTCATCTGACTGGCAATTGCCGATTTTATCCAATAATCTACAACGGAGAAAGATTCTTCACTTACATCTATCTTTGCGTTTTTATCATCCTCAAGTATCTTCTTCGAAACCGGCAACCAGTTCCCTTTTAAAAATTCAAATACCTCATGTTTCTTTGAACTGAATTTACCATCCAGTTTAAAATCGTCTTCTTTCCCATCAATGAGAATCTTCTTGAATTCTGGAGTCAGAACACCGTTCTCGTCGATATTCTCATTTGCCGTAAGATCTGCAAAAAGGGCTTCTGCATCAATATTTTTGATTTTCTTCAAGTAATCAGTGGTTATAAGTTCCTTCCGTATCCTTAACGCCGAGTTTGCGGCCGATGGGAACATTTCAAATGTCCCACTCGGAGCCTCCGCACCGCTTGGAAGCTTTTGTTCTTCAATATTTACTTTGTTAACTCTCAATCTTAAAACATCAAACACATCTAAATATGGAGTCAGGTAATCAGTAGCCGTTGATTTTACTGTTGCTTCATCTATCAATTTAAGTAAAGCGCTTTTTGTAGACTCATTCCCTGCTTCAGATATTAATGAACAAACATTTGATTTAAGCCTATAGGTGCCATCTGTTAGCTTATCGAAATAGTTAGCGATCTTAGCTTCTCCTACAGCATCTTTTGCGGTCTTTTCTGAAACAATAGCAAATTCCCTTTGAAAGATATCCTTTGTCGATGATAGTCCAACGCTAGGATTAGACAACAGTGATTTTCCATTATTATCTACAAAAAGATTTGATTCCATTTTTACCAATTTGACATTCAGATCTCCAGGGATCTGATATATTATGTAAACTGCGTTTCGTCCTTCCAAGTCTTTTTCAATTCGTATATCTTTGATCCATCTGATATCTGGAACTTTTGCTTTCAATTCTGCAGTGCCTTGTCTGGTAATCTCGTACAAAACCGCTGATGAATCTTCAACAAGGCCTGTGGCATCTCTTCTTTGATATACTCTCTCTAGCTTGTTTGGATCTGTCGAAGATCTTCTGATAACCAAAGTCCTGTCAAGATCCAAGTTTTGATCAAGAGTTACATATCTTCCTAGGTCAATAGTGTTATATCCCGATATTTTGAGATCTTCACCATAAGAGATCACATTGCCGATAATATTGTATTTATCAACCTTTTTACCTCCGGCTTCAGGAGAGAATCTTCCATCCTTAATATAAATATCTCCTGATGTGTTGTAACCGACGATCTTATCAAATTGATCTAATTCTGCACCAAAAGGCATGATATCCAGATCTAAATTCGCAAGATACTTGACATCAAATATATGTACAGAACTGCCATCTTCTGAAGTAGTGAATTTATAATAGAATGCATCTTTAGTTCTTGGGTCGTTAGGATCAGTAACTACGGAATGTCCACTCTTGTTATAAAGCATAGGATATTGCCTATATGGAGCATTGCTAAAAGCAACCTTACCGTCATCATAAGTCACCATTACCATAGCCTGGCTGCCCTCTCTAAAAGGCTCGTCTTGATAACTATTAACTGCT
The DNA here is from genome assembly GCA_964633925.1 of uncultured bacterium. Lineage (GTDB taxonomy): Bacteria > Margulisbacteria > WOR-1 > JAKLHX01 > JAKLHX01 > CAZWKB01. The sequence goes on from CAZWKB010000001.1 coordinate 6,015, forward strand.
ACCCTTACATCCTCATTTTTCGGCAGTTCAAAAACATCAAAAAATCTTGGATATATACTTTCATGCAATTGGGCTCTCACTTCACCCCCAGGAGTATCATAAATTACAAAGAATTTACCATCGGCAGTTCTTTCGAAGAATTTTGGCCTGGATTCTGCCCATTTGATGCCTTCTTTATCGGAATGCACCGGCAGAGCTGCTTTTTCTACAAGCATAGGAGCAACGATCTTTTTTGTGCTCTTTAATATGTTAAAAGTGTCATCTTCGTACTTTTCTAGCACTTCAGGAAGTGAGAACTTATCTGCCAACTTGGCTACGCTATTGTTCATAGTTTCAAATTTAATGTTCATTAGCCTGGTATCAGAATTCTTGAGCATGCCATTATCTATGAGTATTTTCCAAGCCTTTTCTACTACTTTTTTTGATATTTCATTCACAGGCTCCATTAATGACGTGATCTTATACAGCGCATTTGCATCGAATGAATATTTATTTACAAACACACTCTTAATTACATTGGCATACAGAGCCTCTTCCTTCTTTTCCTCAGAATCTGCAATCGCTTCATTTGAAGATTCATCAGAGGCCATTGAATTAAATTTAGCTCCCATTGTCCAGTTATTACCATCTTTTTTCACATATTTTTTTGTTTCGAAATTAGACATTACTTTCTTTAATCCGTCAAAAGAAATATCAGCAACAGACTTAATAACCCCTTCATTTGCTGCAAGTGCGTATCCGTCTACATGTGTCTTCCCCTTCATCATTTTGATTATTGGATCCGCAATGTTATATTTTTTTACCAGATCAGATTTTTCGAGCGCATCCTTTATCTTACCTTCATCAACTTCAATAATATTCCCCTGATGATCGCAAATATTATTGTTGATCAGAGTAGTAATTACACTGTTTGAAATCGCAGCAGTCTGCTCATAAATAAACGCTTCGAAATAGTAATCGCTGGCTAGATCTTTTTCAGACAAAGTACATTTTTTACTTACTACATAGTTTTTTACTTCGACATTATTGATCCTGTCATATAATGCCTTTGCCATCGAATTTCTGATCTCTTCTATCTCTCCTGCTTCAAGCCCTATTCCTTCAAATAATGCAACAGACGGTTTAAGCATTTCTTTTGACATGCTTAAAGCAGCCGGAGTTAATACCCCTTCGCTGGAAACAGCATTCTTTTGCACCAATTCATCAAAGACCCCCTTTATTAGGACATCTTTTATCTTTTTATCACCTTTGAAATTATCGTAATATACTGTTTTAGAAGGGTTATCGGTAACAATACTGGTGATCGCCTGCGAAAAAGCCCCTAGAGAAACTGAAATATTTCTACCGTCCTGTTTTTCTGCCTTTTTATCAGAATATTCATCTAAAGAATTCCAGATCTTATCAGTAACTTCTTTTACTTCCTTAGGACTGAATTTCGGATTAAGTTTTGCAAATTCGCTTACAAAGAATGATTTGGTCACTGTTCGTGTAAACAATTCTCCTCTGGCACTTATAGCTGATATCTTTTCTATGTTTTTCCCTGGACAAGGATTTGATATATCATATGTTTTATCGGCACTTTTTACATAATTAAGTTTTGCAACTCTTATTATTTCTCGGCTTCGCTCAATAATCCCTTGCATAAAGGTCCCGCCAAGCATAACATCTCTTTTATCCTGCATATATTCAGCCGCAGCGGCATCTATATATACAACAGGCTGTCCCAATTTATTCCTTTTTACTTTATCAAAGTCGCCTAAAGATGCTATCTCATATCTTGAAATAAGAGGTTTTTTCTCAAGTAGCGCCTGCCATAAGCCCATTCCCTTGATATCGTATATAGTTTCTTCTTTCTTATCCTTGACAGACTGCATTACCATAAAAATCGCGTCGAAATCTATTTTGGCATCATTAATAATAGCTGGCAAACCTTTCAGCATCTCTTTAAAATCCAAAAGATCTTCTTCCGTTAATCCCAAGAACTCATGAGAAGAATAATATCCGTTAGAATCTATAATTTTTTTTGTTTTTAAGAATGCGTAGAATTTTTCTCTTACGGTTTCATTCGAAATTGCCTTATTAAAATCATCTACCTGCAAAGATTTCCTAAACGCGACCCCCACAATTCCAGGGAGTTTAAGTTGATCATCGGTTTTCTCAGTATCGATGAAATAATAGTCTTCTTTTGAAAGTACAACATCTTTCCTATCTATCTTGACGTTGAGACCTTCCTCACCTTTTTTAAAATCCTTTTGACCGCCTGGATTGTTATCAACATTGTAAATGTACTGAGAAGTAGAAAGTAGATATTCATTTTGTTTTTGTAGTTCTGTCATAACCTTTTGAGATCTAACAAATAGATATTTTGCTCCTTCGAGGGTCCCTTTCTTTGCAGAATAGCTATAATTAGGATTTTCTATCTTTGTCCATGTGCCGGATAGGTTGAACACCAAAGGATGAGCAGACTTGTCATCGAAATACATTCTGTATAATGTCATGCCTCTAAATAGAGGATATGAGAAAACATTTTCTGTTTTTCTTACTATTAAATCGTCCCCTGACATTAGTTTTCTGGCATCGTAATATATAGTTACAAAATCCGGATCAAAACGCTTTACCATTGGCTCATATTCAAAATCATAGAAGTCTTTTTCTGACATGCTCCCAGATCGAACCTTTTGGTCTATTCGCTCAGCTGATTGTCTGAAACCATTTGCTTTAACTATCAATGTTTCACATAGTGCGAAAAAATATTCTTCTACAGTTTTATCGGTTTTATCGGTCCTGAATCTGACAACCATGTCCAAAAAGTCGAATAGTTTATTGTTATCAGTTATTCCAGATGCTGAAGAAAATCTTAATGTTCCAAAACTTGCTTTATTTGATGATATCCCGCCTCTTCCTACTTGCTTAGATATCTTATCTTCATTTATCGCTCCGGCATTATTGACGATACCGAATTTTTTAAGTTCGCTGATTATTTCTCTTGCCTGAGCCTCTGTTACCTTTAATTCCTTTTGCAGAGAATAGACTGAGATCTCCCCTCTTAGTATCTTTTTAGTTTCCGGAACATAAACCGTCTCGTAGGCATTTGCAAGAGACTTTAAGTTGGCAGACAGATTCGAATAATTAGCTTTTAGTTGCTCCGTGCTATTTGCTCCTGAGTTTGAAATATTATTGCTTAATGTCGCAAATACTTCTCTTTGAATATTTTGCAGATATTTGATCACCCCTTCAGAGTTAGCAAAGTTTCTAAGCTCCCCAAGCACTGTTCTAATAAAGGCTCTTAGATAATTCGGGTTTTTAAAATCTTTGATTTTAGCTTGATTGCTTTCTATCCAGTTTGCAAAAGAATCTTCAGCCTCCGAATTGTCCATATCGGCCAAATATTCATTTGCCTTTTTTATGAACTCTTTTTCGATGCTTCCAGACTTTAGATTAAGCCCTTTCATAATAACCGTGGCATCGGTAACAACATCAAGTTTCAACTTTGGATGTTCATTACAAAGTAATGTGCCAAGCAGAGCCAGGGTGTTCTCCTGAGGCTTCATATATGGATTCTTTGTTGCCAACACATTTTCCTGAACTAGTCTTTGAGCTTCATTTTGGCCCAATATTTCCGTCATTGAAGCGGTAAGACTCGGGATCTGCCCTGCTGCAGTATTTATTGAATTGAATTTCCCATGAAGTTCTGTATATCCATATACTAACGCTGATAACCAAATGGTCCCGAACGAATAGAACAAATGAGGATCCCCCTGCATTCCGCTTGCTAAAGCAGAAAGCCCAAGACCCAAACCGAATCCATACATAGGAAGAAGCTTTGTAATATTGTCTTTTGATAATCTTCCGCTTGAAGTTGGAAGCCCTGTAGCATCCAGAAGTGGCTTTTTGAATAAAAGGGCACTTCCTCCCATGGAAAGCAAAGGAAGGGCCAAAGCAAAGTATTCCAAAAGATATGGAGATATACTTCCGCTTGTTGGAGCAAGATTGCTGGCAGCAAAAACAAGTCCTGGCGCCAATAATAGGAATCTTGTCGTCAAATAGATCATGCTAGAAGCTATGCCTGCTGTTTCGGCTATCATCATCTTCTTTTTCCTGCCAAGAGTTCCCTGATCTATCATTCCAACAAAAGACTTTTCAACTTTCTTTACTCTGTCACCAAGCATAAAAAGGAATGGCAGAGAAACACCTATCGGCAGTAAACCATTCCAAGGATATTCCATTAGAGAGAACATGTTCGGCATAGAATAGTTAGCCTGATGCAACATATAGGATATTCCACCGGCAGCAGCAAGGAATGTCAAAGGTCTAAAGTTATGCAAAATTTCCCCTGCCCTTTTACCAACACTTCCATCAGGGAGTTTTTTTAATGTCTGAGCAGCTGCATCAAGAGCAAAAGCACCTCCAACAGCCATTGCATACCATCCAAGGTTATATATGGTTACTCCAGTTGCAATAGCTCCGGCAACAGCAATCGTTGAAGCAAGCCCATAACCTATCCCTTTATAAACATAATGATCTGTTGGAGCGATACCTTCTGCGAATATCTCCGGAGCAATCCTTTGTGGCATCTTACTCAAAACAGGGATGTTGTTTGGAATAGCAGCTGAAAGGAAATAACCAGTCGACATTCTTAGACATTTGAATAATTCCCTTGCAGCTTTACTTTGCTTATCATAAACTCCGTCTTGCAATTCCGGATAGCCGAGTCCGTTAAGTTTAGCTTTGCTTACATAGTTGATGTCTTCAGGTTCAATAGTATTTAACTTTCTTCCGCTGTTCAAAAAAGATCCTCTTAGAACATGGCTTTCAACCAATAATCTTTTATATGCTTCCATATCAAAGGAGTTATTCTCAGAGTTTTCTTCCGGTGTTGCTAAATTATTTAGCTCCTTAATGTTGTCAGCCAGTTTTTCTCTGTCCGGCTTGCCGAGCCACTTAGCAAATTTTGAATCTCTGAAACTCCAGGTGGCTGTGAACATGTTTGATTCATAGAGAGGAAGAACTGAATTAATATTGAGTATCTGATCTCTTGTAATGGATGTGTTTATATCTTCGATTTTAATTGATCCTAGATCCGGAACAAGTCTGTTGATAATATCATTACCGACTAGCTTACCTATATAGTCTGCTCTTAATTCTTGAGTTTCTAAAGTAGTTCCATAAGAAATTATCTTATCGTAAAGTGTCGCTCTGTTCGCACTGCCTAGGTTATTTGTAAAGTTCATTTGTGTCCCCCTCTCCTATATATATCGTGTTTAGTAGAATAAAATTGCATCAATAATTTAGAGTCCTCCTTTTTGTGACTATATATCGTACCGATTTTTAGGAAATTTCACTTAATAATGACAAAATAATCACAAAATTTGGCAAAACACCTTAGCCAACCTTAGAAAATAGATGGTTTTTGGCTTTGTTTGTTGTTTTTATTAGACAGCATTAATGAACTGGAGCAAACTTTAATTGAGGCAATAACCATTGAACAGCTTCGAGATTTGATTTGCCACATAAAATGGAAAGAGCAATCTGATAATCTGAAAGAGGATCATATTCATTAGAAGAGAAACTGCCCATCCCAATTAGCAATTCACGATCAATCCCACCTTCCATCCCTTGATCCCCAATTTTTACAATTTTGTCATATGGAATACAAGTTCTTAAAGAAAAGTCCTTTAGGGCAATCCCCTTATGTGTTTCTGTTGCGGCATCTGATGATGAAATAATTATGGCTGCATCAGTTTTTGTTGTGCCGCCAATTCTTGCAACCAAAGGAATCCTTAATGATTTCAACAACCTGTTTATAGAATCATTCAACTCCTTTTGTTTTGAAATATTATCCGTCCAAATGGTTATTTTATGATCGGTCACGTGATATCTATCACAGAATGAAAGACAATGACTTTTTATCTGTAACATAGCAAAAGAAGAAATGTATGCAGGGATCTTGTTTTCATAGAACTTTTCAGAAAGATGTGCAAGATTCATCCCAACGGCACCTGATACAGGATATGCATAGTAATACTTTAATACTTCAGGATCGTTCTCAGACCTTTCAATTAGCTTTGACAAAAGTTTTTTTTCAAGGGAAGCCTTTAGCCTTCCAGAAACAAAAGCTATAGGGATCCTTTTTTTTGCAAGCCCATGCAGATAGTTAATTATTTGATCCGAGATATTTCCTTCGTCATCAGTTATATTTTCATCCACATCAAAGACGGCGGCCTGATATTTCCTGGAGATAGCTTCCTGAAATCTTGAAAACATTATGGTCCTTATCTGATCTTCTGATAAAGGAGTTGTATTTTTAGTAGATATCCCTATATCCTTTTTTTCTTCTCTTCCGTTATTTTTTAGATCTATATGGTAAGCTTCAACAATCTTCGTTTCTTCTATAGTATTAAAACCCATTGCTTCCTTCATGTCTGCTCCTGCAAAAGCAGCAATATTCTTCCCTCTATTAACAATGACTCTAAATGCATGAAAAAGATCTAACTCCTCATCTTTCGAAGTTATTCCATTAAGTTCGTTTAATACAGAAAAAAGCTCTCCTCTATCGGCAACGAAGATCCCTGCATCATGTTCGCCAAATTCCCTTTTTGTTTCAGGATTTGGTCTTGTTTGAAAAAAACTAGAAATCATTCCGAGAAATGTTCTTTCAACTCCCGCATAAGGATCTGATTCCCAACATGTTGGCATAGTAACCACCGCATTGCCAAGTGCTTCATGTAAAAAAAGAGTCTCTTTCATCGTCGATTTGCGAATATTTGGTGTATCAGCCCAAATTATCATTAAATTTTTAACCGCCTTATCAATAAAACTTTCAGCAGATAGGATTTGAGCCCCTGTCCCTCGAGGATGTGCAGAAATTGTATTTGGAGGCAACCCCATCCGCTCAATATGTTCTCTAATTTCCTGATCGTTTTCTTTATTGGTAAGGACAATAAAATCTTTATCAAATTTCTTTGCTCTATTAATGATATGCTCAATGGCTGGTTTTCCATTTATCGGATGAACAGCCTTTGTATATGGCATATTAAATCTCTCTGATCTACCACCGGCAACTATTAGAATCCTTGTTATTTCACTGGGATAGTAATCCTTGTAGTCGTTTATTTTAAGTATTCTTTCTCCCAAACGATGAGCCCTCTCCCTTTTGTCAGAATAATCCAGCGGATTTGACAGGATATTCCATAATATATCCCTCTCTTTTTGTATATGTTGAGCCCCTCTATCCAGATACTCTATTGAAAGAATGAGATTAATTAGGCTGTCACCGAGATGATATCCAAAATTGTCAGGATCTTCAACATTATCTTCTATTACATTCAGACCAAGCCTCCTTAATTCATAATTGTCAATGGGAATATGTGTTCTGCCAGAGTTTATATCAGTTTTATATCCATGCGAATTTACAATAATATAATCCAACAAATCGTGTATAAACAGCTTATTCCCGAGTTCCTTTTGAAAAAAGGATTCAATTTCCAATAATTGCTCACTTACAGTTTTCTTCCCTCGTTCACGTACAAGGTTTGCAATGAACAATTTAAGCCCGTTGCTATTAAAATAACTGCTGCTCAAGCCACTTGTCATGATGGTTGGAGCAAGACTGGAATGAAAAGTTGTTGGAGCAAATATTATCATATCCGAAGTTTTTAGGGCTTCATCAGCTTTTTCATCAAACATAATATCTGTGGCGATAATTGCATTCCCCATATCTGGTCCAGACAAAGGAGCCTTTAGAAGAAAAAGATCAGATATTTCTTGGTCGATCAATTGATTGGTTATTGCAGCCTCAGACGGCAAGATCTTCCCGTTTTCAGTAACCCCCACCAGCCAAAGAGATTCAGAATTGTTGAGTAAAATATTGGCCTTAATATTTAGCAAATTGGACAGCTCGTTGATAGCTTTTGAATAATCATTAGATTTCAAAAAAGCCCCTGTAAATATCAGATTCCTGACTGCGAAATCACGCAAATCGTAATACTTATCACCCTTTTCAGCAGCAATCTGAGCAGCTTTGTTGTAAAACATTGAGAAATATTCTTTTAAAGTTTTTCGAATTCCTTTTGGGAGACTTTGAAAAGCATTTTCGAATGGGGTATCCTTAAGTCTAGTGCCTTTTGAAATCCTCGCAAGAGAATAAAACAATTCCTTCGTAGAACTGTTTTTCGATAGTCTCATGTCCATAAATGACTTTAATTCCAAACCACCGGTCTTAGAGGTGTCAATCAGAACTGTAATGTTCTTTGCAATATCAGAAGGTCCCAACATATTGAAATCATGCCTTATCGTTCCTGTGCTTTTACCATCATCGTATGCATTTACAAGAATATTGAGTGAAACGTTTGTAATATTGTTTATGGACTGGGATAAATTATTTGACCCTGTTCCTCCTGAGAACATGGTAATTTTTATCGGATTAGAAAATTTAAAAGGGGATATTATTGTACCCATCGCAAAAAAACTCCTATCAATACATCGACAAGAATTTTGCGTAATTTCACTAAATTGTGAGGTGTCGACAGCAATTATTTTAAGCGGTCAGGATTTCTTTCTTTAAACACTGTAATTGCCAATATTGCAGGAATGACACTTATGATTGAACCAAAAAACAAAGTGAGTTGTGCTCCAATGAAATGAGATCCAATCCCAGCAATAAAAGCACCAACAGGCATAAAACCTAAAAACGCCATGACGTAAAAACTAATTATTCTTCCGCGAAGCTCATTTGGAACTTTTTTCTGAATAAGCGTATTGACAGCAGCAGCTTGAGATACTATCCCCCATCCTGAAAATATCAGAAAGAAAGAGGAAAGATAAAAACTTGTTGAAAAAGAAAAGAGAGCAATTGCTATGGACATTATGAAGGTACTTTCCAGTATAAATTTTCTAAGATCCATCTTGTCTCCGTATTGTGCCAGATACAAAGCCCCAAGCAATGCCCCTATCCCAGATGTAGACATCAAAAACCCCATCCCTTTTGCTCCGACATGCAAAATATCTTTTGCAAATACGGGCATAAGCACTGCATACGGCATTATAAATATAGAAGTAAATGTAACTAGAATCAGAGAAAATAGAATTTGCCTATCCGCATTAATATACTTGATCCCATTTATCATCCCTTTGGCGATTGATTCTGTTTTAATCGCTTTTGCCGAAAAATCCCCCTTGATCAATAATAGACCGATAATTACCGCTACAAATGAAAGTGAATTAATGTAGTAACACGACTGAATGTTGATGGCGCCGATCAAATAGCCGGCTAGGGCCGGTCCGATAACTCGTGCAGCATTAAAAGAAAGCGAATTTACAGCAATTGCATTGCCAAGAGATCTCTTGTCGACCAGATCGACAACAAAGGCTTGTCTTGCCGGAGAATCTACGGCATTAACAATACCAAGAAAAAAAACGATTATTGAAAGGTTCAAAAAAGTTATGCTGTTTAGGGATATCAAAACTCCTATCAAAAAAGAAAGCCCCGCCGCCAGTATTTGTGTTAATATCAGCAATTTCTTTTTATTCATATGATCGGCAATATAGCCTCCAAACGGAGTTAATAATAGTATTGGCAGACCGGAGATCGCATTGATGAGACCCAAAAGGAATTTAGATCCTGTTATTTCATATATAAGCCAACCCTGGGCGATCATCATCATCCATATACCGACAAGAGAAAAAGCCTGCCCAAACCAAAAGAATCTGAAGTTTGAATATTTTAACGCTTCAAATGTTGATGGAAGCTTATCCCAAATCGTAATCGTATCGTTTTTGCTCATGATTCTATTTTACCTGAAATTATTCTATAGAAGTTTCGATTGATTAGTGAAACTGAATATATACAAATAATAACTAAAGGAGATCATTTATGAGCGGACTAAGGGTGCAGACATCAAGCACTGTTCAATATGCTAAGACATATGATGCAATTTTGACAGGTATCGACAGCAGGCTATCATTAGCAAATACTATTGTGAACTCCTTCGATCTAACTAGGAATGAAACATTTATTAACGAGATAAGCCAGGTTGAAAACATAGGGATTGAAGACACATCAAGACTTATTGAGAACGGGCTGGATAATCTACAGCAGATCGGTGCCATAAAGATCTATTCAGATGGAATTATTCAGGAAATGAACCAGCAACAAAGAATAGATAGAATGTTGATTAATCTTAGCGAGTTTTTCAGTAGAGATTACTTCAACACAAAAATGTATGGTTATACTATAGCCAATGATTTTTTCTACAACAACCTAACTGAACTAAGCGGGACTCTTCACAGATTCAATCCAGCACTAAATATCTCCATATTCCTTATGGATAATAAAGGCAACTTGAATCTATCTGCGACCAATATGCCTCACGAAGAAAAGATCTTTGAAAGATATAAGCGTGGAGGAGCTAGACCCGAAGGTGTTCTTGCATATCAATTAGACAATAACATTCACAGCATTAGAGAATATGATCTTCTAAATCCGTCCTTAGAGCTACTGAACGATACTGATTTTTTAAACTACTATAAATATTCCACAAAAGGACCAGGACGCTTTTATATGTGGGTACTTGAAAACAACGGATATGGACCCCAAGGGATAGCGATTGCACATAGACAACATCAACTAGATAACAATGCTTACTACCCATCATATTTGTTAACCGGAAACTCAAGGCAAATATTTGAACAGAAAAGCGATCTGTATAATTGGGGTACAAAAATTGCATTGATACATCATTATGCTAAACAATTTGAATCAAAACTGATTCCTTTCGATCAAAACCATTATTTCGATCCAAAAAACACATGGATCGCTACAACACATGATACAAAAAAGCAATTTAGAAAAAAATACCATTTACAAACAGTTGAACCAACAAAAGCAGGCCCAACTGGCCTCACTATTGGAAACGACATAGCAAAACTAATGGAAGAAACTATTGGAAAATCATTCCCTGAAGGAATCAAGCAGTATATGGAAGGAGATAATCTGGTTCTTTTCAGAGAAAACGGAGAGCTAATGGCCTTTTCTGCTGCTAAAAGGCTATATTTAGATGAAATAAAATATCCGATAATCAACATTCAAGGAACTTTTGTTTCTAAGAGATATCAAAAAGGGATCGTTGATGCACTAGATTATCTACTAAATTATTTGCAAGTTAATCAGTATAGAAACAAGCCATTTATCTTGATGGCAAAAACTGCGGTACCAAACATAGTATCAACAATACAAAGAGTTTGCGGGTACAACAACACATTCCCTAGAATTGATATTAAAGGAATGCAGGCGTCTGATGATAATCAGATACCATACCTTACTGAAGAGATCGCTTTATACATTGCCGAAAAATATGCAGAGCAGAACAATTTTAAAAGTCGAGGATTTATTGGGCTCGACACTTTCAAAGGGAACTATTGTCTGGACATGGACTGCAGCTCAAAAGAGATTCAGGCTTTCATGAAAAGAAACATTAGAGTAGAGAAACCAAATTATCCGATTGACTCACTCATTGTTGTCGGCATACATAACGGCATATTGCCAGCTTTTGAAGAGATCAACACGGAAAAACTCATTGAATTGGGTCGAAAGAAATAGGTTATTGGCAAGGGAGAACATTGTGACATCAGTTGTTAGCGCTTCATTAAAAACTAACGGCAGCATAATTAATAGATTCGATCAGTTCATTCTTGATAGAACAACGAACTATATCAATTCCGCAACTAGCCCAATCCATCGTAATGAACTTATAACAATGGTAAATAATGACTGGGAACAGGCAAAGACAGAGGCAAATCTAGACATAAATGAAACGCTTTATCAGCATCATGTCCTTGAATGCCTTGAAGAACTGAGAAATATAGGAGAAATAAAAATCAATGCCAATGAGACCATTTCCCCAATGGATCAATTGGATCGGGTCATTCAAACTTCTCGTGACATTTATGAAAAAAGCTCCCAAGATTACTCCCCAGAATTCCCTTCAATTCAAAGGATACTGGATAACAATTTAAGAGTATTAAGCGGGAGAGGGAGAATAGATAATCCGGCATTCAGTATTTCCATATATCGTTTGCATAACAGGATAAACGAAAACACACTTCCGGAAAAGAATTGGAAATTGTCGTTGATCGCAACAAATAATGATAAATACTCTGAGCCGTTTCACATTAAGTATAAACCCGGTTTCCCAAGTAGCATTGATGGAGTTTTTAAATATTTAATTCAGCACAATTTTACGAATATCGGTGAGTTCATCCTTGAATCTCCTAACGCAATACTTCAAGAAGACCATTTTTTTCTAGACAGTTATAAAGAGCAAACCATTGGGCCTGGGTGGTTCTATGCGTGGATCTTAAAACATAAAGACAAGGTGTGCGGAATCGCGACTCTGCATAGACAGGTCCCTAAAAAACGGGATAATGATATTTTATACCCAAACAATTTGATCATGGATAATTCACAGGTTATTGAAATAAAGAGACAATTAAGTTTTTGGTCTAATGATGTTTCAAAATTACTGTATGAAGCTGACATCTTCGCCAATGAAGGGAAGGCGTATGAACCAGAAGGGACAAGATTTTACAAGAATACCCAAGTCGTAAACTATGAGGGATTCCCAGTTGAAATGCTCCCCTCTCCCCTAGGAACAAAAAAGGAAGCCATAAGAGAAGAGCTGACAAACTTGGTCAAACCGTATATGTCTGAAAAGACAGAAAAACTTGTCAATTATGCATTAGATGGCAGCAACCTTGTGGTGTCCAGAAAAAACGGAAAATTAATCGCCTTTGCCAGCGGTAACAACATTGATAAAGATGAGGAATACACAAGATTTCCTGTCTTTTATTTTTCAGGTACTTTCATTGACCCGGAATTCCAAAAATCGAGCAGAGGTCTTCATGTTTATCTAAATGCACTATTAGTCGCGAAATCCAAAATAGCTCCTTTTTGGGTCATAGCAAGAACACCTTCTACGGAAATATTTACTTCATTAAAAAGATTCACAAAATGGACATCCCCTTCGATTATCGAAGAAGAAATGCCTCTTTTTGATCCAGGATATATCTCTAGAGAAAGTGTTGTAAAAATATTTAGTGATGATAGTTCATGGGAAAATATTTTTATAAATCCAGATAAGGAAAAACTTATACTCGCATTAAATTTTGAAAACAAAATGTCAAATGCATTGCCTGATGACAAAAGAAAACTGCTGGCAGGTCTAATTAAAGAGACCACTATAGACACAGCAAAAAGAATTAGAGAAAATCTTTCAAAACAACTCTCTTTTGAGTTGGACGGATATTTTGCAAGGGATTGCTATCCTCCTATCAACGGATTTAAAAAAGAGGAAGGATCTGACATATATTCAAAATTTATACGATCAAACACATTAAAGGGTTCCGACGGTAGTCCAAAAGACGGATTGGTTGTTGTCTCTTATGTTGATTCAAGCTGCAGAACGGACCTGTTCAATGGGGAAATGACAGCGAGAAAGCTTATATTGCTTTCTGGTCCGAAATAATGCAGATTGACTAATATTTCTGGTAATTTTATAATGACTTATCTATCCAAAATTCAATGAATAAATATTTTGATAAAACTGACCGAACGAATACTGAAATCAACCAAAAGTCTTCTTTTGCTTTCCTTATACCTTTGGTTATACTGATTGTTGCGATACCAAAGATTGCTTTCTTTCTGATACATAAGGATTTTCAATCTTTGTTGCTTCTTCTTTCCGCGATACTGAATCTGTTCTTTTCTATTCTCGTCATAATGAAGAGCTGGAAAAGAACAATCAATGTTTCATTTAGCTTTGTTTGTGCAAGCCTTTCTCTTTGGGCATTTGGAATACTTTTAAGCTTTCATAGTCTAGATGCAATTGCATTGACCCTTCCAAGAGTTACGTACACCGGAGCGATAATGATTCCCTTCTCTCTATTATGGTTCTCTCTCTACTTCCCATTCAAAAACAAAAATGCATCAATAAAAACCATAGTAGCTCTATTTATTCCTGCACTAATCCTTCTATTGCTCACATATTTTTCAGAATTCATTCTGGCCGGATGGAAACTTGACAACAACAAATTCATCATCATTTACGGCAAAGGATACTCCATTTTCAGCTCTTACCTAATACTCTACTCCGTAACGGCTCTTTACAATTTCCTTAGGAAATATTTTATTGCAAAAGGCGAAGACAAAATGAAACTCAGGTACGTTTTATGGGGGGTAATGATTTCTTTGCCTCTGGCTGTTTTTTCAAATTTACTTTTCCCGATTATAGGAATATCTTCCTTTAACAGATTGGGGCCTGTTTTTACAAGCATTTTCTTGGGCCTCACTTCTTATTCGATCATAAAATATAGACTGACGAATATCTTCGTTATTTTAAGAAAAGGAGTTGTCTTCTCCATATCTACAGCTTTCATCGTTGTGATCTACATATCTTCCCTCTTCTTGACAAGCCAAGCATTGAAGGACTTTATGGGTTATAGTGATTATTTTTCAATTTTACTGACGGCATTGATATTGGCAGCAACATTCGACCCAATAACAACTCTTTCTAGAAATGTTTCGAACAGTATTTTTTTCAGAACTTCTCATCATAGAGAATTGAAATTATCGATGTTAAGTAAAACTATTTCATCAACGATAAAGTTTGAACAACTCGTCGAAATCCTTATGGTTATGTTTATCAATGTTATGTGGGCGAAAGAAGTGTCGATCCTGATAAAAAAGCAAAAAGAGCCTGGATTTAAAAGTATACAAAAAGAATATGTACATGGTTTCGACAATAAGTTTGTTGAGTATGAAATGGACGAAAACAGCCAAACAGTAAAGTGGCTAACCATTAACAAATCAATACTTATCGCGTCCGATATATTCAAAAATGACATGGAAACTTCTAGGGGCAAGACCATAGACTATTCCGTCCTTAAAGATGAGCTTCTTAAGAACAGATACTCCCTTTTTCTGCCAATATTTATCAACAATTCTCTCCAAGGACTAATATTGCTTGGGGAAAAAGAGTCAGAAGAGATGTACACGCAGGATGAACTGGAGTCTCTGGAATATTTAGCAAATCAAACTGGGCTAGTACTCCATAACATTCGACTTTATGAAGAAGTGCTAAATATCAAGAATTATAACGAAGAGATCTTAAAGAATATGACCAGTGGAGTAATAACTATAGCAATGAACGGAAAGATAGAAGGGTATAATGCTGCAGCTGCTAAATTGATCTGCAGTGACAATATTTCCGGCAATGTTAGAGATGTCTTTTCCCGTTCTATTGAGATACAGAACATGATAGAACTCGCCATCAAAAACAAAAAAACAATAGAAGCAAAAGAAGTGGTTATAGAATGCCATAATGAAGAAAAAAGTGTAAGCATAAGCATAAACTTTATCGAGGCACCGAAAAAATCTGAAATGTTGTTATTTGTAATCAATGACATTTCTCCAATAAAAAAGCTTGAAAAGCTCGTCAGACAATCAGAAAAACTTTCTTCACTTGGGACAATGGCTGCAGGGATGGCACATGAAATAAAAAACCCCCTGTCATCAATGAAAGTGCTCACACAATTAATGCCAAAGAAATTCGAAGACCCTGTTTTCAGACTTAAGTTCCAAGAAATAATGCCTGTGGAAATAAACAGAATAGACAAGATCATTGGAAGTATGCTTGGTTTTGTCAAAGCGTCAAAGCCTCTGCTTGAAAAGATCATGATAAACGACATTGTTGAAGAAGCCTTAAGTTCTATTGGATATACTATCAAGAAAAATAAAATAAAAGTATCAAAACACCTTGAGGAAACCCCTTGTTTGCTTGCTGACGCCCAACAAATATTGCAGGTATTTCTAAATTTAATCCAAAATGCGATACAATCAATGAATGAAGGTGGAACTTTGAGCATTGAAACAAAATATTTACCTCCAGACACCATTCAGATCAAAATATCTGATACCGGAATCGGCATCCCTAAGGATAATCTGCCAAAGATCTTTGATCCTTTCTTTTCTCAAAAATATGGAGGAACAGGATTGGGACTAACAATTGTTCACGGGATAATAGATGCGCACAATGGAACGATAGAGGTTTCAAGCATTGAAAATACAGGGACAACTTTTTGTATAAATCTTCCGATTAGAAATGAAAATGAAAACTAATATAGCAACATATTGTGGATTTTGTTCCGGAGTAAAAAATGCCTATAACAAAGCTTTAGAACTTGCAAAAAAAAACAAGCCGGTATACATGCTCGGACTGCTTGTACATAATTCGCTTGTGATACAAAAACTGAAGGAAATGGGAATTGAGAGTGTTTCTTCTGTTTCAGATATCCCCGTCGGGACCAATGGATATTTATTAATTTCAGCCCATGGAGTCGGGCCGAATATTTATGAAGAGGCTAAAAAAACAGGATTAGAAGTAATAGACACTACCTGCGCATGGGTAAAAAAGGCGCAAACACTCGCAAAGGAATTGAATGACAGCGGATATTGTGTCTTTATCGTTGGAGATAAAAACCACACTGAAGTAAAAGGAATTAAGGCCTGGACAAACGACAATGCAATAATTATTGAAAATTCTGTAGAGGCGCAAAATATTGCGCCTCAAAAAAAGATCGGTATAGTAGCGCAAACAACACAATCGGCAGATAAATTCGATTCTATCGTGAAAATTCTTGGCAAGAAGACTGATGAAATCAAAGTGCACAACACAATTTGTAATGCCACTTCAAAAATGCAAAGCAGTGCAATGGAACTTACCAGAAGCTCAGATATTATTATTGTGATCGGTGATCAAAAAAGCGCGAACACAAAAAGGTTGAAAGAACTTTGTTCACAAGCAGGCGTTGAAACATATCAGATACATGATTCTAAGGAGCTGAATAAGTCATGGCTAAAAAACAAAAATAATGTAGGAATAACGGCAGGGGCATCTACTCCTCAATGGGTAATCGATGAAGTTGTGAACAAAATCACCTCGTGATATAATTTCTCCACTATGTTAAGGTTTTTAACCGCCGGCGAATCACACGGATTTGGTCTTTTGGCAATACTGGAAGGAATGGTATCGAATCTTCCATTGTCAGAAAATGATATTAATCCCGATCTTGCCAGACGACAAGAAGGAATCGGCAGATCTGAAAGGCAAAAACTCGAAAAAGACACGGTAGAGATCCTTTCGGGAATAAGAAACGGAAAAACCATCGGCAGCCCTATCACTGTTTTAATAAAAAACACAGACAGCACAGAAAGACCATTGGCGGTTACAAAAGCAAGACCGGGACATGCAGACCTTGCAGGAGCAATAAAATACAACACACAAGATATAAGATGCATTTTGGAACGGGCAAGCGCAAGAGAAACTGCTTCAAGAGTCGCAATTGGAGCGATAGCAAAAAAGTTTTTAAATGAATTTGGAATAAAAGTTACCGGCACGGTTGTTGAGATCGGTGGAGTGTCGGATATAACAAAATGGGACGAAGGGGTTTCAAAAGCAAGAGAAGAAGGAGACACCCTTGGTGGAATATTTGAAATAATTGTAACAGGGGCTCCCATCGGAATGGGAAGCCATGTATCTCCCGACAGAAAACTTGACGGTAAAATTGCTGCAGCCTTAATGAGCATTCAGGCAATAAAAGGCGTGGAAATAGGACTTGGATTCGAAGCAGCAAAACTGCAGGGGTCAAAAGTTCATGATGAAATTTATTGTAATGATAAGAAATTTACCAGAAAAACCAATAATGCCGGAGGGATTGAAGGAGGGATTTCAAACGGGGAACCTATCATTATTCGCGCTGCCATGAAACCAA
>CAZWKB010000001.1:23854-25430 GCA_964633925.1 uncultured bacterium
TGCGACACTTAAAAAACCGCTCAATTCTGTTGATATTGCAAACAAAGAGAACTGCAGTGCCCATTTCGAAAGATCCGATGTTTGCGCCGTCCATGCCGCTTCCGTCATCGGAGAAGCTGCAATCGCGATGGTCATTGCCGATGCATTTCTTGAAAAATTTGGCGGAGACAGCCTTGAAGAAACAAAAGCACATCATAGCTGTAATATGATATAATTATTAAAAAGATTATTGTTTATAGAAGGAGGGCATGGGTTTGGCAGCAAAAATTAGACTAACAAGAATTGGAACTACAGGTAAGCCTGTATACAGGGTAATAGTTATAGATGAATCCAGCGCAAGAAATGGAAGACCGATTGAAATCCTCGGAAGCTATGATCCAAAAAAAGAACCTGCCGCATTTGAGGTAAAAAAAGAGAGAGTAGAATATTGGCTATCAAAAGGTGCGCAGCCAAGTCCAACTATGCGCAAATATTTTGGCAAAATTGGAATTATGCCTGCTGTAAATTTTGACAAGACCAAAAAGAAAGCACCAAAAGAGAAGAAGAAATGAAATCCCTAGTAGAATATATTGTAAAAGCTCTAGTTGATCGCCCAGAATCAGTAGTTATCTCTCAAAAAGAAGATGAACACGTAACTGTACTTGAGATTAAGGTTGACCCTGAAGAAGTAGGAAAAGTTATTGGGAAAGAAGGCAGGATAGCAAACGCTATCAGAACATTGGTAAAATGTGCCGGAGCAAAGCTTAAAAAAAGAATAACAGTCGAAATATTGACCGATAATAAAAAGGAGGACTAGAACATGGCCGATCAAAACCTTGAGTTAAAGCGGATCGTGATGGTAAAGGCAGTGGTAACGGAAGCGTTCAAAGACAATTTAATGAAGGAGCTTAATAGAGACGTTAAAAATCATGACCTTCAGGCCCAACAAATGAAAAATCAGAGCCAGGCTTACATGGAAGACCTGAAGAAAAAGGGCCAGGTTCAGCAATTGACAACATTCAAATCACAGTTGTCAAATGAAAAAGCAAAAATAACAGCATCTAAAGCTGATCTTTCTTCAAAAATGGAAGAAGCAAAATCATTGGTACTAGGTTCAGAATTCGTTCAAGGTCCTCTTGAAGGACCAGTAAATGTAACAGTCGGAGACAATCTTTATAAAAAGGTTGGAGCTGCTGAAATATTGGTAAAAGACGGCGTTATTATGGAAATAAGGAACGTCGAATAGTTTATTATTGATGCAATTTGATATTTTAACCCTCTTTCCGGGTTTACTTGATGGACCGTTTAGCGAAAGCATTATCAAGAAAGCTCAGGAAAGGGGGTTAATTGTTTTAAATACCCACAACATCAGAGACAAAGCCACTGACAAACACAAAACAGCTGACGACAGTCCTTTTGGCGGCGGCCCAGGAATGGTAATGCTAGCCTCCCCCATTATTGAACACATAAAACAATTAAAAAAAACAAATCCACAGTTAAATAAAATTAAATATTTTTTTTTTAATTATTATTGAACCAATTTAAAAAATCTTCTTTAAATTTTTTAGTGTCTGTGAATAATATATTTGAATTTTTA
>CAZWKB010000001.1:25440-27591 GCA_964633925.1 uncultured bacterium
TGAACACATAAAACAATTAAAAAAAACAAATTCGAAAGTAATCCTAATGACCCCGGAAGGATCACAACTCGATCAAAACACAATAAATTCCCTGTCAAAAGAAGAACACTTAATAATTGTATGCGGACACTATGAAGGGATAGACGAGAGAGTAAAAGAGTATATTGATACAGAAATATCAATCGGCGATTATGTTTTAACAGGAGGAGAGCTTCCTTCAGCAATTCTTGTCGATTCAATTTGCCGCCTTATTCCAGGAGTTGTTAAAGAAATGGAAAGCGTGACCTCTGACTCGTTTTATAATAGCTTGCTCGACTTCCCTCATTACACAAGACCGGCGGATCTGAATGATCAAAAAGCACCGGAAGTACTAACGGGCGGAAATCACGAAGAAATACGGAAATGGCGCAGAAAAATGATGTTAGAAAGAACATTATATAAACGTCCAGATCTATTGGCAAATGCGGAAATCACACCAGAAGATAGGGTTTTATTGCAGGGGATAATATTGAACACATCAACGTAGAGACATGCCATGGCATGTCTCTACAATCTCCTCCGCCCTATGTTATAATATACATATAGGAGATACCATGAAGAACATAATTATTGACGAAATTAACAAAAAAAACATGAAAGAGTCCGTCGAAGCGTTTGGCATCGGAGACACAATAAAAGTATTTGCAAAGATCGTTGAAGGAACCAAGGAAAGAATACAGGGATTTGAAGGAATTGTAATCGCAAGAAAAGGTTCCGGGATATCCTCAACAGTAACCGTTCGAAAGATAGTTCAGGGCGTTGGCGTAGAAAGAATATTCCCTCTTCATTCTCCAAAAGTTGACAAGATCAAAGTTATTAAAAAAGGAAATGTAAGAAGAGCAAAGCTTTATTATATGAGAGACAGAATCGGCGGACGAGCAACAAAGATAAAAGAACAATCTCTTGCACAGGCTCAGGGTAAAGCCCAGGCAGCTAAATAATCCATAAATGGAAAAGACCAAAGCTTTTTTCAAGGAAACATTCGAGACTCTTTTTTTTGCACTAGCAATAGCCCTTTTAATAAGGGCTTTTTTGTTCCAAATATTCTGGATCCCATCGGCTTCAATGGAACCTACTTTTGATATTAAAGACAGATTAATAGTCGGGAGAATTGTTCTTGGAGTTCAAAATCCGCTTTACGACATGAATGACAGCCCAACATTTTTGTTCAATATACCGAACCCTCTTTATAATACAAAGTTTCCTCTGAGTAATGTCCGTTACATTTGGAAATACAACAATCTCAAAAGACTTGATGTTGTAGTATTTAAATATCCAAAAGATCCTATCGGAACAAGAAGAGATTTTATTAAAAGGTTGATAGGATTGCCTGGCGACACAGTTGAAATAAAGAATGGATTTGTATTCATCAACGGCAATATGCTTGAAGAAAAGCATAGCATGTTCAGAGACGAATTTAATATGCCAAAAACAACCGTTCCTGCCGACAGTTATTTTTTTATGGGAGATAACAGAGGCAACAGCGCAGACAGCAGATACTGGGGATTTGCTACTGATGAAAACATTATTGGGCCTGCCCTCTTTAAGATCTGGCCGCTAAATAAGATCGGTCCTGTTCACAACAACTAATGATTAGCTTCCTGTATGAAGTCCAAGCCAAAAAGATAAAGCCAGGTCTAATAGCAGGCATTGATGAAGCAGGCAGAGGCCCATTAGCAGGACCAGTAGTAGCCGCGGCTGTAATATTACCAAATAGTTTTCCAATTGAAATCCTAAATGATTCTAAACAATTAACTCCTTCACAAAGAGAAAGCGCCTATGAAATAATAAAAGAAAAAGCAGTGGGAATCGGAATCGGAACCGTTCAAAACACAATAATAGATGATATCAATATCCTTCAGGCAACCTTTTTAGCAATGAGAAAAGCATTGTTAAAATTGGATAAAAAACCTTCTTACGTTCTTATTGACGGCAACAAAGTTATCCCCGGCATCAGCGTCCCACAAAAAGCAATAATTAAAGGTGACGGGATATCGGCGTCCATTGCGGCAGCATCTATAATTGCAAAAGTATATCGTGACAGAATAATGATGATGTGGGACAAGAAATATCCCGGGTATTGTTTTTGCGAGCATAAGGGGTATGGAACAG
>CAZWKB010000001.1:27601-38981 GCA_964633925.1 uncultured bacterium
TCAAATTGATCGAGGAATATGGCCCGTGCAAAATTCACAGAATGACATTTGCCCCTATCAAAACAACTCCCACGAACTCTGCCTGAACGGAACGTTATATTTAATTTTCTGATAACATTTCACATTACTGCTCGAAATATTGCTCCCTATAAATCCGATCGAATATATTCTGTTTATTCCGCTTTCTTTAATTATCTTATACCCTCCATTTCCATAATAATAAATCTGACCGTTTGCAATACTCAGGAGCCAGTTTTTGTTGTTCTCTATACCCGGGGCATCTGTATACCAAATAGGATTTAATGCAACGATACTTTTTGCATGATTAATGCCTGCTTCACTTAAGTAAAAGACTTTGATTAGTTTTTTCTTGTCATTATTGGCTGCAATGGCATTGAGAGCAATATCTGCTATTGTTCCTGCTAACAACATCAGTATCGCTCCAAAAATCAAAGACGACAACAAAACGCTACCTTTGTTCATGTTCCCCTGCAAAATGCTTCAAGAGAATGATCGTCACAAATAATTGTCACAAGATTAGTCCCTGGATAAGAAAATGACAAGGCCCCTACAACTCTGTCATCAGTAAGATATTGTGAATAGCCTCCTTTAGTTCTCCTCACTTTATTTGAATACAAATCATATGACAAATCATATGTATCATATTCCATGACCAATTTACTGGATGTCGACAAACTGCTTATACTATTAGCTGCTCTTAATTCATTACTAATGATGTTTAATACTGTAAGTGCATTTGATGATTTTAAGTGCTGTTCAATATATATAGAATTAAACTGCTCTGCAGATATCACGAAAGTGATTAAGATATTAAAGATGACAGCAATAACCGTTATCCCAACCAGCAATTCAATTAAAGTAAATCCTTTTCTAGTATCTTGATCTGATATTATATACATCTATCCCCCTATAATTTTCATAAATAAGCTTTGAATTTGCATCTAGGCTGGTAATTGTAAGGTTGGCAGTGGTAGATAACGCTTCGAAAGAAATATTTTCAGTGCTTTCCATAATGGATTCTGCAATTAATATGTCAGATGTCTTCTGTTGCACCTTCTTATCCACAAAAATCGCACCTCCAACAATTAATATAAATGATGATATGAATATTGTAATCATCATTATGGAAATGATTGTTTCTAATAATATGAAACCTTTATTCAATTCTAATTCTCCCTATTGAATTAACGATCACCCTTTTTACCTTGCCGAATGAATTCTGAATAATTACCGTTCCTGATCCTCCAATTACAGGGAATCCGCTTGCCGAATAACGTATATCACTTAATCCCGTAATGGAAATGTTCTTAATGCTCGAGAACCCCTCGATTGTTGAATTCCCCATAGCTTTATCTTTTGACCTGAAAAGATAAATAGCTACCTTTGACGCGCATTCTTTGAGACAAACGGCCTCCATATACCGATTAAAACCAAAAACAGACGTCTGAACAAAAAACCCTATTATAGAAATAACAACTAAAACCTCAAGCAATGTATATCCCTTGTCATTCATAACGCCTGTACAGCAATTTTGTTGCCAATTGTAGTGATTTTCAACACCCCATGCTATAATTACCCACAAATGGATTTCTTAGACAAAATAGCGTCCAGCATAACAAATACAAAAGCTTACAATCTTTCATTAAAAGAAAAAACTGGCAATGCCATATGGTATGTAGTGAAACTCACGTTCTGTATCACCCTGCTTGTATCTGCAATTATTGCCATAGGTATTAACAAAGAGCTCGATACCCATCTCGAAAAACTTGAAAAAACACCAAATTTCTCATTAAAAAATGGACAATTCAACATGGATGGTAAAATGCCAATATCAATATTTGACAAAGACGGATATTATCTCGGAGCAGATACAGGAATAACAGATATTAATCTTGGGATTAAAGCAATCGATCAAAAGAAAAAAGCATCCCTTATTACCAAAGATAAAATAATATCGAAAGACGAAGGCAAAATTGATATTGTTGATCTTGGACAATACAAATGGGTAGAAATAAATAAAGAAATTATTATTTCAAATTATACCGCTTTAAAAATGATTGGAATAATAACAATGACGTTTGTTCTTATTGCATTTGAAACAATATCAAAGCTTTCCGGATTGCTTGTATTGTCTCTACTTTCCCTGCTGTTTATTGTTCGCCCATCTAAAAAGAAATTATCCTATTCCGATATCATCAAGCTCTGCAGCTATTCGCTCACCCTGCCAATTATTCTGAGCGGAAGTAATTTTATTCTTGGAAGATTATTCTCTGTCCCTCAATTCAGCGTACTATATTTTGCAATTGCGCTGGCTTACTTTTGGCGGGCGGCAAATAACATCAATACTGACAATGGAATTGATCTATAAATTAACAACAATATTATCGATCAATCTTGTTGTTCCTATTTTTGCTGCAACAGCGATCAAAACTTTTTTAGAATGAATCATATTTACAGGCTCAAGCGAAAAAGGATCATTAATTGATATATAGTCCACGACAAACTTCGTATCTTTCAGTATTATCTTTTTCATTTCATTTATAATAACAGAAGACTTTCTTTGCCCTGACATAATCAGATTTTTCGCATAAAGCAAAGAATGTCTTAATACTACAGCTTCTAAGCGTTCGTTCTTTGATAAATATGTATTCCTTGAACTTTTTGCCAGACCATCAGATTCTCTTATCGTTGCAATTGTTTTTATCAGCACATCCATATTTAGATCTTGTACAATTCTTTTTATTATTACTTGCTGCTGAAAATCTTTTTCGCCAAAATAGGCTATTGTCGGAGAAACTATATTAAAAAACTTACAGACAACAGTTGCAACTCCACTAAAATGGCTTGGCCTTGATGCGCCACACAAATATTTTCCAAGATCTTTGACATCAACAGTAGTTTTATATCCTTGAGGGTACATCTGAACGGCATCCGGAAAAAACAAAAAATCAACTTTGAGTTTTTTTAATAGCGCTACATCATTTTTGAATGGTCTCGGATACTTACTCAGATCTTCCTTTGGCCCAAATTGAGTTGGATTTACAAAGATGCTGACAACAACAATATCGTTTTCTTTTTTTGCCTTGGAAACAAGAGCTAAATGCCCCTCGTGAAGAGCCCCCATTGTGGGAACAAACCCTATCTTTTTATTTCTGCTCTTCCAAAAAGCCGAAGCCTTCTTCATTGCGCTTATAGACTTGATGATTTTCATGAAAGATCACTCTTCTAATTTATACCCGCATTTTTTGCCGCATTCTTTTATTGTGGCCGTCTTTGTTTTTCTTTCGGTAAGGAAAGAGCCGCAAGTAGGACAAGGTTCATTTATAGGTTTATTCCATACTGCAAATGTACATTTCGGATAATTGCTGCATGAATAAAACATTCTTCCTTTTTTGGATCTTTTTTCTACTATATCGCCACCGCAATCTTTTTCAGGACAAATGACCCCTGTTTTTTTAGAGATCGATGCAGTATGTTTACATTTCGGATAATTAGTACATGCTATAAAAGTTCCAAACCTGCTTCTTTTGACCTCCATCCCTGATCCGCATTTTGGACATTTCTCATCTGTCTTTACTTCTTCTTCTCCCTTTTTTGCCAAATTCTTAATGTTTCGACATTTCGGGAAACCCGAACATGCCAAGAAGGCTCCATATCTGCTTTGCCTAACGACCATAAAACTTCCGCATTTTTCACATTTTTCTTCTGTCTTTTCTTCAAGCTTAACTTTTTTCATGTCAACTTCAGCCTTGGCAAGGGATTCTTTAAAAGGAGTATAAAATTCTCTCAATGTGTCAATCCACTGCATTTTTCCTTCTGAAATCTCGTCGAGTTCATCCTCCATTTTTGCAGTGAATGCAACATCAAGAATTATTGGAAAATGCTTAACTAACAATCCGTTTGTAATAATTCCGAGTTCTGTCGGTTTTAATGTCTTACCAAGTTTAATAACATATCCCCTATCAACAATAGTCCCAATGATAGATGCATATGTACTTGGTCTTCCTATTCCTTTTTCTTCCAAATCTTTTACCAAAGATGCTTCGGTATATCTTGCCGGTGGTTCAGTGAAATGCTGTGACGGAGTTATTTTTAACATCTCCAGCATCTCGCTTTTTTCAAGTTTAGGTAATGTTGCGGCTTTTTCCTCTACTTCATCTTTTCCTTCTTCATAAAGAGATAAAAAACCCTCGAATTTAACAACACTGCCAGTCGATCTAAAAATACAATCATTTGCTTTGATATCGACAGATGTCATATCTATCAGAGCAGATTCCATCTGACTAGCAACAAATCTTTCCCAAATAAGCTTATATAGCTTATATTGCTCGGGAGAAAGATCCCCTTTTATTGATTCAGGGGTTCTGTTTACGGAAGTTGGCCTGATAGCTTCATGCGCATCCTGAGCGCCCTTTTTTGTTTTATAAACTTTTGGCGTACTTGGAACAAAATCCTTGGAATATTTTTCTGTTATATATTTTCTAACTTCTTCAATCGCGACATCGGCAATACGGGTTGAATCTGTTCTCATATATGTGATTAACCCTACATGCCCTTCGCTTTCAAGACTGATACCTTCGTACAATTTTTGAGCAATGCTCATTGTCCTGTTCGGTGGATAACCAAGCTTACGGGAAGAATCCTGTTGAAGAGTACTGGTAATAAACGGAGGATACGGATTCTTCTTTTGTTCTTTTCTTCTTATTTCACTTACCTGATAGGTAGCATTTTCAAGGCTTTTTAGGATGTCTGAAGATTGTTCTTCATTGTATATTTCAACATTTTTTCCGGATATTGAAAAAAGATTTGCCGTGAATCCTTCTTTTGTACTGATTTTAGAAAGATCTGCCGTTATTTTCCAATATTCCTTTGGGATAAATCTTAAAACCAATGACTCTCTTTCGCATATCAATCTTACTGCAACAAGACCTTTTTGCACTTTCTTCCAAAGCAATGGACTTATTTTATATCCGACGAGCCTATCTAATATCCTTCTTGCCTGTTGTGCATTAACTCTATTAAGATCTATCTCCCTCGGAGCCTTAACTGCCAGATTAACAGCATCTTTTGTTATTTCGTTAAATTCTATTCTTTTTACAGGAACTCTAGTATCAATGACATTTAGCAAATGCCATGCAATAGCCTCTCCTTCACGGTCAGGATCGGGTGCTAATAAAATTTGTTTTGCGCCGGATGCTTCTGATCTAAGCTCTTTTATGGTTTTTTCTTTGCCTTTTATGATCATATAATCAGGAGCAAAATCATTATCAACGTTTACTCCTAATGTTTTTATTGGGAGATCCCTTATGTGTCCGCCACTAGCTTTGACCACATAGCCTTCTCCTAAGAATTTCTCAAGTGTTTTTGCCTTCGCTGGTGACTCAACAATAACAAGCGTTTTATTCACAAAAGTACTCCTTCATATGATTAATATATATATAATATATAGATATTGATAGACTATATCACTTCAAAGTGTTGCCTGTCAAACTCGACTTGGCTTTGTGTTGAGCAATTTTCATGCCATGATAAAGGGCTTCAAGAGACCTTCCATTATAAGAAAAATCTAAATAAAGCACAACCGAGGAGAATGGCAAAGGAACAAAATATTTATCCCATCTTTTTGTGAGGCAAATCCTTTTAGAATACTCAATACCGACAGGGATTATTCTTTTCCCTGTTTTTTTTGATAATAAAGCAATTCCCGGCTTGATCACATGCAATGGACCTTTTGGTCCGTCCAGGGCAATCCCAAGGCTAAAGCCATCTTTTACTTTCTTTACCAACTTGATAAATGCTGATGCCCCAGCCTTTGGATCTTCATTGTAAGAGGTCCTTGTAATTTCCAAGTTAAACTTTTCTGCGACTCTGGTAAAGATTTCACCTCTTGCTTCAGTCGCCGTGAGGATTGCAAGTTTTTTTATAGGATTTGCCGTAAATAGCGCAAAAGTATTCTGATGCCAGAAACAATAAAGAGCATTTTCATTTAGGTTTTCAGTGCCAAAAACCTTCACCTTCAATGTTTTACCAATTACAAAAAAACCAATTCTTAAAAAAAACGCAGATAGACTTATCAAAAAATCTTTTATCATTTATTTCTTTCAAAAAACTTGGCAATGGATCTATTGTCTAATCTTACAACGCAGGGTCTTCCATGAGGACAGGTTGTAGGATTTGTTGTTGCGTAAAGATCTCTTACCAACTGAATCATCTCGGCACTGCTCAAAGGATCCCCTGCCTTTATCGCCCCATGACATGCAACAAGTTTTCTGATCTTATCTCTTGCATTATCAATTTGCTTCATATATCCTTCTTCATTCGCAAGTGCCATGTCGGATATTAAACCTGGAAGATCAAGCTTAGAAGTTTCCGGAGGTATTGCCATAAGGCGAATTGAATTTTTGCCAAAGATCTCAATATCGAATCCTGATTCTATCAAAAGAGCAATGTTTGTCTGCACAATGCCAAACTCTTTCACAGAAAGCTCTAAAACTTCCGGGATGAGTAAATACTGAGAATCTGACGATTCAACCTTGTTTTCACTTAACTTGTCGTATAATATTCTTTCGTGAGCTGCATGCTGATCAATAAGAATGAGGTCTTTGTTCTCAACACAAATTATGTATGAATTATCCAATTGAAATATTGGCCTTATAGAAAGATAAGACTCTTCCTTTGGCTGATAAGTGGAATTCCCTGCGTTGCTAGAACTTGAAATATCGCTTCTAAAACTCGGAGATTGTAATTGATCCGTCCATATTTGTTGTCTCTGCTCATCCCATTTTTGATCACGGATATATTGCGGAGCAGAAATAAGCTGAGGAAGAGCAACATCTATCAGCGACTCTTTTACGATCTCGTTTAGATTATCTGTTATTTCTTTTGTCTTTTCAAACCGTATTTCTTTCTTGGAAGGATGGACATTTACATCAACCTGCGAGGGATCAACTTCGATAAATAATACGGCCGACGGATGTCTTTCTTTTGGAATAAGATTAGAATAGGCAGCCTCAAGTGACTTTGCAAGAATAAAGTTCTTGATGAATCTTCCATTAACAAAAAACAATTGATATTCCCTGTTAAACTTTGTTGCCGACGGCTTACTGATAAATCCATGGACCCTATTTCCATTTATTTGAACAAGCTCTTTGGCAAAACTCGTGCCATACACACTTGTTATCGAATCCAAAAGATCTCCATTCCCAGATGAAGAAATACTTTCTCTTCCATTAATGGTAAGTCTAAATGCAATTTCAGGATGAGAAATAACTAACTTTGAAACAATATCAGAAATACTATTAGTTTCAGTTGAATCCGTTTTTAAATATTTTAACCTGGCGGGAGTATTAAAAAACAAATCTCTTACAGAAATGGTTGTCCCTGTTGGAGAAGATGCCGTCTTTTTATCAATAACATTACCGCCGTCAACAATTAATAAAGTCGAATTTGTCCCATCACTGGTTAACAATTCCAGTTTGGAAATTGAGGCTATGCTCGGAAGTGCCTCTCCTCTAAAACCCAGAGTATTGATGCTAAAAAGATCTTCAACTGTTTTGATTTTTGATGTTGCATGCCTTTGAAGAGAAAGGACAGCATCTTCCGCGCTCATCCCTGACCCATCATCGGTTATTCTGATAAGACTTTTCCCACCATTTTGGATCTCAACAGTAATTCTTTTTGCCCCCGCATCAATAGAGTTCTCTACAAGCTCTTTTACTACAGAAGATGGCCTTTCAACAACCTCTCCGGCAGCGATCTTTGAAGCCAATATTTCATCTAATAATTGGATTATATTTGGCATATTGCAATTATACCCCATCGTACGATCGCATTTGCCTTTTCGTACAGCCATGCCATGGCATGGCTCTACAACACCCTACACACCTCCTCCATGTCCGTCACTCCCTCCTTGACCATTCTCATGCAATTTTCTTTTAGTGAATGACCAAACAAAAATTTATTCATCGACATGGAAGAAAAATCTTTTATGATGGCTCTTTGAGCTTCTTCTGTAACGGAAATCATCTCAAAAACGCCTCTCCTTCCCTTATATCCTCCTTGGAAAGACACACGCAATAGTCGCTGAGCTATTACCCCTATCAATGAAGAAGCCAAAAGATATTGCTCAACGCCCATATCTACCATTCGCTCTATTGCACTTGCCGCAGAATTTGTGTGAAGAGTAGAAAAAACTAAATGACCTGTCATTGCCGCCTGAGACGCAATTTTGGCAGTTTCACTATCTCGTATTTCGCCAACCAGAATGATGTCAGGATCTTGCCGAAGCATTGCCCTTAAACCTTTCGAAAAAGTGATTCCGGCCTTTATGTTTACCTGCATTTGAGATATTCCATTGATCTGATATTCTACAGGATCTTCAATTGTGATTATGTTCTTTTGTCCGGTATTTAATTTCTCAATTGCAGAATATAGTGTAGTTGTTTTTCCAGAACCAGTTGGCCCAGTTATCAGGACAAGACCTTGAGGCCTAATAAGTCTTTCAAATTCTTTAAGCTGAGCATTCTCAAAACCAAGATCTTTGATTTGAACGATAGATATCGTTCTATCCAAAACCCTTATCTCCACTTTCTCGCCAAGAACAGTCGGGATTGTTGATATTCTAAGATCCGCTTTTTTATCATTAATGGTTATCGATGTTTTTCCATCTTGTGGCAAACGGCTTTCTGAAACATCAAGATTACCAATGATCTTTAATCGCGCAACAAGCTGATTTTGAAGTGATTTATTGATCGTTAATGACTCTGACAATAAACCGTCAACTCTATAACGAGTTCGAATAAGCGTCTCAAGTGGCTCAATATGGATATCACTAGCTCCAAGGATTAGCCCTTTTTCAATCAGCCTGTCTGCTAATTGTGTTATGTTTTCCATTGTTCTTATTGCTGTCTTCAAAACCGAGTAAGGCATACACATATCCATATTGCATTTTTAACCCCAAAAAATTGCAGTGTTTTTCTTTGCATACCTCTTCAAAAAGATCAAAAATGTAATGCTGACTTCTTTCGGTGATGTAATTATTATAGGATTTGTTCGTAAACACCGGAACTTTATATATTTGCATATTTCACCCCCTTTTGGAGGTAATACAGCAATTATGTTGCCAAGTAATTACAGATTGTAGGGATTTTCAACAGTTAGGTAAGCAAAGCACCTTTTGCAGCTTGCCACATAAGATCGAGAGGAGCTTTTTTGCCTGTAAACAACTCAAAACCGGCAGCTCCTTGCCTGACAAGCATGCCAAGTCCGTTTATGCCTCGCCCGCCTTTTTCTATAACGGCTTTTACAAGTTTGGTTTGTGAAGGGTTGTAAACAAGATCAAAGACAAATAATTTGCTGTGCAATGCGGATTCGCTTATTGGCATTGCGTCAATTTTTGGATACATCCCAACGGGAGTTGCATTAATAAGTAAATCCCCATCTAGTACTCGTCTCTCTAATTCATCCTTATCTTTTATCAGTGTGATATTACCGGACAATGCTTGAGCTTTTTTAAAATCTATATCAAAAAGAGATATCCCCATCTTCTTTTCAAGAAGTGTGGCGATAACAGCCTTTGAGGCCCCTCCTGCTCCAATAATAATTGCTTTTTTGGGTCTGTTACCAGAAAGATTAAAGCTTCCATCCATGCCAAGTGATTGAATAAATCCAAGAGCATCCGTATTATAGCCTTTTAGTTTCCCGTTTAAATTTACTACTGCATTTACAGCTCCGATAGTTTTTGCATAAGGATCTAGTTCGTCCAGGTATTTTATAATGTTTTCTTTGTGAGGCACTGTCACATTAAACCCGGCAACATCACTAGAACGATATTTATCCGTAATGCTTTTAAGGTCACTTTCAAAAACCCTGACTGCTTCATACTGATGCTCAGTCAACCCCAATGCTTTGTAGGCGCTATTGTGCATTTGTGGGGATATGCTGTGTTCTACCGGATCTCCTATAAGATATATATGATTCATCATACGAAAGTATAACACGAACGAAAACCATTCGAGGATATTTGTTTATGTTATTATTATCTTGATGTATTACATTGGTATTTTGATATTCATCTTTTTTCTGGGCGCGGCAATAGGTAGTTTTTTGAATGTATGTATTTATCGTATGCCAAAAAATTTGTCTATAATTTTCCCTCCATCAAGCTGTCCATCTTGTAACAAAAAAATCTCTCCCATTGATCTTGTCCCGATAATCAGCTACCTTTTTCTTGGTGGAAAATGCAGAAACTGTCAGGAATCCATTTCTGTGAGATATCCCATAGTTGAGGCCATTTCCGGCATGCTCTTTCTAATAATGTTCTGGAAATTTGGGATCTCTGTTAATTTTCTTTTTTTCTCAATACTATCAGCGCTTATGCTTACACTAACTTTTATTGACTTGGATGTTCAAATAATTCCGGACTCCATAAATCTTATCGGACTGATAATTGGACTGACATATAATTTATTCTTCGGTAATATAATGAGTGCCATTCTTGGAGCCGTTGCATGCGGACTAGCCATGTATCTGATATACATTATCGGAACAGCACTTTTTAAAAAAGAAGCTATGGGAGGAGACATTAAACTCGCAATTTGGATAGGTGCTTTTCTTGGCTGGCAAATGGGGCTTTTTGCCATATACCTGTCGTTTGTTGTTGGAGCGTTTATTTCGATCTATGTTCTCGCTATGAAAGCAAAAAAAATGTCCCAGGAAATCCCTTTTGGACCGGCAATGGCTATTGCAACAATAATAACCGTACTATGGGGAAGCTCAATTATCAACTGGTATCAGTCACTATAAAACAAGGAGGATCATGATGCCCAAAATAAATGAAAAATATGCGAAATATTTGGATATATCCATAGAAATCTGCTTGCTTGCCTTAATATTTCTTGCTCCCGTAATTTTTGACAGAAGAATCGGAATAACTTTTTCCGGTACTAAGGCTGTCTGGATAAGATCTCTTGTAATTGTAATGCTGGGATTATGGGCTTCAAAGTTTTTTATTTACGGGAAAATCCAGTTTATTAAATCGAAGATTGATTTTGCTATTCTGACATATCTTCTCTCCGTAGTAACCGCAACTTTTCTGTCAATAAATATTTTTACAAGCTTTATAGGATCCTATGGCAGATATGAAGGACTAATAACAGTAGCGAGCTATATCGCCATATTCTTTATCGCAACAAACTTCCTTACATCGGCAGAAAAAAGAATGCGCGCGTTAGCCGTCACCATTCCAGCGGGAGTCCTTATGGGGGTTTATGGAGCAATGCAAAGGATGGGAACGGATCCATATGCTTGGGGCGGAGTTATTACACAAGAGAGAGTGATCGGAACAATCGGACAACCGAAC
>CAZWKB010000001.1:38991-72275 GCA_964633925.1 uncultured bacterium
ATTATTCTACCTGCTGATCAAAGCAGGAGATTTTTTAACATCTGACATAGGAGCTAATATTTTTGTGTGGGTGGGCGGCTTTTTGATGATGTCATCCCTTGCCACGTATTTCTCATTCAGCATTAAAAAAATGGATTCGAGAGTTGTCTCCACTCTATTGATTGCCTCTCTTCCTATTATTACATTTGGCATCCTCGCAACTCAGAGCAGGGGTGCATTAATGGGGCTGGTAGCAGGAGCTATTGCGTTTTTTATTTTTGCAGGAAGAGAATTTATTTGGGTTCAAAGAAAAATGATCATTGCTGCGGCAATACTGTTTTCCCTGATCATCTCTATATCTTTCATGAAAGGATCTAACCCTGTACAAAGAATTCTTGATGAAATGAAAACTTCTTCCGAAAGCAGCGGCCAAAAAGTTCAGGCGGAAGGAAATGCAGGATCCCGTATTGAAACATGGACATCAGCAATTGGAATTGTTTCTGACAGACCGTTTTTTGGAGTTGGTCCTGAAGTTATAAAAAACTGGTTCCCATTATACGAAACAGAACTATTCAGATTTAAAGAAACCTTTCATGTGAAACAGGACAGATGCCACAACGAGGTTCTTGATCTGGCAACAACAAAAGGGATTCTTGGACTTTTGATCTATTTCTGGCTTATGATCGAAGTTTTTAGATTCGGCATTGAAAGCAGAAAGAAAAACCCAACTGAAGGAATCATAATAGCGGGATCATTTGCTGGAATTGTCTCATACATATTTCAAAACCAATTCAGTTTTGGAGTCGTGGCTATTACCTCTTTGTTTTGGATTTTTATGGCAGTTGTAGTTTCGGCCTCAAAACCCGAAGAAGAAAAAACATTCACTGCAGTTGAAGGCTTCACTCCAAAATGGCGACTAATTGTTCTTTTATGGATCGCCATCACTCTTTTAGTTATTCCAACCCCAGAAGTTCTTGGATTACGATCCGGATTATCTGCATTCCCATATATTGCCGACAAGCACTTTAAGACAGCAAAAATATACAGTGAGTCAAATATGGTTCCTCAGGCAATTGAAGAATATAAGCAATCGCTTAAGTTTCAACCTTATGAAGAAGGCACATGGATAAATCTCGGGCTGGCATATCTAAACAATCGCAATAATTCTAAAGATCCAGGGCAAGACATTTCAAATGCTATCGAAGCTTTCAGGCGTGGTACAAGAGTAAATCCGTACAATTCGGATTTTTACCACTTGAGCGGGGCAGCTTATATGATGGCATCGGCAGATCCTGCTATGGTGGTTACTGCGGAGGCATTATTTCAAAAAGCGCTGGTTACCGATCACTATAGGGCCGAAGCATATCAAGAGCTTGGCAATATATTCATTAGAAGAGGTAATGTGAAAGAAGGCATAGCATATTTTGAAAAGTCTTTTCATTCTTTACCAAACAATTTTGAGCTTGGCAAAGTTCTTCTGAATTATTATATGAGTATAAACAAACCGGAAAAAGCTCTCGCTATATTTGAAAGATCCCATTCTCTATGGCCTGAAAGTAATGAGCTAGCCATATTCCTTGGAAATGCATACAGCAATCTGGGACAGGACAAAAAAGCAACAGACTTTTTTAAAGGTCTTATCAGCAGAGACCCAAATAACGCAAGCGCAATATCAGGTCTGGCAATACTCGATATAAAATTAGGAAAATTACCAGAAGCCTTTGCATTGTTGCAAAATGCGCTTATCATCGATCCAACGAATATAAATTTACATAATGGACTCGGGACATATTATCTCAAAACTGGAGATAAGATTAGAGCGAAACAATCATTTGAGATCGTTCTTAGACAAGACAGCAAAAATGAATATGCAAATACATTTATCAAAGCGCTACGCTAAACCTTTAGGTTTTTTTATTGCTTTGATATTCTTCATGGCATTATTCCATCAGGATTTTAATAATTTAAAGAGAATTATTAAAGAAGAGCAGAAACTTGGTGAATTGATAAAAACTGAAGAAAAGATGAATGCCCTTCTTTCCTCTGATATTAGCAAGCTACATAAGGACAATGTTATAGAGTTAATAGCCAGACAAAGACTGGGACTCATTAAGCCTCAAGAAATCCCTTACAAAATATTATATACTGAATAGTATAAGCATGCCTGAGTGGTGGAATTGGTAGACACGAGGGACTTAAAATCCCTTGATCGCAAGGTCATGCCGGTTCGATTCCGGCCTCAGGCAGCTTCCCTCCGAAATATTTTTTACAATTTATTAACTATCACTTCATTCATATTTAATTGTTTGTTTGTAATATGTAATCAAAGGAGAAAGAAAAATGAAAAAAATAGCGATGGTTACTTTAATGGCAGTGTTGATTTCAGCAAGTTGCAGTGCAGCTCCGGCGACAAATAAAATAACGACGGGGACTGTTCATTCGACAATAGCGAAAGTTGTTAGTTGGATAGGCAGCTGGTTCTAAATACTTCCGCAAATTTAAAAGACTCCCTTTAAATTAAGGGAGTCTTTTTTTATTACTTATACTAAATATGTGCGAACGTATTAGGGGTTATTCTTCATGAGATTCTCGAAGGCTATTCTGTCGGCTCCTTTAAGCCATTGCATATATACCTCTCGATTTTTCACGAATCTTTCTTTCATCATAGTATTATAATCATTATAATCAGATCTAGGGAAGATTTCTTCAATGCGGGAATCGATTTCCGTTTCATTCAACATAGATCGATGAAGATTATTAATTAAATCTATCTTTGATGTTAAAAAACTCTTATTAGAAAGCATATTCAGGAACACTTCTCTTCCCCAGGGCTTGTTATTGATCACATATGCCAGATTAATAGCTGTTTCGGCATAAGGGAAATCCGTGTCATTTCTTGATTCTAATATATATTTACTTATTTCTTCTTTTCTTTTTTGCTTCTCGTACCGAATCATATTTTTTGTTTGAAATATCAAGTTAAAGGTTTCAGCAAACAACTTTCTTGTAATCAGATATGGAAAATACGCGTCAATATTTGCCCCGAAAAGCACAAATGTTGCAGTCGATGCAATGTCGCCGAATAGTATCGCTGCTACTTCGGCTTTTGATGTTTTTGAAGAGCTATATAATTTGATCAATTCATCTTTAGAGGTTTCTGATAATACCCCATTCTTATAAAATTTATTTACCTTAGATCTGAACCCACCATTAAATATGAGTTCTTTTTCCAAAGGGTTTTTGAAGAGCTTCTTAAGAATATCATCCTCAAATGCATCAGGAGCAATAGCTCGTATATGTTCTTTTTCAATATTTTCTCTGTTAAGGCCAATAACTTTTCTTGAAAATAATTGTAATCCCATATCGAAACCAGATAGCAATGTTGGAGTAAAAAGCCATTCAGCTGATGAGTTGCTGGCTCCAACATGTGCAAACTCAAAGCTGATCTGCTGCTTCATGAACTGAACATAAGAATATCTCCATGAATCACGCAGGACTTCATCGGATACTTTATCAAGAGATACTTGAGTGAACCAGTTCTCGAATATTCTCCCCTGTTTAGCAATATACATGGACATTATGGTTCGTATTGCTGTTGCCGTTTGATATCCAAAAGCTTCAAGCGTTGAAGTTTTGCTTTCCAAAAAACCGGCTGGAGGCAAAAAACCTCCGATAGTCATAAAACAAAGACTGGCTAGATTTTTAAAAGTAAATTTCGGCAAAGTCGATGTCATGGAATTATCAACAGATATTCCTGTCGGTGTATATTCGGCTTCATTTACTGCATTTATAGTGTCTAAGATGGGGTCTTTATAACCTAGATCAACTTGTTGATAGGCAGGATTATAAATATTTGCTTGTACTCTTTCGATATTTGTAGGGTCAACCCCCCTCATAACGGATATCACATCCAGTGCCGGCATGAAAATATTTGCAGCAACTCCTGATGCTCGGTTGATAGATACTGTCCCCATAATCATTTCTCCTTTTTATCGATCGATTGAAATTGTTGAATTTTCCACATAAAATCTATTAGATATTCATCCCTTTTTCTGAAATAATTATCTCTGTCTACTTCAAATATTTCTCTCAAATATTCTCTATGCTTTATTTGATCATTGAAAGGAAAAATAAATGCGATTGCATCATCAATCCTATTTTTATCCTCCAATATTTCATTCAGTTTTGAGAATTTATCAGCCCTGTTTTCAATATTGCCAGCAAACTCCATAAAGTTATTCCAAATTTTGTTTGAAGATGGAAGATCTTTAACAAGATGGACAAAGTTCATAGCCATCATAGCTTGCGGATCAGGAACGTTATATCTATTCTCGTTAAAGATCTTTGAAAAGATTTCTGAGCGCTGTTTTGTTTCTTCATTTCTCTTTTTGTGATATTCAAGTATGCCTGACCATGTCACTGATCCCGTTTTTGAAGCAAGAAAATACTGCAAATTCTGTGTATAGACTGACGGGATACCTAGAGATAAGAATATAGCAAATATATTTCCGACCGAAGGTCTTAGAGAATCCAGGAGAGCTGTTTTTAACCCGAACCCTCTGAGCATTCTTGTTCCAAAAGTATAAATGCCGTCTGCTACTCCCAATATGACAGGGGTTGCAAGCTGATTGAAGAAAGGATCGTCAAAAAGAGGAGGAATAATCGTTGGATTGCTTGGATCCTCCAAATTCGGTATTGAGATCCCTCCCTTTATCCCCGCTTTTATCGTAGACAATATGGGGTAAGCAAGTGAAGTCGTTATTGATGCAATGCCGACTTTTGTCCAATCTATATAGGTGTCTGAAATCCACAACTTAGGATTGCTTCCGTGTTGAGCCAGTTTGTCGCTTATAATACCACTGGCTGCATTCATGAATAAATATACGGTAGCCATCCACATTGGTGCCGGGAATCCAAAGAAATCTCCAAAGAAAGGAATGGATATTCCTGTTGTCATAAAAACATAGCT
Source organism: uncultured bacterium (assembly GCA_964633925.1). GTDB lineage: Bacteria > Margulisbacteria > WOR-1 > JAKLHX01 > JAKLHX01 > CAZWKB01. Next base: position 43,940 of record CAZWKB010000001.1, read on the forward strand.
AAGGGACAATAGAGCCCCAACAACTAACATATTCATTGGTTTTTGAAGAGTTATTGCGAATGAATTTGGGGCCAGTGGATATGATTTATGTATGAGGTCATAGTCCACTTTTTTTATAGCGTCAAATATCGGACCTCCCCAAGAGGTTATAAACTTCCAGTTAAAATTACCTGGATTTAGCTTCAATCTATGCATCATTTCAATGAAATCAGCAGCCTTGTCAATATTTATATCCGGAGCAGAATGATGAAAAAAATCAAATATCATTTTCTGATCTTTAGATCTCAGGGGAAGCGGAAGTTCAAATCCTTTTCTTGAACCAAGCTTTTCAGGTGCGATCAGATTTTCGCCGTCTATTATTTCCAGATCCCGTGAAACATTCAATATTTCTTCTTTTGAAATGACAGAATTGAATTCATAAGCATGGGACTCATCTGTTTTAAAATAATTTATTATATTGTTCTTTAATATTTCATAATTACTGGCCCTGAAATTATCTGGCAAGTTTTCCGGCATCAAAGTTCTTGCTACAGGGATGATGTCTCCGTAATTATACGGAACATCATACATAACCCCTCCTGCTTTAAATATTGAACTCATTATTTTCTCATTTTCTATTTAAATAAAGGCATAATATACACACCGACATAAGATTTTTCCTTTGTATTTGAAATTATTCTTTTTATTAGCTCGAAATTTCTCGTGCCAAGATCTGTGGGTCTGAATATTTTGCTTTCACTATCCCATTCCATGAACTTTTCATCAAGTATCTTGTTTACGGCTATCTGAGATGTAGAATATGGATCAAACCCATTGTCTACAACTGATGAATTGCATTTTTCTTCCCATTCCTTTATGATTTTTGCCAATTCAGACTTTAATATTTCCTTATCTTCTTGTGTCATTTCATCAAGGAGTTCTTTTACTGTCTTTGCATCATTTGAAAATATAATATTTGCAGCATCACTTCTCTTCATATTATCGATTCCATAATCAACATAAAGCACATCCATTTTTTTGGCTGTAATGATGCTTTCTCTAACTCCATACCAGCTAAAAACTGTTTTTTGAATATTATTTAAATCTTTATTCTTTGAAATAAAATCAGTCCTGAAAAATAGCTCTATTTCTTTCTGATCAGCGGACAGCTCTTTAAAAACTGAACTTCTGTAAGTATCGGCTAACCAGCGGGCCGCGGAAATCTTGTTTTTTATCTTGGATTTGGTGCTTAACAAGATATCTTTGGCTTCCTGAATGCTTGCATATGGCTCTTTCTTATCTACGGCGGTTTCAACAACAGGATTTACGACAACTCCCTCTTTCACAATTTCAGGCTTTTGTTCCACGATAATATTGGTTGGGATTTCTTCTTGCTGTATTTCCGGTTTCTGTTCAATGACAGGATTGATGACAACTTCTTCTTTCTCGATTTCCGGTTTCTGTTCAATAACAGGATTGGTGATAGCTTCTTCTTTCTCGATTTCCGGTTTCTGTTCAATGACAGGATTGATGACAACTTCTTCTTTCTCGATTTCCGGTTTCTGTTCAACGACAGGATTGGTGATAACTTCTTCTTTTACTATATTAGTTGAATGGTTGGGAATAATGACAGAGGATATGTTGTTTACTTTACATGGGATATGCAATTCATAACCGTCCGTATCTTTTACTGAGCCAAGATCTTTTAGGCCTAGCTCAAAATTCTTGGCATCTTTCCAGGTCGACATAAAAGCGGACTTTCTTGTCAGTTCAAATGAATCGCCAGTCTTCTCAAGTGAATAAAATCTGTCACCTATTTGAACACCTTTCTTACCATTAGACTCAACTAGAGAGTATAAATAACCGTTGACCTCAACCTCTTCTAAATCTTGTATTGCTGAAGAATTATCAACATCATTATCAACAGTCTTGTTGATATCTATTTCTAAAGCTTCCGCAGGAATAGAAAACTCTTTCGATAATGACATTCTTTTAGCCGCATCAAATGATATATTATTTGCCGTCATGATCGAATCTCTAATTTTTATTGTGTTTGACTTGTCCAGTCGTCTGGATAATTGCTCGATGCTTGGAGATTCCCTATCCAGTCTCCCTGCATACTCCTTAATTTTCCCCTGAGAGTCTCTTTTCACTTCAAGCAATATATTATTGACACGAACTCTCTCTTTTCCGTCCTGTCCGATCACACTGTTTAATGAACCCATTGTCTTTCTCCTTTTCTATTTATTTTCCCGTAAAGAAACTTACTATTCCTTTTGCGGTATTTGATACATCTTGAGCTGTTATTCTTTTTGAAGGCGTAAATGCGACGGCCTGAGATTGAGTTGGAGCCGGAGTAGGAGGAATAATAGGAGCTGGAGCTGATGAAACCTTGGGCGATATTGAAACAGTTGTATTAATTGTTTTTGCTGTTTTCTTTTCAGTAATAGAAATATTTTTAGTATTCTGTATTTTCGTTTTGTTATTGTTCGGTTTTGCTATTGATGTTGATGAAAAGGTATTTACAACAGGTTCTTTGACGAATAAAAAAGAATACTTTTTCGGCAAAGCCATTATATTGTCTTGGACCGGTTTTTCCCATATATTAGGGGACGAACTGTTATACAGTGCAGTGTTGCTCTTTGTTTTATAGTATTGATCTTTTCCTTCTTCCACATCAGGAACCGGTTTTGTTTCTGTAAAATTAGATGCTATATCAGCATCATCATAATTTGATACTATTTTAACCAGCACATCCCAGACATCTTCAATGAACCCCTTTTCCTCAGTTTTAACAGGAGCTTCTTTGCAAGAGATCTTCTTTGCCGATAATTTTACTGTTTCTGGATATAATGCAGACGATGTTTTTGGAAATACTGAAAAATACGTTGATGCATAATTATAATATTGTGGTGGTTGGGTTGTTGGGACCTGTTCTTTCTTGTGAATTGGAATAGAATGTTGTTTTATCTCCGGTTTTTTCTTTGTGATCTTAATTTTTCCTGTTGTCGATATTGAAAGCATTTTCCCTGCCATCAATTTCTTTGGGTCTGTAATATTATTTTGAGACATCAGCATGTTGACGATTTGGATAACTGAAAGACCCTTAAATCTTGAAGGATATTTTGCTTTCAATGCTAATGAGATATTCCATAAAGTGTCCCCCTTTTTTATTTCTATTTCTGTTGGAATATTGTTTAAATCAAACCTGTTACCGATCTCTTGTACTGTAGTTGCTTTCCATGTTGTTTTTTCGATATTCACTTCAGTCCCTTTCTATATTTAGCTCTCACTTCTCTATCTTGATTATAAAATTAAAATTTCACTTGCTTCGTTAATTTATTGTAAAAGAATCGTAAATTATTCCGTTATCCCTCTTTTCTTTACATACTCCTCAATAACAGGAAGGAGTATCTCCTGCGTATACGATTTAATAGGATCATTTATAATATCCAGAATATTTGATATTTCGTTATATGCTTCCGTAGTAAGAGAGAAATCCTGTGAGACAGAACTGTATTCAATATACGGATGGTCAAAAAGCAGATACAAAGCTTTTGGAGGAATTGATTTAACCCGTATCTTTTGTATGTCATCGATAAAAGCATAGCTGTCATTAATTGTTTTCATTGTTGCTTTTGTTGTTTTCAAGAAGAGAACAACGTCCTCGGCAGATGCTTTATCAAGAAAAGTGCAAATCTTTTTTGAATATTCTTCCGCCTGCTTTCTGGCAGACTTAGTTTTTGGATAGGTCAGACGAGTAAATTCTCCATCGATCATACTTAGGAGCTTTATCGCCTGCCTAAGATTATTTCTACCGATAGCGGCTTTATGTATTTGTGTGATCTTTGCGTTTTCGATACTGTTTAAATCATTTACAAGGAACTGTTCAACCAGTGCCTGCGAACTGGAAAGTTCCTGCGGTACTATTCCCTTTATTAAAGGAGCCTCTAAGTATAATTTCAGCATCCAGTCTGATGATTTTATTGTTTCTTCAATTACTGCATTTTTATCTAAAGCTTTTTCAATTAGTCTTTTTGCTATCACCAACTGAAGGTATTTTAATAATTCACTCTCTTTCCCAAAAAGAACTGATCCTGGCAATTTAATAGACTTATCAATAGTTACAAACTCGTCCGATACTTCTCCATTAGTTTTTAAGTATCCTGCCATCGTCATCTCTTCAACAATTCTATTGTTTAGATCAGCACAGTCTATTCCTTCTGTTGATATCCCTTCTAAAGAAAAAAAAGATCTTATATCTTTTTCTTGTATTATCCTTGAAAGATTAATATCCTTAAGCAATGATTCTTTTTCTTTTGCCCATAACATCTCGGATTTTTTTATTAATTGAGCATCAGTGAGAATCTTTTTCTCTTTAGCTTGTTTTTCTTCCAACTGTTTTATCTCCAAAGAATATCTTTCATCTATTAGTGTTTTTTCTGAACTATACTTTTGGCGAGAAAAACCCCTTTTATCAAGTTGTTCGATCTCTAAGTCTTTTCTTGCCGTAACCTCGATTATTTCGGCTTTTTGTTCCTTTTCCAGTTTGAGTAATTGTATAGAGTGCTTTTTATCCATGGCTATTATCGGATCATCATAGACATCCTTTGTTGCAATACTCTTTTCCGGTATTTTGTTTTGTATTGAAAAATCTATGAACTGTCTGAATGCAACATGATCTGCATCAATTACGACATATGCTTTATCAATGACCAAGTTTGTGGCGGGATCATTATCTTTTTGCAGTATCGATGCAAATTGTCCTGTAATCATTGTTGCTTCCTCACTGGTTAAATTAGCACTCTCGCTTTTAATGCTGAGGAATATCTTTTCGGCATTTTCCAGGTTCTTAAATCCAGTCACACAGAGCTTTAAGCTCTCCCACAGGTCAGACATGGTAATGGTCGAAGCGTTTTTGCTATTAATCTTAATTACGTGTCCAGCAATATTTATTAATGTCATTTATTATTCCCTTTCAGTACGATATCTTTATATGCAGATTCAGAAATCTATCATCAGGAGCTGTCCCATTTGTCCTGTTTTCATAATCAAGAACGAATTTTACTTTGCTCATAATTGTTGTCAATCCGGAATCTTTATCTGAAGACTGCTGCTGATAGCTAAAACCTAGAATCCACGCATTCTTTTCATCCCCAGCTTTTGATTCGTTAGGATCGAATTTCATGTACTGTCCGATGATTGATAATCCGGTTAAAGTGCTTTGCATTGGTTTTATCTCAAACCCGGTGCTCCATCCTGAAAACCCTTCTCCGTTATATTTCTTGCTGTCACGTGTTCCAATCTGTTCTTTTCCTATCCCATACTCAGCAAAAATAGTTCCGTACTCATTATTTTTAAAAGCTATAATGGCCCCTGCATATTTTTTATTGATGTCATAATCACCAACAAACCCTTTAAAACTCCCGTAAACTCCCAGCTTTAATGTTCCGTATTCCGGGCTCTTTACCACATCGGTTTTTAAGGTAATATTTGATGTTTTTTGAGAATCGTTCTTTGCTGTTTTATATCCCGTACCATTCATTTCGACAAATGTTGCTTCAATATCATTGCTGCCAAATATGCTGAACTTTGTGTCTAGCCCAACCCCAAAATCGGCAGAAGGCATTATTCCCATGGTATCTGCAAGTGGCTTCAGAGCAATAGTATCTGACCAGGAACCCTCTTCAATCTTTATCCATGGCTGGGCAAACAGACCAAATGAAATATTAACAGGAATATTTATTGGTAGTATAGAACTTAAAGGAGCTTTACCATAGGCATATTTCAGATATGTGTTTTGTGTAGTAGTTCCTATTTGGGAGATATCGAGAGTAATTCTAAGCATTGCACTCTTATCAAATAGTTGAATTAAGTTTATGTATGTTCTTGAAACTTTAAAATCATCAGCATATCTGTAGCTTGTATTATTCCCAAAAGGGGTTCTGTAATATGTCCACAACTCTCCGCTGATAGTTGTGCTACCAGTAATTTTCTTATCTGAAGTATCCATTGGTTTTTGAATGATATCTGGTTTTGGTTCGTTTTCTTTCGGTTTTTTTTCTTCAACACGAATAAATTCTACTTTGTTGTTTGGAATAATCTTCTTTTCCGTTTTATCGGCTTCCTTCTTTGGAGCAGGCGCTGGTGTTGGAGCAGGTGTTGGGTCAGGAGTCGGAACAGGAGCAGGCTCAGGTCGTTTTTTTGGCTCTTCAGTATTCTTCTTTACTCTTTTGCTCGTAGTATTCTGTGCTAGGACTGAAACGTTGTTAATATAAACCATTTTGTATTCCTTTCGTGTTTTGTATTACACTTTTCTATCCGTTTAGAGATGTTAAAAATTCAGTCACTAAGTAAAGTACTCGTAAACTATATGTAAAGTATTCCATGGCCAGAATTAACCAATTTTTTACATGCTCGTCATCGAACTGATATAACTTTCGGACATACTGATTATCGAGATTGATAATTGTTTGAAAGGAGGTGATTGGTAATGTATGAAATTGACAAAGAAAGGCTATGTGCGACTATAATTGATTCAAGACAGAATTTAGACAAATCGCTTGATAGCATCGTACTAAACGACATGGATGCAGCAATATTCGAAATAAATGCTGTACAATTCAGATTAAATTCTGCGATAAAGCTTATTAAGCAGACAAAAAATGTTGATCTATTCGAAGTTAGAAGACAATGGGCAAGTAACTAGAAAAGTTACTTGCTCTAGCAATCCCTCTCATATTTATACATCCTCCCTACGTGCGAAGAGTATTTGGTATAATCACAATAGTTTGAATTGATGCCCTAAGCGGCAAATCTCTTTCGAAAGGACAGAAACAATGAAAAGCGATCAAATAAAAAAAGGAATAGAGAGAGCTCCTCACAGGTCCCTTCTTCACGCAACAGGGATTACCAAAGACAGCATGAAAAAGCCTTTTATCGGTATTGCCAATAGCTTTACAGATCTTGTTCCCGGACACATAGACATGAAAACAATTGCACAGATAATCGCCAAAGGTATTCATTCCGGAGGTGGTGTTGCATTTGAATTTGGAGTTCCTGCGATATGTGATGGAATCGCTATGGGACATGAAGGAATGTATTATTCACTTCCATCAAGAGAATTAATAGCAGATGAAATAGAAACTGTGGCAAAAGCACATGCACTTGACGGACTTGTGTTATTAACTGCATGCGACAAAATAACCCCAGGAATGCTTATGGCCGCAGGCAGACTGGATATCCCATGCATTGTAGTAACAATGGGACCTATGCTTGCCGGACGTCACAGAGGAAACCTTACAGATCTTATCACCGGAGGGTTTGAAGCGCTTGCTCAGTGCAAAGCCGGAAAGATATCTCAAAAAGAACTTGAAGAACTGGAATTATGCTCATGCCCTGGGAGTGGTTCTTGTTCAGGACTGTTTACTGCTAACACAATGGCTTGTGTTACTGAAGCAATGGGAATGTCTCTTCCAGGATGTGGGACCTCTCTTGCGGTATCTTCAAAAAAGAGAATGATAGCTTATGAAAGTGGTGAAAAAATAGTTGAGCTCGTAAAAAATAATGTGACAGCAAAAAAGATAATGACCAAGGAAGCGATACTCAATGGAATAATAATTGATATGGCACTTGGTGGATCTACGAACACAGCTCTTCATATTCCTGCAATAGCAAATGAAGTCGGAATTGATATTACGCTAGACACCTTTGAAGAAATAAGTAAAAAGACCCCACACATTACAAATATAAAACCCGGTGGCAGCCATTTCATGGAAGAATTTGATTATGCAGGAGGAGTACAGGCATCATTAAAAATACTCTCTTCAATGCTTCATGACAATCCTACCGTTAGCGGAAAATCAATAAAACAGCTTGCAGAAGAAGCCGAAGTTATAGATAGCAACGTAATTAGAAGCATGAACGATCCATATCATAGGCAAGGCAGTATAGCTGTACTGAAGGGTAATCTTGCTCCGCTTGGAAGCGTTGTCAAACAAACTGCAGTATCTGAAAACTCCATGGTAATCAAAGGCTCTGCAAAATGTTTTGACTGTGAGGCTGATGCAATGAAGGCCATAATGGATGGACATATTAAAGAAGGGCACGTAGTAGTCATAAGATATGAAGGACCCAAAGGCGGACCGGGAATGAGAGAAATGCTTTCTGTAACCGGAGCTATTATGGGACTCGGACTTGGAGAAAAAGTAGGACTAATAACTGACGGAAGATTTTCCGGAGGCACCCGTGGCCCTGCAATTGGACATGTTTCTCCTGAAGCTGCAGATTGCGGACCAATATCCATCGTACAAGATGGGGATGAAATAGAAATAAATATCCCGGAAAGAAAACTGCACCTCAATGTCAGCGATGAAGAAATTGCAAAAAGAGCAAAAACATGTCAGATAAAAAAGAAAAAACTTTCTGGATACCTTGCAAGATATGCTCATTTTGTAACATCTGCAAATACCGGTGCAATACTAAAAGTGCAGTGAATCTAAACAAAACATTACAGCTAGTCCTCTTTATTGTTATTGTACTTGCCGTAGTTATTTCTACCGCCTGGGCGGTAGAAATAACCGGCATAAGACACAGTGTTTCAAGCGAAAAAGTCAGAATAGTTATCGAAGCTGACGGATATCTTGATTGCGTAGTATCCGAAAAATTCCCTGATACCATCTTTTCTTTTCAATCAGCTAGTCTAAAAAAATCGCTTGTTCCATACAAAATACTAGACGGAATGTTTAAAGATTTCTATATTAATAGCAACGGAACATCAACAAACATATTTATCCAAACAAGCTATCCCGTCAAAAGCAAGGTTTTGGCGCTCACAAAACCATACAGAATAGTTATCGATCTTCCAAGAAACAACGACAAGGCTCAGCAATCAATTAACAGTGATCCTTCTGCGGTATGGAAAGTTTCAAAACCGATTGCAGACGGGCTGTCATATGTTCGAATAAAATATCCTGTCAGCGAGTTCATTGCCCACGCTCTCATTGTTGATCCAAAAAAGATTGATGTGTCCCCCGCAATAGCCGTTCCGTATATAAAAAAGACAGAAAAAAGCAATAATAGTTTTCTTGGATCCGTATTTGGAATGTTCTCCGATTCCGATGCCCCAAAAGAACGTTACTCTCATTTCAAAAAACAAAGAGTTTCCGCATATGTTAAACAGAACGATGCTATTGCAGGGATAAATGGGAGTTTTTTTTTCAATGACGGAACCCCTGTTGGAGCTCTCGTAATCAACGATCAAATAATTTCTTCTCCACTATATAATAGGACTGCATTTATTCTTTACAAAAACGGATCAGCTCAAATAGATTCTGTTCAAATGGAGGGATATTTAAAACTGAATAACGGAGAAACCATAAGCTTTAACGGGGTAAACCAGCCAATGTCAAAAGACAGCATCATTGTTTATACTCCTGATTATCAAACAACAGATCCGTCAAACGCTTCCGTTAATTTCGCAGTTATTAATGACAAGGTCTCCGCAATAACGTATGGAGAAACAAAAATCCCAAATAACGGAATCGTTATTTCTGCCAGCGGAAGCTCTGCGGATGCCCTGAAAGATGTATTGAAGGTATCAGATGAAGTAAAATGGTTTTTTCTAACAACTCCTCCACTTGTAGAAATAAGTCATGTGATAGCGGGAGGTCCAAGGCTCGTAAAAGACTTTAAAGAATATTTGACTTCCGACAAAGAAAGATTCAAAAATGATGTGGCAAAAAGCATTGCTGCACGAACAGCTGTAGGGATAACCGATAATGGATATCTGATCCTAGCAGTTGTTGAAGGTGTAGGAAAAAACAACGGAGCAACACTGGCAGAGCTGGCAGAAATGATGATAAAGCTCGGAGCGAAAGACGCAATGAATCTTGACGGAGGAGGATCCTCTTCCATGGTAGTGAATAATATTAAACTGAATATAGGATCTGAAAGATCTGTGAGCAATGCTATTGTTTTGAAGAAAAAAGAAATCTCTATAGAGGCTTTTGCACAGTAAAAACGTCCCCTACCTGAATCCTGTAACCACTGATAAATGCATCCGCACTCATTGCCTTAGAATTTTCAGGATGCAGCTCTTTAACAATCAATATGCCGTTCTCCGTTTTTATGTGAATACTATTTTCTAGATGAACAACTGTACCATTTTGAGCAAGAGCAAATTCTTTCGAATTCATTTTTGAAACACTTTTTAAAAACTTGATCTTTTTGCTTTTAAAGAAGCAATAAGCTCCTGGCCAAGAATAATATGCGCGAATTTTATTGGTGATTAGTTCACTGCTTTCATTAAAATCTATTAGTCCGTCTTCTTTTTTTATTGTTCTGCAGAAAGTAGCATCTTCGTTCTTTTGCGGTTTCATTTCCACATTACCTATTTTGTATTGTCCGATTACCTTAAGAAGCAGTGCTTCGCCTGCAATGAACAGTTTATTGAACAACGTGAGACTGTTATCGTCTTCATCAATAGACATCTTTTCCTGAAATATTATCTCTCCACTATCGAGCGCTTCTTCGATCTTCATTATTGTTACGCCTGTCTCTTTGTCTCCATTCAGCAGAGAAGACTGTATCGGAGAAGCCCCTCGATATTTTGGGAGTAAAGATGTGTGAAGATTTATACATCCGTATTTTGGAATCTCTAAAAACTCTTTTGGAAGTATTTTGCCGTAAGCAACAACGATTACAAGATCGACAGATAATTTTCTGATATCTTCTAACAATGCAATATTATATTTGACTTTTTCAGGTTTATAAGTTTTTATGTCATGTTCATTTGCTACTTTTGCAACAGCAGACTGAGAAACCTCCCGCCCTCTGCCTTTCGGCTTGTCATGATTAGTAACAACAGCACAGACATCAATTTTATTATCTATAAGTGTCTTGAGAACGTTTGCGGAATGACTAGGGCTCCCCATAAAAAGAATTTTCATTTGTTCTTCGTATCTGTTTTTTTTACAACAATTGTGGAAGGGTCTTTGACCTTATCAACAAAGAGTATCCCATCTAGATGGTCAATTTCATGTTGAAAAACAACAGCATCGATTTCTTCAACCTCATAAGAAACCGGTTTTCCTGATTTATCGAGCCCCTTTACAGTCACTTTTTCATACCTTTCAACAGGAGCCTCAAGTCCCGGCACGCTTAAACATCCTTCATTGCATGTTTGTTTCCCTGATTTTTTAACTATCTTTGGGTTTATTACACATATTATTTTTTCATCAACGATTAATACTATTATCCGCTCCAGAATTCCAACCTGAGGAGCAGCAAGTCCTATACCTGGAGCTTCTATCATGGTCTCTACCATATCTCTGATAAGCTTATGATGTTTTGGAGTGATCTTTGCAACTGACTTTGATTTCTTCTTCAAAACAGGATTGCCTTTTGTGAGTATTTCAAGTATTGCCATAAAATATCCTTTTTTCTTATATTATGCTTATCGGATCAACATCAACAACGATCCTGACTTTCCGGCTTTTATCCACAAACACCATATCTTTAAGCTTTGACTTAATAATATCTAAATTTTTACCTTTTATCAACAATTGCCATTTATATACATTGTTGGTTTTATTTACGCCGATCTGGGCAGGTCCAAGAATAATAACATCATCATTCTTGATCTTTTCCAGCTGAGCTCTCACCCATTTCCCTCCTTCATAAGAACCGGTATTATCACCAAAAACATTTATTGATATCATTTTTGAGAAGGGAGTGTCGGAAGTTTTTTCCCGATTGGCCATTTCCACCTGATAAAACTTTTTATAATCATTGCTTACGGCATTTTCTATGGCATAATGCTTTGGATTTGCGGTCTGGACAATTATTTTTTCTGGTCTAATATTATTTCCTGAAAACCCGAATATCCCTGACAGAAACTGCATTGTGTATTCTCCCGACCTGAAATCCGCACTGTTTAGAGCAGTATCGGCAGACAAGATCCCGACAAGCGGTATTGAATCTGCCTCAAGGGCTTTTGAAACAATTTGAGTCCCTATAAGGATATCCGTATCTCCCTCAATAAAGCCTTTAATTGCATCGCTAACATCGGATTTTGATTTTGCATTATCTTTATCAATTCTTTTTATCTTTGCTCCCTTAAAATTCTTTTTTAATTCTGATTCAACTTTCTGAACTCCAGTTCCTAAAAAACGAATATAAGCCCCGTGACAATTTGGACATGTTATGGAAGTATCTCTGCTAAATCCGCATCTTTTGCAATGTAAAGATTTTTCCTGTTGATTATATACAAGCGAAACTGAACAATTTGGACATTCTATTATTTTCCCGCAATCATTGCAAACAAGAAAAGGGCTATAGCCTCTTCTGTTCATTAGAAGAACTGTTTTCTGTTTTTTTGACAACGCTTCATTAATAGAAGATATCAGCTCGTTGCTTAACACATAACCATTTTCAGACATATCAACAATCTTTATCGCGTCAACATCTGGGATTTGAGTCTTCTCATTCTCAATAAGAGTTATCTCTCCTGTCATACATTTTTGATATGTCTCTATCATCGGAGTTGATGATTCAAGAATTACAGGGATCTTTTTTTCTAAGGCTATTTGCATCGCAACTTCTCTGGCATGATATTTTGGCGTTTGTTCCTGCTTATATGCATAGCCTTCTTCCTGATCCATAATTATCGCGCCAAGATCTGTAACCGGAGCGAACAACACATTTCTTGTCCCCACAACTATTCTGGATTGACCGCTCAATATCTTTTTCCAGTTTTTGTTTTTTTCCTTTTCCGAAAGCTCACTATGTATCATAGAGACTCTGCTGCCGTATTCTTTAACAAGCATATTGACAACAGGATTAGTCGGACTGATTTCCGGAAGAAGAATGATTGTCCCTTTATCTGAAGAAAGACATTTTCTAATAATATCAGAGTAAACCGATATTTTATCTTCTTTATTGAAACCCTTCAGAAGATATTTCCCGTGCTTATTTTGAACTATCTTATCAACGATTGAATTTTGCCCTTCTTTACCTGCGAGGCTGATAACAGAATCCTCTTTTTCTATCTTTTCCCCGTATCTCTTTTTTCCAGTAAGCTTTTCATAGGTTTCTTTTCCGGGAGGGAACATTGCTTTCAACGCTATTGCAAAAGAACAGACATAGTATTGCGACATCCATTTTGCAAGATCCACATTCTCTATTGAAAAAAAAGGAAGCCCATTTCGTATTTCAAATAACTCCTTGATATTGGAAACCCCTTCTGGAATTTTCGAATTTAAAGCAACGATATATCCTATAGCTTTTCGCTTCCCATAAGGAACTATAACCTGCTTCCCTATTTCAACCATCGAAATCATCTCTTCAGGACATAAGTATGTGTATGAACGATCAATATAAGGAGAGGTTTTAGATATGATTACCTGGACATACATCCTAAGCCGATATCTGGTCTAGAATCTTGTTCGCAAGATCCTTTTTTGAAAGAAGAGGAAGCTTAATAACAGGTGAGTTCTTTTTTATTATTATGGCTAGAGACTTATCACTTTCAAAAGCAGATATATCGTTTGCTATTATCATATCTAGTCTTTTTTCAATTAGCTTCTTTTTTGAATTGTTAATAATGTCTTTTGATTCCACTGAAAATCCGATAATAATTCTTTTACGTTTTGAGCCGGGAATGTTTTTTAAAATATCCGTGGTCGGCATCAGCTCGATGCTTTTTTTGTCTGTATTTTTCTTTATTTTGTCATTTGATATTTTTGAGGCGCGATAATCTGCCACTGCAGCCGCCATAATCAACACGTCAGAATTAACCATTTCTTTGTTTACTGCACTTCGCATTTGCTCCGCTGTTTCAACGTGAATCTCTTTTATATTTTGTGGCATAGTGATCGATACAGATGCTGATATTAAGGTTACTTCAGCCCCCCTGTCTGCAGCTGCTTGTGCCAGAGCAAAACCCATTTTCCCTGAAGATCTATTCCCTATATATCTCACAGGATCTATCATTTCTCTTGTCCCGCCTGCAGTTATTAATATTTTCTTGCCGGCAAGATCTTGTTTTACTCCGATCAGATCTACAACATATTGATATATCTTGTTGATGTCTGCCAGTTTGCCGTCGCCGACATCTCCGCATGCAAGCAGTCCTTTTTCCGGCATGATGAATTTGACGCCAAAAGTTTTTAATTTTTTTACATTGTCCTGAACAATAGGATGAGTCCACATCTTTGTATTCATCGCCGGAGCCATAACAATAGGACAGGCTACAGAAATAGCCAACGTTGAAAGAATATCATCTGCAATCCCGTTTGCAGCCTTCCCCAATATATTTGCAGTTGATGGAACAATAAGCAATAGATCTGCTTTTTCTGAAAGGCTAAGATGAGGCATTGGCATTGATGCAGTTTTTTCATCAAAAATCTCAGTTATGCAAGGATTCCCTGATAACGTACGCATTGTAAGTGGAGTGATAAATTGTGTTGCATTCTTTGTCATAACAGGCCATACATCAGCACCCTGTTTTTTTAGCATTCTTATTAGTTCTGCAGATTTATATGCAGCGATGCATCCGGTTACGCCTAATATGATCTTTTTGTTGCGAAGCATAAATGTGGTTTCTGATCCGAACTACTTTTTCTTAATTACTTTTTTCGCTTTTTTAGGTTCTTTTTTCTCTAAATTATCAATTGCCCAAAAATCTTTAGCTTTTTCTTCAATTTCTTTCATAGGCTTGGCAGGAGGTTCTTTGAGAAGACTTACAGTGAACTTCCCTCGGCTCAATTCATTCATTGAGGTCTCTATGGGGTTGAGAGGGTTGTAATCATCAATAAAAGGGATGGACCCTTCAAGGATTTCTTTTGCTCTGAATCCGACAACATTTGCCAAAAGGAATTTGTTATTGTCGACTTTCTGCATTAATAATTCTATGTTTGTTAAACTCAATTTAAATAGGCCCTTTCTTGTTCCACACTTATTATAGCATTAATCTTGTCGGCTGCGGTGTCAATATGATCATTAACCACTATATAATCGTACTTTTCCATAAGCTGGAGCTCCGCAATAGCCGTTTTCAACCTCCCTTTAAGCTCTTTCTCCCCTTCTGTCCTGCGTCTTTTTAGCCTATAGGCCAAAATATCCACAGAAGGTGGAATAATAAAGATAAAAACGATCCCGGCCATCCTATCCCGGCTTTTGCCAAGAGTTGTCTTAATATTCTCTGCCCCCTGAACATCGACTTCAAGAATGACAGTATTGCCTTTTTCCATCTGTTGTTTTACAAAATCTTTTGGGGTACCATAAAGAGCCCCGTGAACCAATGCCCATTCAAAAAACTCTCCATTATTCACCTTGGATTTAAATTCTTCTTCACTTAGATAAAAATAGTCTTTCCCGTGTTCTTCGCTAGGCCTTGCTTTTCTTGTTGTTGCAGACACAGAAATAGTGAGTTCTGGATAAGCTTTGAGAAGTTTTTTTACAATTGTACTTTTTCCAACACCAGAAGGACCAGAAATGACAACTAACAGCCCTTTTTTTGACTTTTTGACCATGTTTAGATTATACCACTTTACCAATAGAAAGCGGTTTTTTTGTCATAACCTCAAAAAGAGATTTTTTTCTGCCTGCTCCCCATATTTCCAGATCAGGAATATGTCCTTTTTTTGCGTAAATGGAAAGAATGCATTTCTTTTCTAGCTTTTTAAGGTGTATCCTTTTAACAGCACCAGCATGTCCTCGATCAAGCCCATCGGCAACTCTCAAAATCGAAGATAACCATAAGACCTTTATTTTGTCTTCGTTTGGCAAAGTCACAAAATTAGAATGCTTTATTTTGGGATGGCTTTTTCTGTGGTATCTTGAAATATTTGCCATCAGCTCTTTTTCATCCTCGGTAAAACCAAGAAGTTCTGAATTCCTTATAACATAATATGAATGGATATGATGCTGGTCCTGAGAAATAAAAAGACCAATATCGTGTAACAATGCAGCAGATGTCAATAATTGTCTTTCATCATTGCCAAGTCCGTGCAGTTTTTTTGTCTGATCAAATATACTGACTGAAAGTTCCGCTACTTTTTCGCAGTGTTTTTTTTCTACACGATATCTCCCAAGCAAACTGTCTATTGATGACCTTTTTATCTTTGAAAGATCGCTTTTCTTTGGCAAGACAAATCTTTGCAATGTATCGATGATTAGTCCTTCCCTCAAGCCGCTCTCGGTTACCATCATCTTTTTCAGCTTAAATTCTTCCATTACTTCCTCTAAAATAAGGGCCCCAGCAACAATAATGTCTGTACGCGAAGGATCAAGACCTTTTATTCCAGCTCTCTCCTTTGATGTTCTTGCATCGCACAACTCTCTTGAAATACGAGAAAGCTGCTTAATGTCAAAATCGTCATGACTCCCATTCTCCATTAAATCCATGATCGCCGTAAAAGTCCCAGATGTCCCGATAGCCATATCAAATGATGCATTATGAATATTTCTTTTTACAGGATCCAGCATACCCTGAATAAACTTGCGACATTCTCTTATTGCCCCTTTTTTTATTTCGCCGTGAGGAAAAAACTTTTCTGTAAGTCTGTTTGACCCAAGCTTTAAAGTCGCATCAAAAGAGATCTTATCCCCCTTGCCGACAATAAATTCTGTGCTGCCTCCCCCAATAGTTACAACAAATATTTTCTTCTTATTAATTTTCAGAGATTTGTTTACGCCTAAAAATATCAGCCGGCCTTCTTCTGCTCCTGAAATCACTTCAATATTTATTCCGGTTTGATTCTTTACGGTCTTGATAAATTCTTCTTTATTTTCTGCTTCTCTTACCGCGCTTGTCGCAACAGCTCTAATGGAAGCACTCATTGAATCGGCTATCTTTTTGAATTTATGTAGAGTGAAGATTCCCCTTTCGATCGATGTTTTTGACAAATGCTTCATGTCAGAAGATCCGTGACCCAACCTTACCATTTCTCGTTCTTTGCCAATTATAGAATAATTACCTGAAAGAGGATCAACGGTAACGATGACCATTTTTATAGAATTTGTCCCAATATCTATGGCTGCAAAATTCTTGAAAGGTCTATTCATGATCCAAGATGGAAGAGATCTCTTTCTTGAATAATAAATTTATTTCATCAAATTTTTTTGATGCATCTATGACTTTGAAACCGAATTCAACAGACATTTTATCAAACTCCTCAAGAATTAGAGTCTGATATTTCACGAAGCTATCATAAAAGTCTCGTCCAAGCTTCATGTCCATTCCAGATTCCCAATAGTCCATGCCTTCACCAGAACCTGCCTGCCAATAACGTGAAGAAAGGTTCTCAGGAGTGATGACTCTTGAAATAAGGTCCTTTGTTTGTATTTTCATATACATCACCAGATCAGGTTCGAGAGCGAATCCATAGCTTTGCCTTATCCATTGTCTATCGGCACCCCTTACTGCCGCACGGGCAAAAGAGGTATACATATATCTGTCAGCCAAAACAATAAATCCAGATTTGAGAGCAGGAATGATCTCATGTTCCAGTCTGTCAGCAAAATCAGCAAGATAAAGCAGATTGAAAGTATGAACATTAAGATTATGACCCATTTTTGCGGCTTCAATAACTTTTCCCATAAGAGGAGAACGTGCAAGCCCAGTTGTGTGAACCCCGTACCCTTTGATTTCAAGCCATTTCTTTAACTCTTCAACTTGTGAAGAACGACCTACTCCGTCCGTTCCTTCAACAACGATAAGCTTACCTTTAATATCGCTAACATCTACATAAGGAAGTCCTTCGCCAAAAAAAACTTTACTGTTCTTTCCCATTTTTTACCTCTTATAATTCCATCATAGGGACAGGTTTGAAATCCTTAAGAATCTCATTTTCTACAATTTTCCTTATTGCATTCTGTTGTTTTTCTATAGGCTCAGATGCATCAACCACTACTGCTCCATACTCGCTTGCAAGATGATCATATTCCTGCAATATTCTTGACTGGAATAATTTAAAGCTTTCTTTTGGATCATCTGACAAACCAAGATCCATCCCGGCTTCATGGAATTTAAATTCTATTCTGCCTGAAAGTATTCGTTTCATAGCAATATCAATGGGAACTTTAAAATAAAAACCCAAATCAGGTTTTATAGCAAAATTGTACAAATTCTTTACCCAGGTCCTGTCAACGCCTCTAACAACGTCCCTGCTAAATGCTGTAAAAATATATCTATCAGCAAGAACTAGCATGCCAGCTTTTAATGGAGGCACAATTAAATGCATAAATCTGTCTGCAAAATCCGCAGCATGCAGGACACTGAATGATGTAGGCGTTAAAAGATTTTTTTTCTTGCCCCTTTTTATTGTATCGTTCATAAGTGCAGACGAATTCCATTCTGTAAGAAAAGTCCTGTGACCTTTGGTCGACAGCCATTTCGAGAGCAATTGCAATTGTGTAGATTTTCCTGATCCGTCGATGCCTTCCACTATAATGAGTTTACCCGGATATGGGTGTTTTTGCTCAAACAAATTCATTTTTTTATAAACCTTTATCCTTTTTTTTAGACATTGATCTTATTTGTTTAGGTTGTAAATGCCAAACCAGAAATCCTTTGCCAAAACCAACCTTATCAGCATCTATCCTACACATCGTTCCCTTTTTAAATTCTATCACAGACCTGTCTATCCCGATCAAATATGAAGCCAACGCACTAATGCTTGGTTCATGCCCTACAATCAAAACTCGATCATTAAATGACTGCTCATCAAGATGATCAAGCATTTTTTTTATTGACGTGTCTGGCACAAAATATTTTGACTGCTCCAATTTGCTTACACAGTTATATTCTTCTGCCACAATCCTAGCAGTCTGCTCTGCTCTCAAATACGGGCTACTGATAATCGTATCGAATACATCAACAAAACTCTTCATCCCTCTTGCGGCTTTTTGCATTTTTTTAATGCCCTCTTCTGTAAGAGATCTTTCGCTATCAGCTTGCTGACCTGGAACAATATTTTCGGCTATGCCGTGTCTTAGTAGATATAACTCCATTTGTTTATACAATAATTATAAACTAGTTATGTTAAAACAATGTAAACAAAGTTCGTTTTCACATAATATTTGTCATTTTTGTTATGATGAATAAATGAACCCAGCGACAATAGATCATTTACTAAAATCTGTAGAAAAGCCTTCCAGATATACGGGAGACGAGCTTAATAGCATTCACAAAGAACATAATGGCAAAATAAAAATGGCCCTTTGTTATCCCGATCTATATGAAATTGGCATGTCCAATATCGGGCTGCAGATTCTGTATCACATAGTAAACAAGCTAGATTATGCTGTTGCGGAGAGGATTTATTCTCCAGCCGTTGACATGGAAAAAGTTCTTGCAGACAACAAACTCGCTTTGTTTTCCCTTGAATCAAAAACATCCGTAAAAGATTTTGATATTTTGGGGTTTTCTTTGCAGAATGAATTGACCTATTCAAACATATTGAATGTATTAAAACTATCGAACATAGATATTCACAGAAAAAACAGAACTGAAAACGATCCATTAATAATTGCCGGCGGCGCATGTACAACAAACCCTCTCCCTTTATCTGATTTCATCGACGCATTTGTAATTGGGGATGGAGAAGAAGTAATTGTTGAAATTGTGAATGCGTATCGCACGGTTGCGCGGTCATCATTATTGCAACATTTATCCGCCATCCCCGGCATCTACGTCCCGGGATATAACAAATTAGAAAACGTTCAACGCCGAATCGTAAAAGATATAAACACTATAGACTATCCAACAAAGCCTATAGTCCCCTACATACAAATAATTCATGACAGAGCGGCAATAGAAATAATGCGTGGTTGCCCAAGAAGATGCAATTTTTGTCAGGCCGGAAATATAAACAAACCTGTCAGAATATTAACAAAAGAAAGAGTTGTTCAACTGGCGCTCGAAACAATAAAAAATACAGGATATGAAGATCTTTCTCTGGTTTCATTATCAAGCAGTGATTATCCTGGTATTCTGGAACTTGCACAAGAACTTTCTCTAACATTCAAAAAGAAAAAAGTATCAATATCGTTGCCGTCTTTAAGGGCAGATACTTTTAAAGGTGAAATATCAAAAGAGATACAAAGCATAAGAAAGTCCAATGTGACTATAGCGCCAGAAGCCGGAACGCAAAGACTTAGAGACTATATCCAAAAAGACCTCACTGAAGAAAAGATCATTGAAGCTGTCTTGTCATCATTTGCTGCAGGAGTTAATAAAGTGAAACTTTATTTCATGATGGGGCTTCCAACAGAAACTGATGAAGATATAAAAGGCATAGTTGATCTTGCATACAAGCTAATTGTTGAGTCAAAGAAAATATCAAACAGAGCTAAGATTACAGTAAATGTATCGACTTTTATTCCAAAGAAAAACACTCCTTTTGAAAATGAAAAAGTCATCTCTATCGAAGAGATAGATAAAAAACAGACCTATTTAAAAGAAAATCTTAGACACAAAAGCATTGACCTTAAATGGCATGATGCAAAAATGAGCACCGTTGAAGGGGTTTTTTCCATGGGAGATGAAAACACCGGAAGAATACTTGAAGAAGCTTTCAACAAAGGAGCTAAATTTGATAATTGGCAGGAACATTTCAACTATCAAATATGGGAGAATGCAATTGCAAAGAATAAGATTTAAATATACTAAAGATCTTATTCATATCGGGCACCTTGATATGGTCAGATTGTTTGAACGAGCCATCAGAAGAACAGATATTGCTGTTGCATATACTGAAGGATTCAATCAGAGACATCGCATATCATTTGGGCCCCCTTTATCTGTTGGGGTATATTCAACATGTGAACTCATGGATATATATTTTGAAAACAACAGTAATTGTGAGCAGATAAAAAACGACTTAAACAATGTTCTTCCAAAAGGGATATGTATAACGGAAACAAAAAATATTTTTCCACAGCTACCGTCTATCACTGCAGCCGTAAAATTTGCTGATTACCTGCTTGAGACTGACGAATTAAAAATAGATATTATAGAAGATCATATCAAACAAGTAATGAGATCCAAAGAAATCATGTCAAAAAGAAGAGATAAAGAAGTTAATATAAGGCCTTTCATAGAAGATATTAGAATACAAGCGAATAAAGAAAAAACAAATATTCTTCTGACCTCTAAATTTGATGAAAAAGGGACATTAAAAGGTTCGGAAATATTGAATCTATTCATAACTTCCCATACTAACAAAATCATCAGAACCAATTTGTATTAGATGTTGTGATGTATAATATATATACTTGAGACAGCCTAAATGAAAAAAGCATCAAAACCAACTATTTCCAACAAAGAGCAAATAAAAGCCATGTCGACAGTAAGTTCCGTAATTACTTCGGATCTTCTCATTGATGATGCATTAAAAATGATAGTTACAGTAATAACAAACATAATGAAATCAAATATATGCTCAATTCATTTGATAGATGAAAAAACAAATTCACTCATAATAAAAGCAACCCAAAGCATAAGCGATGAATATAATAAAAAACCACCGTTAAAGATCGGCGAAGGAATTGCCGGGAAAGTTGCGAAAGAAAACAAACCGATATCCATTAAAAATATCTCTCATGAAAAAGAGTATATCTATCATGACATAGCAAAAAAAGAGAATCTCGTGTCTTTGCTCAGCGTTCCAATGAGCATAAAGGGAAAGGTATTGGGAGTTATTAATTCATATTACTCTACACTACACGATTACACAGAAAAAGAGATTGATCTTCTTACATCTATTGCAAATATTGCTGCACTAGCTATAGAGAATTCAAAACTCGTGATACAATTAAATTGCCTAAAAGAGGAGATAGAGACGCGGAAAGTCTTGGATAGAGCAAAAGGAATCTTGATGAGAGATGATATGATAACAGAAGAAAAAGCATATTTAAAGATTCAAAGATTTGCTATGGACAAGCGAAAAACGATCCGAGAGATCTCCGAAGCAATCATTATCGGTTCTGACATCAAGAACTAGGCACTATGTAGTGCCGCCCAAATAACACCGTATGTTATAAAAAATCAGATTTTTATATAAGGGGGAAACATGGGTAAAGTAGAAGATTTCATGAAATTAGTTGTCTCAAAAAATCCGGGCGAAACAGAATTCCATCAGGCGGTACACGAAGTAGTCTCCTCAGTTATGCCATTCATAGACGAGAACCCAAAATACAAGACTGCAAAAGTACTCGAAAGAATGATTGAACCTGAAAGAGTGATACTGTTTAGAGTTCCTTGGCTAGACGACAAAGGTGAAGCTCAAGTTAATAGAGGTTTTAGAATTGAGATGAACAGTGCCATTGGCCCCTACAAAGGTGGTCTAAGACTACATCCAAGTGTTAATCTTGGAATATTAAAATTCCTCGCATTCGAACAAGTGTTCAAAAACAGTTTAACAACACTCCCTATGGGTGGAGGAAAAGGCGGATCTGATTTTGATCCAAAAGGAAAATCAGATAATGAAGTAATGAAATTCTGCCAAAGCTTTATGACCGAGCTTCAAAGACATATCGGCCCTGATACAGACGTACCTGCCGGTGACATTGGAGTTGGCGGACGTGAAATAGGATTCCTATTTGGACAATACAAAAGAATAAGAAACGAGTTCACAGGAATATTGACAGGCAAATCATTGAATTGGGGTGGAAGTTTAATAAGACCTGAAGCAACCGGCTATGGAGCAACATATTTCGCTCAGGAAATGCTCAAAACCAGAGGAGAATCCATAAAAGGAAAAGTTTGTTTAGTATCCGGTTCAGGTAACGTTGCACAATACACTGTAGAAAAGGTAAATGAACTTGGAGGAAAATGTGTTACCTTATCTGATTCAAGCGGATACATTTATGATCCAGCCGGAATAGATGCTAAGAAACTGGCATTTGTCATGGAACTAAAAAATGTAAAAAGAGGAAGAATAAAAGAATATGCAGACAAGTTCGGATGCAAATTTGTTGAGGGCAAAACCCCATGGAATGAAAAATGCGATATCGCATTCCCATCTGCAACACAGAATGAATTAAATGAAACTGATGCAAAAGCATTGGTCAAAAATGGCTGTGTATGCGTTTCTGAAGGTGCAAATATGCCTTCAACTCCTGATGCGGTAAAAGTGTTTATCGATGCGAAAATACTTTATGGGCCGGGGAAAGCAGCCAATGCCGGTGGAGTTGCAACAAGCGGGCTTGAAATGTCGCAGAACAGTATGAGACTTTCATGGAGCAGAGAAGAAGTTGATAAGAAATTGCAAGGAATAATGATAAGCATTCATGAATCCTGTGTTAAATATGGCAAAGAAGGCAGTTATATTAATTATGTAAAAGGTGCCAACATAGCAGGATTTGTCAAAGTGGCTGATGCTATGATCGAACAAGGTTTAGTCTAGTACAAATTTAGTCAATAAAAAGGCCCCTCGATATTGCTCGGGGGGCCTTTTATTTTTTGCAATTCTGATTTAATTACATCATGAACAGCATTTGTGCATAGGTCGGAACCGGCCAAACATCTTCCGGAACCATCTTTTCGAGAGCATCGATTGAAGAACGAACATTGTTCATTGCTGCTATCAGCTCTTCAGCGCCACTCGCTTTTTCAAGCACTGCAACAGCTTTGTATAGCTTGTCGGTTTCTGAACACATAGACTTGAGTTCGACCTCGGCACCGGTCACAGAACATCCTGCAACTGCTTTTATGGACATCGCCAGTTCAGCCTGAGCTCTTACAGCAGCCGGAATAATCATGGTTTTTGCCATGGTCAGCGTCACGCCAGCTTCGATCTCTATTATCTTCTCATACGTTTCATTGTAGATCTCGAAACGAGAATGCAGTTCTTTTTCTGAGAGCACGCCATATTTGTTGAATAGATTTTTCGCTTTTTCCGTATTAAAGGCCTTGAGAGCTTCCGGCGTTTTCTTTACGTTTGGCAGACCGCGTTTGGCGGCTTCCTTAGCCCAGGATTCGGTATAGTTGTCGCCGTTAAACAGAACACGTTTGTGTTTCTTGATGAGACCAGCAAGTAGATTTTGTAAGGATTCGTTAAAATCCTTGCCTGCTTTCATATCAGCTTCAAGCTGCGTACAGATTTCGTCGAGAGCTTCAGCCACAATTGTGTTTAGCGCAACATCAGAACCGGCACAGCTCTGATTAGAGCCGACAGCACGGAATTCAAACTTGTTACCAGTGAATGCAAACGGGGATGTACGATTTCGATCGGTATTTCCTCTCGGTAGCGCCGGTAGCGTATCAACTCCGAGATTAATATTTCCTCCGGTCTTTGAACTCTTAGCTCCTCCTTTTTCGATCTGCTCAATAATGTCTGTGAGCTGATCCCCAAGAAAGATTGAAATGATAGCTGGAGGAGCTTCGTTGGCACCAAGACGGTGATCGTTACCCGCTGTGGCAACTGTGGCACGCAGAATGTCAGCATGCGTGTCAACCGCTTTCATCAGCGCGCAGATCATGGTCATGAATTTGGCATTTTCATGTGGATTATCACCTGGAGAGAGCCAGTTTTTGCCATCTGGTCCGCAGAGAGACCAGTTGTTGTGTTTGCCTGAACCATTGACGCCGGCATATGGTTTTTCATGCAACAGGCAGACGAAACCGTGTTTTTCTGCAGTCTTGCGCATCACTTCCATAGCAATCATGTTGTGGTCAACAGCGAGATTGAGTTCTTCAAATACTGGCGCCATTTCGAACTGAGCAGGAGCAACTTCGTTATGACGCGTTTTTGACGGAATGCCCATTCTCCAAAGTTCGGCATCCAGTTCTTCCATGAAAGAAAGAACTCGAGTTTTAATGGCACCAAAATAGTGGTCTTCCATCTGCTGATGCTTTGCAGGTTTGCTACCGAAAAGAGTACGTCCTGTCTGCTGCAGATCAAGACGAGCATTGTAGAGATCTTCATCGATAAGAAAATATTCTTGCTCTGCTCCCAAAGTTGCATATGCTTTTTGTTTGATCGCAATTCCAAAAAGCTTTGCCAAACGGTCGGCCTGTGTGCTGAGGGCTTTCATGGAACGAAGCAATGGGGTCTTTTTATCTAGGGCTTCCCCATGATAACCACAGAAAACTGTCGGAATGCAAAGAGTATTGTCTTTGATGAATGCCGGGCTACTCGGATCCCATCCTGTATAACCGCGAGCTTCAAATGTGGCACGCAGACCTCCTGATGGAAAACTTGAAGCGTCGGGTTCCCCCTGAATCAATTCAGCTCCTGAAAATTTACATACAACAGAGCCTTCACCGTCTGGGACAATAAAGGAATCATGTTTTTCAGCCGTAGATCCGGTCAGAGGCTGGAACCAGTGGGTATAATGCGTTGCTCCTTTTGAAACAGCCCATTCTTTCATTGCCTCAGCAACTTCATCTGCAATACCAGCATCAAGACTTTTGCCAGTTGTAATAGTCGCAACGAGCGATTTAACAGTAGCCTCAGACAGGTGCTTGCGCATAACTTTCATACTAAATACATTTTCACCAAACAGATCAGTTAGATTCGTCATGATTTTCTCCTTATATTTTGTTTTCCAAAGACCACGGTCTGCGATCATTATACAGGACCTGACTAACGTTGTCAGATCCCTAACATGTCATATAGCAATTTTATTGCCAATCAATTATCCAGACTGGTCGCTATAAACTCAACCAGTTTTTACTACATTTTTGTATGTTTCATATTGCTTTTACTACATTTTTGTAGCATGCGCCCAAAGGAACGTTGCCTTGCAACATTCCTACAATGCCGAGGCCCCTCTTTCACCTGTCCTTATCCTAATCACCTCTTCGCACGGATAAACAAATATTTTTCCATCTCCTGCCTTGCCTGATTTTGCGACAGACTCTATCGTGGATATGGCTTTCTCAAGATGTTTTTCATCAATAACGAGCTCTAATTTCAGTTTGGCCAAAAATTCAACTCTATACTCACCAGCTCTCCATTCAAGGAGTATTCCTTTTTGTGCTCCACGTCCTTTTACTTCGGTAACTGTCATTCCAACAAACCCATTTTCTTCAAGAGCCACTCTCGCTTCTTCTAACTTTTCTACCCTGATTATTGCTTCTATCTTTTTAAAAGCCATAAGTCTTCTCTCTTTCTATATAGAATAAGCTGATTCCCCGTGTTGGCTAATATCGAGCCCGACCTCTTCTTCACTATCTTTTGCTCTCAGCCCGAACAAAGCGTCAAGCACTTTGGCAATTATATAGGTCATAAGAAATGAAAACACGCCAACAACTAACACAGCTATCAGCTGATTATATAATAAAGCAGTTTGGCCAAAAATCAAGCCATTTGCTCCTGCAGAATTGACTGCCTTACTAGAAAACACTCCGACTAGTATAGTGCCAATTATCCCCCCCATACCATGACAGGCAAAAACATCCAAGGAATCATCTAGATTTGACTTCATTCTAAGCAAAATTGA
Organism: uncultured bacterium; assembly: GCA_964633925.1. Lineage (GTDB taxonomy): Bacteria > Margulisbacteria > WOR-1 > JAKLHX01 > JAKLHX01 > CAZWKB01. The sequence continues at coordinate 70,370 of CAZWKB010000001.1, forward strand.
ATAATAGCAAACGATTGCCGCAATAGCGCCGATACACATTGCTGACATAGGGCTTACATAGCCAGATGCAGGGGTTACTGTAGCAAGACCTGCAACAGCTCCCGTTGCGAAACCAAGCGCACTTGGCCTTCTATGAATCCAACTGATCAGCATCCAGACAAGCGCGGCAGTAGCTCCAGAAATATTAGTTGCCACAAAAGATGACGTTGCTAAAGATCCCGAACCTAAGGCAGACCCAGCATTAAAACCGAACCATCCAAACCATAACAAAAAAGCTCCAAGCATTGTATAGGGAATATTTGCTGGCTCTATCGGATGCTTTTTATATCCTTTTCTATTGCCAACAACCAATGCCGCGGCGAGTGCAGAAACACCCGCAGTTAAGTGCACGACAATTCCTCCAGCAAAATCTAGCACTCCCATATTCTTTAACCACCCGCCTTGCCCCCACACCCAATGACAAACAGGAGCATATACAAAAGTGCTCCACATTAACAGAAAAACAATAACGGTTGAAAAATTTGCTCTTTCAACAAAAGCACCAATTATCAGAGCAGGAGTTATAACAGCAAACGCCATTTGAAAAAGCATGAATGTCATATGGGGAATAGTTGGGGCATATGTCGCATTTGGTGCCGCTCCAACATTATTTAATCCAACCCATGAAAGCCCCCCGATCAAACCTCCGTGATCAGGGCCAAATGATATTGAGTAACCGTATAAAACCCACATAACTGTTATCAATGCCATTGTAACGGTAGATAGCATCAATGTTGATAAAAGGTTTTTTTTACGAACCATGCCTCCATAAAAGAATCCGAGTGCGGGAGTCATTAAGAAAACAAGCGCAGTAGACATCAAAACCCAAGCGTTATCACCAGTATTTATCATTATATCCCTCCTGGTGGATGTAATCAGCAATTTTGTTGCCAATCAAACGCGTAGGGGCGGAGCTAGTCCCCGCCCTATCAATGCGGTTTGTTAATTAATACATTATTGTAATATTTATAATGCGGCCTTTCCTCTTTCTCCTGTTCTTACACGAATCACTTCTTCGCAAGTATAGATAAATATTTTTCCATCTCCTGCTTTGCCTGATTTGGCTACTGACTCTATAGCTGTCAATGCTTTTTCGAGATCTTTTTCATCTACGACAATTTCTAGCTTCAGTTTTGACAGAAACTCTACGCGATATTCACCGGCTCTCCATTCTAGCGCGATCCCTTTTTGAGCGCCTCGACCTTTCACCTCTGTAACTGTCATTCCAATAAACCCCTTTGCTTCAAGTGCTATTCTAGCTTCTTCCAATTTTTCTACTCTTATAATTGCTTCTATTTTTTTAAATGCCACTGCCATTCTCCTTTCTATATAGAATATGCGGTCTCTCCATGTTGGCTTATATCCAAACCGACTTCTTCTTCGCTTTCATTGGCCCTTAATCCGATTATGATATCTACGAATTTACCAATGATCAATGTCATTACGAATGTAAACGCTATCACCACAACAACTGCAATTGCCTGTACCAATAACTGACTTGGATTTCCATAAAGAAGTCCGTCAGCTCCGGCAGGATTGATAACCTTGTTAGCAAATACTCCTGTCAATAATGCGCCTGTGATACCCCCCATGCCATGGCAGGCAAAAACATCTAGCGAATCATCCAGTTGTGATTTCATTCTGAACAAAATTGAGTAATAAGACACGCATGCCGCAATCGCCCCGATAATAATCGCCGCTTTTGGTCCAACAAATCCAGAAGCAGGTGTTATGGCAACTAATCCAACGACCGCTCCTGTCGCAAGTCCAAGAACGCTTGGTCTTTTATGTATCCAACTTAGGATCATCCACATAATTGCTGCAGCAGCGGCAGTAGACACGGCGGCAGAGGCGATGGTGGCAACAA
>CAZWKB010000001.1:72285-85276 GCA_964633925.1 uncultured bacterium
ATTGCTGCAGCAGCGGCAGCTGTATTTGTAACTACAAATGCAGAAACTGCGAGCCCACTTGAAGCTACTGCAGATCCTCCGTTAAAACCAAACCATCCAAACCATAATAGGAATGCACCTAAAACTGTAAACGGAATATTTGATGGTTCCATTGGGAACTTTTTGTAACCTCTTCTTTTACCGATCAACATTGAAGTTACCAAAGCTGCAATCCCTGCAGTAATATGAACTACTGTTCCTCCGGCAAAATCAAGTGCAAAGACTCCAGCCCCAAACCCCAAAGTATTAAATAATCCCCCTGCACCTAGAAGACCTCCAGATGCCCAAACCCAATGACAAACTGGATTGTATACAAATGTTGACCACAACAAGATGAATAGCACGAATCCGCTAAATTTTATTCTCTCGACAAATGCTCCCGTTATAAGAGCTGGCGTTATAATAGCAAAGGTTAATTGAAACACCATAAATGCAAGATGAGGAACTGTTGTTGCATATAAAGAGCTTGGCTGCTGCCCAACTCCAGTTAATCCCCACCACGAAAGATCTCCGATGATTTTGTTTACATCAGGACCAAAAGCCATGGAATATCCGAACAGCACCCAAGTAACGGAAACTAAACAAATAACAACCAATGAAAGCATAAGCGTCGAAAGCAAATTCTTTTTTCTAACCATTCCTCCGTAAAAGAATGCAAGAGCCGGCGTCATCAAAAACACCAAGGCCGTAGACATTAAGACCCAAGCCGTATCACCAGTATTCATAAAAAAAACTCCTTCCTATATATTTATATCCAACTGAGTTGTAATTGTCGGCTTTGCACCATTATTATATGTCCCGTATCCAAATATTACTGACGCATTTGGTGAGAAGTTGTACGATAGACCATAATACAAAGCCCCAAGTGCGGATTTTGTTGATGAGTAATCAACACATAACCACAGCTTGTCTGTGAAATATTTATCCCAAGTAAGTATCACACCTTTATTATCAGCGTTACCGGATCCATCCAACAACACTTTTTCATTCCCCTGAAAATACCCAGCAGATAATCTTCCAAAAGGATAAGTTTTTGCTGCCACTGCATATAGCACATTTTGATCTGTAACATTTGTCTCCGTTCCAAATCCAAATGCTCCTATGGCAAATGCTGGCAAGTCAGACTCTGCTACACCAAACTTTGCATTCAAAACAAACGGACTGTTTTGAGGCAAAAAAGCATCCACTCCTATTTCCAGATTTGATGTAAGCCCATACGTAAGCCCTAGATCCGTTGGTAGTGCATACCCTCCGCTTGCGGGACCATTCGATGTGAAATAATTATCAACCCCCAGATGGAAAACCCCTTTAGGTTGGATATCCGTTGAAGGATTCCATATCTGTGTCGACGGAGTCGCAGAAACGGCCGCAGCGAAACTAACAGAAACTATTAACGAAGCAAAAACTTTCTTTTTCATTTTTTTAAACCTCCTTTGCTTCCTCTATAGCAATTTTCATGCCAAAGCAAAACATGAGGGAGACATCTGACACTAGATACATTTTTGTGTTAACTGTAATAATTTGCTACGTTTTTGTAGTTATTTTCCGGTGCGATATTTTTTATAATCGATAGAGTGTTGCTTAATCTTGTACCCTAAAATTCTCTCGGTAGCCTTCAACATATCAGCGGCTTTTGCAATATTTCCTTTGGTGGATTTCAGTGAATCTATTATAATATCTTTTTCAAAATTCATTATAAGCGAATCCAGAGACTGATCGATCTCTGTTTTTGTATCAGAGGCTGTCTGCAGCGTTGCTGGCAGATGATGAGCATAAATAACTTCGCCCTCGCACATAAGAACAGCTCGTTCAATACAGTTTTCAAGCTCCCTAACATTGCCCGGCCAATGATAACTGATCAAAGCATCAATAGCAGGAGTCGAGATCCTTTTAATATTCTTTTTATTTTCTTTTGAATACTTTACGAGAAAATGCTCGGCCAACAAAAGCATATCGTCTTTTCTTTCTTTAAGCGGGGGCAGATAGATTGGAAAGACATTCAATCTATAATACAGATCTTCTCTGAATTTATTGCCCTTTACCGCCTCTTCAAGATTTTTATTCGTTGCGGTTATTAATCTGACATTACACTTAATTGTTTCGGTGCCACCTATACGCTCAAACTCTTTTTCCTGTATCACCCTCAATATCTTAACCTGAGTAGCTGGGGTCAGGTCCCCAATCTCATCAAGAAAGAGAGTCCCTCTCTCTGCCAGTTCAAATCTCCCTGCTTTTCTTTCGAAAGCACCGGTAAATGCTCCTCTCTCATATCCAAACAATTCTGATTCAATTAGATTTTCGGGAAGTGCCGCACAATTCACTTTTATGAAAGGGCCCTTTGCACGCAAACTATTATAATGAATGGCATGAGCGACAAGTTCTTTGCCTGTCCCTGACTGTCCTCTGATCAAAACCGTTGCATCGCTTTTTGCAACGCGGGCTATCATCCCATAGACTTCGTTCATGCTTGAGCTGTTGCCGATTATGTTTTTGTAACTGTATTTATCGCTTAACTCATTGCGCAACTTAACATTTTCTTCTATAAGAGTATCTTTTTCACTTTGTATCAGCTGATTGATCTTCACTGCCTGAGCGATCATAGAAGATATTATCGTAAGGAATCTAGCATCTTCCTCAAGCGGGAGGTCAGGGCTGAATATTTTATCTACAGAAAAAGCCCCTATTGTATTTTCGCCAATTTTTATTGGAACACAGATAAATGAAATATTCTTCTTTTGAACCCCAACTCTTGCTTTTGTTCTATTAAGAAATAAGGGCTCTTCATGTATCTTTGAGATCAACATCGATTTTCCGGTTTGAACAACCTTACCAGTTATCCCCTCTCCAATTTTATACTTGCCTCGTTTTTTTTCTGTGTCGCTCAGACCGTGAGCAACCTCTATTAACAACTCTTTTGTCTTTGGATGAAGCAAAGAAATAGTCCCTCGAGTCATCCCCATATTCTTATCAAGTATCTCCATTATCTTATAAATGGAGTATTCCATATTGAGAGTTTTGTTTAGGGTCTTGCTGATCTCGTATAGGGTGGTAAGCTCAAGTATCTTGCGCTTTATTATGGACGCATCGTCTTTCATAGACATATTATAACAGACATTATTGTCTTAATTGCCATACATTACTACATTATTGTAGCTCTACGGCGTTACCTTAGGGACGGTAAAAAAGAAAGTAGTCCCTTCATTCACCTTAGATTTGACCCATATTCTGCCGCCGTTCTTTTCGACATATTCTTTGCATAATATCAATCCAAGCCCCGTACCTTTTTCATTATTCGTCCCGGTTGTCGAAGTATCCTCCCCTACTTTAAACAATCTTGCTATTGCATCCTCCGATATCCCAACTCCTTGATCTTTTACCGCTATCTCATAATATTCACCATCTTCTTTTATTTCTACAATAATTTTGCTGTCGAATATTGAAAATTTTATTGCATTGGATAACAGATTACGCAAAACCGTGTCCAGCATCATCCTGTCGGCAAAAACATGCCCATTTTTTTTGTCGGGATTCTCGATTATTGAAATATTCTTTAGTGCCGCAGCAGTTTTCTGAACATTAATTGCCCCATCAATTATTTCATTAAGGGAAAAAGCTTCAGGTCTAAACAGAACAGATCCAGACTGAACCCCAGCCCATTTTAAAAGGTTTTCAAGCAAGCTAAAAGTCATCTTTGTTGAAGTAAAAAGGGAAGACAGCATTTCCTTTTTTTCAGAATCGCTCAATACTTCATAGTCATCTAAAATAAGCTGGAGCAATCCCAACAACCCTGAAAAAGGACTTCTAAGATCATGCGAAATAATGGAAAAGAATCTGTCTTTAGCAGCGTTTAATTCTTTCAATCTTTCTTCAAACATAACCCTTGTGGTTATATCCTGAATAACCCCCTCATAACCAGTTACATTCCCATATTTGTCGTATAGGGCCATTGAACTTTCAATAACATGCAATGGGTCTCCACCTTTCATTTTCCATACACTATAGAAACCATTCACCTCTCCGTTATTTTTCATTAATTCCTGAAATGCCACTCTCTCAGATGAATCTATATAACCCTCTTTCGCAATGTCTCTTTTTTTAATCTCGTCCAAAGAATCGTAACCAAGCATTTTTATCAAAGCTGCATTTGCCTCAACAACTTTCCCATCGAAACTAGTTGTATATATTCCCGCGGGACTTTCGCCTATTAATTTTGCATTCTTCAGACTGATTTCTAACAGCGCTTCTTCAAGTTTTTTTCTGTCTGATATATCCCTAATAATACCTATTGCCATTCGTTGATCTTTTATTGTAGTTTCAGAAACAGCCAATTCAACATCTATCTCTTTTCCGTCTCTTTTTACAGCCTTCACTTCTATAGTTTTTCCGATATTTACACCTTCGCCAGTCTTTTGAAACAAAGACCATCCTTCTTTTGCTTTAACGAGATCTTCCCCTCTTGCCAAAAGCTCATGAAAAGGTTTCCCCAGAACATCATTTTTCAAACATCCAAACATCTTTTCCGCTGCCGGATTAATATGAGCCAAGTTCCCGTCTGAATAAATAAGAACGATCCCGTCCATTGCATGGCTACTAATTGCTCTGAACTTTTCTTCGCTTTCTTTTAATTCATTCTGCAAACGCAGAAACTCACTAATGTCTCTTATAATAGCAACTAAATATTCTTCTTCTGATACCTTCATTACTGATGCAGACATCAAAGCATTGGTTGATAAGCCATCTTTCTTCTTGAGTAGGCATGGAGCATTTTGTATCTGGCCAGCTTTCTTTAAGTCTTCAACAAATTTATCTCTTTCAGCAACGTCCTCCCATATCGTCATTTCCTTAGCATTTCCTAAACAATCTTCCTCTGAGTAACCTAAATACTCTGAGAAGCTTTTATTAATATACTTATATTCTCCTGTATGTAGCTCAATTATTACCATCCCATCCGGACTGTCGTCAAATGCAGTTTGAAATTTTTTCATTTCAAACTGCAGCTTCTCTTCCAAACGTTTTCTTTCAGACACATCGACAACAGTATTTGCAATTGTCCAGACACTACCATCATTATCAAATAACAGCGAGGACCTTACCTCAACAATGATCTCTCTCCCATCAATACTACTCAACACATATTCGGAACTTCTGGAATTTTCTCCATTTTTTATCTTTTCATAATCTTCTATAAGTCTTTGCTTGTCTTGCCCTAAAACAAAATCAGCCAATTTGATTTCTCTATTAAGAGAAAGATCCTGTAATCCTGCAATATCCAACATTGCTCTATTAGCGAATGTGATATTGCCGTCAAGATCAACGAGCAATATTCCAACAGGTAACAATTCGGCTACTTTCTTAAATTTAAGCTGTGATATTTCCAGCTTTTTTTCTAATTGTTTTTTGTTTGAAATGTCCCTAAAACTTACAACTGTACCAGACACTTTATTGTCTTCTTTTAAAGGAGAAAAGACATAAGAGACAGGAATTGTTTTGCCTTCCCTCGTAACAAATTCTTCATTCTCCGATTCGATCCTTGTATCTTTCAGTTCTTTTCCAATTAATGGATATTGAAAAACATTATTCCATTTTTTTCCAAGCAAATGTTCTACAGAATCACCTATAATACTAGCGGCGAAAGAATTAACAAAGACCAGTCGATCTTCTTCCAATCCAAGAACTCCCATGTTCAAGGAATTAAGAATCGCATCGTTTTTTGTTTTCATATTTAGCAATTGCATCGTCTTGTATTCAGAGCTTGTATTATTAATGATCGAAGAATACTTTGCCTTATCATATCTTGCAGTCGCAAAATAACCCAAAATACATGCGCCGAAAAACATCGCAATATCTTCATACCCCCCCTGCTTATCTACAAACATCAAAAGAAGAGTGGAATATGCACCAAAGCTTAAAGATCTCAACAATGAACGCCTGTCTATCATTGATACTCTTGTTTTCATTATGTCATTTAGATTTTGACCGCTATGATTAAGACAGTCATATTGATATGGATTTGAAAGGAGTTTAGAAATCTTCTCTTCTTGTTTATTAATGTGGAGTGTCAAATTTCGAAATGGATGCAATAGCTTCCATAATTCATGAGGGATATCTTTTGGCAAAGTCTCTTTCATTTTATCAGTAGTCATATTTGACTTAAATTTTAACTTCTCATCTTCTAGGTTATCAAATATTTGGACAAACTCGTCCCTATATAATTCATATTGTGGTAACAAGCTCGCTTTTTCTATGGAAGCGAAATTATCATTAACTACCAAATCAACCGTTTTTAAAGTGGTCGATAGTATTTCTCTCCCAAAAGCTTCAAATCTTGTAGTAAAAGGAATTCTATATCCCAGATCTGTTATTGCCCTTGAACCCTCGAATATTGTTCTTACATTACTTAATCCTGCCATTATTTTTGCTCTTCTTTCTTAAAACATGCTTCAATAGTGTTCTTTATTGTGTCAGAATCATGAGGTTTTGACAAAAACACATCGATCCCCGATGCCATATAAACGTCGTCAAATGCGCTTCCAACCCTAGCAGTTGATGCTATTATTATAACTTTGTTAATTCCTCGCTCTGTTTCAAAAGCCCTAATTTCTTTTGTAGCCTCCAAACCATCCATTATGGGCATATTAATATCCATCAGAATCACATCATAAGTTCCATTCTTATACATATCCAAACCTTCTTTACCGTTTTTGGCAACAGACAAATGATCATCACTAACTCCTAGTCGTTTTAGAGTCTTCATCATTATTAGCTGATTTCCCGGATCATCTTCTACATGTAAAATTTTTAAACTAGGGAGGATGTTCATCTGATCTTCTACTTTTTTAATGTCTTCTATAAGACCTTCAAAAGGGAGCTCAATAACAAAACTGCTTCCAACCCCAATCTTGCTGTAAACATCTATCTTCCCTCCCATTATATCCGCGAGCCTTTTTGCAATGCTTAGCCCCATTCCGATCCCTCCATGCTCTCTGATATTAAATTCTTCCAATTGCGTAAATGGTTCAAATATTTTCTGCACGTCTTTCTCTGCAATCCCAACTCCTTCATCAGCTACAGTAAATCTAATCGCCCCTCCAGTGCTCTTGTCAAACACTTTCTCTACGCTGATTTTTATTGAAGAATTTATCTTGGACCTATCAGAATATTTAATTGCATTTTCGATAATTGAAGAAAGGATCTTGCTGATATTAGGCCAGCTCCCATTAATAGAATCCGGGATATTATCGGAAATATTATAGAATATTTTTAACCCGAGCATCTTTGCTTCATGCTCATAATGACGAATCAAATGATCAACTTCTTCTCTTATGGGAAAATCACTTTTTACTATGCCAGCACTTGATGCCGGCAACTGAGCATATTCTAAAATATTATTAATTATTTTCAACAACCCCTGCGTAGATTCTAGAATAATATTCAAGCATACAATATTGTCCTCAAATATTATTTTCAGATCCATAATGTCCTCATCAAACTCTTCCTCCAAATGAAGCAAAACGACCTTATCTCTGATTTTCACTAACTTAGAAATCACTTCATTTGCTTGATTTAATAAAAAGCCTGAATACCCTTGTATCGGATTAAGAGGAGTCCTTAATTCGTGACTTACAATAGCAAGAAAACTTGTTTTTGATCTTGCAGATTCTAGAGCTGCATCCATTGCTTCTACAAGGGCCTTTTCATGTTTAATCTTTTCTGTTATATCGGTTGTCACTGACAAAATATGAGAAACCCCTTTAATCTTCATTATTGAAGCTGACATCAAACATGTTTTTTTGCCATACTTTGTCATAAAATCACTTCTCAAATCTTCTACATACCCTTTTTCTCTAAGACCTTTGACAAGAAGTTCCCTGTCCGAAGGATTTGCCCATATATTCATCTTAATAGAGGATCGACCTATGGTTTCCTCTCTGGTATACCCGGATAGTTTTGTAAACCCTCCATTAATATCAACATATACTCCATCTTCGACCCTGTTAAGATTGATTGATAAAGGAATATTTTCGAAAGCTATTTTAAATTTTTCTAAGCTTTCTTTTAAAGACTCTTCCATTTGTTTGATTTCTGTTATATCAGTCAAAGAAACTATTATGACGCAAGCGTTCCCGTCTTTATCTATCTCAGGAGCTGAGTGTATCCTTACCCATTTCCTGTTATGGTCTTTATCAAAAACCTGATATTCATTTGCGCTATCTTGCTTAAATTCCACAATGGTTTTCATTCTATCTTTAATCACAGGGATATCTTCAGGTAGAAAGTATTCAAAGATATTGACATTATCAGGAATAGTTTCAGATGAATATCCGAATATTTTCATTATTGCAATATTCCTAGATAACAACTGACCATTCAGATCGATTGCTGCTATCCCGCCTGGGAAGAAATTCACAATCCGAGTATATCTTTCTTCGCTTTGTTTCAGTGCTTCGATTGACTTCTCTTTTTCTGAAATTGAATTGAGTTTCACACCTGCCAGATTAATAAATGTATTTGTTATTTTTGCGTTTTGGAGTTTTTTGCCTTTATTCATATGTATAGCGACCATACCAAAAAGAACATCTTTAGCCACCAGCCCTATACCATAAATATCACCTATGTTTAGAACTTGCTCTATTATCTTGGCTACTGGCTTTGGGATTTTTTTTGAAGTTGCCTCGTGCAAACCACCGTTAAACAGTATGAGTTCTCCTCGACGAAGACCGGAAAGCTCCATGTCATGATCCATTAAAAATTTCGCATTTACCGGATTGAATCCAAGATTTGAGATCAACCATTTCATTTTTGAGCCAATGCCGGCAATATGTTGAGGAATAAAATAATCCCCATCTACTTTCTGAACTATTACTTGTGCATGGCCGCCTATTAAAGACAGGACTTTTTCCCCAATATATTCATAAATATTTGCCGAATCTGAAAAACCGATAAGCTCCTTTGACAGATGATCAAGCAAATTTAGCTCGTCGCTATAATGTAAGGGCTCGTTTGAATAGGCTTCAAATAACGGATTGAGAGATATTATTATCGACCGAAAGTCCCGGTTGTCTCTACGATCTGATATCAACGCATTAATATCAAAAGATATTCCGTCACTATTGATAATAGACATTGTTTGATTCGAGAACATATGATCCATAAATATCGGAGTTGATATTACGGACTGTATGTTTTTACCATCCAAAACACCTTCTGAATATCCCAACAAGTCTTCTGTTTTTGCATTAGCATGCAGTATTAAGCCGTCACTAGCCCTAATAGCCAACATTGCATTAGGTGCCGTATCAAGATGGATTCTTCCTGTCTGTAGATTTGTATTAATTCTAGTAAATGCGCTAATTCCTGTCATTGTGGCTCCAATTTGCTTTTTGGCAATGTAAAAAAGAACGTTGTCCCTTTTTCATCTTCACTTTCAACCCATATTCTGCCACCATTCTTTTCTGCAAAGTCCTTACATAAGGCAAGTCCAAGCCCTGTACCTTTTTCCTGTCCCGTCCCGATAGTTGTATGATGAGAATCTATTCTAAACAATTTCCCCAGATCCTCTTTCTTGATCCCCATCCCGTTATCTGAAACAGCAATAAGTATTTCTCCATTTACTTCCTCTGCAGATATTCTTATATGGCCTTCATTTCCTGTAAACTTAATTGCATTTGACAGGAGATTTCTTACTATGGTATTTACCATATTAAGATCTGCAAAAGCAAATATCTGCTCCATAATATCTATTTCAACAGTGATATTCTTTTTACTCGCATTACCTGCCAGTAGATATTTTGTGATTTCTGATAATTCATTAACAGAAATATCTTCTGGCTTAAACGGCATTGATCCGTTTTGCATCCTTGCCCATGTAAGAAGATCGTCGAGAAGAGAAATTAAACCATCTACAGTTCTGTTAATTTGTAAAGACAAAAGAGAAGCTTCTGAATCCCCGCATGATTCCATATGAGAGATCAATTGATCTGATCCCATTTTTAGAGTGCTCAAGGGGTTCTTCAGATCATGTGCAATAATAGAAAAGAAAGTATCCTTTGTTTTATTGAGAGCTTGAAGTTCCCTATTCTTTTCTGCTAATTCGTCGTTTAATATTTTCATTTCAATAGCATATTTAAATATAATCCCTTGATCTTCTTTCGCCTTTGTTATATTTTCAATAATGGCCCCTACCCCTACACGACCTGTATCGTCAATAATCGGGAATTTTGTTGTTTGAAATGTTTCCCCGTTCACTTTCTCAGTGTTTACAACCATGTCCATTTTATCAATCGCTTTTTTATCTGTGATCACACAGGCGACTGCCGCCTCATGCGGCATAATATCAAAATCTGTTTTTCCGAATAAGTCAATTTCGTTATTCGGATCAAAATATTCTTTTGTTGCACGGTTAAATAACACATATCTGCCATCAGCGTCCTTGATAAACATTAAATGTTTAGATGCATGAAAAAATGCATCATAGCGTTGTTTTATTCTTATATTCTCTTCGTTTAATTCTGCCTTTTTCGCCTCATCTGCTTTTTCTTTAGTAATATCTACGGTCATGCAACCAATTCCTCCGTTTGGGATGGGGAATTTAATTACCTTTGAGATCCTTTCTCCGCTAATTATTTCGTAAAAAACCAATTTTCCCTTTTTTTTAACCAGATAATCATATTCACTGTCGATCCGTGCCGCCTCTTTGGGCATAATATCTTCACTCTTTTTTCCAACAACTTCGGCATGTTTTAATCCAAAGTATTCTGCAAATGCCGTATTTGCAATTTTCACAACCCCATGTTCATCTTTCATGTATACAGGATAAGGTAAAGAATCCCTGAAGATTTGAGTCATATTTAATGCTTGCTCCAGCGCTTTCTCTGCCTCCTTTTGTTGCGTTACATTTATATGCATACCAATAAGCCCTTTACTCACATTATTTCTGTTAAAAGGAATTTTAAGTACAAGCGAATGCTTAATGTTCCCCTTTCGAGTTTCCCTAGTTTGGTAAAATTTCAGAATTGTGTTTGATTCGATACTCTCTTTCTCAGTTTCAAAATATGTTTGCGCTATGTCTTCAGGGTAAAAATCAAAGTCACTCTTCCCAATAACCCCCTTCTTACTTGTCACATGTTCATCATCATTCAAAGATTTTACATATGCATCATTCGCAAAAAATACCGAACCGTCCGGCTTTTTTGCATATATTGGATATGGCAATGCATTTACAATAGTGTCCAGTAAAAAAGTATTTTCTTCGAGACCTTTACGATATATCAGATTCTCAAATCGTGCTTTTTTATAATAGTATCCAAGAATTAGAATTATAGGCAACCCAATGTAAGTCAACTCTCCAAGATTAACGTGAGAGGTTGAAAAATAATTAAGCCCCAAATCAAACAGAGAAACTCCAAAGCCAGCAATAGCCAATCTACTAATGATTCTGTTTTTCTCCATTTTCAGAATGTTAGAGGGCAGTTTTTCTTGCTCTATCTTCGTTGATGAATAATATTTCTCATCAATTCCAAAAACCTTGTTCATTTCTTCATATGGATCAATTTGCAGCTTTTCAATTAATACCGAGATCGCTTCTGACTTAGTATCTATCCATGGAGATTTTACGACAGTATTCACGCCATCAAGAAACAACTTTGTGACTTCAAGCATTTGCATGTCACATCTTGCACCAATACCAAGATCTCTTTCCCAACAAGAAAACATCTTTGGACTAGTAATATTATTACTTACAGCGTTGTTTAAAACATTTCCAATCCTAAAATTTGACATATTAATTCCTTATATAAGCTAATTGCCCTTTTGTCTTTACACGTGACATTAGAGTATTATTGACTAATAGCAATCAAGAGAATATCGATATTTGGGAACATAAATTTCAGTTTTTTTATGGGTTTATTGATTTCTGAGGGACAAATACGATTTTACGGCTAGTTTTTGACAAAAATATTACAATAAACTTGAAGAAATAAACTCTTTTAGAGGAATGGCTCCAAGATCTCCCTTTTCACGAGATCTTACAGCAATCGTTGAGGTCTCTACTTCTTTGTCGCCAATAACAAGCATGAACGGTATTTTTTGAAGCTGTGATTCTCTTATTTTTAACCCGATCTTCTCTCTTCTCTCATCTATCTCCACTCTGATATCTTTTAACTCCAGCTCTTCTTTAATTTTCTGAGCATATTCATTGTGCCTGTCTGATATCGGAAGGACAACAACTTGTGTGGGAGCCAGCCACAAAGGAAAAGCTCCGGCATAATTCTCTGTCAATGCACCAATAAAACGCTCCATGCTGCCAAGAACGACCCTGTGAATCATGACAGGACGATGCTTTGTTCCGTCCTCGCCAATATAATTAATATCGAATCTTTCAGGCAAAGCAAAATCAACTTGAATTGTCGGCCCTTGCCAGTATCTGCCGATTGCATCTTTGAGTTTCACGTCGATCTTTGGGCCATAAAAAGCACCGCCACCTGGGTCTATCTCATATTCAATCCCCTTGCTCTCCAAAGCAGATTTTAATGCGTCTGTTGCATGCTGCCAGCCTTCATCGGTACCAACAGAACTTTCCGGTCTTGTTGCCAGATATACTTTAAATTCTTCAAACCCGAACTTCTTTAACATATCAAACGCAAAATCTATTACTTTTTGTATCTCCGCCTGCAATTGCGTCGGCATACAAAAAATATGAGCATCATCCTGAGTAAATCCTCTCACCCTCAACAGCCCGTGCAATACTCCGGAACGCTCATATCTGTAAACCGTGCCGAGCTCAAAATATTTTATCGGAAGTTCTCTATAGCTGTTGATTTTTCTTTTATAAATCAATATATGTCCGGGACAATTCATAGGTTTTAGATAGTATCTTTCACCATCAATATCAATTGGTGGGTACATAGAATCTTTGTAGAAACCTAGGTGACCAGATATTTTGAAAAGTTCTTCT
>CAZWKB010000001.1:85286-95864 GCA_964633925.1 uncultured bacterium
AACATAATCCTGATCATCAATTTTCGTAAAATACATATTTTCTTTATAATAATCTGCATGACCTGATGTTTTCCAAAGATCAATTTTTGCTATGTGAGGAATACATACTTGTTGATATCCCCTTTTTCGATGTTCTTTTTTTAAAAATGTTTCGATTATTTCTCTAAGTATTGTCCCTTTTGGATGATAAAAAACCAGCCCCGCACCAGCTTCATCATGATAAATGTTAAAAAGATCCAGCTCTTTGCCTATTTTTCTATGGTCTCTTTTAAGGGCTTCTTCCATCCTTTTAATATATTCATCCAGCTCTGCCTGCGTTTCAAAAGCTGTTCCATATATTCTCTGAAGCATTGCATTGTTCTCATCGCCTCTCCAATATGCTCCTGCGACTTTTAACAATTTAAATGCTTTGACCTTGCCTGTCGATTCTATATGCGGACCTCTGCACATATCTGCAAATGCGCCATTCTTATAAAAAGAAACATTATCATCCGGAATATCTCCGAGCAATTCAACTTTATATTTTTCACCCTTAGACGTCAATTCTTCTTCCGCATCTTTCTTGCACATCTCATATCTTTCAAAGGGAATATTCATTTTGATAATATGATTCATCTTTTTTTCAATAGCCTTCAAATCGGCGTCTGAAAGAGGTGTTTTTAATTCGAAATCATAATAGAAACCTTCGTCAATTGATGGGCCTATTGCAAGTTTGGCATCAGGGAACAGCTCTTTCACGGCCATTGCCATAATGTGGGAAGTACTGTGTCTTATCGTTGAGATATCCATAGATTTATTATACACCTAAACACTCTCAGGCTTGGCGCCCCATTCACGTCTGGCATTTATCACTATTTTATGAGAAAATCGTTATCGGAGGATTAATTTATGAAAAAAACATTGTCCATGCTTGTACTAGCACTGCTGTTTGCCTGTCCGTCAATTGCCCTCGACAAAGATTCAATAACAGGAAAATGGTATTCGGAAGGAAAAAGATCTGTTGTAGAAATTGTTAATAATAAAGATATTTTTACAGGTAAAGTGGTATCAATTATAGAGCCATTGTACCCGAAAGGCGATGTAAATGAAGGCAAAGAAAAAATGGATACTTTAAACCCGGATAAAAATAAACGGACTCAATTAATTGTAGGCCTTGAGTTTTTAAAAAACTTTAAATATGAATCTAATGGCAAATGGAGCGGCGGATCTATTTATAACCCTGATGATGGCAAAACATATTTCTGTACAATGACACTTCAAAAAGATGGATCTCTACTTGTAAGAGGTTCTATTGATGCATGGGGATTACTAGGAAAAACTCAGATTTGGTTGAGGGCCGAAGAATAAGCCCTGGCCCACTTTTCCACAGCCAAAAGTTTTTCTAAGGTGAGCTTTTCCTTGCGAATATTTTGAGATTTATCTACGGTATTCTTTATTATCTTGGGAATATCATAAAAACCGATTTTGTTATTAAGAAACAGCTCCACTGCGGAGTCATTCGCGGCAGACATTATTGCAGGAATAAATCCTCCGACAGTTCCACAGTCATAAGCAATTTTAAGACATGGAAATTTACTCATATCCGCCATTTTAAAATCTAATTGACGAATCTTATTAAAATCCAGAGATGCTAACAGCCCCGGTTTTCGCTCAGGATATGTAAGAGCATATTGAATAGCAAGTCTCATATCAGGAAGGTTCATTTGCGCAAGAACCGAGCCATCTACATATTCAACCATTGAATGAATTATGCTCTGCGGATGAATAACAACGTCTATTTTGTCATATGGCATATTAAAAAGATGATGTGCTTCTATTGCCTCTAATCCTTTATTCATAAGTGTTGCACTATCTATAGTTATCTTAGGCCCCATATTCCAGGTTGGATGCTTCAGCGCTTGTTTTGCTTTTACTTTTGAAAGAGCTACTTTATTCAAATCTCTGAATGGTCCGCCGGAAGCAGTTAGAATAATTCTTTTAACATCTTTCTCGTGATTGCCCTGCAGACACTGAAATATCGCACTATGTTCACTATCAAGCGGCAAAAGTGTTGCCCCGTGTTTTTTTATCAGCGGCATAACAATATCTCCGGCCGCAACAAGAATCTCTTTACTTGCAAATGCAATAATCTTACCAGCCTTTATTGCTTCTATGGTTGCTTTAAGTCCCGGAGTTCCCACTATTGCCATCACAACGATATCAACATCTTTTCTTGTGGCAATTTCTTCTAGAGATCCTTTTGTAGAGTGTGAGGATAAAAAAACAGCGCGGGGAGAGAACTCTTTCTTCTGCCTTTCAAACTCCGCACTGTTATTATTTGCAACAAGGGCGGTGATTTCAAAATCACCGCCCAAATGTTTTATAACATCTAATGTCTGTCTTCCAATTGATCCCGTTGAACCGAAAATTGCAATGCGTTTTTTGCGCATTATTTCTTCAGCCAGCTCATCATCTTTCTTAGATTTCCTCCAACAGTTTCGATCAAATGCTCCGATCCTTTTTGCATCAGCGCCATAAATACTGGTCTTCCGGCTTGATTTTCTGTTATCCATTCTTTTGCAAAAGAACCATTCTGGATTCTTTGAAGGACATATTGCATTCTGGATTTTACTGTTTCATCGATAATGTATGGGCCAACTGTTATATCTCCATATTTTGCTGTATTGCTGATAGCTTTTCTCATTCCGTCAATTCCCTTTTCGTACATGAGGTCAACAATAAGTTTTAGCTCATGCATACATTCAAAATATGCAATTTCTGGTTGATAGCCCGCATTTACAAGTGTTTCGAATCCAGCCATCACAAGGGCTGACGTCCCTCCACAAAGAACTGCCTGCTCTCCAAAAAGATCTGTTTCAGTTTCTTCCTTAAATGTTGTTTCAAGAACTCCGGCTCTTGTCGCTCCAATCCCTTTTGCCATTGCAAGAGCGATTTTCTTTGCATTACCTGAAGCATCTTGATAGATAGCTATGAGCGCAGGAACTGCACTGCCCTCTGTATATAATTTTCTTACAAGTGGACCAGGACCTTTTGGTGCGATCATGATAACATCAATGTCTTTTGGTGGCATTATCTGATGAAAATGAATATTAAAACCATGAGAGAATACCAATACTTTCCCTTTTTTTAAATTTTTCTCTATTGAATCTTTGTAAACTTTTGCCTGCAACTCATCAGGAACTAATATTTGAATGATGTCCGCTTTCTTTGATGCCTCATCTGCACTCATTACCTGAAAACCATCTGCAACCGCTCTCTTCCAGTTTGCAGTTCCTTCAACTTCAGCAACAATAACTTTTACTCCGCTGTCTTTATGATTACTCCCCTGAGCTCCTCCCTGACTACCGTAACCGATCATTGCTATCGTCTTACCCTTCAACAACTTTAAATCAGCATCCTTCTCATAATAAATCTTTGCCGCCATTTTCTTTCTCCTTTTCTTTTTTTATTCCTGTGATGATCTATTCAACGCAATCTTTCCTGTTCTTACCATCTCCTTTATTCCATATTTTTCCAGAAGTTTTTCAAGGGCATCAATTCTGTCGCTATCGCCGGTCGCCTCTATTATCATCGCATTTTCACCAAGATCGACTATCTTGGCCCTAAATATATCAACAATCTGTTGTATTTCAGGTCTTGTATTTGCATTTGCAGCAACCTTAATCAAGACCAGCTCCCTGTCAACAGCAGGCACATTTGATAGCTCATGAACTCTGATAACGTCTATCAGCTTATAAAGCTGCTTAGTTATTTGCTCTAGAACATCATCGTCACCGGTAACAACTATTGTCATTCTGGAAAAATCCGGATTCTCTGTTGTTCCAACAGCCAAGCTATGGATATTATTCTGCTGAATAGGCCAGCAACCCTGCCAAGAACACCTGGCTTATTATCTACTACTACACCTATAGTATGTTTGCTCATATTATTTTCCTAATCTACCAACATCTCGTTTATTGGTTGACCCGGCGGGACAAATGGAAAAACATTCTCTTCCTTTTCGACAACAAAATCAATCACTGTTGGTCTATCTTTAGTTGCCATTGCATTCTTTAACGCCGCTTCAACCTCTTCAATTTTTGTTACTCTGATCGCATTGGCTCCATATGCTTGAGCGATCTTTATAAAATCTGGATTGTTGTCTAGATCAACTGATGAATATCTTTTTCCATACAACAACTCCTGCCATTGTCTTACCATTCCAAGGTAACTATTGTTAAGGATTGCAATTATGATAGGCAATTTATTGTTAACGGCTGTATTCAATTCTTGGATATTCATTTGTATAGATCCATCTCCGGCAATAACAATTACTTGCTTATCTGGACAAGCAACCTGAGCTCCTATCGAGGAAGGGAACCCAAAACCCATTGTTCCAAGGCCACCGGACGTAATAAAAGTTCTAGGCTTTGTATATTTATAATGCATTGCTGCCCACATCTGATGCTGTCCTACTTCTGTTGCTATTATTGCATCTCCGTTTGTAAGTCGATAAATTTCCTCAATAACATGCTGAGGTTTAAGTCCGTCATTCTTAAAACATAGAGGGAATTGTTTCTTCCATGATTTTACAAGATCTATCCATTCCTGATGATCTTTTTTTTCTTCAACTGCTTTTTCAAGTGCAGCTAAAACATTTTTCACGTCTCCGACTATTGGAATATGAATAGAAACTATTTTGCCTATTTCCGCAGGGTCAATATCTATGTGAATTATTCTTGCGTTTGGAGCGAAATGAGATATTCTTCCGGTTACTCTATCGTCAAATCTTGCTCCAACAGCAATTAAAAGGTCGCATTCTGTAATTGCAAAATTAGCATATTTTGTGCCATGCATACCAAGCATGCCCAAAGATAAATCATGAGTTTCCGGGAAGGCCCCTTTTCCGAGCAAAGTTGTTGTTACTGGGGCTTGGATCTTTTCGGCAAGTTTGAACAAAGCTTCTGAAGCATTCGAAGAAATGACTCCCCCCCCAGCATAAATGACCGGACGTCTAGATCTTTCAATTTCCTTTGCTGCGGCACTTATTTGCTTTGGATGACCATGATAATTCGGTTTATATGAAGGCAAACTTACTTTTTCAGGCCAAACGAATTCGGCCTTGGCTGTTTGCATATCTCTTGGCATATCTATCAAAACAGGCCCTTTTCTACCAGTATTCGCAATATGGAACGCCTCTTTTACTATTGCCGGTATTGTAGAAACATCTTTTACCAAATAACTATGTTTTGTGATCGGCAATGTTATTCCTGTTATATCTACCTCTTGAAATGCATCGCTTCCCAACAATTGTGTTCCAACCTGACCAGTAATCGCTACCATAGGAATAGAATCCATATTTGCATTAGCAATGGCAGTAACAAGATTTGTAGCCCCAGGACCTGAAGTTGCTAAACAAACACCAACCTTGCCAGAGGCTCTGGCATATCCATCTGCAGCATGACCCGCTCCCTGTTCATGCCTGACAAGTATATGTCTGATCTCTTTTTCATGATACAAAGCATCATACATAGGCAAAGCTTGCCCCCCAGGAAGGCCGAATATGACTTCAACGCCTTCCTTTTTGAGCGATTCCAGTAATAATTGTGCTCCTGTTAATTCCATGGTTATTAGGTTAATTCTACCAGATTTAGGGGGAGGGAGCAACTTTGCGGCCATGTGCTTTGTGCTCAGTCTTCAAACAAAAATAAGTGAAATTTATTAAAAACATAATCGATATATATGCGAGACCAATCCAGAATAAAAATAAAGAGGAGAAATCAATGAGTGGAGCAAGTGTTGTAAGATCAGTTAATAATATAATGTCGCAAAAAGTCGGGATGGTTCCATTTTCAGATGCGTTTTCAGGACGCCAAACAGCATTGCAAGAACCAGCAGCTGTTGATTACACAAAAAGAGATGCACTACAAGAAATAGTTTCTGAATCAATATTAATGGTAAATAATGAAACCATGATGGATTATTTACCTTTCCTTGAGATGGGAATTATCCCTGTAGAAATTGATGAATCAAAGTATCAAGAAAAAGACTTTAACACAACTGGATTTCAAAATGAATTCACTAAGAGACTAGAATCACATGTCAATTTAGCAAATTATTTTATTCTGCATGGAATAAACGAACAATCATCACCAGCAATACTTTCACTATTTTTTAATAGGCTTATGGAGATTCCTAATCTTGTAGATCTAATAGAAAGCAAGGCCCCTATTAATGAAGAATCAAAAAAAGAAATAACGGACAAGCTAAGATCCAGAAACAAAAAAGCATTAGCAGATATTTTCCCTCAAACATTAAAAACCATAGAAAATCATTATCGAGATGCTTCAGTCAAATTAAAAGACGAAATGTTAGAAATAAACCGATCAGAAAATGGTTCTTTTGAATTCCTACCTCCCCAAGGGTATTTTGCTTTAACAAAAAACACACCGATGATAGATAACGTTCCATGGACTGAAGATCAAATACTGATCAAATCACCAGAAGACCTGATCAAACACGCAGATATAGGTAAACAATTATTACAGCAGAATTCTGCAATTCCAGGACTTTCTACTGCGACCTTGGGGATGCCAATAGCAGGGACTGCTTCAAGAGCATTAAAGTTTGCATTGGAAAATCCAGACCTACTAAAAAGGATAGAAGACATGGGAGCTCTAGAGACTCTTGGAAAGAACGAATTACCTCCTCGCTATCTGTATCCAATCGAAACTACCTACGGGGTAAAAACGCTATGTGGATTATTTTTAAAACATTTTATTGAGATGGGAAATGATGCCGGAGTACTGAGCCCAGTTTTTGCAATATTTAGTGAAGCCGGTCAAAAGCTTACAATAGAAAGATTGAAAAATGAACTAAAAATGACCGATGATCAGCTCAATGTAATGTTCGGCTTTTTGCAACCTGTCGCACAAAGAGTATTCGCATCTGATAAGGAACTCACAGAAAAAAATTATGTGACTGGTCATGGAGATTATTCAACAAAATTCGCACAATTGAAAATGTATGAAGCTATGGTACAAATGGGAGTAAAGTATTTTGCTTTTTCAAATGCTGATGAGTTCATGTCTCAAGGGGATTATACTTTATACTCTGTTTTTGAAACCCTAAAAGCCAGAGGATATAAAGGTATGGTTATTGCAGTGCCAAATTCCAATAATCAACTTGGAGGTGGAATAGGCGAAGACAAATACGAGGGTGCCCTTCAAAAGTATGCATATTTGAGAGAAGCGCCAATGCTTCCCCCTACGCTAATTGAGAAAGGAAATAATCCAAAAAGCTTAAACACGACTATTTATCTATTTGACACAGAAGCATTGGCAGAAGTCAGTGATGATCTTTTAATTCCTTCTCCTGGATTGGATATGAAAAATGAAAAAGGGAGAAAGGGAGGAATTGAGCAAGCCTTATGTCTCGAGACATGGGCAGGAACAGAGTGGACCGAAAAATTAGCAAGGAAATATCCTATTGCTTATGTCTACGCACCTAGGGCAGGTATATTTACTGGAATTAAATCTCTAGAACATACCATTTCTGACGGAACACCTCCTGAATTAGCAGAATTCCCTGTGCACAGCTTTAAAGATTGGACATATAGAAAATTAGTAAGTCATATGGCAAGCACATACAGACAAGTCGTTAGCGAGATAGCAAACGGGAACATTGGAATAGCACAGGAAGTTTACAATAATGGATTTAGTTATTTGATAGAACCTGAATTACTCAAAGAATTGTCAACGATAAATCCAAAACCATAAAGCAATTCTAATAAAATTTAAGGGCTCCGCAATTGCGGAGCCCTTTTTGTTTGAACATTATGAACTTAAGCAACTACCCCATCAACACCTCAACATTATATTTCTTCTTGCCCTTAACAACAGGAATGACATTTCCTTCGATCTTTACTCCGTCAACAATCACTGATTCAACACCTTTGCAAACATGGTTTGGATTCTTCACAGTGATAGAATAGTCACTACCTCTGAATGTTCTCTTTGCTGTAAATCCATCCCACTTTGCTGGTATACATGGATCTACGCACAAACCGTTATAATCTGCTCTTACACCCAATATCCATTGAGATATTGCCATAAAGTTCCAAGCAGCAGAACCTGTTAACCACCCATTCTTTGCCTGACCAAAATCTTTATGATCTTTACCGGCGATCATCTGACAATAGGCATATGGCTCTAGTCTGTGAAGATCGGCAATCTTATTCTTTTCTGATGGAGCAATTGCTTTATAGTACTTGAATGCTTGTTCGCCTCTACCCATCATGCATTCAGCAATTATTACCCATGGATTTGGATGACAGAATATCGCTCCATTTTCTTTAAGTCCTGGAGGATAAACTGAAATAGATCCAAGTTCATGATAGAACTTTGAGAATGATGGTTGAAGAATCATTATCCCGTGCTCTGTTGCTAAGTGTTTGTTAACAGAATCTAAACACTGTATTGCTCTCTTTTCATTAGCAACTCCAGAAAGAACTCCCCATCCTTGTGTTTCTAAGAAGATCTTTCCTTCTTTGTTCTTTTTTGATCCAACTGGTTTCTTATTATCATCAAAAGCTCTTACATACCATTCACCATCCCATGCAATAGCATTGATTTGATCGCTTACTTTCTTAAACAGTTTTTCATACTTTGTTGCATCTTTTGGTTTCTTTGCAAGCGCTGCCATTTTGCTCATCTCAGTACATGCACCAGCCAACATTTGAGCAACCATTACAGATTCTGCTTGATTTTTTGGACCTTTCATATTCAAGCAATCATTCCAATCTGCAAATCCTGATAATGGAAGTTTGTGAGGGCCGATATTCTTTAATGAGAATGCAATTGCTTTCTCAAGATGTTCATACAATGTGCCCTTTTTGCCAGAATCATACGGAATCATTTGCGACAAGAATGCAACATCTCCCGTTTCTTTTATATATGCCGCAACAGAGTAAATTAACCAAAGATGATCGTCACTATAACCTTCGCCATTTCCCTTTTTGGTTAATGGAGAATATTGATGACGGGCATCTCCTTTTTCAAATTGAGTTGATGCTAAATCAACTAATCTTAGTTTTACTCTTTCAGGGATCTGATAAACAAATCCCATTGTGTCTTGGTTGCTATCTCTAAAGCCCATTCCTCTGCCAATACCAGATTCATAATATGATGCTGATCTAGACCAGTTAAAGGTCTGTCGGCATTGATATTGATTCCAAATATTTACCATCATATTCACATCTTCATCTGGTGTTGTAACATTAAACTTCCCAATATTTGCATCCCAAGTTTCTTTGAGCTTTTTAAGTTCTTGATCAACTGCAAACTTTGTCTTTAATCTTTCAACAAGCTTTGCGGTTTTCTTTTTGCTCTCGGTATAGCCCAGAATAAATATGACAGTCTTTGATTCTCCGCTCTTTAGAGAAACATTTACTTTGTGCGAACCAACAGGAGCCCAACCACAAGCTATAGAATTATTCATTTTTCCTTCTACTACAGCTCTAGGGGCAGAAAGATCCCCGTATCTTCCTAAGAAATCTTCTCTCTGCGTTTCAAATCCATCTACATCTTCGTTCGAAGAGAAGAAAGCCATTGAGGAATGATTTACTCTGTATCTGGACATATGATAAATAGTATTATTCTCTACTTCCGTCTCTCCAATATTAAGATTGTATTGATAATCAGTCATATCATTTAAAGCATCCCATAAACAAAACTCAACAAAGGAGAACAGACTGATATCTCTGTCCTGAAGTGTGTTGTTCTTTAATTCAATCATCCAAACTTCACAATTCTCGCCTAGAGGAACAAAATATGTCGTATCTGAATGAATACCTTTATAGCTTGAGCTTATTTTTGTGTAACCAAGTCCCTGTCTGCATTCATAGAAATAATCATCCTTTTTACCAGACTGAACGGAGAAAAGAGCGCCACCGCCTTCTTCTGTCATCTTTGCAGTCGGTTTAAGAACTGGCTGCCATGTTGCAGACCAGAAGTCGTTTGACTTGTTATCCTTAATATAAATATATCTTCCCCCTCTGTCGTATGGGATATTGTTATATCTATACCTTGTAAGTCTTAGTTCTCTTGGGTCTTTGTAAAAACTATATCCTCCTGCAGTATTTGATATTAATC
The DNA here is from genome assembly GCA_964633925.1 of uncultured bacterium. GTDB lineage: Bacteria > Margulisbacteria > WOR-1 > JAKLHX01 > JAKLHX01 > CAZWKB01. The sequence continues at coordinate 95,417 of CAZWKB010000001.1, forward strand.
CGCAATAATCTTCACAACCAATATAATTAATCCATGGTAATGGAGTATCAGGCCTTGTGATCACAAACTCCTTATTTGGTCCATCAAAATATCCGTATTTCATCTTTCTTTCCTTTCTATATTATTGATTTCGTCTACGATAAATGCAACACAAACACAGATCTTCCTTCCAAAACTAAAGGCAACTTCCCTTTCTCTACCTCAAACTGTTTGTCAGTTAAAATATCTTTTGCAATTGTATACTTTAACGGAGTATCAATTTCAAACTTTTCTTTACCTGTTCCGTGATTAATTACATATAATATCGGTGAATCCTGACCTTCCCAAAGTATCATTTCAACATTTTCTTTATCTTTTAACGAGAAATCAGGAGCAGTCATTTGAGACCTTACATAGAACATATTTTTATTAAAAGTGATACTAAAAAGGCAACTAGACCCCCTCAATT
>CAZWKB010000001.1:95874-109877 GCA_964633925.1 uncultured bacterium
CTGCGAGTCTTGCATTCCCGGTTTTACCAACGCTCATAAATAAACTGAAAGTTGCAAAAATTATCTTCCCTTTGCCAATCTTCTTTTCAATAAATGCTGGATAGCCATCCTCATATTCTAGCAATACCCCATCTGCATTTTTGATCAGATCCCTAAAACCGTATGCATAACTTCTTATCTTAGGAATATATATTCGATCTCCTATAGTTTCAATATGATCGCTTGAAATCCCTAAGAAATCGTTAAGTATTTGATTTTCGTGTAGCCCGCCATTTTCATTTTTGGCACCGAATCTTGATTCTGTTATTAGTGTCCCACCATTTATTACAAACGACATAAGAACATCTGCATATTTTTTCTTAAGTAAATATGGGTTTGCCAGAAGAATAATTTCGTAAGGAAGTGTCCCATCTTCAAGCTGTCTTTCAAAAATGAAAGCAGAAGGATTATAGTAATTCCAAAGAATTTGATATGCCCCTTGGCAGCTATCCAACCCGTGGGTATGCCCAAGTTCAGCTCTGACTTGTTCCCACTGACCCGCTATTGGTCTTGGAGGACCCTGTTCCTGAAAAGTCTGTATGTCCGATGATCGCAAATATGCAACTGCAGCTTTTGGCGATAACTTATGATCGTGCAATATCGGAATTATTTTCTTAAGCTCTTTACCGGCTTCTTCTATCGCTTCCAGCCTTGGAGTCCTTGATCCATCAGCCTTCAGAATACCAAAACCGCCTGTTTCGCCTCCAAATACGGCAGTTCTCCATTGATGATATAGAATTGCTTGGGCTCCGTGAGCCACAACCTGATGTGTCCAAATCCTTATTTCAGGCCCTTCAATAAATCCTGGATATCCCCATCTTACATTTGGGCCACCCTGCAGTTCTGTAACATGGAATTCTGTATTTCTGTTAAATGTAAGACTTCTCCACCAATCAGCCATTTCTCCAATATTTTGTGGAGTGTTTCTTCCTCCCATTGGATAAATGTCCCATCCGTACCAATCAAGCCCATCAGCCATAATATCGTGCTCCGGAACTCGTGGGCAAATACCCAAAAATCCGTTTGTTCCTATTTTATGTTTTTTATCATATTGTTCAACTATGTTCTTTTCCCACATTAAAAAATTGTGTAGAGAATCAGTTTTAAACCTGAACCAGTCAAGAAATATATGAGGATTACCGGCATCCCACAAACCACATTTTGGAGTTGTAATATCTTCATAATCGCCAAACTCATTTGTCCAAAATTTTGCTCCCCATGCTTTGTTAATTTTCTCTAGAGAACCATATTTATCTTTTGCCCAATTAATAAAATCTTGCTTCGTGTCTTCGCAATGGCAAAAGTCCATGTTGGTCGTTGAATCTAGGGGAGGATATACAGGTTCATTATCCACTTGCCAATAAAGCACTGCTGGATGATCTTTGAATTTCTCTACAAGTTTGCGAACCATTTTTTCTGCAATTATTTTGTAAGTTTTGCTGTCTCGGCAAACATTTGGTCTTGGCCCGTATTCAGGATAAAGGGTTCCTTCGTTTGAGACAGGCCTTACCTGAGGATATTTTCTTATGAGCCATGTAGGAGCCATCGATGTTGGAATACCCAGAAGAACTTTTATTCCATATTTATTGGCAAGATCCAAAGCTTCTTCCATTTCATCAAACCGATATTCCCCCTCACGAGGTTCTATCCAGTTCCAAGCCATTTCACCAAAACGGACTATGTTAAAACCGCTTGCAGCTATTTGCGAAAAAGCTGTTTCCCAATATTCTTTTGGCCACTGATCCGGATAAAAAGTTACACCGAATGGAAAGTTTTTTATATTATCTGTTTGCATTTTTTCCTTTAGCCCATCACAACATTCACAATATGTATTTTACCATCCATATGCGGTTTTATTAAATTACCTTCTATTGCAACTCCATCTACTTCAACAGAGACAACTCCGCTTTCAACTCCCTTTGGATTTGAGATGTTGATCTCATATGTTGCGCCTCTGAATGGTCTGGTGATTTTTGCTTTCTTCCATTTTGTTGGAAGGACAGGATCAATTCTTAAACCTTCATAATCTCTTCTCGCTCCCATCAGCCATTCTGTCGCAACCATAAATGTCCAACCAGCTGTTCCGGTTAGCCACGTATATGCACCTTCACCATAAGCATATGGATGATCTGGTCCGATCAAGTATTCTGCATAAGCATATGGCTCTGCTTTGTAGAGTTCAATATCTTTTTGCTTATTTGGCATGATCTTAGATAGCTCTGCATACAATTTATTGCCCATCTTTAATTTTGCAATAGCTGCAAGCATAAATGTCTGTGCATGACAAAAAACAGCTGCATTTTCTTTTGTTCCCTGAGAGAACATTGCAATTCTTCCTAACCCCGGATCAAACACAGTATAAGCAGGAGCAAGCAATGCATACCCATGCTTTCCTCCAAGATGTTTATCGGCTGCATCGATAATTGTCTTAATTCTGTCTTGAGGAACTATATCTGCAAGAATAGCCCATGACTGTGAATTAAGAAACATTTTCCCCTCTTTGTTTTTTGAAGATCCAAAAGGGATCATATCATCGTTATAACCAGCCAAATACCACTCGCCATCCCATCCTGCTTCATTTATTCTCTTCGACATTATTCTTGCTTTTTCTTCTAGATCTTTTTGAATATCTTTTTTACCAATATGCCCAGCCATTTCAGCGAGCATTTTTATTGATCTCGTTAATGCTATACCAAGCCATACACTTTCACCAATTTGTTTTCTGCCGGCCATATCCAAAGCATCATTCCAGTCAGCTTCTCCAACTCTCGGAATTCCATGAACACTTACATCGCTATATGTGAAATTAAGCTGTGCCAAAAGATGCTCAAACAAAGTTCCTTCTCCGTCAACTTCTGATCCACCATGCCAATCTGGATCTACTTTTGTTCCACCTTCTCTCCATCTGTCTTTAAGCCAAGGAATCTCCTGACTAAGCACTTCAAAATCTCCAGTTTCCTTTACATATCCGGCAATTGATGGAGTCAGCCACGTTGGATGGTCTTTAAAGGGTCTGTTTGCATATGGACCATATGTGTCTGACCAACCAGGAGCAAGAGTTCCATCGCGCCTAATCAAAGATGCAACTTTCAATAGTTTTGCTTTCCCATAATCAGAATCCAAAGACAAAATAGATTCGCCATCTTGGCAGGAATCTCTAAGACCACGTCCTCCTTGACCTTCATGATAGAAGGAAGGAGACCTACTCCACATGTTACACATCCACAACTGATACTTGATCCAGTTATTCATAATATTGTCAAAGTCTTTGTCAGGTGTTTCAATCTTTATCGGAGCTAATCTTTCTTCCCAGAACAAAAGCATTTCAGCATAAGCTGCTTCTACATTTTTCTTGTCTTTGAATTTTGCAATAATTCTTTCAGCATCTTTTTGCCCAACTGTTTGACCAAGAATGAAAGTAATTTCCTTTTCTTGACCTGGCTTTAGAGTTATTTTGTTATGCAGAACACCTACAGGTTCTTCTCCATCGCACATACTGTTTGTACATTTACCTTTGTAAACTCCTTCCGGGTTTTGGCATGTATTACCCTTTCCCAAAAAGTTTTGTTTATGACAATCCCAGCTTGCAATTTTTTCTGAAGAAGAGAAAAACAATACGTATGGATTATTCTTGATGTTGAATTCTTCATAGTGCGCGGTTTTTCTTCCAAATATGGATTGAGATTTTTTATCAAAGTTTACTCTGTTCCAAAGAATTGCAATATTATAAAATGTTTGATAATCTGCACTGCCAATAAACCATTCTAAATAGCCGAACACATTGACTTTTTTTACTTTTTTTGTCGTGTTCTTGATCTTCACTTTCCATATTTCGCAAGGCTCATCCTTTGGAACAAAATATGTTGTTTCCCCTTCAAGACCATTAGCTTTTGACTTGATTATTTGATATCCAAAACCAACCCTGCATTCATATGAATCGTATTTTGCCCTAATAGGATCCCATGAAATACTATGCGCTTTTTTTGTTTCGTCATCCTGTAAAAAGATATATCTGCCTGGTCTTCCCTGATGAAGATTCTGTCCAGTCCAATACAACATTCTTTCCGTTTTTGAATCTTTATAGAAACTATATCCACCTGCTGTTTGAGAAATCACTGCACAATATTTCTCATTAGTAAGATAATTTCCCCAAGGTCTTGGGGTATTCGGATCGGTTATAACAAACTCTTTCCCATTGTCAGAAAAATGCCCGTATTTCATCAGTAGGTCCTTTCAAAAAAAATTAGGACTCGACATGTCAAGCCCCTGTTAATATTTTATCATATATGTTTGGTAAGTTTTTTTGCAATTATTGGGACATCAAAAAAACATTAAAATTGCCTAAATGGAGGAGTTATTCTACAGTGACACTTTTTGCCAAGTTTCTAGGCTGATCAACATGGCAGCCACGTTTTACGGCAATATAATATGCCAACAATTGAAGGGGGATCGAAGCAAGGATTGACGATAAAGATTCGCTTGATTTAGGCAAATAAATGACCTCGGCAGCCTTTTTCTTTATTTCTTTATTCCCTTCTGTCGCAATAGCGATGACTTTGCCACCTCTTGCATTAACTTCTTCGATATTGCCAAGTATCTTATCATACCGTCTTCCTTCAAGAGCCAAAACAACAACTGGCATATTTTCGTCAATAAGTGCAATAGGACCATGCTTCATTTCTGCCGCAGGATAGCCTTCTGCATGAATGTATGATATTTCCTTAAGTTTAAGGGCTCCTTCAAGCGCAACAGGGAACCCTTCTCCCCTGCCAAGATATAAAGCATTAGTACAGTGGCAAAACTTCTCAGCTATTTTTTTTATCTTTTCCTCAGTAGAAAGTATTTGTTCTATTTTGTGAGGAACTTCAAGAAGATTTGCTATCTTATTTTTATATCTAGCCTTAGAAATACGTTTCTTTATCTTCGCAAAATATAAAGACAGCAAATACAGTACAACGATTTGAGTTGTAAAAGCCTTTGTCGATGCCACTCCTATTTCAGGCCCGGCAATAGTATAAACAACGCCGTCTGATTCTCTTGCAATTGACGATGAAACAACATTGCAGATAGAAATGACTTTTGCTCCAAGTTTTTTTGCCTCTTCAACAGCTCCAAGAGTATCCGCCGTCTCTCCAGATTGAGTAATTGCAATTACTAAAGTATTTTTATCTAGAATCGGAGATCTATATCTAAATTCTGCGGCATATTCAACTTCCGAAGGAATTTGTGCAAAATGTTCAATAAAGTATTCACCGATCAATGCCGCGTGCCAAGATGTCCCGCAAGCAGTTATCACTATTCTGTTTACTTTTCTTAAATCGTCTTGTGAGATATCGATATTATTAAATTTGATATCTTTCGATGAAAGATCTACGATTTCTTTGATCGTATCCATTATTGCTTTTGGTTGTTCATGCATTTCTTTCAACATAAAATGAGCATATCCACCCTTTTCGGCGGATATGGGATCCCATGAAACCAGAGTTTCTTTTCTGTCTTGTTTTGCCCCTGAGACAGTAGTAATATCAACAGAGTTTTTTGTAATAGTCGCGACGTCACCGTCCTGCATCATAATAACTCTTGACGTGTATTTAATGATCGCGGGAATATCAGATGAAATAAAGTTTTCGTTTTCGCCAAGACCTATTATTAAAGGGCTACCTTTTCTTGCAACAACAATCTTTCCAGGAGCTTTGCTGTGCATTACCCCTACAGCATAAGAACCTCGGACTTTTTTTATAGCTTCCCTTACCGCTTTCTCTAGCCCCTGTTTGATATTTTCTTCAATAAGATGAACGAGCACTTCTGTGTCTGTCTGAGACTTGAATACATGCCCTTTTGAAATGAGAATAGATTTTATCTCTTCATAGTTTTCTATTATCCCATTGTGAACAACGGCAATAGATTCCGTACAGTCAAAATGAGGATGAGCATTTTCTTTTGACGGTCTTCCATGTGTAGCCCATCTGGTATGGCCAAGACCAATATACGATTTTATTTTCTTCCCGGAAATACTTTTTTCAAGATCCGCAATCTTGCCTATAGACTTTTCAACAACAAGCCTTCTGTTTGAATACACAACGATCCCAGCAGAATCATATCCTCTATACTCAAGCTTCTTTAATCCCTCAATAAGTATAGGGACTGCCTGCTTTTCTCCTATGTATCCAAAAATGCCGCACATTTATATTATTTCTTGTTCGACTTCAATACCGAATTGATCTCTTTTGCTGCAGAGTTAAGATCATCCTCTACGATCTTTTTTACATTGTCGTCATCGGCTGCAAGTACGTGATCCCACATTATTCCAAGTCTTCTTGTAAGAATTGGCTCTATCAGGCCCCAGGAAGGAACACATGGATAGGTTTTTCCGTATTGTACCGCTTCTTTAAACACAGCTCTATACGGATCTGATGAGAAATAAGGATCTTCGAAAGCAGCCTTTGTTGCCGGCAAAAATCCGGAAGCTTTTGCATAATTTACCTGCATCTTATTTGAGATCATATGCTTAATGACCTTCCAAGCGGCTTCTTTATTTTTGCTATTTTTAAAAATCGCCAAATTGCTTCCGCCTATAAAAGTGTATCTACCTTTTGGCCCTGCAGGATATGGAGACAAAGAAAAGTTTCTTGAAGAAATTGAGCCTGAAGTCCCTCCCTGTTCAGGAGGAAGAGTTAAAGATTTTACTTCATAGGGTCCGTCGAAATACATTGCATAAGAGCCTGCATTAAAATTGCTGCTTACTTGTGCTGTATTAAGTTCCAAGGCGTCAATAGGAATCAAACCTTTCTTTACAAGACTTACATAATAGTTCAACCCTTCAACTGCTGCCTTAGAATTTATTGCCGCTTCCTTTCTATCTTTTGAGAGGAAGTCTCCGCCCGCACCCCATATCCATGGAGCAATATTATGAATAACGTTCCAGTCGTTCTTCCCAGGAATGCCCAAAGGATATATTTTTACTCCATCAATTTCAGGCTCTGCTTTTTTTATTGCCGAGAGAGTATTTTCAAATGAATTCCAATCCTTAAGATCTGTTGCCCCAAGCCTTAACTGTTTCATCACATCAGTTCTAAAATAAAGCGCTCTGGCATCTATGAACCATGGGATAGCAGTAACTGTGTTTGACCCTTCGATCCCCGTAGTTGTCCAAGCAGCATCAACAAATGTTTTTGCTCCGCCGATTTCAGAAACCTTATCTTTGAGATCCATAAGAGCACCAATAGCAGTGATCGATCCAACCCACGTACTACCAAGCTGAACAAGATCAGGAGTATCCCCTGAAGTCGCTGCTGTTGTTATCTTTGTCCAGGCAGATCCCCAATCAACAGAGGTTACAACAATTTCTATGTCTGGATTTTCTGCTTTAAAAGAAGCAAGAACCGCTTCAATATCTTTTATTGGCTCTAAACTGTTTGGCATCACCCACATTTGTACTACCGTCTTTTTTTTGCCTTCACTTTTTGTATCCGTAGATCCGGAACCATTCCCCCTTCCACAACCAAAATTCAGACCAACAACGAATACAAATATTAGCCCTAAAACACCAAACTTTTTCATGATTTGCTCCTTTTTTTATTCTGTAAGCTTGTTATAGATATACCTGAGAAGGACCTTGATAATGGCCGCAGCCGGTATAGCAAGAAAAAGCCCTAAAACACCGAAATATGTTCCACCGATAATAAGCGAGAGAATCCCAATCACGGGATGAACTTTAACAAATCTCGCAGCTACATTTGGAATGACAAAATAATCTTCAAACTGACGCAACAGGAAATAAGCAACTATCACTATCAATGTTAGCAATATGCTTGAAAAACCAAAAGCATTTCCAGTCTGAAGCAATGCCACTACCGCGACAACCGCTGTAGCAAAAATCGGACCAAGGACAGGAATCACCTCGACAAAACCTGTCATTACACTCAAAATTATAGCATATTTGATACCTAAAGTAGCTAGCACGACAAAGCTAAGAACAGTCATTATTATTATCAAAACAACTTGGGCACGAATGTAAGCCCCAAGAGTGTCATCAACCCTTTCTATGAGATCTGATATCTCTCCTCTGTAAGGATTGGGGATAAGACTCTCTACGCGTTTGATATATTTTTGTCCCCCCAGTAGAAAGTAAAAAAGAACAACAAAGAAAACGATTGAATAGATTATTTTTTCTATTGTCCCAAAAAATATCAGGAGTGCATTTGATGAAAATTTTGCGATGACCCAATCTGTCACTGAACGAAAAACTTTTGTAACGTCTATCAGATCTCCAAAAGGAAGCACCTGACTTTTGGCAATAGCTTTACTTACGATCGAATCTGAATACGTTGACAAGGAACCGTATTGCAGATCTGCCAGCTCATTGGATACCAAGGGAGTGAAAGTTTTTATAAGCAAAAAGAGTAACAACCCAACGATAACGTACAACCCTAGAATGAAGATTCCCCTGTGAATCTTTGATTTCTTTGACAGAAATGTAATGACCGGATTAAAAAGATACGCAAATACTGCTGCCCAAATAAAAACAGAAAGGAGATGAATAGAAAAAACTAAAAACGTGACGAAAAGACCTGCAAGAACCCATAGAGTTATTACTTTTGCACTGCCGGTAAATTTGAATTGCGACGGCCACGCTTTCATATGTTTTACGATAACATATATGATAAAATTATTCAAAGGCTTGGATACGGTGCAACTCCGTTGAGCCAGTCGATAAGATCTGCAAAATGATATATGGTGGTGAATAGGTCTCCTAGTATAACTATTGCGATCACCATTTGTTCACGCAGAATTATCAACTCGTTTATCCGGCGTTAATGGGTTTTTATCCCTTTTCCATGCAATAACATGTGCAAGATTTTGCAATTACACATGGTAGGAAAAGGGATTTTTTTTGCCAATTGCAAATAATCTGCTATAATCCTGTATATGAAATCCTCAGTGAAGGTCGGAGATATTCTTGGTATTCCAGTCGAGATTCATTATTCGTGGATAGTCGTCTTCTTCTTGGTAACTTGGTCACTCGGAACCGACCTACACAACAGATTTCCTTCTCAATTGTTAATGGCTAATTGGATAGCCAGCGTAATTTGTGCCTTTTCGCTTCTTCTTTCCATTCTTGTTCATGAACTATCGCATTCGTATTTTGCAAAAAAATTCGGGCTGCCTATAAAAAAAATAACCATGTATCTGTTCGGTGGAGTTGCACACATGGAAAGAGAACCGGAAACCGCAAAGAGTGAACTTATAATTGCAATTGCAGGACCAGCATTTAGTTTTATTGTTGCGCTTTTCAGCTTCAACCTGTTTTATTTTCTTCTATTTTTCGGAGCAAACCCTTTAGTCATCGCTATAGCTGAATACCTTTTCGTAATAAATCTAAGCTTGGCTATCTTTAATTTGCTGCCGGGATTCCCTCTCGATGGAGGACGAATATTAAGAGCTATTCTCTGGCAATTTATGAATGATCTTAAAGGGGCAACGAAAATTTCAACTATGCTAGGCAAAGCATTTTCTCTTGTCTTTATTTTTATCGGATTGTTCTACATTTTCAAAGGAATGTGGCTCAATGGTATTTGGCTACTGGTAATTGGAATATTCCTCCACGAAGCAGCAGATGCCAGCTTTCAACAGCTAATGCTAAAAAAAGCGCTTAGAGGGATCCCTGTAAGAGACATCATGGAAACCAACGTGGTAACAGTTCCTCCTGATATATTTTTGAATACGTTGATAAGCGACTATTTTCTAAAGCATAAACATCTTGGATTTCCAGTTGTAGAAAACGGATTCCTAAAGGGGATAGTAACCTTATCAAATGTAAAAGAAATACCTAACGACCTATGGGAAACAACAAATGTGGCAAAAGCAATGACAGCCGCAAGAGAAGACTTAATCATTGATCCAAACAAAGATGCCATGGAAGCATTACTTCAGGTAACAAAGTCGGGACTTGGCAGAATACTAGTTGTTGAGCACGGCAAGCTTTTGGGATTAGTTGTACAAAGAGATCTTCTTCATATTTTTGAGATAAAATCCAGCCTCTGCACATAAACAATGAAAACAGTTGTACTTGTAATTGCTAAAGAAAACTTCCGAGATGAAGAATATTTTCAACCAAAAGAGCTTTTAGAAAAAAACAATATTAAGGTCATCACAGCTTCTTCTGTGAAAGGGTCTTGCATAGGAAAGCTATCAGGATTAGCAACCTCGGATATAACGTTAAATGATGTGGACCTAAATATTGTTGATGGATTATTTTTTATTGGAGGTCCAGGCTCAAGAGAATTTTTTCATGATGAAAAAGCTCACTCGCTATTAACAGACGCACTTATTTGTGCAGCCCCCAGAGTTCTTGCATTTGCAGGATTATTGAAAGACAAAAGATCTACTGCTTTTTTTGATGCCAAACATGATCTTATCTCAAATGGAGCCATATGGACAGGAACGTCAGTTGAGATAGATGGGATGATAATAACGGCTAACGGTCCTGAATCAGCCTCCGACTTTGGGCAAGCCATAGTTGATAATCTGTTATAATCATATTGTTGACATTGTAGAGTTGGGGGATCGTCTAATGGTAGGACACCGCCCTTTGAAGGCGAGAATTGGGGTTCGAGTCCCTGTCCCCCAGATAACAAGGAGAAACACATGGCAAAACCAAAAGTAGCGATAATACTCGGGAGTAACTCAGATATTCCTAAAATCGAATCTGGAATAGCATTACTCGAAAAATTCAAGATAGAAAAAGAACTTATTATTGCATCCGCTCACAGAAACCCGCAAAAGGTAATGACACTTGCAAAAAGTGCAGAAAAAAAGTTTGATCTGATAATTGCAGGAGCAGGAATGGCCGCCCATCTTCCCGGAGTGATTGCAGCATACACAATACTACCCGTTATCGGCATTCCAATTTCTTCTCAGGCTTTGGGAGGAAAAGATTCTTTGTATTCTATAGTACAAATGCCTCCTGGAATTCCTGTTGCAACTGTAGCAATAGACGGAGCTAAAAACGCTGCAATTCTGGCGGCGCAGATTCTGTCATTAAAATACCCGTATTTAAAAAAACATCTAACGGAATTAAAAAAGACCCTGAAGACAAAAGGCAAAATATAGGTCTTAATGAATTTAAATTTCGTCGACACAATTATTCTGACAATGATTCTGATCATGACAGTAAAGGGCCTGATCAGGGGACTTGTAAGATCCTGTTTTGATATTCTTTCTTTCTTCCTTGCTCTTTATGTTTCTTTTGTTATGTACAAAGATTTTGCGCAAATACTCCCAAAATATATCCAACTCCCTCAGGGAATCGATCTTCTTGGAAGTTTCTTGATACTTTGGATAATTACGTATTCGATAGTAAGTCTTATAGGTTTTATCATTCACAAATTTATCGGAAAAGGAATACTTGGCCCGGCAAATATTATTGGAGGTGGAGGCTTGGGGATATTAAAAGGAATGCTGATCGTCTGGCTTGTACTACAATTCGTACATGCCCTACCTGTTTCTCCCCAAATGAAAAGTGCTTTGGATGAATCAAAATACCTTGAATTCGTCTCTCCTGCATACTGTGCAATTCCAAATATTTTTTCAAGCGTTAAAGAATATATACCGGCAAAAGAAATAAGTGATGTATCAAAAAATATTACTTCTTTGAGAAACAATCGTGTTCTGCTAAATAAGAGAGAAGAAAAAAAATGAAATATGTTGTAATCGTCGGCGATGGAATGCCTGATTATCCGCTCGAAGAGCTTGGAGGAAAAACACCTCTCCAAGTTGCCATCACAAAAAACATGGACACAGTTGCATCAAAAGGTCTTTGCGGTATGGTTAATTTTGTTCCTGAAGAATTTGCTCCGGGATCTGATGTTGCCAACCTTAGTGTTTTCGGATATGATCCGAAAAAATGCTACACAGGAAGAGGGCCACTTGAAGCAGCAAGCATGGGAGTTGAATTAAATGAAGGAGAAATTGCTTTTAGATGTAATCTCGTCACAATCAAAAACAATATCATGGAAGATTATAGTTGCGGACATATAGGGACCGCTGAAGCAAAAGAACTGATAGAAGAGATAGATAAAAAACTTTCAGATGAAAAAATAAAATTTCATCCTGGCATAAGCTATAGGCATCTATGTGTTATTAAGAACGGCCCTAGAAATGCGTCCTGCACTCCGCCACATGATATTACAGGGAAAAATATTTCCGACTATCTCCCTAAAGGCCCAGGAGCAAATCTTTTAAACGATCTCACTTTAAGATCCATGCCAATACTTAACAGTAAAAGAAAAGATTCTTCTATTTGGCTATGGGGACAAGGAAAGAAACCTTCGATTCAAACGTATAAAGAGAAATTTGGATTGTCTGGGTCTGTTATTACGGCGGTTGATCTAATCAAAGGTATAGGGATATATGCAGGACTTGATATAATCAACGTCCCTGGAGCCACAGGATACCTAGATACAAATTACAAGGGGAAGGCTGATTATGCCATAAACTCTTTATCTGTAAAAGATTTTGTCTTTGTTCACGTAGAAGCTCCTGACGAAGCTGGGCACAATGGCAAAGCGAGAGATAAGATAAAGGCCATAGAGGATTTTGACAATCTTGTTGTTGGCAATATTCTAAAAGGGATAAAACAATTTAAGGAATGGCGCCTGTTAATCACTTCTGATCATATGACGCCAACAGCCACAAAAACACATGCAAGAGGAATGGTCCCGTTTGCTCTTATGGGGGCAGGAATAAATTCAAATGGAATTAGATTTTTTGATGAAGTATCGGCATCAAAGAGCGATATAAAATTAGAGAATGGACACTCTCTATTGTCGGAAATACAAAAAGAAAAATGTGTACTATGCTAACATTATTATTATGGAAAAAATAAAAACTATCGCAATAATCGGTATGGGGCTAATTGGCGGATCGCTTGGTATGGCGATAAAGAACAAAGACCTAGCAGAAAAAGTTGTTGGGGTAAGCAGAAATATTGATAATCTGAAAGAAGCGAAAGAAAAAGAAGCTCTGGATGATTTTTCAACTGACCCAATAGAAGCTTCGAAAGATGCTGATATCGTTTTTATTTGCACCCCCATCTCTTTGATAATACCTACAATTATAAAGATCCTTCCAACATTGAAAAAAGGCGCGATAATAACAGATGTAGGGTCCTCCAAGCTTTCTATAGTAAACAAAATTGACCTTCTTATGCCTGAGGATATATATTTTGTTGGCGGACACCCCATGGCTGGAAATGAAAGATCCGGAATAAAGGCCGCAACGAAATTCCTGTTTGATGGAGCAAACTATATTTTGACACCATCTGAAAAAACAAACAGAACAGCTCTTAATGTATTAAAAGATTTTATTAAAAAGCTTGACGTGGAAACTATTGTAATGCCACCTGACAAGCATGATCTAGCGGTAGCAGGCATAAGCCATATGCCACTTGCCATAGCTGTATCGCTTGTAAATACTATTGGCCAATCAGGATCATTAAAAGAGGATATGATTAAACTGGCTTCTTCGGGATTTAGAGACACAACAAGGATCGCTGCAGGAAACGTTGAGATGGGAAAAGATATGTTCACAACAAACAAAGATGCAGTGCTTGAAATGATAAAAGGGTTTAAATCATCGCTTGAAAAACTTGAAAAAAACATAAGAAATTCTGACAACGATAAAATTGAAGAAGACTTAATAAAAGCGCAAAAGCTCAGGACAGATATGTATGCATCTTAATATTGAGCCATCGATTGCCCTGAAAGGAGAGATCTCCGTTCCTGCCGATAAATCTATATCGCACCGATCAATAATGTTTTCTTCCTTAGCAAGTGGCCAATCAGAAATCACAAACCTCCTTGAATCTGAAGATTGCCTTAACACCGCAGAATGTTTTAAACATCTTGGAATAAACATATTGAAAAATTCTGACAAAACTTATATTGTTGATGGAAAAGGAATGA
>CAZWKB010000001.1:109887-132819 GCA_964633925.1 uncultured bacterium
AAGGAATGAACGGACTGGTCCCTCCGGAAGAGCTCTTGTTTGTTGGGAATTCCGGAACTACCATAAGGTTAATGCTCGGTATATTATCCGGCCAGAATTTTCAAACAGTTGTCACAGGAGATGAATCAATAAAAAAAAGACCTATGTTGAGAGTAGTTGAGCCGCTCCGAGAAATGGGAGCCTCAATAAAAGGCAGAGAAGGGGGCAATTTTGCTCCTCTTGATATAAAAGGTGGCGATTTGCATTCGATAGAATATAATATGCCGGTTGCAAGCGCGCAGGTAAAATCCGCTATAATGTTTGCCGGCTTGTTCGCCGAAGGAACAACAAGAATAACAGAACCTCTCCCCTCCCGCGATCACACAGAAAAAATGTTTGAATTGTTTTCTATACCATTTAGAAAAGAAAATAATTCCATTTATGTAAGTAAAATCGAATCCATATTGCCTAGAAAAATACTTGTCCCAGGAGATATTTCATCAGCCGCATTCTTTATTGTGGCAGCTACAATAATTCCTGGATCAGAACTAAAGATAATGAATGTTGGAATAAATGAAACTAGAAATGGAATAATTAGCATTCTGCAACAAATGGGAGCTGACATAGATATTGAAAGAAGCTCTTTTGAAGCCGGGGAACCGATTGCAAACATTATTGTGAGATCCGCAAAATTAAAAGGAATAGAAATTTCAGGGGCTATTATTCCAAACATTATTGACGAGATTCCGATTATCGCAGTTGCAGCAGCATGCGCTGAAGGGGAAACAATCATAAAAGATGCAAAAGAGTTAAGAGTCAAAGAAAGTGATAGGATAAAAACAGTCTCAACAGAGCTAAAGAAGCTTGGGGCTGATGTGACAGAAACTCCTGATGGCATGATAATAAAAGGAGGAAAACCTTTCAAAAGTTGTGAGATTGAAAGCTACGGAGATCATCGCATTGCTATGGCAATGGCAATTGCAGCACTTGCCGGAACGGAATCTGTAAAAATAAACCATGCTAGTTGCATTGAGACATCGTTTCCTGGATTTGATAAACTACTCGCAGACTTAACTGGTCAAGAAATTATAGAGCTGTTCTAACCAAACAAGCTAATCTGGGGAGTTTCGAGTTTTAATAACGGTGCATCAAACAATTTTATTTTCCCTGATTGCCCGTCATATCCCGGCTCAATAAAAACATCCCCTGACCGAACCCTCGAGATTCCTGTAAAGATGTCTTCGGAAATCCCTCGAGAAAGATTGTCTAATGATTCATCAATTAAAATCCTAAATTCACTTCCATATTTTGATATAAGTTTTGCGTATTCATTTTTTACTGATGTTGTATCCACTCCTTTATCCAACACTTCAGCAATTATCTCCTGCAAAGGAATGAGGGTTTTAAATGGGATGCTCTTTTCAGGTACAAAACCAAAAGCTCTATCTGCCAGCTGACTAATTCTGCCAAGAACACCGATTGTTAGAGGTTTTTTACATTTTGGACATTTAACCTTTTTTGTTTTTTTCAAAGGGCGAGGGAACTCCGCCACTACACATGGCCCCTGACTGACATTGCAATCTTTATGACCATCATTATAATACTTGCCTTCCTGAGGAAAAAACTCAACTGTAAAAATAAACTTTTTTGGATCTTTACTGTTTATTGCATCCCAAATTGCTTCATATGATAATTCTGTTTCTAAGAAGTTTGCTTCTCTCCCTATCTTTGAAAGCGAGCGTGCATCTGAATTTGATATGAGGGAAACCTTATCAAGGGATGACACTCTCCAGCTCATTGACGGATCGGAAGAATTGCCCGTCTCAACAGCTTTTATATATCCGCTATATTCACCAAAACATTCTCTAATCGAATCGTATCCTGTATTTTCTGCAAACAATGAAAACCCCGGAGTCCAAATATGCGCTGGAACTAAAACACATTTATCAGAAGCTGAAAAAACTATTTCGGCAAGCTTCTTTACTGGCAGATTTAATATTGGCCGACCATCCGCCATTAGATTAGAAATCTTCGTCAATTCCTTATTTATCAAATCAACTTCTCTGAAAGAAGGTGAAAATATCATCATGTGTACAATATGCAGTTTTTTGTCCTGATGATAAATATTGCAGACTTCCGCAGAAAGCATAAATTTTGTTGAACCAAAATCATATAATCCTGATCCATCCGGCTTAAGTTTCTTTTTTAGCTCCTGAAGCCATAAGGGATGTGTAAAATCACCAGTCCCGACCACCTTAACCCCTTTTATTCTTGACCATTCATCAATATGTTCTATGTCCATATCTTTGGATGTTGCCAGACTGTATTTTGAATGCAGGTGGAGATCAGCCGCGAATTTCATTCCTTATGCTTTCCATCAGCTTCATATAATGAGTGATATTGTGTAGAGTCGTGAGAGTAATTCCCAGAATTTCTTTTGTAAATAACAAATGTCTTATATAGCTCTTTGAAAAATTCCTACACGCATAACAATCACATTGTTCATCAATTGGGGTAAAGTCTTTTTCATGCTTAGAATTTTTAAGATTTAAACGCCCGTATGATGTCAGCAATGTCCCATGCCTTGCAATTCTTGTCGGGATTGTACAATCAAAAAGGTCAACTCCTCTTTTAACAGCTTCCCTTATGTTTTCAGGGAATCCAACGCCAAGAAGATGTTTTGGTGTGTTTTCCGGAAGAATCGGCATCTGGGCATCCAACATTTCATACATTACTTCTGCCGGCTCGTTCACGCTGAGGCCTCCGATACCAAAACCTTTAAATCCGATTTCTGCAATTTCTTGAGCCGATCGCACTCTCAAATCTGCAAAAGTTCCTCCCTGAACTATTCCAAAAAGAGTAGATGTTTCAATTTGCTCAACTGCCTTACATCTTTTTGCCCAGCGAGTCGTCCTCTCAAGAGCAGCAATGACATCTTTTTTTTCTGAAGGATATTTTATACAAACATCAAGAGGCATGAACATATCTGATCCCAATGTCTGTTGTATATCTACAACCTTTTCTGGAGTCAACATATGTTTATCCCCGTTGAGGTGTGATTTGAATACGACGCCTTCTTCGGATATTTCGCATATCTTTGCAAGACTAAAAACCTGAAATCCACCACTGTCTGTCAGAATAGGTTTATCCCAATTAATAAATTTATGCAAGCCTCCCGCTGTTTTTATCACATCCATTCCCGGTCTCAAATAAAGATGATATGTATTTGACAGCATTATCTGAGCACCAGCATTGTTTAGCATGGCAGGAGTAAGTGCTTTTACAGTTCCCTGCGTTCCAACCGGCATAAAATTAGGAGTTTCTACCACACCATGAGAAGTATAAATCTTCCCAGTCCTTGCTCTTCCAGTTTTTGCTTTCTTTTCTATTTCAAATTTAAACACGATAAGTTTATTATACAGCTTAGATCGCTCGCGGGTGTGCCTTATTGTAAACCGTTTTCAATCGTTCTTTAGTGACATGTGTATAAATTTGAGTGGTTGAAAGTGAACTATGTCCCAACAATTCCTGAACAGATCGAAGATCCGCTCCACGTTCTAGCAAATGTGTAGCAAAGCTATGTCTGAGTGAATGCGGGGTAATTTTCTTGTCTATACCTGCCGCTTTTCCGTATTTTTTGATAGTTCGCTCTATTGATCTTGGAGTCAATCTTTCTCCAAGCCTTCCAATAAAAAGCGCATTATTTTTCCTGCCACCTTCTTTTACAAGTTTGGGTCGTGCATATTTGATAAAATCGCTTACGGCAGAGATAGCAGCTGATCCCATTATTACAATTCTTTCTTTAGATCCTTTGCCAAAAACCAATATTTCCCCGTCACTTTTATCTACATCGGTAATATTTAACCCTGTCAGCTCGCTCACCCTGATGCCGGAAGCATACAAGATTTCCAAAATAGCTTTATCCCTCATTCCCATAGGAGTTTTTGTTATGGGTTGTTCAAGTAAAAGATCTATCTCTTCCGGATATAAAAAGGTTGGGAGCCTTTTGCCGATCTTTGGAATTGAAAGAGCTTTCCACGGATTTTTGTCAATCACCTTTTGTCTTGTTAGATATTTATAAAATGTTCTGGCACAGGATATTTTTCTGGCAATAGACTTTCTTGACGCCTTCCCCTCCTCAAGAAACATAATAAAAGAACGGGCGATGCCTCTGTCAACTTCTGAAAAATCCGTGATATCGCGTTTTTTCAAAAACCCGACCAATTGTTTAAGATCAAGGAAATAACTTTTTGCGGTATTGTTGGAAAGGTTTCGCTCTTGTTCAACATACTCGGAGAAGGACTTAACATGTTCAAGCATTGCTAAATTATAACAGGTTGTATTTTGCTTTCAAATCATTTGTCAGAGGAATTATTTTGTCTCCGTCTTTTATCCATTCTTCCCTCTCCCCTGTCTTATTGAGCTCTCGTGTATCGATATGGACAACTCCCTGATTAAAATTTATACCGAGTCCGTTCACTTCAGGAAGCGTCCTTGCAAATTTAAAAAGCTCTTCAACGGGAAGTCCTAAAATAGATATATGCGCAGCTTTACCCAATCTGTGAGAATTCTTCTTCATATCGCTTTTCTTTTCACTCGCCATTTCACATCTGTAGCCTTCATGGATTATTGGTGTTTTCTTGAAGTTTTCTGCAATAGCTTCCAGAGCCCCGACCAGGCCAAGATGAATCCTTGTTTGAAATTTGCAGCTTCCGCATCTGCAGGAAAAATCTCTTTGATTAAAATGCTCGCTTAAATTACCCATGCCTACATTTTAACACGGAATATTATATAATATTCCTATAAAGGAGGCTCAATTAATGGCAAATAGACACTTGTTTACGTGTGAATCAGTTACCGAAGGTCATCCGGACAAAATGTGCGATCAAATTTCAGATGCGATACTAGATGCAATGCTGGCAAAGGATCCAATGTCTAGGGTAGCTTGTGAAACGCTAACAACAAACGGACTAGTTGTTGTTGCTGGTGAAGTAACTACAGAGGCGTATGTTGATATACCAAACATTGTAAGAGACACCATAAAGGGTATAGGATATGTCAGCAGAGAAATCGGATTTGATTATGAGACATGTGGAGTTATGGTTTCCCTCAAAGAACAATCGAAAGATATAGCAAGAGGAGTGGACAAATCCCTTGAAGTAAGAGGCGGAGAAGCAATAAAAGAAAATCAAGATGAAGTTGGAGCAGGAGATCAGGGTTTAATGTTTGGTTATGCAACAAATGAAACTCCTGAATTTATGCCTCTTCCGATCAGTCTGGCTCAAAAGCTTGCGAAAAAACTTGCAGAAGTTAGAAAAAGCGGAGAACTTGCCTATTTAAGACCGGACGGGAAGTCCCAAGTAACCGTAGAATATCTTGATGGCAAACCAGTCAGAGTTGACAGCGTCTTGATCGCTGCGCAACATGATCCTGACATAGATCCGGAACAGATAAGAGAAGACATTATTTCACATGTAATAAAAAAGATAGTCCCAGCAAAGCTACTTGATAAGGATACAAGGTTCTACGTAAATCCGACCGGCAGATTTGTCATTGGAGGACCACAAGGAGATACAGGGCTAACAGGAAGAAAAATTATAGTAGATACTTATGGTGGTGTTGGCAGACATGGTGGAGGCGCATTCTCTGGAAAAGATCCGACAAAGGTAGATAGATCCGGAAGCTATGCAGTTAGACATGTTGCAAAGAATATTGTTGCAGCAGGACTTGCAGACAGATGCGAAGTTCAGGTTGCTTATGCCATCGGCGTTGCCAAGCCAATGTCTGTCATGGTTGACACATTTGGAACAGGCAAAATATCAGAAACAAAGATCACTGAGCTTGTTAACAAACACTTTGATCTCAGGCCTGGCAGAATTATTACAGGGTTAAATTTGAGAAGACCCATCTATAAACAGGTTGCAGCATATGGACATTTTGGCAGACCGGAGCTTGACCTGCCATGGGAAAACACGGACAAAGCAGCAGCATTAAAAAAAGATGCCGGAATCTAATAAGGTTATTCTGATTTAACAATAATGGCGTTGCTGACGCGATCATACGATCCGTTAGCAGCGCTGTTAACAGTTTTTCCGTTGATATACATTGTCGAAGAGCCTCCTCCATCAAGCGCAATCGCATCATTCACTCCGATACTTTTGAAAAAATCTGCTAATTGATTAAATGTGATCCCCTTTCTTGATCTCCCTCGTCTTCCTTTTCTTCCCTCGGCAACAACCATAACTAATTCATTCCTTGAAGTAAGGCCAACCGCAGTTCTAGCGTCACGTCCCAAAAACTCAGTATCGAAGTCTTCATTTTTAACATTTTGAATTGCAACATTATTCCCTCCATCAAGCAATCTTGGTCCTCCGGTAAGAACCCATTCATACTTATCCCATCCATCCGTAAGGTTAAAATCTGAAGATATCGGAGCACCAGGAGGCAGCGCATTTGCATAATTTTTTGTCCATCCGTGAAAAGAAATAACATATCCATTTCGAGGTATTGTGGAATCCCCGTCAGAAAGACCTACTACCATATCATTTTCAACAATTATTTCAACTCCATTATCATTTGTTTTAGTAGACCTGCCATATTCTGCAGTATAAATAATCACTTCGTCATCACGACGAGGACGATTTATTCCAAATATGGCAATTTTATCATTTGAAGAAAGATTTGTGACATATCCGACAAATCTTGGAATTCCAAAACGCACTTTTTTATCTTTTGAAATGCCGATTGAAGATCTATTTAGAAGCGATTTTGTGAGTATTGTTCCGTCTACTACCAATAATCCTACGGGTAAGTAAGGCCAGCTTCTGTCAAAAAAACCCCCGTTAATTGCCGCTATAGCTCCGTTTTCATAGGCCATTCGGCTTGTCGTTTGAAGTCTACCAACAGTTCTTTTTGCAAGAGCAACCTGAACTTGAACATTTGGAGAGTTTAAATCGATTATTAAAGTATGAATCTTTATCGCCGTTCTACCTGCAAAACTTTTTGAAAATATTTTATACCTTAGACCGGGAGCAACATCTTCTCTTATAGAAGCTGTTACACCTTGGACAAAAAAAAGAATAAAAAAAATCAGCAGTAATAATTTCTTTTCGATTTTAGTCTGCCACCTTGACAAGTTTCATTGAGACCAGCTTTGAAATGCCTGGCTCTTCCATGGTTACTCCATACATAGTATTTGCCGCAGACATTGTCCTTTTGCTATGAGTAATCACAACTATCTGAGTATGTTGAGCGAAATCCTTCAGAAGCTTTGTAAATCTTATGGTATTTATTTCATCAAGAGCGGCATCTACTTCATCCATAAAACAAAACGGACCCGGATTCACCTTCATAAGAGCAAACAAAATGGAAATTGCTGTCAAAGCTTTTTCTCCACCAGACATAAGCGACAGACTCAACCATTTTTTTCCGGAAGGTTTTGCAGTTATCTCTATACCACACTCAAGAGGATCTCCCTCCCCAAGTTCTATCTTAGCTTCTCCTCCTTCAAACAATGTTGAAAAGAGTTCTGAAAAATGTTTATTGACTTCCTCAATAGTTTGAACAAATCTGCCAACTGCTTCGCTATCTAGCTCTCTGATCAGACTATTAAGATTCTCTCTAGCGCTGACAAGATCATTGTACTGATTATCAATAAATTCCATCCTACCTTTTGCCACTTCATATTCTTCAACGGCTAAAAGGTTTACCGGACCTATTTCTAGCAAAGCGCTCTTGGATCGCTCAACTTCTTCCTTTGCTTTTGAAGTGCTCGACGGCTCCTCGATCTCACTTATCAAAACATCCGCAACTGTCAATTGATATTCCTGACTCATTACCGCCTCTATAGAGCCAAGCTCTCCTTCAACTTTTGCAAGAGAAATCTCTTCCTTTGAAAGAAGCTCTCTCAGATATCGATCTTCATTTGATATTGATTTTATTTTCTCCTCGAGAATTTCCAGTTTGTTCTGTTCAACAGATCTCTTTTGAAACATTTTCTGAAGTTCGGCCGAAAGGCTGTTTTCTTCCTCGAGCATAGATGGCAAACCGATTTGCAGCTTTTCAACTTCTGCAGATGTCGAAACTAGTCTTGTTTCAATGGTTTCGATTTCTCTTGTTTTGCTTTTAAGATCATGATCAATTTCTGTGATCCTGTCAAAAATCTTTGATTTTTCCTGTTCGGCCAAGCTCTTTGATCTAATATCATTTAATGCAGCCTCTTTTGTGGATAGCATTTCCGTTATTGAAGGAAGGTTTTTTTCATTCTGTTCATTATCTGATTCTGTCTCGCCGATCCTTATCTGAATTGATTCTATCTCTTTCCCTTTTGCAATAATATCAGACTGCAAAGAGACTAATTCTTTTTTGAGATCTGCGATTTCTTGGTTCCTCTGCTTCGATGTATTCTCGAAATTGGTATATATGGTTCTTGTTTCGGCAAGATGTTCTATCGCTTTCTCTTTTTCAGATGTAAGCTCTTTCATCTTTTTCTCAAGCTGCATAAACTGCTCTGTCATTTCTTTGGTAGTAGTTTCAAGTCCATTTAGAGCATTTGTTTCTTCGTCCCATTTACGTTGCATTTTATCCACTTCGAGCTTCTTCTCGCTGACACTTTTGTTAATAATCTCTATCTCAACGTCAAGTTTTTTGTATATTATATTCTTTCTTTCAGATATTCTTTCTTTTAATTCCTGAAAAATATCCGCCTTTGATATTTCAGACTCAAAAAATGCAATGTCATCTTTTAAACCTGTGAGATTGTCAAGAAAAGACTTGTCCTTTGATAATGATTCATTTGCAAACCTTAAGCCAAGCTCTATTTCAGCCAGCGAATGTTTTCTTGAAGAAATGTCCATTTCTCTTTGATGTATCGGGTTCTTGAGATTGTTCCATCCTCTAATGCTTTCTTCTATCCTTTTACATATGTCGTCAAATGTTATCTTTGCATCATCTAGATATTTTCTTGCCTGACCATATTTGTTGTCATATTCTGCAAGCTCGTTAATATCAGACTGCAATTTTTTTTCTTTTATTTCTAGAGTTGACTGAATCCTAATCTTTTCTGAAGATAGCTGCTGCAATCTTTCAGATAATTGAATGACTCTTTCTTTGCCTACACTTATTTTATTTTTGCTATCCTGAATAACCCTTGTCAAAGAAGACGCCTCTTTTTCAAGGGCATTAATTGACTCAGCATAACTTCTTATTAATGCTCGTATATCATTTTTTTCTTTTTCGATGTCCTTCTTTACTTCATCAATAGATCTTTTCGGTGCTCCTGGGAACAAAACCTCCTGATTACTTTCTTTAACATATCCTAGTTTAGTTAATTCTTCATATTTTGTTATTAGGATATTCTCAACCCTCTGTTTTTCGAGCTTTAAAAATTCTATTCTTTCACTTAGCTGGGCAAGTCTTTCATTCCCGACGCTCAGCCCACTCCTTGAATCTTCAATATTCTTTCTCGTCATATCCATTTTTAACCGGATTTCTTCCATAGAAGATTCCAGCTCTTTTAGTAGATTTTTTAATGCGTTTTTTTCTTCCTCTTCCCTTAAAGTGCCCTCTTCAACACCCATCGTTTTATTTCTTAACTCTTCTATCCTCACAAGGTATGCATCTTTTTTTTCGCTTAGATATTTTACCTGCTTTTTACTGAGCCCAATCTCTAGTATCTTTAGACTTTCCTTAATTTCTTTGTATTCTTTTGCTTTTGCAGCTTGAATCTCCAGACTCGCGATGTTTTCTTTTATCTCTCCTCGAAGATCATTAATTCTCAATAGGTTTTGCTCGGTTGATATCAACCTTCTTTCGGCAGCCTTCTTTTTGAATTTGTATTTTCCTATGGAAGCGGCTTCTTCGAATAAAGCTCTCCTATCTTCTGGTTTTGAACTGAGGATAGCATCAATCTGACCCTGACTTACTATAGAATATGCCCCCAAACTTATTCCCGTATCGAGAAATAACTCTTTGATGTCCCTGAGCCGGCAAAGATTTTTATTGATATAAAATTCACTCTCGCCTGATCTAAAAACTCTTCTTCTGATCATAACTTCGCTATAATCTGTTTTTAGTTTACCGTCAGAATTATCCAAAAGAATAGAGACCTCGGCTACAGAAAGGGCTTTTCTGGCGGTGCTCCCAGCAAAGATCACCTGAGAAAGGAATTCTCCTCTCATTTCTTTCATGCTTTGCTCACCGATAACAAATCTGAGAGCATCAACAACATTGGATTTTCCGCAACCATTTGGACCGACGATGGCGGTTATGGCTGGACTCTGCTCAAATTCCATCGTTGTTTTATCTGCAAACGTCTTGAAACCTCTAAGGGTTAAATTTTTTAAATACAATTTATTTCGCCTCTGAATTTTATTATATCACGCATATATTATGTGTTATAATTTATTTCAAATCTTTTATGTTATCAACTATAGACATCCTAAGCATCTTTATAAAAATATTCTTGGCCAGCCTGTTAATCTCCGGCAGTTATGCCTTTAGCAAAAGATACATACGTTTTTCTTTTCTGAAAGATTTGTACATATTTCTTATTTTGAACTTCTTTTCTATCGCAACAGTATCAAATGTGGTTGCAGATCTTGTAAGAAATATTAACTTGCCAGTAGGCATACTTGAGGTCGTAATCAACCTATCCTACGTTGGAGCATCAATATTCATATGCCTGCTTGCCTCAGAAAAGATTGCCCCTAAATCAGTCTTGTTCAGAATATCAATATTGTCAATAACAGCAAGTACTGCCTTCCTTGCAAAAATATATCTGACGATATTCTTTACTTTTCCTTTTCAAATTTCGTTTCTGGTTTTATCATGGTTCGCACTAGGAATTTCCTCTTTGATCATATTAAGAAAGATTACGGATACCAGAGAAATAAACCTCGAGAAGATATCTGCCATAGCGGCTTTTTTGATCGGAGCGACCTATTTTGTTTCCGTAATTGCTAGCGGCGCAATTAACCAGCAATCGTTGTTGTCCATATGGACATGTCTTTTGTTCTCTTTCTCCTTCTTTCTTCTTGGAAATATCGTTTCAAAAGAAGATGACATTGCGTTTTCTCCTTTCAAATTCCTTCAATCAAGAATTCTATTCAGGCTTGTTGCGCCATCAATAATAATGATAATAGTTCTTGTTGAGGCAACGACTATCGCAACCATTTCGATATCAAAAACAGCTCTTCTCAATCAAATAATAGAAACCAACAAACAGATTGCTGTCGGTCTCTCAGAAAAAATAAATGAATACAATGCTGATAAAAAAAGCAAGGCTGCAATAATCAAAGTGTTAGGGGAAAATGTTAGGAAAAGTTCGATATTTAAAGATCGGGCTCTCCATATATTCGACGTATATGAAAATCTGGTATTCAGCAACCTTGGAGACGGAACAATCTCTAACATAAACATGAAAAACACTAACATTTACATAGAGTCCATGGCTAATGATATTGGAGGAATGTCGTTTGAAGATTCTAACAAAATCTCTATGGTTGGAGCATACATCAGTGTTCCAAGCGCAAACTGGAGAATAATTATTTCCCAATCGAAAGACAAAGCATTTGGAGATATGCGACGAGTTGAAACAAATTCTTTGATTTTTGTGATGATAGGTATAGTAATAACAATAATTGTCGGGATGTTCTTTGCAAAAGATGTGGAAAATTCCATAAACTTAATCGTAAGCGGAACAGAAGAGATCAGAAATGGCAATCTTAGTCACAAAATCGAGGTAAATACTATAGACGAACTCGGGTTACTAGCCAAAGAATTTAATTCTATGACTGCTGAATTAAAAGAAAGTCAGGCACATCTGATCTCTTCAGAAAAGCTTGCCGCACTTGGAACGATGGCCGCCGGAATGGCTCACGAAATAAAAAACCCTCTTGTCGCATTGCGCACTTTTTCTCAATTACTCCCAATAAAATGGGAAGACAAAGAATTTAGAATGAAGTATTCTTCTATCATTCCTCCGGAAATCGAAAAAATAAACAAAATCGCTGAAAATCTTCTCAAATTTGGAAGGCCGACAAAACCTGAACTAAAAAGTGCGAATATTAATTCCATTCTTGAGGATGTTCTGGATCTATTGGAAAATCAGTTTAAAAAGAACGACATAAAGATTTCTACTCAATTGGCAAAAATTCCTGATATCAAGTGTGATACAGGACAGATCTCTCAAGCGTTGCTAAATATTACACTCAACGCAGTTCAGGCAATGCCAAACGGTGGAGAACTAACCGTAAAAAGCGACACGGGACATGTAATCATGCTAGGGAAAGGTGCCGAAACATCAGGAAAATCACATAAAGAACCTGCTATTTTCATCGAATTAACCGATACGGGAAGTGGAATAGCCGAAGATAAGATGAAAAACCTTTTCGATCCATTTTTTACTACAAAAGAAAATGGGACAGGAATGGGTCTCCCCATAACGTTACGAATAATTGAAGAACACAAAGGATCAATAAAGGTAAAAAGTGTTTTAGGAAAAGGAACGACATTTATAATCATTCTTCCAATTGAAAATTCCTCGTTTCAAACGCTCTGATCAATTTGAGTTACATTTTTAAAGGCTCTGTAAAGAGATGACGTCGATTCGGCATTAAAAAAATCTGAATTATTAGTAATAATATAACCGTTGTCTGTTGTTGTTATCTGACCTATGGGTTTATCTATTTTGTTTAACTTTCCGTTGTTCGTTGCCATGGTAATAAAATTAAAAGGATTAATCATTGATATTTCGCCCCTCTAATATACTCATCGTAATAAATTGGACAAAACTTGAAATGACTTTTTACACTATCGTACTATTAATCGAGGAGGAAACAAGGCGTTTACTCCAATATCCCTCCGAGGCAGCTTTATTGTCATAATTATTCTGACCAAAATCTTCTGCAATATCCGCATGTTTGATATAAGCATTTTCACCGGTGGAGACGGAATAGCAACCTTTTAAAGTTGCGGTACTAATGTTTCCTGTTGTTGAGAAATCCATGTTTTCCATTTAAATTTTCCCCTACATTAGTATTATCAGCTTTTGGGAGGGGAAACTTGCACATGATTTTCTTGCAAAAAAAACACACAAACAATATTGTGTTTTTTGCTTTATTTAGGCTGTTTTTTACGGTCAGTCTTTTTTGTAATATTGAGTAAAATCTTCGGGTTTCATATTATCGAGAAAGTCTTTAAATTTCTGATTTTCCTGTGCATCTTTTTCCGCATTTACCAACTTTGACTGCATCATAACTATTTCGGTTACAAATATTGGAGCAGCGCTTCGTACAGCAAGTGCAATTGCATCTGAAGGCCTCGCATCAAGAACAATCTTTTTGCCTTCCTTGCCTTCTATTTCAATCGAGGAATAAAAAGTCCCATCTTTCACGTCACTAATAATGATTTTTGTTACTTTAGCACCGAATTTCTCTATGGTCTCTTTGAAAATATCATGTGTCATTGGTCTTGGAGGCTTAATTCCTTGCAACTCCATAACAATAGCCGTTGCCTCATAAATCCCAATCCAAATAGGAAGAAAGTTAATCTCTTCCTTATCCTTGAGAAGAACAAGCGGAGAAAAGTTTTTCGGGTCAAATCCCAGACCGCCCACTTCCATGGGGATCATATTATTTGCCTCGTGCTATCTCTACCAACTTTAGAAATGCGTTAGGATCTGACATTGCAAGGTCAGAAAGCATCTTTCTGTTAATAACAACATTTGCTTTCTTTAACCCATTGATGAATTTGCTATAAGACATATCCAATTTTCTTACGGCTGCATTTATTCTTGCATTCCACAAACCTCTAAAATCGCCTTTTCTTGTGCGTCTGTCTGCAGTTGCATATTTTTGTGCATGATAAACTGCCTGCTTAGATGCTCTAAACAATCTGCCTAAAGAGCCCCTAAATCCTTTTGCTCTTTTTAATATCTTTTTCCTTTTTTTTCTAGCTACCGATCCTCTTTTTACTCTTACCATCTTTAATTACGCCTTTCTCAATTGATTATTAATTGCCCGGCATCATGGACTTGATCCTGGCTACATCTGATTTGCTAACAACGACCGACTTGCTGAGTCTTCTTTTTGCAGAAGAAGTCTTACCCTCGAGTAAATGCCTTGTTTTTGCTCTTCTTCTTTTTATTTTCCCATTTGAGGTGAATTTAAATCTTTTAGCTGCTGCTTTTCGTGTTTTCATCTTTGGCATATCTTTATCTACCTTTCTATTTCTGACTAAGTATCATTATTAACTGTCGGCCTTCAAAACTTGGAGATCCCTCTGCCTTACCAACCTCTGAAATATGGTTAACCATCTTTTCCAAAAGTCTTCTTCCTATATCAGGATGAGTGGCTTCACGGCCTCTGAACATCAAGCTTACCTTAACCTTGAAATTCTTTTGAAGGAATTCTTTAGCTCTTTCCGCTTTAACCAGAAAATCATGCTCGCTAATCTTTGGCGACATTTTGATTTCCTTTAGATGCCCTGCCTTGCTTCCTTTGCGCGACTGTTTCTCTTTTTTTTGTTGCTCATACATCAGCTTTCCCACATCTGTTATTCTGCAAACAGGAGGATTAGCATCCGGTGATATAAGAACAAGATCATAGCCCTTCTCTTCAGCCCTGGCTATCGCATCTATTAGAGGCATAACGCCCAACTGACCACCATTACTGTCAATGACACGGACTTCTTTAGCACGTATCATCTGATTAACAACGAACTTTTTTATAGTATTGCCTCCAACTTAACTTTATTATATCAGACTCAAGTGGCGTTGACAAGGCGGGGCGGACTCTGGTAAACTGGATTTATATGTACGCAATAATAGAGTCTGGAAATAAACAATACAAGGTTGAAGAAGGATCGGTGATAGATGTCGAGCTGCTTGATTTAGCAGATGATAAGGTTGTGTTTGACAAGGTCGTGCTATTTGTCGACGGAGACAAAGTGTTGGTAGGAACGCCTTATCTTGAAAAAGTCAAGGTAAAAGGAACTTTGCTCAAGGAAATACAGGACGATAAGGTTGTTTCCTTTAAATACAAGCACAAGACTGGATATCACAAGACCAAAGGTCATAGGCAGAAATATAGTCAAGTAAAAATTGAAGGAATAAAATAAAATGGCACATAAAAAGGGTGGAGGAACTTCATGTAACGGGCGTGACTCTAACGGACAAAGGCTTGGAGTTAAGGCATACGGAAGTCAAATAATTAATGCAGGATCAATAATACTTAGACAAAGAGGAACAAAGTTTAAGCCTGGTAATGGAGTAGGAATTGGCAGCGACGATACTCTTTTTGCCCTAGTAACAGGAAAAGTCCTTTTTGGAAGTAATAAAAGAGTCAGCGTAATCGCAAGCTGAGCTGGTGATGGTAACCCTTCGCGAGGACATTCAAAAGGCTAACCTAATAGTCATAAAAGTTGGCACAAGCTCCATAGTTGATTCTAAAGGTTCAATCGATTTAAAAAAAACTCAAAAGATCTCCAAGGAGATCTTTTCTTTGCTTAAATTAGGTAAAGAAATTATACTAGTAACCTCTGGCGCTATAGCAGCAGGAATAAAGGCTCTTTCTTTGTCAGACCCACTAAATACAATTGAAGAAAAACAAGCTGCAGCTGCAACTGGGCAATGGCTATTAATGAAAGAATATGAAAAAGCACTCTCCCCTTTTGGCATTATTCCCTCACAAGTCCTTTTGACTAGAGATGAAATAGAAGACAAAAAGCGATCCCTAAATTGCAAAAATACAATTAATCAGATAATTAAATTCAAGGCCCTCCCTATTATCAACGAAAATGACACTGTTTCTGTCGAAGAAATTAAAGTTGGAGATAATGATACATTATCTGCACATGTAGCAAAGCTCGTAGGCGCGGATATATTAATAATACTAAGCGATGTTGATGGTTTCATCATTAATGGTGAAATCGTAAGCACAATAGACAAAATTACTAGAGAAATTGAGATAGCAGGCGGTGGAAAAGGATCAGATTTTGGAACAGGAGGAATGAAAACAAAACTAAGTGCTGCAAAAATAGTAGGAGCTGCGGGAATCCCTATGATAATTGCAAACAGCAAAACCGATAAGATACTAGAAAAGATAGTGGCAGGAGAAATTGTGGGAACGCTTTTCATCCCGGAGAAAAAATGACAAACGAAATTGCTGATAAATCGCGAAAAGCTGCATTGGCTTCAAAAAAACTTGGGTTGATTAGTCCCGACATAAAAAATGCGGCTCTTAAAAAAATGGCGGTTGAACTACAAAAGAACTGTGGAATAATTTTTTCGGAAAATAATAAAGATGTTCACAACGCCATCAAAAAGAACATTTCAAAAGCGTTGATCGATAGACTTACGATAAACGAAAAAAGACTTTCTTCTACAATCTACCAGACCCTATAGGTGAAATAATCGAAGAAAGATCAAGACCAAATGGATTAAAAATAAAGAAAGTCAGGGTCCCTTTGGGAACTATTGGAATAATTTATGAATCCAGACCAAACGTTACTGTTGACAGTGCATCTCTTTGTCTGAAATCTGGGAACTCGACAGTGTTACGAGGAGGCTCTGACGCTATTAACTCGAACATTATCATACATAAAATAATTTCCGATGCGGCATACAGCTCAGGGATTCCTGAAGGATCTATAGAGTTGATAGAAACCACTGAAAGAGAAGCTGTAAAAGAACTCTTACTGCAAAGACAATATATAGACTGTATTATTCCAAGAGGTGGAGCAGGCCTTATCAATATGGTAATAGAAAACTCAAAAATTCCAGTAATTGAAACAGGAACCGGCAATTGTCATGCGTATGTAGAGGCATCCGCAGATCTTGTCAGTGCAGAGAAAATTATTATTAATGCAAAAACTCAAAGACCTTCTGTATGTAACGCAATAGAAACGTTGTTGGTTGACAGATCAATTGCAATCGATTTCCTGCCAAAAATACTGACCTCTCTATCTAAGGAAGGGGTTGAAATAAGAGGATGCTTTAAGACAAAACAAATATTCGACGAAGCGATATTGGCAACCGAAGACGACTTTGCAACGGAGTTTTTAGATCTGATAATAGCCGTTAAAGTCGTTGAAAACATAGATGAAGCAATAGAACACATCAATAAGTATAGTTCTAAAAATAGCGAAACAATAATGACAAACAATCTTTCAAAATCAAATCAATTTTGTTTACAGGTAGACTCCGCAGCTGTTTATTCAAACGCTTCTACAAGATTTACCGACGGATTTGAGTTCGGTTTTGGTGCAGAAATAGGAGTTTCCACACAAAAACTACATGCACGAGGACCGATGGGGCTAAAAGAGTTGACCAGCTATAAATATATTATCTCTGGTAATGGGCAGATCCGTTCATGAACAAAATAGGGATTTTAGGCGGAACATTTAATCCTATTCACAACGCACATATCAAACTGGCAAAAAAGGCAATAAAAGATTTTGGATTGTCATGTGTCGTTTTTATCCCCACAGGAACCCCTCCTCACAAGAGTACAAATGATCTCGCATCAAGAAATGATAGACTCAATATGGTACGTCTTGCAATAAAAGGTGAAAAGAAACTGAAAGTTTCAAAGATAGAAATCAACAAAAAGGGTTATTCCTATGCGGTTGACACTTTTGGAAAACTAAAAAAAAGATTCGGCAGCAAGAGTAAGCTTTTCTATATTATGGGACTCGACTCAATCAATACAATACTCAGCTGGAAAAGACCTATTGAGCTTTTTAAGCTTTGCCAATTTATTGTTGCCACAAGACCAGGTTCAAAAATAAAGACATTTAAAAGAATAATGAAATTCCCTCCGATAAGTATTAATAGAAACAAGATCTTTTTGACAGAATTAAAAGTAAACCTATCCTCCAGTGAAATTAGAAGAGCTCTCCTAAAAGGGAAAATGCCAAAAAATGTTATGCCTGAGAATGTAGAAAAGTATATCGCGAAAAACGAGCTATATAGATAGGAAATATATGAAAATCCCAAATGCAGAAGTTGTTATTCAAGAAAACTCAGTAAGATTGGTTGTTGAAGAAATATCTTCGCTTAGATCTGTTTGTATTGGAATGCTAGTCAAGGCAGGGACAAAAAACGAACCGATAAACAAAATGGGAATTTCTCATTTTATTGAGCATATGAATTTTAAAGGTACAGATAAAAGATCAGCCATGCAAATTGCAACGGAACTGGACTGTGTCGGAGGCAAGCTAAATGCCTATACAAGTAAAGAACACACTGTCTATTATGCTTCTGTACAGGATAAATATTTTAATGTGGCTGCAGATATATTAAGTGATATGTACCTAAACTCTGTATATGACGAAAAAGAAATGGCTCTTGAAAAGAAAGTTGTGCTTGAAGAAATAAAAATGTATGAAGATTCACCAGATGATCAAATACATGATATATTTGCCTCCACTGTACTCAAAGGACATAGCCTTGGATATTCCACTCTCGGAACCGTTGACTCTGTAAATTCAATATCAAGGGAAGATATTTTTGACTATAGAAAACAACTTTACAATCCTGATAACATTATCATTTCCGTTGCTGGAAATATCAATAAAGAAAAAGTGCAAAGCACCTTCCTTGAATCTTTTGGTAAAACAAACGGAATCAGCAACCTAACAAAAGAAATTGTGCCAGAAACAAAACAAAGTGTTGTGCTAAAAAAGAAGCAGACTGAACAGGCTCATATAATGATGGGAACTATTGGGCCTTCTCAAAAAGATGACAATCGATATATATTTGCTGTTTTAGATAATATTTTGGGAGGCTCTATGAGCTCTAGATTGTTTCAAGAAGTCAGAGAAAAAAGAGCCTTGGCATATTCCATATATTCCTACAATCAACATTTTTCCGACACAGGATTGTTTGGTGTCTATGCCGGCTCAAGCAAAGAAAATATAAAAGAAATCATTGACATTGTAAAGAATGAGATAATTTCAATCAAAGACAAAGGATTAACAGAACAAGAGCTATCAAGAGCCAAAGAATTTATTAAGGGATCTATGGTTCTCGGTCTTGAAAGCAGCTCAAGCAGAATGAATTATCTAGCAAAAACCCTGCTATACCAAGGGAGAGTAGTGCTTGTAGATGAGGTATTTGCTAAAATAGACTGTATCAATAACGAACAGATCATAAAAGCAGCAAATGAATATTTGGACATCAGTAAAATGAGCCTTGTCGTTATTGCAGATCTGGATGAATTGCCAGAAATTGAATTGAAATAGGAGAAAATATCATGGATAAAATTAAGGTGATAG
The DNA here is from genome assembly GCA_964633925.1 of uncultured bacterium. GTDB lineage: Bacteria > Margulisbacteria > WOR-1 > JAKLHX01 > JAKLHX01 > CAZWKB01. Next base: position 129,142 of record CAZWKB010000001.1, read on the forward strand.
TAAACGGTGCGGCAGGAAAAATGGGCAAAGAAGTGATCAATGCCGTTACGAACGAATCCGATATGGAAATTGTTGGCTCCGTTGATGCGACAATACCTGGAAAAGATCTGACAACAACTATAAAAGAAACAAAAGCCGACGTAGTTGTTGATTTTACAATCCCATCTCAAGTCATGGGCAATATCAGAACAGTAGCAAATGCAGGAGCACATATCATTGTTGGAACAACCGGACTGACAAAAGAGAATTTTATAGAAATAAAAGAATTGGCTGAAAAGAATAATATAAATGTTTTCATTGCTCCAAACTTTGCAATCGGTGGCGTTCTTATGATGAAGTTTGCAACAGAGGCAGCAAAATATATGCCGAAAGCAGAAATAATTGAACTTCACCACGATCAAAAGCTCGATGCTCCTTCTGGAACAGCGATCAAGACAAAAGAAATGATGCTAGCATCTTCTGATATGAAAGATATTCCGATCCATAGCGTCCGATTACCCGGATTTGTTGCTCATCAGGAAGTAATCTTTGGGGGACTTGGCCAAACACTAACAATTAGACACGACTCAATAAGCCGAGATTCATTTATGCCTGGGGTTGTTTTATCAATAAGAAAGATAAAATCACTCAAAGGGCTCGTGTATGGCCTGGAATATTTGCTTTAGATAAGCCTTTTTTGCTACCTTAAAAACTTTTCTGTGAAATATCACTCTTCATCATCCGATATATACGTGTAGGGGATTGATATATCGTCATAGAGAAAAGAGAAGTCCATGAACGAAATAACTAAAACCATAAACAGAGACAAAAATAACATGAATAATATTTCATCTAATAATCCTAGAACTAGGACTGGAGTGGATCTGAAAAACGAAACACAAAGAATAATGTCAAATTACTTTGATCAAAAAGGAGTATCTGTACCAGACAACATTAGAGAAAAACTAACTAAAATTGCTTTGCAGATATATTTCACGGACGAGAAAAACAAGAATTAATCGCTTCATTAATATTTGACAAAGCTACAGGAATTATCCCCTTTAGTCCGATCAGCTGCTTTTCATTCCCTTTTGGAAATAGCATTTTATTAAATCCCAGTTTTTGCGCTTCCAAAATTCTTTGTGAAATATTTGTAATGCTTCTGATTTCACCAGTTAGCCCTATCTCTCCAATAACAACTGACTTAGGATCTAGCCCAATATTTTTTGCACTCGAAGCAATAGCCAACGCTACAGGAAGATCAGATGAGGTTTCTTCTATATACATGCCTGAAACGACATTGACAAAAATATCGTAATCCGATAATTTTATTCCTGCCTTCTTTTCCAGTATACCGATAATAACAGAAACTCTGTTGTAATCAAGCCCTGAAACAACTCTCCTTGGAGATGGCAGCTTTGAATAGCTCACTAGTGCCTGTATCTCTACAAGCATTGGCCTTGTCCCCTCCATTGCAACAGCAACACAAGATCCGGCAGAACCAAGAGATCCTTCATCAATAAGCATCTCTGACGGATTAACAACCTCTTTTAAGCCATCGTTCGACATCTCAAAAATACCAACTTCGTTTGTTGATCCAAACCTATTTTTTATTGCTCTCAGAATCCGGAATTGTCTGCTTTTTTCACCTTCAAAATATAGAACCGTATCCACCATATGTTCCAATATTCTTGGACCTGCAACAGAACCGTCCTTTGTTACCTGCCCGATCAGAAATACAGGAATATTTTTTGATTTAGCAATTTCTACAAAAGCAGTGGAACATTCCTTGACCTGAGACACAGAACCTGCCCCAGAGGAAACATCATCACGAGTAATTGTCTGAATAGAGTCAATAATTATAAAATCCGGAGAAATTGTCATTATTTGTTCCTGAATCTCTGTCATATCAGTTACAGGCAACAGCAATAATTGTTTTGAGTTGATCTGAAGTCTTTCTGCTCTATATTTTATCTGTTGCGTTGATTCCTCTCCTGAGATATAAAGCACTGTCCCTTTCTTCGAAAGGTTCCCAGCGAGTTGTAACATTAATGTGGATTTGCCTATGCCAGGCTCACCAGCAACCAATATCACGCTGCCTTTTAAAACGCCTCCTCCTAAAACTCTGTCGAACTCTCCTATTGATGTGGAAGCTCTACTGTCTTTTTCCACAACAACATTATTAATAGAAACTGCGCCTACTTTCCCTTGTTGATGTTTATATTTTTTGGATTTGCTCACGCCAGGTTTATCGACGATGTTTGTTTCTTCCTGATATGTATTCCACTGCGAACACTCCGGACATTTTCCTATCCACGAAGTAGCCTGCGCTCCGCAATTATTACAATGAAATATTCCCATTTATTTTGCTTTATTTTTTACGGAAGAAAAAACTATCACGGAACCTTTAAGATCAGCCTTTATTTTACTGCCTTTGCTGAATTTACCCCTCAACAGATCTTCAGATATGGGTTCCTCAATCAAGTTTTCTATTACTCTTCGAAGAGGTCTGGCTCCAAGCTTTGGATCATATCCTTTTTCTGCAAGGAACTGTTTTGCTTTTGGAGTTATTGTTATCTCCAGATCTTTTTCTTTAATGTGTGCATTAATATCGCTTATCATGATGTCCACTATGCTGAGCAGATCTTCTTTTGATAGTGGATGAAAAACAATTGATTCATCTATTCTATTAAGGAACTCTGGTTTAAATGTCTTTTTCAATTCTTCGAGAACCATTTTACTCATTTTTTCATATCCAGTATTAGCATCTGTCCTCGTAACAAAACCGAATGAGGATTCTTTTCTTATATGTTCTGCGCCGACATTCGAAGTCATTATTACAACCGTATTTTTAAAATCGACAATTCTGCCCTGAGTATCCGTAAGGCGTCCATCTTCAAGAATTTGAAGTAGTATATTAATTACTTCATGATTAGCTTTTTCTATTTCATCTAAAAGGATGACGGAGTAAGGTTTTCTTCGAACAGGTTCAGTAAGCTGTCCTCCATCACCAAAGCCGACATAGCCCGGAGGTGAACCGACAAGTCTTGAAACAGTATGAGACTCAAGGTATTCTGACATGTCTACCCTTATCATTGCGTCAGGATCGTTGAACATGAATTTTGCCAATTGTTTTGCCAGTTCTGATTTTCCAACACCGGATGGTCCCAAAAACAAGAAAGAACCAGTAGGCCTGTTTGGGTTTTTTAGTCCTGCACGAGACCTTCTAATCGTTTTTGCCAAAGCGGTTACGGCTTCGCTCTGTCCAATAACTTTTTTTGCAATCTCTTCCTCCATTTTTAAGAGTCTCTTTGTTTCTTCTTCGGTCAGCTGAGTTAAAGGAATGCCCGTAGATGATGAAATTATTTCAGCAATTATTTCTTCTGTCACCTCAGGCAGTGGTGCATTTGGCTCTCTGACAGAACTCACGGTTTTTAACATTACTTTTGCTGACGCTTCGTCAATAACATCTATCGCTTTATCTGGCAAATGCCTGTCTGTTATATACTGCGCGGATAATTTCGCAGCACTTTCGAGAGCTTTGTCCGTAATGACTACCTTATGAAATTCTTCATATCTTGCTCTTAACCCTTTTAAAATTTCTACTGTATTTAATACGCTTGGCTCATCAACTTTTACAGCCTGAACCTTCGCTCCAGAGCCGGATCGCTTTCTATTCTTTTTCTATATTCATCAAAT
>CAZWKB010000002.1:0-12601 GCA_964633925.1 uncultured bacterium
GTTCTTTTATCAAATTCAAATAATTCTTCAATATTAAGAGCATTATCAAGGCTCAACAATTGCGACGGATGAACAACTTGTTCAAACTTTTCTAGAGCTTTTCCCCCTACTTTTTGTGTCGGTGAATCAGCAATCATAAATTGAGGGTTTTCGTTTTCCAGATTAATAAGATTTCTTAATAGCTCATCATATTCACTGTCAGCAATAATTGGGGCATCATTCACATAATAAGCATCATTATGTTTTATTATCTCTGCCCGCAGTTTTTCAATTTCTTCTTTAATACTCATTTATCAAAACCTCTTCTAACCTGTTATTTTTACAAATTTCTTCTATCTCTTCAAGCGTCTTGCTGATAGAAATGTCATATTTTCCGATTTTGGTTCTGACCAGTGAGGACATATGCGCAAACAAACCGAGAGAGGCTCCTATATCTTCCGCCAAAGTTCTAATATACGTTCCTTTTGAGCAGGTTACAAGTATCTTTGCTGTGCAATTGTCTTTTTCAACAAAATCTACAAGTTGAATATCTTCAATACTAATAACTCTTGCTTCTCGATCAACGACGACCCCGTCTCGAGCAAGCTCATATAATCTTTTGCCGTTATGATGCAGTGCAGAAATCATAGGAGGTATCTGTTTTGTCTCGCCGAGAAATTTCTTTAATATTTCTTTTACATTCTCTTTGCTAGTTTTGCCACTTCCGGTCTCGATAACTTTACCGGAAGAATCTCCTGAATCTGTTTTTGTGCCAAATGTAATCTCTGCTAGATATTGTTTGTTTGACTGCATAAAAGTTGATGCCAATTTACAGGCTTTTCCCAAACAGATAATCAAAATCCCTGTAGCCATTGGATCCAGTGTTCCTGCATGGCCAACTTTTTTAGCTTTTGACAACCTTTTAACGATAGATACAGCTCTAAAGGATGTAATACCAGCAGGCTTATTGAGGATTATAACTCCGTCCATAGTTCTTTTATCGTGGAAATCACCATATTTTTTACATGCCGCAATGTGCCATCGACAACGGCACCAGAAGCTTTTTGATGCCCTCCGCCTCCGAGCTTCTTTGCTATTTTTTGAATATTCTTTGTGTTGGACCTGAAATTTATTTTTATCTTCCCATCGTCAATTTCCCTCAAAAGGAAAGCAACTTCAGTCCCTTTTATTGCTCTGAGATAATCAACAATCCCATTAATTTCTTCGTTTGTTGCCCCAGTTTCTTCAAGATCTTTCTTTGAAAGCTTTACCCAGACAACTTTTTCATCAAATTCACATTCTATTCTGTTAAGTGCTCTACCAAGAACACGGATCTCAGATATTGTTTTTGATTCATAAACGTCAATAGCTATTTTATTTGGCTGGGCGCCTGCCTTTACAAGCTCACTGACAACAACAAAAACATCAGCAGTGGTATTATCGTATTTAAAACTTCCCGTATCAGTAATAATTGAAGTATATAGGGAAGTCGCCATATCTTTATTAATAGCGATCCCAAGTTCCTTTGAAAGATAATACATCAGCTCCCCTGTTGATGAAGCCTTTCTCACATAATTGATATGACCGAACATAGTATTATCTCCATGATGGTCAATATTAATGATCAAATCGCTGAGTTTCTTGATGTTTTCCCAATCATGTATTCTTTTTGAATCTCCACAGTCCAAAGCAACAATACAATCAAATTTTTCGCCATCTGGGATTACAGAAACAGCGTCTTCATAATGTTTTAAGGATTTATAAATTTTTGGTATCTTGCCATCACAATAAAGCTTGAATTTTTTTCCTAGAATATCAAGCATACAGGCAAAAGCGCTTGCAGAACCAAAGGTATCCCCGTCCGGATCAACATGCATACACAGGAGGAAATTATTGGAATCTTTTATTACATCAACTATTTTTTTCATTTATTTTTTGCATCAAATTCCATATTTTACTTGATTTTTCTATGGAATCATCAAAAACAAAAGCAATTGTAGGAACAAATTTTAAGTTTAATTTATCGCCAAGCATCCCTCGAATGAATCTCTTTGCGCTTTCAAGACCTCTCATCGAATCTTCTTTGACAACTTCATTGCCATAAACACTGACATAAATGATGGCATCTTTCAGGTCTGCATCAATTTTAACTTTTGTTATTGTTACAAACCCGATACGAGGATTGTCGACATGTTTTCTCAATATTTCGCTGACCTCTATCTTTATCAGCTCTGCTACTCTATCAGGCCTTGACATTTTTCCTCTTTATTCTCATTTCAAAAAATTCAAAACTATCCTCAGGCACGATCTTCTCAAAACCTTCGATTGTCATTCCGCACTCAAGGCCGGTCAGGACTTCTTTCACATCATCTTTAAATCTTTTTAGAGTATTTATCTTGCCTTCATGCAATGTTTCTTTTGCTCGTATGAGTCTTGCTTTTGTTCCTCTGGTAACTTTACCGTCAACCATGAAACAACCTGCAATAGTTCCAACTTTTGAAAATTTAAACAACTGTCTTACAACAGCATGACCGGTAATAACTTCTTCATATTCAGGTTCCAGCATTCCTTCAAGGGCCATCTTAATATCGTCGATTACGTTATAAATAATTTTGTACATTCTCGCATCAACACCTTCTGTTTCTGCAAGAAGTTGTGCATCTGATTCAAATTCAACGTTAAAACCAACGATGATCGCTTCCGAAGCTTTTGCCAACATAATATCTCTTTGAGAAATACTTCCTGTGCTGTTCCTTACTATATGAGTTTTGATATTTCCTGAGCTTAATTCTTCTAGCGATTTAACAAGAGCTTCCTGAGAACCGTGAACATCCGCCTTGATAATAAGATTAAGAACTTTCACTTCGCCTGATTTAATTTTCTGAGAAAAATCTTCAAGTGAAATGACTTTTCCTATTGTTTTTGAAGCCTCCAGTTCTTGTCTTCTTTTTTCAGCGATTATTCTAGCTTCTTTTTCACTTTTTACAACTTCAAAAATATCTCCGGCCTGAGGAACATCTGATATCCCTATTATCTCTACAGGGAAAGCAGGCCCTGCCTTTGCAATCCTTTTGCCTTTATCGTTGATAAGAGCTCTTGTTTTTCCGCTTGTCGCACCAGAATAGAAAGCATCCCCAACCTTTAAAGTTCCTTCATTTATTAATATTGTTGCAACTGGACCTCTGGATTTATCCATAAACGACTCAACAACTATCCCGCGTGCCAAACAATTTGGATTTGCTTTTAGTTCCATTACTTCTGCAACTAAAAGAATCATTTCCAAAAGCGTTTCCACCCCTGTCCCTGACTTTGCAGAAACTCCAACAGTTACCGTTTGTCCTCCCCAATCTTCAGGGGTAAGTCCAAGATCAGATAATTGCTGCTTTACTCTATCAGGATTTGCATCCGGTTTATCCATTTTGTTAATTGCTACTATTATTGGGGCCTTTGATGCTTTAGCATGATCAATGGCTTCTCTTGTTTGAGGCATAACACCATCATCAGCGGCTACAACAAGAACAACGATGTCTGTAATGTTTGCTCCTCTTGCTCGAAGAGCAGTAAAGGCTTCATGCCCTGGAGTATCCAAAAATGTGATAGGTTTTCCTTTAATCTCAACCTGATAAGCTCCGATATGCTGGGTAATTCCTCCAGCTTCAGAAGCGATAACATTTGTTGACCTTATTGCATCAAGCAATTTTGTTTTACCATGATCCACGTGCCCCATAACTGTAACAACAGGAGGTCTTGGTTTTAGATTTAATGCGTCGATACTTCTCAATTCTTCTTTTACAACTGCTTTGGCTTCAGCTTTTATCAACAGAATGCCAAATTTCTGGCAAATATCGTTTGCAATATCAAAAGATATTCTTTGGTTGATCGTTGCAAGAATTCGTCTTATCATAAGCTCTCTAATTACTTCAGATACTTTTATTTCTATTTTTGCCGCCAGGTCTTTGACGACAATATCATCACCATCAATTTCAACAGTCCTTAAATTGCTCACCACAGGCACATCAGCTTTTTTAGGTTCTTCTTTAAGTACAACTACCGGTTTAGGAGTCTCAACAACTACAGGAGCAGTTACGGGAGCAGCCACAACAACGGGTGCAGCAACGACAACTGGAGAAGCGATTACAACAGGCACTTTTTCAACAACTTTTTGAACAGGTGGAACAATCGCTGGTGAAATCTTTTTCTCAGCATGCTTAATGGAGACTAGTTTTGGAGTAACTTTTGCCACGGGAGCAGGGGTTACTTGTTTGGGCTTATCGGTCTTTAAAAATAATGTAACTTTTTTTACTGAATCCTCATCAACATTTGAAGCTTTTGTCTTGGCATCTATGCCCAAATCCTTAAGCGCTGCCAAAAGTTGTTTTGGATCTATGTTTAACTCTTTAGCCAGAGTTTCAACTTTAAGCTTTTTCTGTGTCGGTGCCTTTGTCATCTACTATTGCCCCTTCTTGAACAGGCTTTAATGCCGTTTCTGTTTTAATATCTAGCTTCCATCCCGTCAGCTTTGAAGCCAGTCTCACATTTTGACCTTCTTTGCCGATAGCAAGAGATAATTGACTGTCAGGAACAATAACCAAAGCAGAATTGTCTTCTTTATTAAGCTCTATCTTGATCGGTCTTGCCGGACTTAATGCATTTGTGATATATTGTCTTGGATCTTCTTTCCATTCTATTATATCAATTCTTTCATTTCCAAGTTCCTTGACAACATTTTGTATCCTTGCGCCCATATGTCCAACGCATGTTCCAACAACACTTACGTTTGCATCCTTTGATGTCAGAGATATCTTGGTCTTTCTACCTGCTTCTCTGACTACATTTTTTATTTCAAGAACCCCTTCGGATATTTCTGGTACTTCAAGCTCAAAAAGCTTTTTCACAAGCCCCGGATGAGATCTTGAAACAATGATAACAGGACCTTTTGATGTTTTGTTCACTTCTACAACAAAAACCTTTATTCTGTCCCTTACTCGTAAGGTCTCGAGCGGACTGACTTCTGAATAAGGAAGAAGAGTCTCGATTCTCCCCAAATTTAACAGATATCCGTTCATCTCTTTTTGTTGTATTATCGCCGTAACTATTTCACCTTGTTTTTTTACAAATTCATCATAAGAGATATCCTTCTCTGCTTCTCTCATTCTTTGAATAATAACTTGCTTTGCGGTCTGAGCAGCCAATCGGCCCAGATCTTCAGGGGTTACGTCAAAAACCATCTCGGCTCCGACTTCTATATCGTTATCAATTTTCTTTGCTTCTTCAAGGCTGATATGAAGCTCTTCATCCTCAACAACTTCCGTAACGATCTTCTTTGCAAAAAGCTTAACATTCCCCTCTTCATCAATTGTCGCATTCAGGTTTTCACCTGTTGAAAATCTTTTTTTACTGGCAGATACAATTGCGGCTTCCACGGCAGAAATAATGACTTCTTTTGCTATACCACGTTCTTTGTGTATAACTTCAAGCATGTTTGCAAATCCTTCAATTTTTTTCATAAAACTAATTACCCCTTTATATAAAACAAAAAGTGGGGGTCACCCACTATTCAATTTCCTATTAATTACTTCTATATAATAGCATGTGCCCTACCCATAATCAAGACATTAAGATTTTTGCCTCATAAAAAATAAACCGCTTGCATTTACAAATTGGATGTGTTACTATAAAGGAGTCGAGAAAATGATTGAGAAATAAAAAAGTCTCTGCTTCTTTTTTTTTGTGAGTGTATCCACGCAAATGGTCCTCTACATCATTATTCAGCAGGAAATATTAATTAAGGAGTTTTAGATATGAAGAGCATATTTGTAGGTAATTTACCTTGGTCAGCAACTGACGCAGAATTAACTGAAAAGTTTTCAGCATTCGGTGTTGTATTGTCAGCCAGGATCGTAAATGACAAGTTCACAGGTAAGTCAAGAGGATTTGGATTTGTTGATATGGAAGACGCAGACGCAGCCAAAGCTATAGCTGGCATGGCCGGTTATAAATGGGGCGAACGCGAATTGACAGTCAATGAAGGCAGAGCCAAGACTGACAGACCTAGAGACAACAATGGCGGCGGCGACAGAAGATCATTCAACAGATATTAATCTGAACTGAATACTTTAATGAAGCCCTCGGTGAAAACCGAGGGCTTTTTTTATTTCATATCAATTGTGGTCCAACCAGGAAGACTCCCATCGTGGCTGCCCTGTTTATTATTTCCTTCCAACCTTTTTGCAAGCAATCGTGTGATATATACTAAAAGCATTCCAATTATCAAAGTATTCAATGATTGCCACAACCCGGATACCAAGGCAGCAATAATCCCAAGGGGGATTATTCCAACCCCAACAAATATCAAACCTAAGAATATTCCAAAAACTCCGAGAACATTATAAGTTGTCACAAATGCAAAGACCCACACACTTATGCCAAAAATGAAAGCAGATGAATTGAATCCTCTCATAGCTATTAACTTTGTTTTACTGAAAAATGACAAAGGAAGAAAAAAAACAACATCAATAAACGCGACGATAGATGCTAGCTTAACAAGCTTTGGACTTATCTTACCTGCGACAAAGGCTCCGCCGCTTATGAAAAGATCGAATATTGTCCATATTATGAGAAATATGCAGAAAATAATTAGTAATGGAATATATGGACGTAATTTACTCATGAATAATACTATTCCTTGTCTTTTAGGTATTCTTCCGTTACTTGTTTTACGACATCCGCATTAGGTTGCATATAATAGACGCCGTTAATTCTAGCAGAGTCCCCTGTTATCTGAGCCAAAAATATTGAATTTGTTTCATAACATTGTCTTACAACAGTTCCAAGAGAGGAGATCTGCGAAGCCGTTAAATTTGTCTCAACATTTGCCATAAAATCATTTATTATCATGTATGTCTGAACAGGATTTCTTGAACGAATTATCTGCTTTCCTACTTCTTCAAGAAATTGTTGCTGTCGTTTCATCCTTCCAAAATCTCCCTCGTTATCATGACGAAAACGCATATATCCAACAACCTGACGTCCATTCAGATGCTGCATACCCGGTTTGAGATCTATATACAGCCCCTGAACTTTGTCTGTATAATACATTTTTTTACTAACATCAATTTCAATTCCTCCAATGCTGTCAATAAGCTTTATCAAAGATTCCGTTGTGATCTTTACATAGTACCTTATTGGAATATTCAGAAAAGCAGATGTAGTTTCACAAGCCAATTCCGGACCTCCAAATGCATATGCATGGTTGATCTTGTCAAGTTTTCTTCCGGGAATAACAACCATAGTATCGCGAGGGATAGAAACAAGTCCGATGCTTTTGCCGTCTTTGTTTACATGTACAACTATTGTAGTGTCTGATCGTCCGCCCCTTCCATTGCCATCAATGCCAAGGATTAACACATTCATCTCAGGCATCAGAGTTCCATTTGGAGCTAAAGTAAAGATCATTTCAAAAACAGACAAGCGGTTCATAACAAACGAAGCAAAAACGCCAAAGAATCCTGACACTATGACAAGCACTGTACATAACAATATGATCCAGTATTTCCATTTTGCCAAAGGACTATTATTTTCAGGATTTGTTGATTGATCTGCCACTTGTTATCATTTTATCATTATTATGGTCGAGTTTTCTTGATCCATTTCTTTATCAATTCTTGCGTTATTGAGTTCATGATACCCTTATTACCTTTGTTTAAGGGCGCGGGCACCGCGCCCCTACGATTATCGTATCTATTATTCTTCTTCTTCAACAAAACACTCACTGGTGCTGATTTGGCGTTGAATGCTCTTGCAGAGTTTGCAACTCTATTGTCATCTGATATAACTAAAGTGTTTTTATTGCTATTTGAATGCCGAAGGATTTCCGCAATACGATCGTCTGCCTCTTCATTTGTATCTGTAAATATTATTCTTACCCCACTGATGGAACTTTGAGACCCATAATGCGCATCCGTTTTTCCGTCAAAGACTATAGTTGAATCAGCTTCTAATTTCGCAACTATTCCTACCAGTATATTTCGCGCTTTTTCAAGACTGGTATTTAGATGTGCTTTTGCTTCTGGAATTTTATATATAGCGTTATATCCATCGATAATGTAGGTGGGCATTTGTATATTATACTATTGAAAATATTCAAATATATCGCGAAGCGATACGTTGTTGGGATTTGGAAATTGGGATTTGGGATTTAAATGTTATCATTTCATTATGGCTCTCAAAGCAACAGTATATAAAGCAACTCTAAATATTGCCGATATGGATCGTAATTATTATCAAAAGCACTGCCTTACAATGGCAAAACACCCATCAGAAACAGAAGAGCGATTGATGATCCGTTTGTTGGCATTTGCATTCTACGCTGATGAGGCTCTAACTTTTGGCAAAGGCATAAGCGAAGATGATGCAACGCTATACCAGAAAGATCTGACCGGGGAAATTGTTCTTTGGATAGAAATCGGCCAGCCAAGAGAAAGAACAATTACAAGAGCCTGCATTAAGGCAAAGCAAGTTGTGCTTTTTGTCTATGGTTCTAGTGGCGCTCAGTGGTGGACTAATAATCAAGAGTTATTCCGAAACAAATCCAATTTGACGGTAATTCAATTAAACCATAAAGAGACTCAAGCTTTGGAGACAATAGCTGATCGAAATATGAATATTTCCTGCAATATAGACGAGGGGCAAATAATGCTGATCAGTGAAAAAGGAACGATCAACATTGAGCCAATAAGACTTCAGACAAAAAAATAGTCCCGCCATGAGCGGGACTTGACCCAGCTTGCGCTGTCCTTACTATTTAGCACATTTATATAGCGGAGCAATTAGTGATAACTCACCGCTGCAGGCCTACATTATATATATCGTAATGAGTGACTAAAACTTGCATTTTAATAGTGAAAGATTTAGATAAGGAAGTAATTAATAACGATCAAGTACATAACAATAATTATTGCAATAATTGCATGACCAACCTTTATTATTTTTATAGATTTCTCAGATGTTTTTATATCCGCTTCAAAACCATAGAATTTCATAGATCTTTTGTATTTGCCAATCGTAAACTGCACGATCTCGTCAGGATGAGTTACTGCATATATACAGAAAGCTAGGAACGATACTAATATGAAATCCAATATTAAAAACATTTGTATCATGATTGCTAATCATACAATTTAGAGCTGGGAATTGTCAAATCAGGTCTGCGGGACAGGTCCCGACAAACGTCCTAATAGCAAAAGCCCCGCTTATGACAAGCTGGAACGTGGTAACTAGGTTTATTTCCACATCAAATGAATCTTTTTTCGCTTAGCAGCACATTCAGTAAGATACATATTAATTAGACTTTGATATTTTATGCCAGATTGACTTGCTAATTGCTTGAAATAGTCAATGGTTGGATTGGCAAGGTTTATAGTTATCTGGCTCTTAAGCATTTTAGGATAAGGATTCCTTACACTTTTCATTTTTGAAAAATCAAACTCTTGTTTCATTATTATTCATCTCCTTTATAATATTGTGATTCTTTCTTCGTTGCCTTACGTGCAGAAAATATTCGGATCTCTTTGTCTGATTGTCTGTAACAATGACAGACAACTAACAAGTGCAATATCTGACTGAAACCTAGCAAGATAAATCGTTCTTCCTCGATGGAATGCTCATCATCAGAGAACAAACGTGCATTTTCATCGTAGAATACCGTCTGGGCTTCCTCAAAAGAAATGCCATGCTTGTTTGTATTCGCAAGATTCTTTTTTGGATCCCATAAGAAACGAATATCACTCATAATTATATTATAATTACTTTATAATTAATTGCAAGTGCGCTACAAGAAGTGAACAGGTGGCGTCTCTGCGGGACAGGTCCCGACACCTTTTCGATATAATAGACTTTTCCAAAAGCAGGGCTATCGAATGTTGTTTGAGGTCTGCGGGACAGGTCCCGCGACATGGATTGGTCACACTAATTAAAGATTAAACTGCGGGACCTGGATTCGAACCAAGATAGACAGCTTCAGAGACTGTCGTCCTACCATTAGACGATCCCGCAATATCTAACGATCAATATCAATTATATAATATTTCTTCCTTGTTGGGATTTGGGATTTGGAAATTGGGATTTATACCGGAGGAGTCCACCAAAGAGGTCTAAACATTAGAATGTATGTACCAAATAATATAATAAAAACGGATAAGGACACAAAAACCCAATAACCATAATCAAGCTTTGTTCCCCTTTTTTTGATCCAATATGCAAATAATAAGGACAAAACCCCTATAACAAGTAAGCCTGAACCCTTAAAAACAGGGTTTTCACTCATGAATCTTATTAGCTCTCCGCCTTTTTCTATGTCGATCATACTAAGTGATATAATACATCTAATTATGAACTTTTTCAATTGCGATTTTCTCATTGTTGGAGGTGGAATATCAGGCCTTACGGCTGCACGGCAGGCCAGCAAATATGGAAGTGTGATTTTAATAACAAAAGGTAAGACCGAAGAAACCGCAACGGAAAAAGCACAGGGGGGAATCGCTGTTGCTCTCGACAAAAAAAGCGACTCAACAACTTTCCATCTTGAAGATACTCTCATTGCAGGCGCAGGCCTTTGCGACAAACCCGCTGTAGATGTTCTAGTAAAAGACGGTATCGACAGGGTAAAAGAATTGATCGAAATGGGAGCGAATTTTGACAAAACAGCTACAGGCTTTGAGCTAAACATCGAAGGAGCTCACAGACAAAGAAGAATTCTGCATGCCGGAGATTATACTGGGAAAGAAATTGCACAAACTCTTGCCGCAAAGGTAATAAAAGACAAACTGGTAGAAATAAAGAATTACATTTTTTGCATGGACCTCATAATCGACAACAACTTATGCAAAGGGATAGTAGCCTATGACGTAAAAAACAAAACAGAGATCATAATAAAAGCAAAAGCAACTATAATCTCCAGTGGTGGAGCTGGGCAGATATATCAATACACAACAAATCCTCAATTTGCTACAGGAGACGGCATCGCAGCCGCTTATAGAGCGGGTGCAATTGTCAGTGATATGGAATTCGTACAATTCCATCCGACAGCGCTTGTCAGCTTTAAAGCCCTTGGAGAAGAGATCGCCTTCCCTCAATTTCTGATCTCTGAAGCCGTAAGAGGAGAAGGAGCCATTCTCCTTAATCATAAAGGTGAAAGATTTATTTCAGAATTAGCCCCACGGGATGTTGTTGCCAGAGCAATATTTGAAGAAATGAAAAAAAGTGATTCCAATCATGTCCACCTCAACCTGAGCAAGATAGATCCTGACAAAGTGAAGAAAAGATTTCCTACGATATATAAAACATGCCAGGAAATCGGATTGGATCTTTCACATGATGACATCCCTGTCGCCCCGGCAGCTCATTTTCTTATGGGAGGGATAAAAACAGACCTGTTTGGAGCAACAAATATAAAAGGACTTTGGGCTGCTGGAGAAGCAATGTCTTCAGGAGTTCATGGAGCAAACCGTCTTGCCAGCAATTCCCTGCTTGAAGGAGTTGTGTTTGGCCATAGAGCAGCAATAGCCGCAAATGAATTCATACAGGATATAAAATACGTTGACATTGATGAGAGTAAAGTATCTTTGGACAAACCTGCAATATCAATAAATGAAACAAAAAAGCTTAAAAACGCTATAAAGAAACTTATGTGGGATCATGTCGGTATTGTAAGGAACAAAACTTCTTTGGAAACTGCATGCGGCATGCTGAATGATATACAGGATACTATATTATCAAATAATACTCCTGTAATAAAAAGATCTATTGCCGATGAGATAGAACTCAGAAATATGTTATTGGTTTCAAAGCTTATCTGTCACGCAGCACATGACAGGACAGAATCCAGAGGAGCACATTTTCGAAGTGACTATCCTGCCAAAGATGATGCTAAATGGTTGAAACATTTGGAATACAGTCAATAAAATCCCAAATCCCAATGACCAAATCCCAACAATGTGTGCTACGCACATTTTTATTTTAATTTCAAATATATCGCGAAGCGATTCCTCGTTGGGATTTGGGATTTGGAAATTGGGATTTTTTTATCTGGGGTATATCCTCACCCTCCTATTAGGTTCATCGCCGTACGAGTGTGAATTTAGTTCATGTCTTTGAATTATCTGATGTTGCAGCTTTCGTACAAATGCATCTTGAGGACTGAGATCGATCGGTTTTCCTGTCTTAATTGCTTCTTTTATGGCAGCATCCACTTCATCAAAAGATGAAGATTCCTGAGGGCTTAGCCCGTCAGTAATTTTAAAATGATTTTTGAGAAATCGCAATATCATTTTAAAATTACTGACGGGCTAAGCCCTCAGGAATCGGTATTACTCTTAATTACATGTAAAGGGATTTTGTGAGTTCTTGCCATATTAGCTACTTTTGAACCATGAGAAGATTTCGATCTTACAGATAAAATAATATTTGCCTCATCAATTCTATCTGTTACCTCAGCATCAATCCCATACAGATATATCGCTTTCTGCATTCTGCTATTGTTTATCCCAAATGAAAATATCCGTGTGGTATTATCATTTTTTTCAGCAACAATTGAATTTATTTCTTCTTTTTCTATTTCGGGGAT
>CAZWKB010000002.1:12611-24636 GCA_964633925.1 uncultured bacterium
TTCGAGGATCTCTTCAATAACAGGACTTTCTTTTACCTCTATTTCTCCATCTTCTTTTCTCGTCCTAAGTTCTGGGACTGGTTTTTTACCTCTCAATAACTGGTCCACGGCCGAAGCGGTATCTTTATATATTGCCATGACATCGCGTTCTTTTATCTCTATCACAACGTCGAAAGTTGGAGCTGCTTTTCGTTCAAGAATTGTTTTTTGTGTTTTTCTTCTTTTTGCTTCTTCGTCCCCAAGAGTAACAGATTGAATTCCACCAATAAGATCGCTAAGAGTGGGATTTGTAACCAGATTATCAAGAGTTATTCCATGAGCTGTACCGATAAGAATTACTCCTCTCTCGGCAATAGTTCTTGCAGCATCAGCTTCAGGTTCCGTTCCGATTTCATCTATGATGATAACCTCAGGCATATGGTTCTCAACAGCCTCAATCATTACTGCGTGTTGTTTTTCTGTAGTTGGTACCTGCATTCTTCTTGCTTTGCCAATTCCTTCATGAGGGATGTCTCCATCACCAGCAATTTCATTACTCGTATCAACAACAATAACTCTCTTGCCAAGTTCATCACTAAGAACTCGCGCAGATTCTCTGAGTTTTGTCGTTTTTCCTATTCCGGGAGGTCCTAAAAATAATATGCTTTTGTTTGATTTGATGATGTCTTTGATAATATCTATCGTCCCGTGGGCAACACGGCCAACTCTGCAAGTTAGCCCGATTATTTTCCCAGTTCTATTTCTGATAGCAGATATCCTGTGAAGAGTTCTCTCTATTCCTGCCCTGTTATCAGCGGTAAACATTCCAACATTGGAAGTGACATGATCTATATCATCCTGCGAGACTATTTCTTTATCCATGTAGTAGACTTTATCTTTAAACCGGATCTCAGGCATTTTGCCAAGATCCAGTATTACTTCTATCATGTCGGAAAAATCTACTGAAGAGTATATTCTATCTTTGATTCTTATCGGGAGTATTTCTAAAAGGCTCTTAATGGCATCAGTGATCTTGATTTCAACCACTTATTTTCCTTTTACCGCCTTTTTCAAATTAAAACCGGCAACAAATACCGGACATTTTGTTGAAGCAATATCCATTTTTTCTCCGGTTCTTGGATTTCGTCCAATTCTGCCTTTTCTGTTCTTTACTGCAAAATTTCCAAAACCGACAAGCCTTACCTTATCACCCTTTGCCATTGCATCAGTGATCATTTCTATTGTTGATTCAAGGATGTTTTCCATATGATTAATTTTGCCATTATATTTTTTTGCTAATTTTTCTGCTAATTGTTTCTGATTCATTTCATGCCCTCCTTATTTTGCTCCAAAGCATTCTTCTTTTTTAAGAAGCAAAGCCCATTTTCTGTCTATCTCAGCCTGAAGCGCATCCAGAATGTCCTTATTTGCAGGCTTGAATAAATGTTTAAATCTATTCTGTGGCTTTAAGAATTCTACTATTGATTTTTTTTCTTTTGGTTTATAGTTGATCTTATAAACACCATTTTCAACTTCATAAATTGGCCAATAACATGTTTCTGTTGCCAATTTTGCAAGATCCACTGTCATCTCCATAGGATATCCCCATCCAAGCTGACATGGCTGAAGAACATTTATAAATTTTGGACCTCTTATAGACATAGCCTTTTCTACTTTTTTTGTAAGATCCATCCAATTTCCAGATGTGCTCTGGGCTACATATGGAATTTCATGCGCAATCATAATTTCTGTCAGATCTTTTCTTGTCATCTTTTTTCCGCCAGAAATCTTACCGGAAGGTTCAGTTGTCGTATGAGCTCCCATTGGGGTAGCTCCGGATCTCTGTACAGACGTATTCATATAGGCCTGATTGTCATAGCAAATATAAAGGAAATCATGTCCTCTTTCTACCGCACCTGACAAAGATTGAAACCCAATATCATAGGTTCCGCCGTCTCCACCAAAAGCCAAGAATCTTATCTCTTGAGTTATCTTTCCTTTAGATCTAAGTGCCTGATATGCAGTTTCAACGCCTGAAATTGTGGCGGCAGAATTTTCAAACGCTGTATGAATAAACGGAGTTTTCCATGCAGAATAAGGAAATATGGTTGTGGAAACTTCAAGACATCCAGTTGCAGAAGCAACGACTACTGGCTCTTTGATCGCCATAAGCGCTTGTCTAACAATTGTTGGGGCTCCGCATCCAGGACACATTCTGTGTCCACCAGTCAGCCTGTCTTCTCTAGCTACTAATTCTTTTATTGTTGCCATTATTGTCTCACTCCTTTATACATAACTGACTCTTTCACGCCATCAGTTGTAATTTTTATAAGATCGCCAAAAATATCTTCTATGTCATGTCCGTTTATTTCTCTTCCACCAAGTCCGTAAATATAATTTACGATCGATGGTTGTTTCTTATGACCATACATTCCACTTCTTACTTCTGTAAACAATGGTCCGCCAACTGCTGCATAGCCGTCTGATCTGTCAAGAACTGCTACAGCTTTGACATGCTCGATGGCAGCTGCAATTTCTTCAGCAGGAAAAGGTCTAAATACTCTTAATTTTAGAAGTCCGACCTTCTTGCCTTTTTCTCTCATCTCGTCAACGGTTGCTTTTGTTGTTCCTGCTGTTGATCCCAAACAAATAATGGCAACTTCAGCATCTTCCAGTTTGTAGGATTCAAAAAAGCCATATTCTCTTCCAAACTTTTTACCAAATTCTTTCCCAACTTCAAGAATAATCTTTTTTGATTTTTCCATCGCATCTGCGATCTGTCTTTTGTGTTCAAAATAGTAATTCTGAAGATCAAGGGATCCCAAAGTCACAGGATTATCAAGATCTAAAAGGTTTGTTTTTGCTTTAAATTCTCCCACATATTCCTGAACTTCTTTGTCTTCAAGCATTTCAATCTTTTCCATACAATGGCTGATAATAAAACCGTCTGTCGTTACCATAGAAGGAAGTCTTACGCTGTCATGTTCCGAGATCTTCATGGCCTGAAGGATATTGTCATATGCTTCCTGACTGTTCTCTGAAAATATCTGTATCCATCCAAAATCTCTTGCGGCCATAGTGTCTGAGTGATCGCAATGAATATTAATAGGTCCGCTTATTGCTCTGTTTACTTCAGGCATAACTATTGGAAGTCTCATAGCTGATGCAATTGGAAGCATTTCATACATATATACAAGCCCCTGAGATGAAGTAGCAGTCATCGCTCTAACTCCAGATGCAGATGCTGCCATAGTAGCAGTCATCGCACTATGTTCACTCTCAACGGTAACGAACTTTGTTGTCACCAGACCATCTGCAGCAAATTGTGCAAATATCATGGCAATTTCTGTTGCCGGGGTTATTGGATATGCTGCTATTACATCCGGATTGATCTGTCGAAGGGCCTCGGACATTGCCTCATTTCCTGTTTTTGCAACTATTTGGGACATTTCATTTCTCCTCTCGATTATCTATAAATTTCAAATTAAATCATTGCCTTTTCGTACAGACATGCCATGGCATGTCTCTACAATGTCTATCTCTCTGAAACCATCTTCAATGCCTTTACAGGCTTCACAGGGCAAACAGAAACGCAGACGCCGCAACCTTTGCAGTATCTGTAATCAATTTTATCCATTTTCCCGTCGGCAGTTTTCACTATTGCACAATCTGGGCAATACATATAACAAAACATGCAATTTATGCAAAGCTTTTCGTCCTTTTCAGGTCTTCTTGTGCGCCAGTCTCCTGTTTCAAATTGTCCGGCAGTCCCAGATTTTGAAACATCTCCTTCTGCAAGTTCTTTCCATCCTTTCAAGCTACTCATACTATTCTCCCTTCACTTCTGCATAAGCTCTTTTAACGGCGTTCAAATTGCCTTGAATCACTTCAGGCTTCAATGCGAACTTCTTTGTAAGTTTTTTTTCTAGATCTTTTATGAAATGATCGTAATCAAGGATATTAGTTGCCTTGATCAAGGCTCCAAGCATTGGAGTGTTTGGAATATCTTTTCCTATTGTCTCAACCGATATAGCGGATGCTCCAACTGTGAACAGCTTTCTTCCCTTAAGCTTTAACTTCTCTCTGATAACCTTTGCATCTTCTGTAGTGTTGACTATTATTACGCCATTCTCTGTAAGCCCTGAGGTAGGATCAACTTTTCCTATCAATGACGGATCAAGAACCAACACGATATCTGGCTCAGTTACATTAAAATGTATCGTAAGAGGGGTGTCGGATATTCTGTTAAAAGAGGCTACAGGAGCTCCCATTCTTTCTGGACCATATTCAGGGAAAGCTTGAATATTCTTCCCAAGTGCCAAAGCTGCATCTCCAAACAATAAAGCAGCAGTTTTTGCGCCTTGACCGCCCCTTCCATGCCAGCGTATTTCTGTAAATTTTTTCATCAAGATATCCACCTTTCTAAAATTGGAATAAATTTGAGGCTGACCAACACTAGTAATGATACCACCAATAAAACCGCAATTAAAGTGCCCCAAATGGCTTTCGATCGAGTTGTATTATAAACCTTTTTTGTCGCAATGCTCCAAAGCCCCCATAGATAAACAGCCGATAGATACATTACAATATTTGTTCCCGCAGCAAAGTTTTCTCCTGAAATATAGCCATATTTTGTAAGCAGGGCTATGGAAGAGATCAATATTCCGGAAAAAAGAACAGAGGTGGAATAATAGAACGACTTTATCGTTTCTTTTATCTCTCCTTTTTCCCCAAGGATCTTTGTCATCACAAAGTCTTGCAATGCAGCCATGACGGTGAAGAAAACGAAAATTGCACCTATCATAACGCCTCCAAGAATTAACAAAATAAGGCAATAGAACATGAAACACAGGAGAAAAAACACCGGAAGAACCGTCAGGAATTTATTAAAAGCAAGGTTTGCAACCAGAACCCAATACATAGGAAGAAGAACTATAACAAATACCAAAAAGCTTAATACCGCACTAAAAAGCCAAGAAGAAATCAGCATATATGAGAAAGACTCCTTTGAAACGTTGCCCTTCTCCATAAAGGTAAAGAAATATATCGGCCTTAACACTATTTCTATCCAAGACTGAAAATACCACCTCATTGTTTTGATCATAATAGCTCTCTCCTTCCTTCTATTGCCTTTAGCAATGTAGCTTCATCAGCGAAATCCATATCAGATCCTATTGGCAATCCATATGCAATTCTTGAAACAATAACTCCCAGCGGTTTAAGGATTTTTGTCAGATAAAATATCGTAGACTCACTTTCCGTTGTTGGGTTTAGCGCCAGAAGGACTTCAGTAACACCATCCAAACCAACCCTCCTGATCAATTCTTTTATTCTAAGATGTTCAGGACCAATTCCATCTAGAGGAGAGATGACTCCTCCCAAAACATGAAAAACGCCTTTATATTCTCTTGTTCTCTCTATTGCGATAAGGTCTTTTGGCTCGGCAACAACGCAAATGAGTTTTTTATTCCTATTATCATCATCACAGATCGTACATGTATTGCCTGCACTAAGGTTATAGCATACGGAACAATGCTTAACCAATGTTTTCACTTCTTTTAGCCTGCTGCACAGTACGTCAACCTCTCCTTCAGTAACTCCCATAATATAAAACACAAGTCTTTGCGCAGATTTCGGCCCGATACCAGGCATTTTGGTAAATTGCTCAAGAAGATTCTGTATAGGTGCTGGATAATGGGACATCTATTTACCCAACATTCCGTTTAATCCTGGGATATTTAATCCTCCGGCTATCTTTCCCATCTTTTTTGCTGCAGATTCTTTCGATTTTGACAACGCCTCATTAGTAGCAAACATTATCATTTCTGCAAGCCTTTGAGGGTCGTCCATAGGAGCCAGTTTTGGATCTATCGTTAAAGACTTCATCTCCATATCTCCATTCACACTCACCAACACGGCCCCTCTGCCTGCTCCTGTGCTGATTATTTCTGCCTTCAACTCAGACTGTATATCTTTCATGTCGGCCTGCATTTTCTGCATCTGCTTCATCATCGCTTGCATATCCATTTATTCATCCCCCTTTTCTTTGATCTTTTTTGCTTTTTCGTACAGCCATGCCATGGCATGGCTCTACAATATTTTGCCCACTTTCAATATCATTTCACCACTTCCCCATCAAACATCTCCAAAACATCATCCAATGAAACGGCGGGATTTGCCTGCACAGGCGATGCGGTTCGTACGGCATCGCCTGAAAAATCCCCTTCCATAACACAAACGGTTCCGATCTGTAAATTTGCAAATTCTTTTATCGCCTCATCAAGAGCAACCTTGTTCTTTGTTTCCTCTGCTCTGGACTTATGAAAAGAATATCCTTTTCTAAATTTTATCATCAGGTGGCCTTTATGGTCGAATCCAACAGGCTCTCCTTCACACAAGGAAACAAAACCAAACAAACTTTTTTCTTTTACTTTTTCTAATATTTGCTTCCATACAGACATTATCAATGGGAGATCCCCGCCTTCAGATATAAACACCGTTTTTTCAACAACAACGGGTTGAGATTTAACTACAATATTTTTTTCTTCTTCTTTTCGTACAGACGCATTGCCATGCGTCTCTACACCGTTACTTTCAACTTTCAAACTTTCCACTTCTATCATTTCCATCAAGGCAACCTCAAGGACCAGCCTGTTATTTTGATGCCATTTCATATCAACTTCTGCTCCTGACAATGCCTTTAAAATGCTTCTTATCTGAGCCGTTGAATATTTGCCGCTGTCCTGTTTCAATCTGACTATCTGCTCTTTTGCAAGCTCAATGATGTCATCGGCACCGATCTTTGCGAATAACAAGTTCCGATAATGCATAATGAGATCTTTTGTCAGCTGAGGAACGCTTACTCCCTGAACAATGGACTTATCTACCAATTCAAATAGTTTTTTGTCTGACTTTTCCAGTATTGCATTTGAAATATCAAAAATAAACTCCGGCTCAGCCACTCCGAGAACCATGACAACATCGGACAGCTTTATGGTTTCTTTACAAAAAGATGAAAGGTAATTTTATCCTGCAATTTGAATACAAATTTGTGGGCAAAGTCAAAAATCCCTATTTAATCTATTGTCTTTACAAAAAGATGAAAGCTGATCAAGCAAAGAGAGAGCATCTCGGAGCGCTCCTTCAGAAAAACGGGCGATCATGTTGATCGCATCTTTTTCTATTTGAATCCCCTCTGTTTTTGCGATCTTTTCAAGATGAGAAACGATCTCATCCAGAGGGATCCTTCCAAAATCAAAGTTTTGGCATCGAGACGCAATTGTCACAGGAACTTTTTGAGGGTCGGTTGTTGCCAAAATAAAAACAGTATCAGCAGGCGGTTCTTCAAGAGTTTTTAATAATGCATTAAAAGCCTGATCAGTTAGCATGTGTACTTCATCGATGATATATATTTTGTAAGTGCCCTCTACAGGTTTGTATTTAATCTTGTCGCGCAGGTCACGGATCTCATCAATCCCTCTATTTGATGCCGCATCAATTTCCATAACATTGAGCGCTTGCCCTGACGTTATCTTTGTGCACTGGGAGCAACTTCCGCAAGGATTTAGCCCTTGTTTGTCAGAACAGTTAAGTGCTTTTGCAAATATTCTTGCTGTAGATGTTTTGCCTGTACCTCTTGGTCCCGTAAAAAGATATGCATGCGAAAGTCTATTTGAAGAAATCGCATTTTTTAGCGTAGTAATAATCGCATCTTGACCGATTATCTCGTCAAAATTCTGCGAACGATATTTTCTGTATAGAGAAATGTATGACATTTTAATAAAATCCCAAATCCCAATGACCAAATCCCAACCTAGATATAAACCCTTGGAACTCTTTTTCCTATACCCGCGACAACTTCATAATTGATTGTTTCATCCAGTCCGGCAATATCATCAGCCGTGATTTTTTGGCCGTGTTGTTCACCAATAATGACTGCTTCCGCACCTTTTTCAATTTTATCATGTCCTGTGTCAACAAGTATCATGTCCATGGTTACCTTGCCAACGATAGGATATTTTTTACCGTTAATCATTACTATGCCTCTGTTTGACAAAGCCCTTGAAAGCCCGTCGGCATAACCAACAGGCAAAGTCACTATCCTTGTTTGGTCCTTTGTTACATAGGCCGCCCCATAGCTCAATGGAGTATTTGCAGGAACATCTTTTAAATATAGTACTTTCGTTTTGAAAGATAGAACAGGCAAAAGATCAATAGGTTCATTTGTTTTTGATACAGGAGGCAATCCATACATAGCAATGCCTATTCTTACCATATCAAGATGTGTCTTTGGGAAAAATATCGTGGCAGCACTGTTGGCACAGTGCTTTATTGCAGGATCTATCCCAACAGCTTTCAGCTCCTCAATTACTGAAAGGAACTTTTCAAACTGATCGTTAATAAAGTTATTCTCAAGATCATCAGCCGTTGAAAAATGTGTAAAAATACCTTCGATGACAATATTGGGTAATGAAGATATCTTTTTGGCAAGATCAGTAGCTTCTTTATATCCAATGCCTACTCTACCCATTCCTGTATCTATCTTGATGTGAACATTTACTTTTACATTTTTTTGATGTGCAATATCAGAGATAGCGCTGGCAAGTTCATATGTATAGACGGTGGGAGTTATCTGAGCATTTATTAATCGCTCAACATATTCTATGGGGACTTCACTCAAAACAAGAATAGGAAGTTTTATCAGTGCAGAACGAATCTCTATCGCCTCTCCAAGGGAGGCAACTCCAAGAAAATCTGCCCCAGCAGCTTCGGCGGTTTTTGACACTTCAATAGCGCCATGCCCATAAGCATTTGCTTTAACAACTGCCATGAACATAGTGGAAGAAGACAATAGTCCTTTTATGTTTTTTATATTTTGCGAAAGACGTTCAAGGTCTATTTCCGCAAATGTCGGTCGAAATGGTTCCACGTTTTATCCTTTTGGAAGTGTTATGCAGAATTTTGATCCAAGCCCATTCCCGGGACTTTCTACCCAAATATGCCCGCCATGAGCTTCCACAATCTCTTTTGCGATAAAGAGACCGAGACCTACTCCGTTGCCATTGCTGGACATTAAGTTTTCAATTTGGAAAAACTTTTCGAATACCCTGCCGATATTTTCCTGTTCGACGCCTATTCCGTGATCTTCTACACAAACGAAGGCTTCTTTTTCATTCTCATCAATATGGATTATCACTTCAGAATTCGTATTGTTATACTTTATTGCATTACCTGCAAGATTTGAAAGGACTCTGTGTATCTTTCTCTTATCAGCATGAATAACGGGCCTGTTTTCTGAAGCAAACTTAATAATAATATTCTTCTTTTCCGCTTGAGGACCTATTTCCCCAACAACTTCTTCAGCCACAGAGCGGAGATCAAACTGCCCGATCTCAAGCTTTAGGGCTTTTGCTTCTATCCTTGCACTATCCAGCATCTCTTCAATGAGAACCGAAAGACGCTCTACATTGCTTTTTGCTATATTGAGAAACTTACCCTGCTCTGGAGTTACTGCGCCAAGTACATTATTGACCAACAGGTTTACAGATTCTTTTACTGAAGCAAGTGGCGTTTTTAGTTCATGCGACATTTTTGACAGGAAATGATCTTTTAATTCTTCAAGTTTTTTTAAACGCACAGCAGTTTCTCTTTCTCGTCCAAACATTCTTGCATTGTGAAGAGCCGCTGCAGCCTGATCGGCAAATGTTTTCAAAAGAAGCATATCGTCCTGGCTGATCGGCCTGTTAGAAATCACATTATCTACAGCTATCATTCCAATAACCTTGTTCTTTGCTTTCATTGGAACAACAAGATTATGTTTTACCCCTGGTTGCATATATTTCTTGTGAGATTCTGGCAAACTGCTTTCTGCATCTTCAGTGAAAAAGAATTCCAGATCTCCAAAAGCGATCTTTGAAAAATTATTGTCTTTAGATGAAAGAGAAAAGACCTGATCGTCTATATTTTCTGTTTTACCGTCCCTGTTGATACCAACTCTTCCTCTGATGATGCAGGTTTCTTCATCAACTTCAAAGATCCCAACTCTGTCAAAACCAAGATCCTCTTTTACTCCGTCCATTATCGAAGACAAAATGTGTCCAAGTTCCATATTGGAACTTACCGCACTGCTGATCTTGAAAAGCTTTTCAAGATGAATCACTCTTTTTTTCAGCAGGTCCATTGTCTCTGACATCTTTTTCTGCGTTTCTTGATTTTGCTTTGTAACTTCTTCATATATTTCTGTTTTTTCTTTTGAAGCCAGCTCGGCTTTTTCCCTGAATTTACGCTCAACACCAAAGATATAGTGTGACAACATACCAAAAACGAAAAAGCTGCACAATCTGCTAAACATTATTGGGGCATAGTTTAAAGATGCAATGCTAAAACTTGTAGAGAAGAAATATAGCATTGATACAAATCCCAAAAGGATAAGCTCTGCTCGTATCTCCCCTATCATAGAGGTTGAAACAATAAGAAACACATAGAGAGGCCATAATTCAGAGTTGACTCCGCCGGTGACGAAAACTCCGACAGTTATTATTATGAGATCGATAACAAATGTCAGGGCAGAAAGAACCGTCTTGTATCTCATGGGAACCAATATCGTAATGAATAAATTATATAGTGACCATGCACCTAGAACGGTATAGAATAAAAATTGCGGAATTTCTATGCTGCTGGGGATAAACGACCAGATAAAAAGCCAGACAATAATTCCCCATCTCAAGGTAGAAAGGAATTTCTCCCTTAGAAACAATCTTTCAGAAGCAGACTCATCAAAAAAATAACCTTTTTCTTCTTGGTTCATATTAATTGTTACTTAAGTTTATTCTAAAGTCCGGGGTATCCTTGATCTCTTTGATCGTTCCTAAATTGCTTTCAAACATTTTAACATTTTGCTCGAGTGCAGTTAAAAATCTCTTTACATGTGCGGGAGACATTATTACTCGGGAGTTCACCTTCCCTGCAGGTGGATGAACGAACATAAAATCCATCACAAATTCGTTTTCATTATGGGATATCAAGGCGGCGTTTGCATACACGCCAGCTGAGGTCTTTTCATCAAGGGTAATTTTAATTTCCTGTTCTGCCATTGTGTTACCTCCGATAATTATTATACACCATCAAAGAAATCCCAAATCCCAATGTCCAAATCCCAACAATGTGTGCTACGCACATTGTTGGGATTTTGTCTCATGCCTGGTGGTATAATCTCTATATGAAAAACTATGTCATAGGTATAGATTTGGGAGGCACGAAAATATGCACCGCCATTGCCGATAAAAAAGGAAACCCTCTACATATATTATCAATACCTACTGAAGCATCCAAAGGGTTGAAACATGTTGTGGATCGAATAGTAAAAACTGTCTCAATGGTTTGTTCTGAATCTGGAATTAATTTAAAAGAGGTTGAAAGCATTGGGATTGGGGCTCCCGGTCCTGTTGACGAAAAAACAGGATCAGTATCAAACGCTCCAAATCTTCCCGGATGGAAAGTTGTTCCATTGAGGGATATTCTAAAAAGAAGACTTGGAAAGAAGGTCTTTCTTGAAAATGATGCAAATTGTGCTGCTGTTGCAGAACAAAAGCTTGGCGCAGGGAAGCCTTTCCATTCCTTTGTATATGTAACAGTTTCAACAGGCATTGGCGGCGGAATAATAATCAATAATGAACTTTTCCGTGGGGCAACAGGCAGCGCAGGAGAAGTTGGGCATATGGTTATTGATATCAATGGACAAAAATGTAGCTGCGGACAAAAAGGGCATATAGAGGGATTGGCTGCGGGGCCTGCTATAGAAAAAAGATCCGGAATTAAACCTAAAACATTGGAAGAAATGGCAAACAAAGGCAACAAAAAAGCATTAAAAGAGATCGAATATACAGGGATGCTGATAGGAACAGCCTTTGCAAACATAGTGAATATTATCAACCCTCAAGCAATTATTGTCGGAGGAGGAGTGTCCAGTTTTGGAACGCCCCTATTTAGTTCCATTAAAAAAACCGTTAAAGAAAAATCTCTAAAAGGCATACCTGTCAAAATTCTC
>CAZWKB010000002.1:24646-29507 GCA_964633925.1 uncultured bacterium
CGCTTTCTGGTATTCCTGTAAAAATACTTCCGGCCAAGTTGAAAAAAAATGTTGGCGTCATGGGAGCTATTGCGCTATGCCTATAAAACTAAATCCCAATGTCCAAATCCCAAATCCCAACTTGGTGTCCCTACGGGACATATTAAAACATCAAATATCATCCCGAGCTTGCGAGGGATCCATTGTTGGAATTTGGTCATTGGGATTTGGGATTTTTCTGGAACACTTATCAATATGAAAAACCAAATAGCAATAATAGACTACGGTGCTGGCAATCTTAGAAGCGTTCAAAAAGCTCTTGAAAAACTTGGTTTTGATGCGATAATCACCTCTGACCAACAAAAAATAAAAGATGCAACAGGAATAATTCTCCCAGGGGTCGGCGCATTTGATCCTGCCATTCAGGAATTAAAAAACAAAAACCTCATCGATCTTATAAAAAACGAATTAACAAAAGGCAAACCTTTTTTAGGCCTATGTCTTGGCATGCAGTTGTTATTTGATTCCAGTGAGGAAGGCAAGGAATCCGGACTCAGTATAATCAAGGGCTTAGTTAAATTGTTTAAACCCCAAATCCCCGCCTGCCACACCGAACAAATTGGCAAGGCGGGCAGGCCAAATCCCAAATCCCAACATGGTGCCCCTGCGGGACATATAAAAATCCCGCATATGGGGTGGAACAATATTTCCGTCGCAAAGACGCATGGCATATTTAATGGATTGCCCGCATCCCCAAAAATGTATTTCGTCCACTCCTATTATTGTGAACCGGCAGATAAAAATGATATCCTAGCAACAACACAGTACGGATCGGATTTTTGTTCGGCAGTTGCCAGAGACAATATATTCGCTTTGCAATTCCATCCTGAAAAAAGCTCTGATAACGGGTTGAAGATATTAAAAAACTTTGGGGAGATGTGTAAATGATGTTTGAAGTAATTCCGGCAATTGATATACTTGGCGGTAAATGCGTGCGTCTGCAAAAAGGCGACTATGAAAAAGTCACGGTATATTATGAAAACCCTCTGGATGCCGCAAAGAAATGGCAGGATGAAGGTTATAAGAGACTTCATGTTGTAGATCTTGATGGAGCAAAGCTCGGAGAACCAAAGAATATAGAAATAATTAAGAAGATAGCTAAGACCCTGTCAATTCCTGTTCAAGTTGGCGGAGGAATAAGAAATCAAGACACCATCAAAGAACTTATCGACAGCGGCGTATCAAGAGTAATTCTGGGTACTGTTGCATTTGAAAATCTCAGTTTTATCAAAACCGTAAGCGAAGTATATGCCGACAAATTGGCTGTAAGCATTGATGCTAAGAGAAATATCATTCTTACAAAAGGCTGGATAGAAAAAACTTCATTAAAAGCGATCGACGCAGCACAAAGGCTTGTCGATCTTGGGATAAAAAGATTTGTATATACCGACATATCGAAAGACGGCATGATGAAAGGGCCAAACTTCTCAGGTATTAAGAAATTTGCATCGCAGGTAAATGCTCTTGTTGTTGCCTCCGGCGGAGTTTCAACAAACGAAGATATCAAAAAACTCTCAAAACTTCATAAAAACGTCGACTCGTGCATTGTCGGGAAGGCTATTTATGAGGGGAAGATTAAGATTTGACAACTTCTCTTCATTCTGCTAGATTTCAAATATAAAATGATTTCCGAAGAAAAAATAACTCAGATCACCGCAAGCGTATTGCAGCTTCCAAAAAAAAGAGTGCTACTTGACGACAAGGTGTTTTATAAAGATATTATGATGAGTTCTCTTGTTGCAACGGAATTATTCTCGGCTATTGAAGAAAAATACAAAACTCAAATACTATTCAATCACCGTTTTTTGGAGCTAACAACTCTTCGGGAACTTATGGAGCATATCAATCGTGATAAATGAGACCGCTATAACTATATTGATTTTCATGCCGCTTTTTATCTTGACCAGAGCTATATCAGCGTTTTCAAAAAAAGGCCTTTATTTTTCAATGGATATTCTTAAGCACACATTCAAGGTCTATTTAAGAGAAATATTAAGAGTAGAATTTGAACTGTCTGGGGATTTAGAAAGTCTAAATTCAAAAGCGATATTCGTTGGCATAAGCAATAGCTCTCTAGCCCAATACCTGATGTTTTTTTGCATTATCAGGCATAGATTCAGGCTTGTTTTAAGAAGACAATCCTTCATGTTCCCATATTCTGTTTTTTATAATTCTATTCCGCACCTTCTATTAGACAGGGATGATGGGACAAAAAAGAACATGGATACAATGAATATTATCAGACATTTGAAAAATGAAGGGGCAGTATTATTGCTTAATTCAAAAAGAGGAGAAGTGAAAGGGAAGCCAGTCGACGCCAAGCAGGGCGGTGTTTTCCTTGCAAAAACAACATCTCTGCCTATAGTCCCAATAATTTTCCCAGACATAAAGATAAAGTTTTCATTAAAAAGATTATTGAGATTACTCCCAAATATCAAGATCAGAGTTAATGTACATTCCCCTATTTATATAAACAATCAAAGCGATTTTGAAGATATCCGTATGACTGCGAACAAACTCATGGATTTGCTTGAGAACAGATAAGTCCTATTTATATCTGTAATTCTTCTCCGGAACAAGATTGTCAGAATTCTTTTCTCTCCATTCCTGCTGGATACGCCTATTATATTCTAATCTCTGTTCATCAGTTTTTTGCTGTCTTGACTTTCCGGCATCTGCATTGAGCTTCTTTGCAAGTTCGATCATTGTCTTCTCATCTATCTCAGTCTTGCTTGTTTTTCTTCCCAAATACTTTTCAACTGCCGCAAAGCTCTCATCACCCAACATCCCGTCAACTGCCTCTGTCATGTGCTTTTTGAATAATGCATTGAATTGTTCCCTGTCGTTTTGAGTAATACTTGCCTTAAAAATATCAATATTCTGTTGCTGCCCAAATGGCAAAAAGTTAGTATAACGATAATCAGCTGACGTCAGCATATTTGAAGGATCATCAAGATCTATAGAACTGCTGATCCATCCATCCATATTTATCAAACCACAAGCAATCGCCCTGTCCCACATGAATTGTGCTTTATCCTTATAGATCTCAGTGAATTTCTTTCTTTCTACCCTGCCCCTATTGCCAAGCCCCCATAAGCAATACTGAATCTCTTGGGCCGCTGAGCTAGGATTGTCCCCTGCCCTCCATTTTTTAATACTTCCGTATTTTGTCGCATTCTTTGCAAGTTCATCAGCGGCAGTGAACGCACTAAAAACCCTTTCCATTATTTTTCTGTTCTTAACTCTTTTTGCTTCTAGCACTTCCCATTTTTTCTTCAATGCATCTGCTTTTATGCTCCCTATCGATCCTGATTCCATTGTACCGCTGAACGAATAGTTCGTACTAAGACCCGAATTTGTCGAAACATGCATCGACAGCTTTGCATGCAGCTCCGGACAGGCATTGTTTATTCCTCTTTCAACAAGCATTGTAAAAGACATGTCGTTTAACTTTGAAATTTCTTGCTTTTTAGTCGATGCATCCCAGCTTGGATAAATTGTCTTGTTCAGATCAAGGTCATCAATTATTTTATTGATGTTGCCATACTCTAGAATTACATCGATAACTTGATCATACAGTTTTGGATATAATTTTATATCCGTCAAGGAGATCTTTTCACTGCTATTCATTATCGAATTAAGGTCCGTATTATCCCTTTTGTTTTTCTCAGATTCTCTTTCGATCTTTTTATCTATAATGGTAGATTTGTGCTCAGGCACATCATTATTAATATCAAGAAAATCCATAAAAGCCCCAACCTTTTCTTGTTTCAAAGTACCGTTGCTGTTGAACATATCCCTAATATTGTCATTGGTCTTATCATTCCTGAATTTTGCGAACTCTTTTCCATCATTGCCGTATTTTGACGGTTGTATAACATACAGGCTTGCAAAATTGCTCTGCCAGTATATCTTCATGCCTTTATCGATCACTGCTGCATACTCATTTTTTGTTATGCTTTGGTCAAAGTTTTCTCTGACATACTTCAAAACGGATTTTGATGCCAGTGTTATACTGACTTGCTCCCCTTTATCATTTGTTTCAGTTTCGTATTTATGGTCGCTTAAATATTGAACAGCTTTTTCAAATATTTTTTCCTCTGATATCTCTTTTGTTTCTTTGACGGTGACATCGCTCATATCTGCGGTTTTTCTGTCTTCGATGGTTTTCTTGCTTGAAGACAAAACCCTGACAATGTTGCCAAATTTTGCTTTTTCCGTCAGGAATGAAGCATTGCAGCCTTTGCCTCTCATATAATCTGCAATCGAACTGAACAGCTCAATCTGAAAGTCCTTTGACTGTTCAATATCTGCATCGATCACTTGCGCCTTGATCTGAGGGA
This sequence comes from uncultured bacterium, assembly GCA_964633925.1. Classification (GTDB taxonomy): domain Bacteria; phylum Margulisbacteria; class WOR-1; order JAKLHX01; family JAKLHX01; genus CAZWKB01. The sequence continues at coordinate 29,029 of CAZWKB010000002.1, forward strand.
ATGATTCAGCTGTTGACCATTCACCATATCCAGGGGCAATATAATGCAGCCCACTCATTACTAGCCATGAAGCATTAACCAATAAGTTTTCTGAACGGCCTCTTTGATCTTGAGCAAGTTTTGAAGCCCTTGCATTAACGCTTCTCCCGTAATCTGATATTACAAAAAGACTTGAAATATCCAAAGTGTTTACAACGCCAATGCCAAATGCAAGCCTACCAACAATACTCGAAGATACTGTCGCTACGGCTTTTTTCGCAACGGTCTGCCCCAGTATCTGCCAGGCGGTCAATCCCGTTATCGGAACGATCATTTTTGCTGTTTCGCTTCCTAATACTGTTTTTTCTAGCCCTGTAGCTTTTAAGGCAAGATCATATAATATATTAGCTGCATTTATCTGGCAAAAACCTGTAGCAAATCCTTTTATTCCTCCAAGCACTTTTTTGAACTTAGAAACACCTTCAAAAGACTTCACCATC
>CAZWKB010000002.1:29517-34056 GCA_964633925.1 uncultured bacterium
TTCTAACTGTTCTGAAGATTTTAGTAATCTTTCCATAAAATGATTCCCAGGTCTTGAGAACATTTCCATGGCCCCTATAGACAAAACAAATCTAAGCCTTGGATTCTCGATCTCGAGCAATTCACAGACTTCTTCGGCTCCGTACATAGCAATAAACCCTGTAATAAACCCGCCAATATTGATAGACACTATCTTTGAATTTGTTGGGGTTGATTTGATCTCAAGATATTTTTTGAATATCTCCTTTGCCTCAGGATCGTTCTTCAGCTTTTCCTGGAATTCCTTGCTGTTCACAAGCTCTTTGAGTTTGCCTTCCCAGTCTTTCAGACTCTTTTCTATTTCTTCATATATTTTTGGATCAGACAAAGCTCTGAGTTCAATTTCTGTCAATTGCTTTTCGGATTTATTGCTCTTTCCACTCTTTTCTGCTTTAACCTTCACCCAGTCGCCGTTAGAATTAAGCATTTGCACATTCTTTGACGATGTTTGTTTACACACTGAACCGTTCTTATCAACAAAGATGCTTACTTTCTTGCCATTTTCAAGTAAATTACCGTCGGCAGATACATCAAGCCCGCTTAGACGGACATCAGCAACAACTTCATAGAAATAGCCCTGATTAGATCCTTTTCTTACCATTATCACAGTCCCGTCAGAAGTTACCACGCAAGGGATCCTCCCTTTTTTGACTTTTGACCAGTCAATATTCTGAACCTGAGTGGCAACGCTGTGGGCATCTTTAAAAGACAGCCCGGAACTGACCTCGGCTGCTTCATGTATCACTGTTTGTATGATCTCTTCAACATTGTAAACAGGATCAAATATCAAAGAACCTTTCGGAGATATCTCAGATTCACTTATGTTTATTGTCAAAATACCGTCCTTATAAGTAAAGTTTGTCGATGCATTCGTAATATAGAATTTAATGTTTTCAGGCTTTATTGCTTTTGGGAGCATTCCTGATACTTTTACTGACTCAACTGCCTGGGCAAGATACATGCTTTCAGTAGCATTTGGCACACGAACTGTTTTATCCCCAGAAAGCGGAAGAACACCTGTTTTACTGCCTACAGTTCCTTCTTTTGGAAGTTCGACACGCCCTCCTCCTGACTCGATTATTGCATTGTTGATCTCCTCGATCTTTTTTCCCATCTCTTTTTCTGTCTTGATATTTTCAGCCAATTCCTTAAGGGCCTCAATATTGACCCCTGTATTTTTATCAGCGATCTTCCTGAGATTCTCTTCTAGTTCCTGTCCTTTCGGAGAATTGTCTGAGGCCATCAGATCAAACACATCATCAAAAGCTGTTATTGATGCATTGTTCTTTTCATTGAACAAGAACGCATCAAGTACTTCTTTATTGCAATTTTCAATAGCTCTTGCCTCAGCAATATCATTTTCAGATAAATATCCGTGATCCTCGATCTTAAACTTTAGGTCGTTTATAACTCTGTATGTTGCCTCAATCTCTATCGTTGTTCTTCCGTATTCCCTGACCTCTTTTGCATCGCACTTTTCGTTTTTTGCAATTATTTCTTCGACGTCCTTCATTTCAAGAATATAATCCTGCGTTGACCTCAGCGCATCTATTTTAGCTTTTGCATTTGAAGTCGGGACAATTGCATCAGCCCTTTTTGCCATTTCTGCTTTATCAGGCCTGACTGACATTCTTCCGACCTTGTATACATTATCAAAGAACCTGACAAAAGAATTCTTTCTGAACAGCTTATTGAACAGGTCAGTATACATGCCTTTCATCATCGACTCCGCCTTTGCATTGACATTCTGCTCTAATGCTTTTAGATTTGATTCAATATCTCCTTCAGTCCCGGCAATAAATGAAGACTCTGAGAACAACTTCATTTCCTTTTCGCAATCTTCGGCAAATCTGGAGTTATACTCTTCCAATATGCCGTTTATCCCTCTTGCCCATTTGTCATAACCGCGCATGCTAATTTGTTTTTTAAAGTAGGCTGCATCGTCTCCGTATCTTTTTGCATAGACTTTTCTGATCTCGTCAGATAGAAGTTTTGTTACTGTCTCTTTTGACATTCCATCAAATGCCGAAAGATCTATTTTGCTTATACCTGTCAGTTCAGTTACATTTTTCTCCAGCTTTTTTATATCAACCATATTCCCGTCCATTGATTGGTCTATTATTGACGGAACAGCATTGTCTATCATTTTGTTCACAAACACATTCCCTGAATTAGCAAGAAGTTTAAGCTCATTGAACTGTTTAGTTGCATTCTCTTTTATCTCGGAAAATTTCTGATTGATCTTTATGCTTTTTTCTGTTGATTCAAGATATTTGTCGTATACGTCATCAATCAATCTTGCGATCGGTGCAGTTGTCTCCAAATTGCCGACTTCAACAGAAGTATTGTCCGCAAGAGACACAAGTATCGCTTCTTTCATCGTAGGATCAAATGTATGGTCCATAGAACATGCAAATATTTTGACCCTTGCTGACTCATCTACCCTGCCTACCCTCCCGACCTTCTGTATCAGATATCTGACTGACAATTCTACAGAATCTAGAAGCGTCAATACTGATTTTCTGCTTGTCCTTTGTTCAAGTTTACCGTCAACAAGTTCATATGAAACTTCTTTTAAACATTCAAATTTAATATCAAAACCTCTTCCTTTATCAGTAGCTATCGAAATAGCCGCTACCTTAGCCGCATTTCTTTTAAATTTCTCAAGGCCCCGCTGAGTCGTCTCTGCTTCACTCTTGTTTATCTTTGGGTCATTTGAAAGCATGTTCTTAAGGGATTCCAGATAATGCTCATACATTTCTATTTGTTTCACATCTTGGTTTTGAGAAGATATCCCTCTTTCTATCTTCAATTTGTTCTCTATCTCATTAATCTTTGTCTTTATTAGCGTTTCATTGTTAGCAAGCTCACTTCTAATGCTTTTTTCTAGCCATATGGCATCTGCTTCTGATGTCATATGTATGAATACCGGTTCTCCGTTAATTGCTGCTTTTACAGCTGTTTTTGCCATCTGTTCATATTTTGTCGAAAAGTCTTTAGACATATTTACAGGCTCATAGCTGGTCACGGCGATCTTTATTCTGCCTTCAACTCCTGTCAGCTCAAGAGAAGCATTCAATTCTATTGCTTTTTTCTCAAATGCATCAATAACCTCTCTAGATTTAATGGTTCTTTTGTCGACAAGCCTGATTATCCCCTCTTTTGTATTGACTATATCTGCAGCCGACTCCTTAAATGCTTCCTTTACAAGAGCATCAATATCATTAAAGTTCCTATCGTTAATTTCAACGATTATATTTTTGCCTTCCGGCTCAAAGAGTTTGGCATCTGACATCTGGGCAGAGACAAGTCTCCAATCCTCTGACATTGTACCTGACATCCCCCATACGCTTCCTCCACATTTAAGATACAGCTCGCAAAAATTCTTGTAAGTTGTCGATGCACTTGTTTTTGTTGATGGTTTAAAGTCAAGGCCTTCAACAATCCTAATTGCTTCATCCATTCCATCCTGCCAGGACTTACCCTCTTCTATATTCCCTTCAGCTCCGATTATCTTGATATCGTTGTTTATCTTGTCAACAATATAATTCCATTTTGAACTATATGATCTTGCCACATTAGGATTTTCGCTTATAGCTTTCCTTTCAGCTTTTATTGCATGTGCAGTAAGCAAACATTCTATCTTGTGCAGTTGCTCAGGGGTTGGCATTTTCCCTCCAAGTTTTTCTTTTATATATTCAATGCCTTTTTCTGTAAGCTTATTGCCAACGCCATTTTCTGTCAGCTTATCATCAACAAAGAATCTTTCATTTTCCCAAGACTCTTCATATTTAGCAGCATTGTTTGGATCATTCTTTATTAGCTCTTGGAGTCCTTTTTTCATCAAGTCATTATCCCCGAACAATCCAAGGCTGCCATCATAATTTGTAATCCCAATAGCATTTGACGCTTCTTTCGCTCTGTTAACCGTTTTGGCAAGTATTTCGTCAAGAAATTTCCATTCCTTCATTCTCTTGTTCTTTTCCATCTCAAGCCCTATCATAGTTCTGGCTTTTGTAGCATTGTCGCTTATGATATATGAATTTACAGCATCATCAATAGCCATTCTATCTACTTCATCCGATATTAAGCTGCCTCTTCTGATATCGGAACTTGAGAATTCGCCTGATATTGAATCAAAAATAAGAGTAGTGTCTCCGATCACAACATCATGTGAATATGCTGCAAGTTTTTCAGCCCTTGACATGCCTGGTTTAACAACACCAACTGACAATCCATTCTTGCCGGCAAGTACAACAAGTTCTTTTACAAGTTCAGGTTTTGTTGTCAATATATGCAAAGATTTCCCTGATGCAGCAAGTTCCTTTGCCATAAGTATTGAGATAATGCTCTTGCCTCCTGAAGTCTGAAAATGAATAAATCCATTCTTTGTTGATAGCATCCAGAGAAGAGCTTCGATCTGTCCTTTTCTAAGCCCGCTTAAGAATTTATTCCCGTTTATATCTTTTGGCTCCATTCTATTGAAGTGTATTTTGCCTTT
>CAZWKB010000002.1:34066-34533 GCA_964633925.1 uncultured bacterium
CTTTTGATACTGTTTCTTTTTCAGCAAATCTCCCTAATTCATCTGCATAAGAATTATCTGAATAGATCTTTAGCCCGCTCAAAGAATTATTGTTCAGAGATTTAATATCTTCAGCGGTATAATTCTCTGGGAGTATGATAACCGGAGCATACATATCAACCTGAACATTACTGCTTGTTTGCCTAAGAATTAGCATCGGCTTTGCATTCTTGACTATTCTGATCTCAGATACAGGCATAGAGAATTTCCCGTCTTTTGTTGCAGGATCATCTGTATCTGCAGTACAATTGACTGTAACCCTAAGTTCGTTTGATCCCTTATCATAAAGAGATGCAAAATTACCTGATCCTCTTTTGGCAAGCTGAATATCGCTATTCAGTTCTATCAAACCATCAACTGTCCCTGATCCTGATGAAGACAAAGACGACAAAACTCCATTGGTCAGATGTATGCTAGCAGATCTATTA
>CAZWKB010000002.1:34543-42014 GCA_964633925.1 uncultured bacterium
GACAGGTCTTCCCATGACCTTTGGCAGATCGGTCTTGATCTGCTTGCTTTTATAATGATCCTTGATCTTATCAACGACCAATCCCACACTTTCAAATTCTGCATTGAGAGGCCAGTAATAAATGTATGCCGCATTTGACATCGTCTTCTTTATCCAGGCCCTGGTTTTCACAAGAGGAGTATTTGGATTGGCATCGATTTTTCTTATTAATTCGGATGCATTTCCAGCTGGATTAATTAGACTCTCAATTGTTTTTCCAAATATCGATCCCGTTCTGTTCAATGTTTTTTCAGTTCCTTTTGGCAGCTCTATCCCTAATTCTTTTGCTAATTTCTCTGAATTCTTTATCTGCGACATAAAATCATCCCATGTCCTTGTTTCAAATCCCACAGGCATTTTCTTTGCAAGCTTTTCTAGTCCTGGGATGACATTCATTAGTCTGATAACTTCCGAAGGCAGCTGAAGGAATTTGCCCCATACGCTATTCCTGCCTCCGGCCATTGTAAAGAAATTAATAGCCCAGAACATTCCAAGTGCGGATGCATAATGGCCTTCCTTTAATTCCTGAAGCACCTGTCTGTACCATATCAGAGGGAAAGATCTGAAAAAGAATATTGCAGCTGCTGTTTTCCCTGCACCTTCAAATACTGTAGACCATTTAATTTCTCCCGATAATGCACGGTAAATATCCCTTGCCAGATCTATTGGCATGCCTGCATAAATCATATAAGGCATGACCATTCTCATCATTATCTTCTGGCCTATCAGATGGCTAGGGACTTCGCCAATATTTCCCAATATTTCATTAAACACCCCTGCCCATGGAGAATTTGGATCTTTTGAAACTGCCGTATTTATTATCTGCGACCATGTATCTGCATCTACTGCTTCAAACATCATATTCCAAGCAGAAGAAATATCCAGGACTCCATTGCTGTCATTGCTGCCTGCAGTAATATATTTGGTTTTTATAAAATATTTTGTGATTATTTCCATATCTGAATGGTCATATTTCATTTCTCCGCCATGGCGTTTGTCGGTGTTATTGTTAAGGATCTTTTGAAGCATGGCGATGATCTCCCGAGCTTCCTGAGACATGTCTTTCTTAATATCTTTCAGATATGTGATGAGAATTTTTGCATCTGTGTAGGTAAGGTCTCCTTCTGTCTCGGACTTGAGCAGTTCATCCAGCTATTTCTTTGTCAGACGTTTTTGATATATCGAGCCCGTAGATCCGTGCTATCTGTTCTTTTGTGAATTGCACATCAAGCCCGTAGAATCTCTGGACAAATGAGTATTCATCATCCTTGCTTGTATACATTCTAAGAGAAAGTTTCAGGTCATTACACATTTGCTTAACCTGTTGGTTTGGATTAGGCTTTTCTCCAAGGCCGAGAATGCTTCCAATGCTTGAGAACAACGACTTGACATTAATATTAGGATTGAACTTGCCTGTTTTCTTATCAACTGACATGGCAATATAAGCATTTAAAGCCGATTTAAAACTCAATATCCTTGACTTGTCTTCTTCGCTAAGCTTTTTATAGCTGCTATAGCATTCATCCAGCTTTGAAGGCTCGCTGCTTGGGAACCCTTGTGAATCCCAGGTTTTCTTTATTCCCGGATACTTCTTATCCAATTCAGCAAAGAAATTATCGATATATAATGCGCCGTTACCTTCAAGCTCAAATATTCTTGAAGCTTCTTCAAGCCCCTCTTTATCACCATTTTGCGTATTGTAATAAAGTCCAAGCACATACTGATTGATCATTGAAACCTGCCCGCCAAATCTATATTCCAATTCATTAAGACCTTTATAATGTTCCTGAGCAAGATCTCGAATGAATTTTTTATCGATTTTTTGATTGCTGAGATATTCAACAATAACTTTCTTTTGAGAGATCTTTGAAAGCAGCTCTGCCGCAGATGCTGGATCCTTCTTTTTTTGCAATCGATTGATATCACTATCAAGTATTTTTAGATCAGAAAGCATCCCGCTCTGTTCTGCAAACTGTTTTTTTAGCACAGATACTTGCATTTGCGAAGGAGTAATTACTAACCTATTTGCCAGCACAGGAATTGGATTAGTATCCCGTGTTGATTGCTTTGATGTTTCTATCATCTGAAGAAGAGCCGCCACTCCTATATTATTCTTGTTTTGATTTAAATACTCTATACTGACGTTCTTTATGCCGTTCTTTTCGCAAGCACCGATAAAAACCTCAAGAGCTTTGCTTTCTTCGTTTGAGAAACCGTATGTCGACGAATTTATACTAAGTTCTAGCAATGATAGCCTATGCTTAAGTCCATAATCACTTTCTGGAAGAGAATCGATAAATCCATTAAGAATTAACAATTCGCTGTCGGTAAAGAATAAATAGTCAGACCCCTTTGTGCTGCAATTACTGCTGCCACAGCCGGAAGATGCAAAAGCGTCTATCTTTTCCAACAGACGCTTGCGATCATCTGCAATAGCAGATGATGCGAGTTTATCCCTGATAATTGTCAAAAACTCCTGATCTGCTCTGAGATTATAAGTAACAAAATTAACAGAATTCCAACCTATTTTTTGCATTATTTGATCAAGTTCATAAAGAGAAAAATTATTATTTTTGATGTTTTTGCTTTTTATTTTTATTCTCATACCATCCAGAAGATAGTTTTTAAAAAATCTGACAGGTGTTTTATCCGCAGACTGAAATGCAGTCATCTTTGTTGAGACTCCGCCAAGAACAGAATCGTTATTCTGACGGCTGTCTGCCCCTACAGTCCTCTTGTACTCCGTCCTGAGCTCATCTATGGATTTATTATCAAAATATACCGTTCTTTCTTCCTTGATATCCAAATTCAATGATGTTTTTGCGATATTTGCATCCATTGAGGCAGAAGCTCCATGTCTATTCTGAAATGCTTCCATGGCCATAAATGTTGAAAGGTCCATTTCTCCCGTGATCTCACCTTCATAATAAGGCCTTGGAGATCTGTTATTGCTGCTTGTCCTGTCCAGCACCTTCGAAAGCATAGTTTGCACTTCAACAATTGCTTCTTTGCTAATTGGCTTTGCATATCCAAAAACAGTCTTCTTGCTGTCAGCAAGATCAACCCCTCTAAAATTCTTGTCCCAGTCTGTTCTATAATTGGTCGTTACGGCATATTCGCTCTTGCCCTTTAATTTCTCCATCTCTTTGATCTGATTTTCAACCACGATCCTGTCTGTCCCGTTTATATTTTTTAATGCCTTAAGCAGTTTTATTGCTTTATCGAAGTTCTTTGCCTGAGTCTCAATCTTTATATTCATTCTAATTTTCCATATAGGATCACATCCGCTTTCTTTGACTATTGTCCTTGCCAAAGCTAAGTGTGCTTTTTTCTGGGCAGCATCAATTGAAGATCCGGCTTTTTCTATCTCAGCATAAACTCCTAGAGATGCTATCTGCTCTTTTACTGACTTTCTTTCTGAAACGTTATTAACGTTAAGTGATCCAAGATATTTTGCAAAATATTCTTTTGCCTTTTTGTATACGCCGTTCTTAAGCGCAATCTTTGCATTCGCATAAGATTCATAATCTGCCCCTGAACATTTTTTTGCATATTCAACAGCATCATAATTCTTTGAATCTTTGACAAGACTGCTGATCTTTTCAGTATTTGCCATATGGACAAACTCTACAGAAGAGACTCCCTTAATGGAGTTGGCAACCGCTATCGCTTCATCAAATTTCTCGTCAATAAGAAGAACTCTGAACTTAAGGATTTTCCACTCCGACTCCCCGATCTTTCCTTTGCAGTCATTGAGTTCGGCTTTTGCTTTGCTGATAAACGCTTTCTTTTCCGAATCCTGCTCATTACGGACATCAAGGACATCTGCTTTTGAGAGATATTGGGTTATTCGTGATGAAGCAAGCTCGTAAACCGTGGCTGCAAGCTCATCTTTTTTATCTGTTGTGGATGCATAATAATTGACAAGTTTATTGAGTATTTTTTCATACTCGGATGTTCTTTTTGCCTTTTTGAATATATTAGCTGACAGCTTCAGGCTTGTCTCTTCTCCAAATATCCCCTCGTTTTTTGCAACAGTTTCTTCTGCTTTGGCAAAATTCTTTTTTTCTATATAGTCATTGACCTGACTTTTAATAATAGTTGTCTTCAGTTTTGATTTTTGCTCTAATGTGAAATCCTTTTTCGAATCAATAAAAGAGAGAGCCTTGTCGTATTTATCTGATTTACTAGAAAGAAGGATCCCTCTGAATTCATCTGCTTCTTTTGTGAGATGTGTAAGTTCTTCATAGCAAACAACCGCAGCACTATTAAGAACTTCTTGTATCTTTTTTGCTTTATAACTATTTGAATAGTCCTCCATGACTTTTGACAAGTATTGTTCCGCATAATCTTTGCTATCAACTGCCATTTTTTGAAATGAAATAAGATCATCAAAGTATTTATCTACATCTTTGGAAGTCATTTGTGCGCCCTTTAAAGTTATTAATTGGAAATATTCCGGCAAGCTTTTTATCTTTGCTATGCTAAGATCGTCGATATCTATCCCTGATATAGCCAAAACATCCTTATTCTGTTCTTTAAAACCTTTCAGATCGGCATTTGTATCATCAACCATTGAACACAGAGTGAACAAAAGCTTTCTGCTCTCTGTCCTTACTTCCTTGAAAAGCATATCTATCTTTCTCATATCTTCATCATTCTTGAGAGCTTCTCTGAATTTAACATTCTTATCAGACATTGAGTCATCGCTTTCTAATATTGCATTTGTGGACTTAACGTAAGAGAGATATTTCTCTTTTGCTTCTTTGGCAGAGATTTTCATTGCATCTGCCAAGTATGTCTCTTTTAGTTGAGCGACCGATTCATTATCAGCAATAATTTTACTCATTAAATCTTTTTCATCTAGTTCACTAATATAAGCCAGCGCTTCCCTTGCCTTTGCATAATCACCATTGATAACACTTTTGTAAATGACGATTTTCTGCTTAATATTCTCGATATCCTTTTTAATCTCATCGTATAAAGTGGTTTGTTTAAGACTATCTTCCCATTTTTCTACTGTTTTTAAAAAATCTGTCGCAAGTGTACTTGCCTTAATCATTTCACTCTTTTTCGCCAACCCATCGATCTTTGATTTAAAATCCTTGTAGGATGTAAAGAACACTATTTTGACAGCCTCTTCCTTCGTCTTTTCAGGATTAATGCTTTCATTTCCTGCAATTTCATACTTATCATTAAGCAACTTCATTGCCCCATTATAGTCACCGTTTAGGAATGAAATAAAATACTCGACTTCTGCAATATAATAATCATAGAACTTTGACCCCGGATCATATTGCGGAGAATAATTATTAGAGCCCTTAATAATTATTCTGGTCTTCTCATACAGGTCTTTATCCACACTGGCCTTTAAGTTTTTGATCTTATTAAGTATTACTAATGCTTTGTTACAACTACTGATATCTCTATCTATCGTTTCTGACAGCTTGCTGTATTCCGCTATTAGTGTTTCGATCGTCGCGATATAGGAAGAATAGGACATTATCATTTTTTCCGAGGATTGTATATTATTATCTCCGGGTTTATTCTCACTAATGGTCAACATCCTTGTCAAATAATTGTTTGAGATATTCCCGTCCATTTTTATTTTTTTATTAGATATTTGTTTTTCGATGTCGGATTTGATTTCAGAATAATATGTACTAATAGACGATTCCTGTTTATAGGTTTTAATGGCTATATCAAGCCACTTCAAAGTTTCTTGATATGAAATATTCCCATTATTATCTAGATCAAAACAAGTTGATATCGGCCCGATATTTTTGCTAATACGAATATTGTCTGTCATATAAAGTCCTTCTGATCCGGCAAGCTCATATACTTTTATCTATCCCCCACCGGTTTTCATCTCGGTTTTAATTTCGGCTGGCTTGGATTTACCTAGCTTTTCTTCATCAACAGCCTTTTCATAATACTTAATATCACGGTCATAGCCTTTTGCCGCCTCATTGATCTGCGGGAACACTTTTATAAAATGCTTTTTCATGATTTGATCATATTCTTTATTAACAGCACCCAATGAAGCTATCTTTACATTAACTTCAGAAATGTCACTATATACAGCAGACAACCAGTCGAGATTTTTATTTACAAATTCATCAAAGGCCTTTGTTTCTTGGATAGTATGAGTAGAACGGCTCAAATATATAAAAGCATGTTCATATCCTCTGAGTATTTTAACCCCATCATGTTTTGGGTCTTTTATTAACTCGTCCTTTACAGCCTTCATCAGCTCTTTGGTTGCGGTCGATATTTTAATATTATGTGCGATTATTTCTTCCACTACTTTTTTGTCCATCATCAGAGTTGTCAGTCCTATCCTGTACTTTTCATTAGTTACTTTCTCATTCAGATCCTGCATCTCCATCATTGTTAACTCATAATCCAAAAAAGCATTTGGTCTATTCTTTTCTATCCAGGCAAGCTGTTTAGTTGTTAATTCATATCTGGACGGAAGTAACCCATTGTTTTCAGGAATATTGCCTTGCTTCGTCGGAGCTTTATAGAACAATTCGTATATAAGTCGATTCCTCTGTTTAATCAATTTCCTCTTATCATTACTCATCTTTTCTCCAAACCCTTCTATTTTCTTTTGGAGATTATCAATTTCAGCCACAGAAATGGTCCCTCTATTCAGTTCTGTTTCTTTTATTTTGAGCCAATTGGTAAATCCTTCAGTCATCTTATCATTACACATACCCTTATCATTTAGATACCCGTTACTTTTGCCCCATTCCAAAAAGAACTGATCCCTGTCATCTTGGATGCTTTTGTTCATTTTTTCTATGGGATCTGCGCCCGTAAAATTAAATGAGGGGAGATCTTTTCTGACAGCATCAAACAAAACAACATCGGAAAGATCACTCAAAACAAATTCCTCTGGAGTAAATAGTATTTTATCATCAGATGTATTGTAATCATTTATTGCACTTTTCAATTTGTCGTATTGACCCGAATATTGATTTGATAACACTACATATTTTTTCAGCATCTCTGTGTCTGCAGGAAACATTCTAATAAGCATCAACTTGCTTGCAATACTATTTCTATTTTGCAACTCTTTAACAACAGCTTCGTTTAATTGTTTTTGGATCTTTTCTGAAAGATCGATGACCTGTTTTTTGGAATTGTTCGCTACTTCTATCGCTTTAATATCGTCTCTATATTTTTCTTTTTCATCCTTGTTTTTCGTGTCGTCTGCTATTTTTTTTATGCTTTCCTCATACTCTCCTTTCTTATAGGGTCCACTATACTTATCGGAGCTTGTATTAATTTGTTCCTCTATATATTTTATTTTCTTTTTATCCACGTCCTTCGCATCATTTTCAGATCTCTCTATTGCATTCTTTAATAATTTCATATCGTCTTTTAAAGCTCCTTCAGTCAACTCAATTGCCAGATCCATTACGTC
>CAZWKB010000002.1:42024-66135 GCA_964633925.1 uncultured bacterium
ATTACGTCAGGTATATTTTGACCTGTCGCTTGAGTTATATATTCGCTTTGTCGATTAAGATTCCAAAGTCTCTTCTGATTTTTTATGAAGTCTGGATATATTTGTTCGAATTTATCCTCATATTTAAAAACCGTATTAGATGGCATAATATTTGGATAAAGAACTTCAAGCAACAACCTATTAAACATTATTACTTCATTTGGATTGACATTGTCTGATTCTGATTCTGATTCTGATTTTGAGTCAACTATCCTCTTTCTCATTTTTTCAATCGCTATTGATCGCGGATCTTTTTCGTCAAAAGAAACCCCATTTTTTTGCACCAACCTGTTATACAGCTTATTGTCAGACATCAACTCCCTGATATCCCTAAGCGCAGATCTATTGAAAAGCACATACAACCTGTCTCTTATTTCTTGCTCTGGCTTAGAATTAATGATATTTCCAGCATTATCTTTGAATTTATATATTACCAAGCCTGATTCTTCTGTTTTGTCAAATATCTCTCTAATATATTCTTCTGTTTCTTGAACACTCTTGCCTGTATCAAGAAAAACACATGTCAGTTCTTTTTGAATAACTCCATTGTTTGTTGATATATGCCGTATCAAGCCGCCAACAAATAAATTCTCAATTTTATTCAGTTCATCACTCAGCTGTTTCATTTTTTCATCAGAGATCTCTCCAGGAGACAATTGATAACCTGACATTGAAAACATACTGCCAGGGTTTTCGGCAGCATTGGCTGCATTACGAATTTTAGCTGTCTCTGATTCCATTTTACCTTCCCATTCTTCCTGCTTATTCTTTGGCAATAACTCTTCGAGTTTCTTCATATCTTTTGTTTCAAATTGATTAATGTCCATAGGTTTCTTGAACAGCTCTTTCCCTGCCTTTTTTAAAACATAGTCCCTGTTAAACAACTGTATCCATTCTTTTGTACTGGAATCAAGTTCATCATACTCCTTACTTCCAATCTCATTTTTTATTTTGGAATACTCTTCTTTCTCATCAGTTGACAATATAATCATATTCGAAGAAACCATTTGATCAGCCAGTTTTACGTCCTCAAGTAATGTATTCAATTTATCGATATTGCTTCCTTTGGCTGCCAAATCACTTCTGCCGATTCTTTCAAGTAGCAGCCCTGCATTTTCTTCCTTAATATCATCGGCATTTATCTCTGCAGTGTTTTTTCTTATTCTTTCCTCAGGATATTGTTTGTTAAAATTATCAATCAGATCGTTGTAGTAGCTTTTAACAAATTTATTCAAATTGGATTTTGAATTAACAAAATCGTTATAAGATAGGGTTCCGAATCCCATTACAGCAATAACCTCATTGTATGCCTGGTTCATGCCATAGTCTTTATCAAGTCTCTTTACTGCGATCTGATATTCAGTGCCTGCACTTTTCACTATTGGATAATCTTTTTCTACTTCAACATACTGTTCTTTTCCTTTTTGTGAATACATGAATTCATAAATGTTTTTAGATTTAACGTCCGCACTTTTCAATCCAGCTTTTGCTTCCTTTGTTTGCTTTGCATCCTTCTCATCATATGCAATCATTACCTTTTTAGAAAGATCAAACAATTTTTGCAACTGCTTTATCTGTTCATCCAAACTCGCATTTCTAACTACTTGATCAACTCTTAATCCCATTGTGTTTCTCCTTTGTTATAATTTATGAACCCTGCCCCCCCCACATATATATATCGTCATATTGATTAAGGGATCCCGACGATTTTCTCCGCCTCTAAGCATATATCGTACGCAAGAGACTGTTTCTTGCATATAATAGGAGAGAGATGGGATATTAGGACAATGTACCCGAAGAGTGGTTCTTTAGCAGTTTTTCCTGTATCTTTGCCATGTTTTCTTTTTGTGCAGCTAATTTTTCTTTTTCGGTTGCAGGAACAGTCTTCTTATCATTTTGTTTTTGTTCATCTTTATTATCTTTTGTATCAGATCCTGCATTAAATCCAATATTAAGTATTGCTGAAGGTTCTGAAACGTTTGCCTTAACTTCTACTTTTTCATTGTCGATACCAAAACTGACATTTTTCTTTTCGCTAAGCTTCTCTTTTACCATCATATTTATCATAGGGATCTGAGAAGCTATTTGAGTTTCCTGATATGCCATTGCTTCGACATAATTCTGTCTTGTTTTTACAAGATCATCTTTTTGACGCTCGATCTCTTCGATCTTTGACATTTTAACAGATATATCCATTTTCTTTGAAACATACTCTATTATCTGCCCAACTTTGAAAGAAAGTTCTTTATTCTCAGATTTGACCATTGCAGGCAAAAACTTTAATACCTTTTCGGCTGAATTATTATTTGATCTTATCATGTCAAATATGATATCTGGCTTTGCATTATTCTTTATTGCTTTTAAAACAGCGTCAGCGTCGCTTTTGATCTTAACATTATGGCTTGTATCCTCAATCGCGGTTATCGCCTCAGTGATCTTTTCGGATATCATGCCTTTAATTTTTGAAGGCATCTTGATGTCCTGATTATCAACAAGTGCCTTAAAAATGAATTCTTTAGCCTTATTTAAGGTTTTTTCTGCCTTTAATGTTTTGTCCTGATCGGATTCAGTTGTCAAAAAGCCTTCAGACTCAATCTCAGATAACAATTCTTTTGCCTCAGTCTGATCAGCAAGCTTATTGCTGACCTGCTTGATCATAAGAACGAGAGATTTTTGTATGGCTTTTAATTGCTCATAAGGGATCGCTGGGGTTTCACCATTTGAAGAAGACTTTTGTGCATTCAGGGCATTATCTCTGACTTTTTTTGCCAAAGCATACATCGTAATATCTTCTTTGGACGCTTCTGTGTTTGGCATTGCCATAGATATTTCGTTCTTTGCAGAAATATCTTCACCCTCTACCCCTGCATTTTTAAGTTCTCTTTGCTTAATGGATTGACTGGTCAGGTATTCAACATAGTCTGTCATGTTCTGGACAAAATTCATTTTGTCATGCAAAGGCATTTTTTCTACAGCTTTGCCAAGACTAAGATCAGGTGTAATATTTACAAAAGGAGCTATATTCATTTGCAATTCAGGAGGAAGAGTTGAAACAAGAACGTTTTTCTTGTTATCATCATATTCTTCCCCGCCAGCTCGAATATTTTCAAAACCAGTTTTAAGCATATGAGAAATATCCTTTGCGATAGTTGTTAAAACTTCTTTGGCATCATTATCCCTGATATTTACAAAGGCTTCTTCGGGACTTATTGTAGTTACTCCATTGACGGTATTAAGCGAGGCATAAGCGAACATATTTGCCCACATTTCTCTTGTCCTCATATCAGTAACATTGTATTCATTATTGTTCTTTGAGTCCGAAGCATCTTTTTGATCTATTGCTACAGCAGCAGATATTTCAGGAAGTGTTTTACCGGCTATTTTTGATTTTTCATCAAATGATATCGTCTTTGACAGATCCCTGACGTCCCATACCATATGGCCGATCTCTTCATAGAAAGCTGTTTTCTTTGCTGCAGAAATATCTGGATCAAAAGAATCCACGATATCTTTTGATGCAAGGTGTATAACGTTATTATCAGTATCAACGCGAGACCTTGTAGTGTTGTCCTCTATTTGTAATGTATATTTGCTTATCTTGTCTTGCCCGACTTCATTGCTAAATTTTAATGCCTGAGAAAGTGTTGCTTCTATAGGCTTCATATTTGCATATATCGTCTCTAATTGTTCTTTGTTACCGCCAACAACCGTTATTCCTATCTGATCTTTTAGTTTTTCTCTAAGCTGAGGTTCTGTCATATTATCCAATGCAACTTTTTCTTCCGATGACAGCGGCGATTTTGCATTGACAGAAGGATTGTAGGAAGGCGCAAGTTCAGCAGCTGTATTGTAGTTTGTGACATAACTTTTATTAGGTTGTAAAAGAATATTATACAGTTTATTTGGGTCATCCAAAAATTCTTGAAGCAACTGACCCTCTTGAGAAATATTGATTACATTCTCATATTGTCTATTAATTGCATTTTTCTTGATAGGGGTTGTACTTGTACTATCAAATCTTTTTGATACTGACAATATGTCTGCAATAACATCGGCCTTGTGCATATCGATCTGAATAGGAGCTCCATTTGAGTCGGTTATATTACCCTTAATATTAGACTCTTTGCTACTATTGATGACCTTAAATATTGAATCTATCACTTTATCGATATTTTTTCCTAGGATTACATGATTTGTGTTGCTATTTGAAATATATGTTTTAACAATCTGCTTTGCCATTGCTTCTTCTGAAATCTTCCCCCCAGAAGAGTCATCATAACCTCCGGAAAGATTCTTTGTATATCCCATGGCAGCAGGATTGTAATTGACATCCTTTGTGTTTAATATGTTCTCAACAGATATATTGCCGTCAATGCCTCCAAATATACTTGCCATTGCTTTGGCTTGTGCAATGCTGGCATTTACATCTCTATAAAAAACTGCGTTTTCGCTGAAAGGAATTGCTTTATTATTTATAAAGTCTTCACACAAAGTAGCCTTGGCTGATCTTATGTTTTCTTTGTTATCTGTTTTTCCATTTTTTATATTGTATTCTTTGACCAGCTCATCCAACAGTGCATTAAACTTCTTTCCACTTGTATTTTCATCCCCTACCTCTATTAGAATTTCCTGTATATCGGAATCTTTAAGGCCGCTATAGAATGAATATGCTGTTGGGTTTGTGATATATTGACCAATTTCTAAATCCATAGGAGGTCTGGTAGAACTCTTGATTGTCGCAATACGACTTTCTCTGCTTTGTATTCTTGCATCTCGATTGGCATCTCGATTCGCCGCCGCACTGTTTCCCCAACCAAACATGGGGGTGTCCAACGTGTCAAATGTAGTGCTATATGTCTTTTCGCTCAATGCCGCTTTCAATATTGCTTTTGTTTCATTAGAAACACCATTCAATGCCTCTATATCCGATGCTTTAACACTATCTTTAAATACCATAACTACAGGAGCTGGAGAAGCATTGTTTACAAATAATGCTGCTGACGCGGATATTTCGCTTGGAGGTATTAATTTCGTCGCTACTGTCCCGGCAAATGGATTTTTTGAAGAGCTTGTCTGAATCGAGTTGTATATCATCTTATATCCGCGTTTACCTTTATTGGATATATCAAATGTCGTAATTGGCATTGCATCGATTTCTGCTTGTCTTGCGTCTATCTTTGCTTGTCTTGCATTCACTTCTGCCAGCTTACCCTTTAAAAACGCAGAGACTTTGTTATCAACTGGAGGATTTGTTGCTAAGGCGTTCTCTATGTCTGTTTCAGTTATTCCGGGCTTAAATTCAAATTTTTGCTCATTGCTATTAACAATTCCTTTTGGGCCTAGTCTTTGGACTGCGGGTTTAAATAGATCGCCTTTTTGTTGTTGACTTAGTTCTGCCACATCATAGCTACTGATCATTACCGCATTGCTGAATTGATCATTAATCCAGGCTAATGCTGTTGCAAATCCTTTACTTATCTCTCCGCTGTAGCTAAGAGAAGCTATCCCTACGACAGAAGTTGCTTTATTAAATACCAATCCATTAAGATTTTTATAATCAACCCATGATTCCAATACTTTTTTCCAGTAATTCTTTGGTTTAACAGCCAGCTCTTCGCTCATAGCATCATTCTGGGCATCTGATCTTGCGGCCGCCATTGAATCTCTTGCATCAGTAATTTCTTGAGAACTAGAAGCTCCATTGGCTGTTTTTCTGCTGTCTTCGGTCGCTTGTTTTTTTGCACTGTTGATCCAGTCGGCCAAAAGATCTGCATATGTTGCACTGATAGCTGTACTAATAAATTCATTAACATTGATATTAACCTTGGCAATATCAACCCCGACATGATCCAACTGACATTTTTCAAATACCCAGTTTAGCCCATAATATTCCTTAACAGAATCCGGTCCAACAGGATATCCTTGCATTAACCAGCTATCCATGGATTTAATATAGTCCCTCGCATTGTCCCATACTCCAAGATCGCTCATCAATGATCCTGTAAAATTCAATGATTGATTAATAACGGATATCCAGAACATTGTTGTCTGATCTTCCATTTGTATCTTTTGTCTTTCAACTTCATTATTTTTGTTTGCATATGTATTTGCAGCCTGATACATACTCTGAAGCTGAGAAAGTGTATTTGATTTGTTAAAACTTACCATTTGTTTAATATATGAAAGGCTTGTCGAGGCTGAACTTGTTCCTCCAAAATCAGATATTATCTCGTCTTCCATTCCCTTTTTTGCTTCAATTGCTGCAAGGACTATCATATATGCCCCGATTATCTCGTCAATTCTCCGCATCATTCTGCTAAAAGCAGAATAATCAAGTCCAATCATCCCCCCACCGATATCCTTAAAGAAACAAAGATCAGAATCCGCCATCTTTCTCATTTCTGCAGCGATTTCTTTGCTCATATCATCATTTTTGCTCTCAAGGTTATTTGCGGCTTCATTCAGCATATTCTTGCTTGTTTCTTTCCCGAGTTTTTCGAGCTGATCTATCTTGTCTTCCAAATCCCCTTCTGATTTATAATAACCGTACACAGTATTTGCAAGATTCAGCCCTGAAGATGTATACTGCATAACATCTGACCAAAATTGCAGGCTCTCCTGTGCCGCCTGTTCAACTTCAGTCAATGGGCCAACAGTTTCTGCTCCTGCAGCAGACGCTGCACTCAAAGCAAGAGTCGCATATGAAACCGCAAACAATACTAGATTAACGATCATATCTGTCAGAAGAGAGCTTTGCATATCTTCATACTGTTGACCTCTGTTATTTGCCTGAGCTATCTCTGACATAGCGCTCCCGGCAAGATCGAGAGTATTTGAATCTTTTGAAAAGCTGCTGTTTATTGCAGCAGATAATACCCTGGAAGTGCTTGTTCTCGTTGATACTCCAATAAAATACTGATCCAGCATATCCTTAAATGATGCCAAAGATTCACGCGCTATTAACTCTAATATCTGCTTTTCCATTTTCTTTTGAAGCTCTAACCTGGCTTTAACAAGCTTTTCGAATTTTACTTCTTTATATCCTCCACCTAGATCATCATAATTATCTGCGTCATTTGGATCAAGCATAGAATTATTGTCCATTTTTTCTTCCTGCAATTCCTTGTTCTTCTCATGTCCGCTGTTGTATACGTATTTTGCAACAGACATCCCTGCCTTGATACCTGCTGCTATCAGACCGATCGCAGCTAAAGCCGTACCACCAGTTACAATTATCAATGCGATCGCGACAATAGCACCAATTATCCCTCCCAATATACCCCAGCCTTCTGCATCAATCCTCTCTTGTCTTTCTTTGTTATAGTTTTCAATATTCTTCTTGTCTTCTGCTTTATCTCTCGCAATAGAAAACAATTCATTAAGAGAATCAAGTGCTTCGGTCGGCGTATCAGCCCCGTGGATATTGATCATCTTGCCTGAAGAAAAATATAATAAGCTCGCATTCATTTTGCTCATTGATTTTGTAACCACGTATATAAGAGATATCGCATCCCGCATTTTTGCTATCTCTTTATTCATTCTTTCAAAATGGGCTTCATTGATCGAATAATAGCCATCAGAATTCTTTGTCATTGTCTGAGATGGATCAAATAATGCCTTAATCACCTGATTCATCCTGGTATCAAAGCCGTTAAGTGCCTTGATCGCATTTCCTGTCACAGAAGTAGTTGCGCAAAATCTGGCAAAGTTTCTTTTTGACATATTCGGATCAAGACAAAAAACATCGTATTTATCCATCTGGCTAATGACAGAATCAGATATATTAAGTTTCCTAAGATCCCCTTCTGACACAACTCCGTCATGATCCACATCCAGATAATCATAGTTTCCAATATTAAATGCCTGAGTATACATATCCATTGAATTCCATGATTGAAGCCCGCCACATATTATCAAATATCTGTTAAGATCATATGCATCGCCAAACTTACATCCATAAGTCTCCATCTGATCGATAGTTGAATCAGGGACACCGGATGCTAAAAGCTCATCGTAAGAAAGCTCTTCATCACCGTTCAGGTCCAAACGTGCACTATCCCCTGCGCTAAATTTCCCAGATTTCCAGTCATCAAATCTTGACAGATTTGCTAAAAACTTTTCAAACATTTTATGCGCTTTGATCGGATCATTGCTGTCGACTACTCCATAATTCTTCAAGATTTGTATCGCCTCATAACTAACCCCTGCTTTTGAAAGCTCTCCTGAAGTAAGTAAGCCATCTCCATTGATATCTAACCTTGAATAATCCAAACTATTCAAATATCCTGCTGCCCAATCTTTGCTTCTGTTGTCAATAGAGATCAAGGTTTCAAATTTTTCTTTTGTGCAAAATTTCCATTTGCTATCAAGATCAGAGAACGCCTCAATCCCGATCGCCTCAAGCTCCTCTCGATCAAGGTCTCCATCGCCATCTGTATCAATAAGATCAAAATCGCTTGGTGCAAAAATTCCTTTTTTCCAATTATCCCTTTGAGTCTGAGTAATTGAGCTGCCAATGCGCATTTTTAGAGCATTTTCAAAACTGATGTTGTTATCAGATGCTATCTTCTTTATTTCATCTATTACACTTTGAGGAATGTTCATCAATGTAAGATCTTCTTCGGTTATTTGCTTGTCGCCATTAACATCAAGTATCTTACTCCCCTGAGCATATTCTCTGAGGTCCCCATAATTGAATTTGCCGGCCTGCCAATCATTTATTCTTGCAAATCTAAAAAATGGAAAAGTATCTGAATCAATATTATGGCCAAGAAGCCCAGCATCATTAAATCTCTTGATAATCACATCACTAAGCCCAATATCCTGCAATTCTTCTTTGGTGATTATTCCGTCTCTGTCTGTATCAAGCAGTTGATAATCGTATTGATAAAATATTCCCTTATTCCAAGAATCAATCTTTTGTTGCACTTCAAAATAGTGCGCTATGTTATCTTTTTTAGATCCGTATTTTTTTAACTTATCAATAGTTGCTGCATCAAGTCCGGAATCCTTCATTTCATCTTCTGTTATATATCCATCTCCATCCATATCTAGAGTATCCAGATCAGAAGAATATACTATTCCTTTGGCCCAATCTTCTCTCCTCTTAAGTGCCAAAGAATATCTCAAAAGCCCAGAATCTCCTTTTGATCCATCAAATGTAGCACTGCCTTTGTCATCAGACAAATAACCGTATTTATACAAAACATCTCTTCCAATACCAAACATATTGTAAATATCATCGGCAGACATTCCATTCAACAAAGAAGCATCTCCTGCAGTGAATATCCCTTTTGCCCACTGAGTTTTTTTGAACTCGATCATAATGAACTGCTTAAACCCTTCTTTTCCTTTTTCCTTGTTTGCATCAAAACAGCCGTATTTATCCATAAGATCAGTTATTGAGCTGTAGTCCAGCCCTGAGTCCTTAAGCTCTTCTATCGAAAGCCCGTTACCATCCTTGTCAAGCAATTCATAATCACCATCATAAAATATTCCCATAGACCAGTCATGTTTTCTAATTGTTATCTTGTAATCATTAACCGATCTGTTCCCATAATTCTTAATGACCTCTTCTCTTTTTTGTTTGATCCATTCGATCTTTTCTTCTCTTGTCATATCGCCGCCACCAGGCTTTGACACACGGTAATTTTCATTTAGGTATGGTGAGGTTGAAAGATTCCAAAGATCTGACATGTCAAACATTTTATTCATTTCATCAGTAGAGATCTTTCCGTCATTATTGATATCCAGCAATTTATAATCGTCAAATTGAAAATCCCTACCATTTGCTATTGCGTTAGCAAGCTGCTTTGTTTCTACATATCTACTAAATTGCTCTTCATTCCATTTTTTGCCTTTTGTTCCATACGTTCCCATTTCGCTTATCGTCTTTGGATCCACGCCAAAAGCTCTTAACTCATCAGCGCTTACTTCCTTATTGCCATTAAGATCCAGCAATTCAAAATCGCTTTTTAATATGATCCCTTTTGCCCAGTCATCTTTTCGTCCCTCAGTTCTTAGATATTTTCTGAACCCTTCCCTGGATTTTGTTGGGTCAGAACTAAAACAACCATATCGCCTCATAGCATTTATAGTTTCCTGTGGAACTCTTGAGTTCTTTAGCTCCTGCTCACTTAAAGACCCATTCCCGTCAATATCCAAAAGAGAAAAGTCGTCAAAGGTGAACTTGCCTTTTGCCCAACTATCAGATTTGCCAAATGAATAATCGATTCCTGCATAAGACTTTAGATATCCCTTAATTGCATTTTCATCGTATGCTATTGATCTGTCTTTTTGTGACCAATCATTGATTATGTCTATACAATGCATTGCCTGCATATAATAGCTGCTTACTTCTCTCATTTTTGAGAGGAACTTTTTGGTTTTGCTGTTGATGTCATCAGCTTTTTGATCAAGACCGTTCCTTGCTGCCTCTGCTGCTTTTGAATTTTCTATATCAATATCCAAAAGCATTGAATCCATAACATTTAGAATGCTTTCTTTGGCAGAATTGGCAACATTGATCAGTTTTTTGGTCATGGCTATCATATCACTGAGAATAAACACCGCAGCTCCCAGGTTAGTATCAAATATCTTCCACCCAGGGATTGCAATATTACCCCATGGGGCTCTTACGGTCATCACGTCTTGCGAATGGATAATATTATTTGGATCGATCATACTTTTTATTGACGGGTCCAAAGATGACATAATATAGTCTTTGTGCACATCAGCATTCTGCTGACTGACCTTAGCCATTGCCTCCATAATTGGTTTTTGCAATTCTGCTACTCTTACTCTTTTTGCTTCTTCATCATCTCCACACCAGCCTGCCTCAGCCTTATTCCCTTCTGCCTTTGCCTGCTCCATCAATGTTTCGTAGAGGTCCATATTATATTTGTCTATATTTTCCTGGACATCTGAAATCAAGCCTGTAACTGCACCGATAGTTGATCCGCTTGCTTTACCAATAACTTGAGAGAATGCCCCTGTCGCTTTGCCGGAAGCCCCCATCAGCAATTGCTCAAGTATATTTTGAAGTTTTTCTTTGCCTTCCAGCACTGCAGCAACATCAAGCAATCTGTTATAAAGGGCTTGAAGTTCCTTGAGAAGATCATATAGCTTAGAATCCATTTTCATGAAATATCCGTTAAGCTTTATTGTGTGAAGATTCATCTTTGTATCAACATTTCCAAAAGTTACTGCCGTATATGTTGTTTTTGCCGTTCCCCCTTTTCCTGGATTGCTGGTCTCAGCTTTGTACCATTTCCCATCTTTGAAGACCAAATATTCATTAGAATATACTGTTCCCCCCTTACCTGATGAATGCCCCACTCTCCTTGAATATGAGTTTTTTTCTGGATCCCAAGTGTATGTGCCTATAGATTTTCCGTTTGCATAGACTGTAACTGTGTACGTATATTGAGCTAATATCCTATCTTCAATTTTTGCATCGGCTGCCAAGACAATTTTTTTGCCATCTTTTATTATAAAAGACTCCGTGCCAGCAGAAAAAACCTGATAATATTTTCCATCCTCAGCTTTGTATGCCTTAACAGTGCCCCCCTGCTGGATTTTCTGAAGATCCTCAATCTTTACAGCTGATCCATCGGCATATGTAGCTGATATTATTTCGCCTTTAGAATTCTTTTGCACTGTTACCTCAACAAATTGCCCTGTTGTTTCCTCTATGCAATATGTACTACCAGAAGTCACATTAGCAAGCAGCGCATCGAATTTGTACGTCATCGGATTATCGTTCTCATCCAGACAATATGTCATCCAGTCTCCGCCTTTAAGTATCTCTCCTATTATGTTCTCTATCTTCATGCATGAAAGTGAAATAAATTCAAAAATATTGGAATATCCGGCCGGAGATAACGAAAGAATTCCTGCAGCTTTGATAAAATCCATGAATACTTTTGTAGTTATTGAAGATTGTCCTGATTGAGATGCCAGCTGATAATAATCGTTGAGATCTCCATTCCATTCACTGGCAGAAATTGAAGCAGAACCATCAGTATCCAGTTTTGAGAATTGAAGCAATGCAGTTTGTTCATAAATATCCAAACCATTTGAATCAAAAGAGTCAAGAGTGATCTTGTTATCCTCGTTGTCTGTGACTCCATATGTATTCCACTCTTTGTTTGATATTGTTCCGTCATTGTTGCTGTCCATTGCAACAAGATCGGCTTTTGTGAGGTTATTGATCTGAACCATAATTTTTCCCCTTTAGTTTCACAAAGTGTACATACGCGCCCATACATATATATATCGATATATATATAAGATTTCTTGCATCATGTGGCAAAAACAGAGTTAGAAGAGGATAGCCAGCTTATATTTAAGGATACTGTCAAGCAGCTTTTGATCTTCAGGAGTGGTTTGTGAAGGTTTAAGATTGGCCTCAGACTTTATATCCGAAACAGCGGTGTTCACTTTTACAAAGAACTTTTCTACTTCAACACTTATTTTTGTCTCGGTAGCTATTGATCCGTCCATGATCCCCACTTCCGCTTTTACAGAGAAGCTGGCACACAGATCGTTTATGATAGCTTTGGCAGTTTCGATCTGGGCCGTACTTAAATTGACTTTGCTGATATTCGACTTTAATGACATTTTTACTGTTTCTATAGTCTCAGAAAGCTTCTTATCAAGTTTTTTAATAAATGCCTTTTTCATGGCTTCTTTTTTTGCAATATCTTCATCAGTTTCATCAAAGGCCTTAACAATTTCATTATTAATTTTTCTGTAAGCATCGATCAATGTTTGTATAAGCTTAAGAGTTGTTTGAGACACTTCGTCGGTTCCGACATAATCAGAAATAACAGGCTTATCAAAACCCTCCAGTTTTACTGTAACTTTTGGCCTAACATCATCCTTATCATTAAACCCCACCTTTGCATCATCTCCAAAAATCATCATTACATTTAATGCAAATTGTATCTGAGTATCTGTTAGAGCATCTTTTGATTGAACATTATTTAGCAAAAACAATCTGACCTTTGCAAGATCTAGCCCCTGTGATCTCAGGCGTGATTGATTGTCGGTTATATATTTATCTATAGTTTCGCTGTTATTGACCGATTTATTACTGTTGGCCATAACCGGAGAGTAAGAACTAATGATTGTATTGTTATATATTTCGTTGCCCATAAATAATTTTACGCCTCTATATATTATATCGTATAAAGTATGGACAAACTTGCATCAAGCCACCAAAACTTGTCCTTCTTCGCCATATTCGGTGTTTTCTATGCCCAGTTCGGTATTTATGTTCTCGAGCAGTTTTTTTAGCATTTTAAGATTGCTTTCACCCTGTTTATTTAGCGTTACTCCGCCATTTTCACCTTCCAGGGCCTTTATTTGTGCACGCACAATATCTCTCATTTTTGCAGCCGCATTTTGACGAAAGCTCTTTAGCTCCATTTCGTCAAGAGGAAACCCCATCTTTTCCAAAGCTTTGAGCGTGTTCGCCAGCTTTCTTTCGGTCAATTGATATGCCGGCAAAGTTTTATCCGGAAGTATGGTCGTCAGCTCAAGCAAAGCTTCAAAAACTATCTCTTTTCCTTTTTCCAAAGCCCCCAACCTAGCTTCTTCTTTTAACTGGCCAATAACCTCTGTTGTTACCCCTATCCTTTTTAGCTGTTTTTCAAGACCAACAACCTTGAAATGTGTCTCTATCCTTGCCCTCAAACCAGTTTTTAACATTCCGGAAACATGAGTAGCCATCAGGCGACTTTTCAGCAACTCTTCAAGTGACCCGTCGCCATCATCGGGCTCTTGCCCCTTTCCGCTATTTTGCTTGCCGTTCATAAAGTCATTCATCATACTACTGTTGCTATCAGGAACATTAATTTTAACAAAGCCCATATTGTCTTTTCCAGGCAACCATGTATTTTTTACCCATTCATTTATATTCCCTGACTTGCCGGCCAATTTTATCAGCTCCGCTGTCATTTTGTCATCAATAGACATATTGCCTTTTAGACATTTTTGTATAAATGTCGATTCCAGCTCTCTGTATGAAAAATCGCCAATATCCTCAAGGGCCATTGACTGTGCTTCTTTTACCAACGCATTCCTCTTATCAACATATTCCTGTGAATTCCGTTTTAGCCCAAGTATCCCGACAAGGTATTCATCTACCTGTGCAAACCCTGCATTATCTGCCATTACTTGTTCAAGCTTGCCGGAAGCCATTTCTCTTGCCAATACAGAATCCCTAATATTTTTTAATGCCTGAGCTTTTATCATTTTGGCAGTTTCAGTCTTTATTGCCGTTTGCTCATGAAGCGGTTTTTCTTCCTTTTTTTGAAGTTCGTCTTTCATTCCAAGAGATACTTTTCCACCAGTTGTTACTATTTGTTTTTTAATACTGTTAATCTGGTCTTTGGAAAGTCCCTTTTTTGACATCTCACTTTCTAATTCTTCCATATTTTTTTCTAAAGACTTTTTCCTATCAAGAGATCTGGAATAGCTCTTTTCTTCTAGCAACGATACATATTGTTGTAATATTGGGGCCGCCTCTTTTTGTGTTATATTATTCTGTTTCATGAATCCTGCAATATCTGCGGCACTTTGTTTTTTTGATCCTTCCGTGCTCTTTGATGAAATACTGACCATATCATCAGATGGGGAATTATCTCTGTCATCCAACAGATCTTGCTTGCCGCTGATCTCTTTTTGCAATGCCTTAAGAGAGATATTGCTTTGTGCCGCCTTGCTCAACAAACCCTTCAGCACATCCATACCGGCATTATCAGGTTTTTTGCCGTTTTGCACCATATGATCAAACATCTCGTCAGAATTTGTTATTTTTGGCGCATGGGAGGTTTCTTTCTTAACATCCAGCTCTTTTACTGCATTGTTTAAAGTTACCGCATTACTAGCTGCAATCCCAGTTTTTTGATTATCAAAAATATTTACAGGCATATTCTACCCCTTTTTTATGAGAATACTTTTATACTGCTTTTCAAGTCCGACTTCAAGCCATCTAAAGATCGTTTTTCTTCGTTAATTTTACCTCTTAGTCTTTCAAGAGCTTTCTCATGAACTTTTATCCTTCGTTCTGCCTTTTTTATATAGAGGTTGATCTTTGAAAGCTTTGTATTTATATCATTTTCTTCATTAGCCATTTAAGTCCTCTTCCTGTTTATAAGAAAACCCCATATTCATCATGGACATTTGATATTCCAGCGTCATTTTTTCTTCATTGAACTTGCCAAGTATCTTATTGCATTGCTCCAGTTGAGTCTGAAGAACTTTTTCTTTTGAAAAATACCCTTTTAACCCCATTCTTTCACATTGTCCTACTATCTGAGCTCTTATTTCCCCAACCACTGCTGATTGAGTTCTAATATACTTTTTACTGCCTCCCATAATGCTCAGCAGCTCTCCTGTATATTCATTTTCTTCGAACAAAGCCTTGTTTTTGGCAATTGCATTTCCCGATGCCTGCCTCTGAAGTTTGATAAGATCTTCACTCGTAACGCCTATCATCGATAACATCATACCCAAAAAACCAGTTCTTAACTCCGCGAACTTAGCCATAAGAATATTATGAGATTTTGACTGAACAAAGAATTTTTGATAATCATCTTTAAACCCCTCAACTTTGCCCTTTAAGGCTTCTCCTACTTTGATACCCAAAAACGAAGCGGTCACAGGTGCTTTTGATGGTTTGGTAAGATTAACAAAAGAAATATCAACATCGGTTGTGACAGGCACTGCTTTTAAATTGAGCTTGCCGTCTTTGTTCTCAACTTCCCATCTTATTGCTGGAGCCATTTCTTTTTGAGTTTGTTTTTGCTCTTGCGCTGGGTCTGGCTTTTGCGGTTTTTGTGTATAGCTTGCCTTCAGGCGGGCAATCAACTCCTCTTTGCCTTTGTTCTGAATATTGTTAAGATCTAATGATACAGGTTCCGACATATATACATATTATCCTTCTTAATATATATCGGGTCAAGACACCTCAGGCTTGCATGTTTCTAACAATTATTTCTTTTTCTTAGCCTGCGCCTGTGCGAAAGCGGCATCATTCCTGGCTTCATCCTCGGCTGCCTGCTGAGCAGCTTCTTGTTCTTCCTGTTTTCTTCTGTTTATACCTTCTTGTATCACCTTTTTGTCTGCCTGTTGTTTAAAGTTTTCTTCTCTTTCAGCTTTTAACTGCGCATAATTAGCCTGTTCATGCTCATCTTTTTCTGTTTCCCACTGTTCCATATCTCTTTCATACTTCTTTTGCTGATTCTTATTGATGAACCAGTTTTCCATCCATGTATCATTCATGCTCTTGATTATCATGCCGCGAATGCTGGATGTCATATGCGCAGCCCAGGAGGTATTGTATGGATTCCCTACTGAGTCCCCTTCATCAGTGACTTTTGCATCGTTCCTATAGTAATAATTAAGAGGAGTATTGTCACTAGCTTTTATATTACTTACTATGCTCTTATCATATTCTTCTTTTAATGTGTCGATTTTTTCGCTTTTGTTTGACACATCGTTGACTTTGTCGTAATATTCTTTAAAGTCATATCTAAAAGTAAGCTTTTCTTCGCCATCCATTAATTCACACAAATAATTGCCAACAGCATCATTGATGCTGTCATTATGATTCAGATTTTTGATTTTGAAAGTAATAGAATTTCTATCTATCCCTTCCTTTAAGTAATATGTCCCATCTTTTTGCTCAATAATTTGATTAGTTACCATCCAATTAAGTTCATTGCTAATGCTAAATTCTATTTTGGCCTTGTCAAATGGGGCTTTTGCCTGAAGAGCTTTTTTGAAATATGCTTTTGTCTCTGCATTAACAGAATAGCCTGGCAATGAATTAATATCCGCTTCTGAAACTTTTGTATTATAATGCACCAAAAGGTCTTCCAGATCCGAGTTGTAGTTAATTACACTCCTTATCTGATATTCATTGACCTCGGGTTTAAAAACTAGCGTACTAGAATTTGTATTAACAAACAACTGACTGAAGGCTGAGTTATAACTGCTATATGTTGGATACAGCATGGATCTTGGTATAGTCCCGTCAGTAAATTCCAAAACATTTCCTGAAGCATCCTTGAATAAATCTGTTATGGAGTCATTATCGAAGAGTTGAGATATTTTCCATGAATTATTAAATGGAATAGAGAGGACATCTATTTGAGTGTTAAATGCTGATGTATATGTTCCATTAGTAGACACAAAATAATCGCTAAGAACTGACAAGCCATGAGTAGCATTAGTTATTAACTTGCTTTCATAAATTGCTCTATCTGCTTCTTTTGCCGCAATTGTCGGATCTGTCAAAATCTTGAGCAGTTCTTCAGGCGCATTTGTTCCCATTATCGTTCTTACATTGGCGGCTGTCATACCGGTTGCAAAATTCAAAGTTGAAGATAAAGACGAATAATTGCTGAAGATCTGAGAGAATTTTGCTGAATAAGAAGCATCATGGCTTGCTATCTTTGATCGCAATATTGTTCCGCTAGCAAAAGAGTTTTTATAATGTTCATCTAGATATGCTGATATTGTTTGTTTTATTCCATATACTGAATCTGTTAACGCAAAACCACAAAGTGGATTAAAAACTTTTTCGTCTATTTCGGCAACCCCTGTAGCCTGACTCGCCTCTCCAAATTGCAGCTTATAATACTGTGTTTTTAAGTAAATGCCGATTGGATGCAATCCAGCCCCGTTATTCATATTAAATAGATTTGATATTGTACTCAATGCTCCACTTGCAAATCTCAATCCAGAAGGCAATTCACCGCCGCTATAATTGCTGAATATTTTTTTAAATGCCGCTTTTAAACTCAGCTTTGTCTCTTTATTGTTTTGAGTGAAAGTTATCTCATCTATTTGCGGGAAAGAAAAGACTCCGTTAGATCGCAAATTATTCGTTAGATCTGAACTCGAAGTTTTTGATTGCAGATAAAAAGCATTACAAACAGCATCCATTGTTACATTCACATCCTGGCTCCCGGAATCCCAGTTCTTCTTGGATATCCAGTAAATGGATCTCTGCATAGCATCCCCTGAAATTGATGTCAATTCAGGATTGTAATATGCAAACGATGCCAGGAACATGTTCTTGAGCTTATCCTTTTTGTCCGTAATTTCATCTTCTTTACCTGTTATTGTTGTAAGCGCATCAACATTGCTGCAGAACGTTTTGTATTCGGCATCATCTTCAGTCATGCCTTCTTTTCCTGACAAGAAGGTATATTTACCTGTAACCCCGTCTTTTGCTGCAACCCATGACGGAAGATTTGAGATCTCTCCGAATATTGTTTTTAATGACTCTTCATTTACAGCCCCTTTATCATATTTGTCATAAAGATCTGATTCAATAGCAGGATAATTGCCCCATGTGTATCCGTAGCCATATTTACCAAAAGGTCCAAAATCAAAATTGGCAGAAGCAGATGAGGTATTCAAAACTGCTTTTTGAGCATTTGTTAATCCTGCCGAGCTGATCTTGTTTGATTTTGCAATAGTTATTAGATTAAAGATCGCTGTTTTTTGATCGCTGGTTATTGCAGGGAACCCGCTTTTGTCCCAGTCAAGGGCAACAAAATCAGACAAATTAAGATTGAAGTTTTCATTGGCAACTCCATTTATAACGAACTTTTTGATATTAGCAATATAATTCCATACTGCCTCTCTGTTTGCCTGAGGGATTATGGTTTCCAAATCTTTAATGGCAATAGAATTATTCCTGCCAAATAATTCCTGAAGCATAGAATTTATAGTATTAAGAGACAAATTATCGCTGTATGTTTTTATATTGTCAGCAAAATCATCCGGAGAACCCCCTTCATTTCTAAATTCATTCAACAAAGAAGCATGTAATGCTGTCTTTTCATTATCCTGAAGATCTTGGCAATTAAGCAATGTCTCAAAGATATATTCTGAATTATTAGTATAACCGGCAATGCTGGTATTATTAAATGCATTCACTCCTCTAATAGTATTAAACAATTCGCTCTGCGTATAACTTACTGTGTTTTGGGAATTCAGAAGCATATTTACCGAAGCAATAGCAGTGCTATCAATACAATCCGGATCAAGTATTGTTCGCATATTTACTCTTAGTGCATCAGTAAAGATTCCTGACGAGGTCAGTTTTGCAGAAACAACCGTACTCTTTGAAGTAGAATCATAATAGCTTGATTGTATCTTTCCAGAAGTCGAAGTCCCTGATATTATCGGAGTTGATCCTTCAGTAAGTTTGTTCCATACTTCATCTCTAAGATTTTTGAGATCCGTGGATGTAGCTGAAAAGAAATTGTTAATATCTGTTTTTTGAGAAGTAGAAATTGGCACTGGACAATCTGATAAGTTCGTATAATTTATCGATGCTACATTCATTTTGCAGCCGTTTGCACCTGCTCCCAGATCAGACAGCTCATTGCCTTCAAGCTCTGCCAACAGAACTGCGGCTTTTGTACTTGCAGTATCGTTCAGTAGCGCTGCAATGTTAGTGCAAAGGCTTGTCTTAAGAGAAGCCGGGCTTATGCTTGAGTACCATGTAGACGTTGATAATTTATTATCAATATTCGTTGCTGTGAACGTTGTCGGACAAGTCCAGTCAGTAGAATTGATCTTTGGCGATGTTCCAGCGGTCAATTTATTCAAAATATCATTAATATTGCTTGTTACAATATTTGAAGACAAGCCCGTTGGGACAGTCGTTTTATTTATCAATTTTTTTGATACTGCGTGCTGGCCTGTCAATGATGCAGGCATACTGCTTTTTGCAAATACTTTGTAATTATATGTATCCAATTCGCTTTTGTTGATAGTATTGGGGTTAAAATTGCTGTAATTATAGCTCGTTGAAATATTCCCATATGAATTGTCTGTATAAGTTGCATCTGCGCATGTTATATATCCTGACTTAACAAGCAAACCAAATATTTTTGAATTATCTGTGCCGCAGTTCAGTTTGTTAAGAATGACAGACTTTAAATTCAGATCAGAAGTTGACATGACCCCTGCCCCCCTGGTCAACATAGTATTATCTGTACTGCTGACATATCCTGCATTCTGCAAAGCTGTTATTATCTGTGAAGAATACCATGATGATTTGATCTTTGAAAAATCAATAGCAGAAGGGGTTGTTACCTTGTATTCAAACTTCCCAGATTGATTTGCAGAGGTTTTGATATTTACATTGTTTGAAGAATCGATCCAGTTCTCCTGCGATTTTTTTAATAAATGAAGAATGTATTGGCTATTGCTGCCAAATTTGTCTGATGCGCTAAGCAATGTTGTATCCAAGACTCCGGCATTTCCCAAACTGAATATACTTTTAAAATCATCCTGAGAATTTTTTGACAACCAGTCAGTCAATACAGAATCCTTAACCATACCTTTGTCAGACAAGGCTTGAAATATTTGAGCTTTTCTCATAGTCATATTGCTGTCCCATATCTGGCCAGCACCTGTCCCTGACAAGGAGTCGATCTTATTGATGCCAAATGCAATACTTGGCCCCCAGATCACGCTTTTGATCTTTTGCACTATAGCAGGCTGATCAGCCGGCAAAGCAGAATAATATTGAGTTTTTAGAGTTTTTAATTTTTCTATCTTTGAATAAATATATGTGCTATTAAGCTTTGTATTGCCAACTGCAGACGGATTATCTATCAAATAATTCATCGCATCTATCGGATCTGATGAAAGAGTGGAAATATTAAATTTTTGATTTTCCATAGACGGATCTGTTGCATATTTAATAGCATTTGACATAACAAAATTCCTAAAATTCGTTATGCTTTGCCTTACCGGGCCAGTAATGTAATCTGAAGACTCCCCATCACCGGTAACAAATAGTTTAATAAAAGAACTGATCTGAGTAACATTGCCAAGGACAGCATCCATAAGAGCATAATTATATGTTCCGCCAGATTTAAAGAGATTGCTTTTGAACATTTTGTCAAATTGTTCAATCATCTTTGCATCAATAGAAACTAGAGTCCCGTCATCAGCTTTAACAGAAAAACCTCCCGTTGCCTGCCCCGACAGCATTTTTTCAAAGGTCTCTTTTAACTGGTCTTTTGACAGATACTGAGCATAGGGCATATATCTGTTGAGCTCAATTGTGAATTGCCTGATCTTTTCAAGTGAAAGGACAAGCAAATTAAACGCCAGTTCAGGGGCCGCTTCTCTTTCTGAAACAACTGCCTCATTATTCCAGATATCAAAGATGGATGGCACAACATATTTAGAAGCATCTTTTGGGTCTGGTATCTTTACGATGTCATAAAACTTTCCTGCAGGTTCAAAGCTAGCCTTTGCACTTTCAAACACCCCTTCATAATCAGCCAGATAAGGAATGTCAGATTCTGTTAATTCGCCATCAGCATTAACATCTTTACCTATCGCTCTCTGATTTGCCTCTGAATTGAAGAACTGATTGATGTAATCGAGTTTATCTCCACTGGTATTATAGACAGGAACTGTGGATCTGTCATCTCCACCCAGATCATCATCCATATATTTATTGTCTGCATCTTTTCTTGTTTCGCCCTTTTGCAGATCAGCTTCCTTGTAAAAGAATTTCTTTTTTTGAGGAGCACCTTTCGAAGAAGTTTGCCCAAAGTTTGTTATAGAGATATAAGGATTGAAAGACGCATTTGTTGGTGAAGAAACTCCATTATTAAACCCCGAAGCCCCTTTTGGTGTTATGTTATTGATAAATCTATATCTTGTTGCAACTTCTTTGTATGCAGCTTTGTCTTGATCTGCCTTTTCTTTCTGCTTGTCTTTTGAAAGGCCTTTTTCTGCTTCTGCAGACATCATCTTGTCTGCATATTCTTTTGGTAAAAAGCTGAAAAAGGAATTTAAAAAGCTGTATTCATTCTCGACAAATTGTTCTCCAACCCCATTTACGATTTTATTCCCTTTGATATCCGTGGCATAAAGCTTTGCCTTTGGCATAGGAATCTTGAGAGGATCCCGAGGTTTGGGTTTATCAAACTCAAAATCTGAAGACATTATATGTTTTTCTCCATTGCAGCAGGGAACTCTTTAATTGCGAATGCAGCAAGTTTAGATACAAAATCATTGACTTCCGTAATTATCGATTGTTCATTGGATACTGCCATAGGATATGCAAGACTGTCGCTGTCCACACCATTAATTGTCTTTTTATTTGTTACATCGACAATTAAATCGTAGAGCCCCTTCTTTGTCTGAAGTATTGCGCTTTTATAATCCGGAGCCATAGACCCTTGATATCTGCCTACATTGTTTACCATGACCAGTTACCTCCTTGACTATCGATCGGTGTTTCTAATGCCCCACCCTATTATATATATCGATATGATATAAAAATATCTTGCATCTAAATATTTTGGGATAAAAAATGGGAATATAGATAAATGGCGGGGATATAAAATAAGGGGCGGGGATAAACCCCGCCCCTACAGAATCTATACTCTCTGGACTATGACAAGAACGGTCTTGCTGTTGCCTGGTCTACGTCCTGATATGCCTTACCCAATTTACCCTGAATTGTACCTTCTCTTGAGTTTGCATCGGTTGACTTTACACTCACAGCCGAAGCGCCAGTTCCTAATGTTAGATCAGTTCCTGATGTAATAGCTAATGTTTTAGCTAGATCATCAACTTTAACTTGATTCGTACCAGTTCCAACATAAACGTCGCTACCTGCGTCACTTAAGTTTGTGATTAATTTGGTCATATCTGCATTTACCGCTGACAATCCATTATTTATAGCCGAAAATGTATTAAAATCCATCGTTTTTCTCCTTATTCAACATATATTTTGTATCATTCTTTATAGACGAGATCCATTCGTCTGTTTTGTTTATTCCTGAACCCAGTTTTGAATTTTGTTACTCACCTTCTTTCGTTTATATTTGTTACGAGCCAACTGATCTTCTACCCCTCTATTATATCTATCGATGTGAAATAGTTTTTTCTTGCATATGTCTTGAGAGATATAGTAATAGTAAGGCACATATGCAAATCACCTTACATATGTCTAGAATCGTCTTGGATTTGATTATTCTTGCATTTCGTAAAGGTTAGCATTCAATAAATTGAATGCATGATTAAATTGAAACTATGGTGTTCTCATCCACTCTTATTGATTGAGGTGCCGCATAATTGGATACAAAAGATAAAGAACTGTCAGTTAATCTCTTATCTATAGCTTTATTATAATACCGAAATATATCTCCCATATTGCCACAATCGATGCTATTCGTATTTATTCCAGCCTCATTAAAATATTTATTAGCCATTTTGAAATCGCCTTTTGAACAATAATGCAGAGCAATATTTTCAATTAATTGTTTTCGCATCTTATCAAAAGACATTTCAACAACACGAAAGCCGACCTTCTTTTCAAAACTATTAAAAATCGACAAGTACATTAAAGAATTATTGATCTCACCTTGCTTTATTAAATTTAGGCATATATAGTAGTACGCTTCATAAAACATGGGGTTTTCATCTAACATCTTAAATGCATAAGATAGAGACTCCCTGTACTTCCCACTATAAAACAGTGCACTTACAACACATGAAAGCATTTCAAATCTGCGTCCACCCGTTTTTCTCAGTCCTAGATATCTTTCTGCTATTGTTTTCGCCATTTTATATTTCTTCCTCGAATGTAATATCCTTGCCAAATCATAAAAAGCCTCAACGTCTCTTGTTTTCAATAATTTTTTGCTTATATCCCAATTTCGTTGTTTCTTTTTCTGTTTAGAATAAGTGGAGGCTTGATATCCTGTATGAAAGACATCAAACCCATACAACAAATATCTTGCCCCATTAAGCTCGCTGACTCCTTCATGTATTGCCCCTTCAAATGCATACCCCATTCGGTTTCTAAAAAAACCATACCTAGCATTAATATTTGAAACTTTACCTAAATCATCTAAGTTTCTGACATTATACATGATAATATATTCGCTTATTTTGGTTGCCATTTTTTTTAAATTGTCTATCGCCTCCTGACTAAACTCTATATACTCATCTGCATCTAACCAGAATATCCATTTTTTTGTTGCAAGTTTTATGCTAACATTTCTC
>CAZWKB010000002.1:66145-77285 GCA_964633925.1 uncultured bacterium
CAATGTATCAGAATTATCTCCTGACCATGCAACAATTAATTCATCCCTTAGATATTTGGTGCTTTCAAGACATTTTCTGAGAGTATCTGTTTCGTTTTTTACAATCATGCATTGTGAAAATGTAGGAAGACTATAATCTTCATCAAAAACTCCAAGGAGGACATCTTTTTCATCATATTTAATATCTTTTTTGTCACGCCTTGATTCATCATATTCACCATAATATTTTGTACTAAGATCTGTTGAATAGTAATTGTAATAATCGTTTGATATGAACCCCTCAAGTGGAACATAAATTTTTTCGTTGATAAAGCTGTCAACAAAATGCTTGCTATATTCATCCGGTTTTTTAAACAACTTGAGAAGCATGATATTAATATGCTTTTTATCCACAATAATAGTGTCTGGATTTCCACACATATATCTGCGATGAAACAGATAACCTTTTGTGATGTAATTTACTGGATTCGTCAATGTCCCAAGCTTTTCAACAAATCTCTTCTCACAAATCTCTTCCGGTCCTAATGAAAGAATCCATTCTGCAGGGTGATCCTTGATCAGATCTAACACAAGCATTCTTTTTTCAACAAGATCTTTATCGTCAGAATATGTCAATGAACTAAAAACAAGACATTTTATATCATCTGAATTGATGAAATCTATTGCTTCAGCATTTTCTTCATGTACAACTACCACAAATCCCTGACAAACATTCTTAAGTTGAGCTATTACAGATTTATATTCAATTTCATCTTCACCCACAGTCAATACAACCACTAGATTTTTTGGTTTATCCCATTTTCTTCGGTATATCAGCTCACTTGATTCATAATCACTTTTCCTGTCTTTTGATAATTCAATTTCATCTTCATTCTTAACAAAACTATCATGCGCTATAAGTAGTTTCCCTCCTTCAGCAACAATCCTCCTTGAAAGATCCCAATCCTCAAAGCAACTTTTGATAAAAACAGGGTCATAAAAATACCCATACTTGTCAATTAACTGACTAACAGATAATTTTTTAATGGCAAATATTTTACTTGTTATAAATGATGTTTGGATCTCCTTGCCTGCGTTTGCATCCTGAAACAATTTCCCCCACGCCTCAAATTCTTCCATATTGGAATACTTGAATTCTCCTTTAAACTCTCCCTTACCTACAAGATCTATTCTCTGAGGCGTTTCTGCAGTATTCATGACTGGTCCTGCAATACAAACATCATCATTACGTATTACTGTGTTTATCAGATTTTTAACAGCATCAGGAGAAAATAACATGTCATTATGTAAAACAACAATCAAATCATTGCTTACCAAAGACATGGCATTGTTGACAGCATTAGCAAAACCTATATTCTGCTCCCTGAACACGACATTAACTTTTATACCCTCTTGTTCCGTATCATCGACAGTCTTCAGCCATGCAATTGTTTCATCATCGATCGAAGCATTATCAATAATTATTATTTCTTTTACTTGGCTGTAATGCTTGACAAAGGATTTGAAAGTCCCTTTGATCTTTTTTGGATAGTTATACGATACTAAGATAGCACTCGCATGATCTGCCCTATTCGTTTCAGATACTATTGCCTCTTTAATTAATTGTTGAAGTTTTGGTAGCTCTTTTTCGATAATATCTGTCATTGAAGAGTAATATGAGTTATTGCTTGATTTCATTAGACTTTCAAATATATCGAACGGAAGTAAATACTTGTTTTTTATATCCTGATGAAGTTCATTATATGACGACAAAATGACCTGCACACTTTGAGGGAATGCCCTTTTGAGGTCTTCGTTTTTTGAAATGTCTCTATTAAGAAGATCATTATAGGAATTTAGTAAATAATGAATCTCATTTGATATAACTTCTAAGAGTTTCTTTGCCGTGGCCATTTAGACATATTATACAATATTATGTTTCTTCATCAAAACTAAATAAACACCTGGTTTTTTTGATCATCACTCCCGCATTAAACTTTTTGCTACTTTATACTTTGTAGCTACTACCGATACATTTGATGCATCTGCAGTTAACATGAAGTTGTGAAGCTTATCAATGTCAATTTTGGTGCCGTCTGGGAGATACACATTTGGGAATAGATTTAAAGTATCTATTATTGTCGTAGCATATTTCTCTTTATCTGCCAAATTAAATGAATGAAGTGACAAGAATAAAGTTGGT
Organism: uncultured bacterium; assembly: GCA_964633925.1. GTDB lineage: Bacteria > Margulisbacteria > WOR-1 > JAKLHX01 > JAKLHX01 > CAZWKB01. The sequence goes on from CAZWKB010000002.1 coordinate 68,328, forward strand.
TTGTTTACTGCAAGATATTCTTTCATAGTTGGCAATAATATTATCTCCCCGCCTTCAATATCCATTTTAATAAAATTGCAGTCATTAATACCATAATTAGTTATTAGATCTTGAAAACACAATGATCGTACTTTTATCGATCCCTTGGCGGAAAAAAGCAGACTGGATGTACTATCTCCAAAACTGCTATTAGACCCGAAATCTACTTCCCCCGTTATATCACTAAGACATCCATTAAACAGAGTGACATTATTTGATATTTCAGGATTTAGCTTAAGATTATCTAGCAATACTCCATACGCAACAGGATCAGGTTCCACTGCGTAGCAATGTTTGGAGATCTGTGCACCATAGAGTACAGTAGGCCCGATCCATGCTCCTATGTCTATGTAACTTTTATCTTCTTCAAGAAAAAGATCAAAGATATCATATGTCGATTTTTCCCATTTACCATCATTAACATAATTCCAAAACCCAGGGATGCCGGGAGCATCCGAGTTTTCGACATCAAAAGATCTGGAATTAATTGAAACTTTCATTTTTATTATTATACACTATCATATATAGAATATTGCTATTTTAAGAACCGCGATCTGTCCCGGCAGAAAAGAAATCGGTTAGACTATTGTTTCTTCTCCATCATCCTCTCAACATTCTTTATCATATTATCAACATCGTCTTCCATGGAGTCGAAGTAACCTAGGTAATCTGATTTTGATTTGCTTTTGATGGGTTTGTTGAAATGTGTTCCATCAAGACCTGCATTATTCTTTACAGGATTGAATAATTGCAATCCCACTGCCTTCATTGCATATAAAAAGCTTGATGGGTCAGAGTTTACAACTGTATCTGATTTTTGATTGAACTTGAGATCCGACACAGGATTGATCTGTTTTGAGGCTTGTGCCGAGTTAATGATATTAGTAATATTCATAATATTTTATGCCAATGTATAAACTGAATTACCAATAGGAGCTCCGACAGATCTTAGAATATCCTGTACATTAAAGCTTCCCTGATTATCACTTGATGTTGATGGCTGGGATTTTGCTGTGTTTTGTGGCTCATTCATCAATTGCCAAGATTCATTCGAAGAATTATCGGTGGCTCTTGTGCCGGCAGAGTTGCTGTTTATCGTCATTTGATTGCTTGGCATTATAATTTACCGCTTTCCAGCGACAAGGCAGAAGTTATGAGTGTTTGGATATCTTTTGAAGGCATTGGAGTTGCTTGAGTTATATTTAAAGATACGGGATTTGATCTTTTGAGATCTCCCATAATGCTGTCTACTGCTTTAATCGTTTTATCAACTGCTGTTAGTGATACCATTTGTGTTTATTTTGCCCCTCTATTATATTATTCGTATCGAGATATCAAAAACTTGCATTATCTATATACAATCTTCACAACTTCCCTGATTTCAAGGCTCTTTGATTAAGAAAAGATCTCAGAACATCATGAGATCCCCTGCCAACGTTTGACCTTTGGACATGAAAGCTGTTGACAGATTTGTTTTCAGATACTGCCTGATTAGCTTTTTTTGGTTGATGGCTGTTTATACTAGCTCTATTCAATCATTTTTCTCCATAAAATATTTTTGGACTTCTAATTATTTCATCGAGAATTAAATGGATATACTTGCATGGTGGAGTAATGGCTGGACATGGAGACTATAGTTCAGATCTTTTCAGCTAAGTTTTTTATCATCTCAAGGTAGTGAGGTAATTTGACATAAATATTTTCAGCCATCTTTTCATTATATACATGTGAAGTCAGATTCCTGGATTCTAACATTGCGAACCAATCATTATCCTCGTCAACAAGTCCTATCCTAAAAACTTCCTTTATAGTTTCTTTTGGTGAATAAACTTTAATTCCCTGATCTGCTAAATAAGTCTTTAAAGTCTTCCACAAAAGCTCAAAAGTGAATTCGAATCGTTGAATAGCACTATCCATTAAATAAGAATTCTTCTCCTGTGCCAAAGCATCTTCAAGTCGGGCGCAGGCTGTTATCAATTGCTCTTTTTGAATTTCTTGTTTATTGTTCATAAATCATCTCAGTGTGCTTCATCGCAAATTCCTTGAATTCATGACTTACATTATAAAAATCTACGACATCCATCTTTTGGAACATATCTAGTTCATTCAAATCATCCTGTATACGAAACATTATATCTAGAGGGACGGGAGTTTTAGCCTCTATTCCTATATCAAAATCGGATCTTATATCTGCCTTGCCATTCACCCTTGATCCAAAATAAAAGACCTTATAGTTGCCATCAGGAATATACTTTTTGAAAATTGTCACAATTAGTGGCGACAACAGTGTCTTTCTTTCAAAGTTCCTTGCATCTACCTTATAATTCGTTAAGCTCATATATGGTTATATTATACCTCAGGTAAATTCGGCTTTATCCTAGAATTTTCAGGCAATGAAGAATTTATTGTACAGCCATTGGCGATCACACTGTTTTTGGCTATACAAACACCTTTTCTTATATGGCAGTCAGCTCCGATAATACTATCTTCTATTTCTACATTATCTTCTATCGTTACATTGTCCCAGATAATAGAATCTGAAATTTTAACATCTTTGCCGATGATGACATTGTGGCCGATGATGTTGGAATTTCCGTGGACGTTGCGATGCAACGTCCCTACGAGATCAAAATTGGCGCGTTTGTAATTGGCTATGGTGCCGATGTCTATCCAATATGCATTTGTCTTCATTGCATAAAATGGCATATCGTTTTTTACTAATAAAGGGAATAATTCTTTACCAAAATCATAAAACGTATTGTTTGGAATAAGATCAAGAACCTCTTTGTTCATTATATAAACACCGGTATTCGCAAAATGACTTAAAGCTTCTTCTTTTTTTGGTTTTTCCTGAAATGATTTGATCTTGCCATTATCATCAGTGATAACAACCCCGAATTGTGTTGTATCCTCTATCTCAATCAGGGCAATTGTCACCATAGCTTTTTTTTCTTTGTGAAAGCTTATAAGCTTATCGAGATCTATATCGGTATAAACGTCTGCACTAAGTACGATAAAATATTCATCATCAAAAAGACTGACCTTCGACATTTTTTTTACACCACCGGCAGTTCCAAGCAATACCTTTTCATCAGAATAAGTCAGGTTCACTCCAAATTCTTTGCCATCTTTAAAATATTCTTTTATCTTTTCCGGGAAAGCATGTAGATTGGCAGTTATATTGGTAATGCCTGCCCTTTTTAAGGCATCTATATTGTATTGCATCACCGGAATATTATTTATCGGGGCAAGAGGCTTTGGGCAAGCTAGAGTGAGAGGCTCGAGGCGAGAACCGACGCCTGCGGCCATAATGAAGGCTCTCATAAATAAATCCCAAATCCCAATGACCAAATCCCAACAAGGGATAACTCGCTTCGCTCGCTATATATTTGATTCATTGTCGGATGCCTTCTTTATTATCGCAGATATTATTTTTCTTAATTCTTCTGCTTCAGTTGCCAATGAATTAGCAACCCTTCGATGATCATCACCTTTCAAGATATCTGATTTAATCAGGATTTTCAACCAGTATTCTGATTCTCTAGCTTCTTTTCTAGAAATAGAAAATTTATGAATGAAATCCTTCTTAGAAGAAGCCCCGTCCCCCTCTTCAATATTTGCTCCAATTGACATTGAAGAACGTAATAATTGTTTTGATATTTCTATCACAATAAAGTCGTTGGAAAGTTCTCGCAAAAAACGAATTACACTGACAGCGAATTCTAAGGATCTCTTTTTTATATCGAATTCCATTCAAATATGTCCCGAGTCAGACGAGGGACTCCATGTTGGGATTTGGGATTTGGTCATTGGGATTTTATAATTTGGGGGGTTCATCCTATCTTCTTCACCCTCTTCAAATGTCGTCCCCCTTCAAATGCAGTTGCAAGCCACTTGTCTATCAATTTTACAGCATTCTTTGCTGTCATTGTTCTTGATCCTATACATATTATATTGGCATCGTTATGAAGACGGGACATTTGAGCAGAATATATATCATATACAAGTGCCGCACGTATCCCTTTTACCTTATTGGCGGCCATGCTCATTCCTATTCCGCTTCCGCAAATAAGTATGCCGTATTTTGACTTTTTTGATGCAACAGCCTTGGCAACAGCCTTGGCATAATCAGGATAATCAACAGAATCTTCATTGAACGGGCCCAGATCTTTCACTGTATTCTTTTTCTTTTTTAAATGCTTGATTACATCAGCCTTAAACTTGATACCGGCATGATCCGCAGCGATAGTGATTTTCACGATAATCCTCCTTATCCTTTTAAAATAAATCCCAACATGGGATTTGGGATTTTTGTTTTCATTCTGCCTTTATCCAGCCTTCATATTCATAATAGCCCAAAAAGTTATATGATATTTTGACTTTATACCATTTATTGTCTGATGTTTTGCCGGTTATCTTGATGCCTAGAGGAATATCAAAGTTTGAAGAAGCGGCTTGAGTCGGTTCTTTTAACAGTGCTTTTACAGGAATATTTAAAGAAAGCACTTCATCAGAAGAATAAGCAAAAGACGAACCGATCATGATAAAACCAAAAAACACTACAAAGATACCTTTTATTATCATTACTTAATGATATAGCAAATTCAAGGAAAAATCACGATAAATTTACTTCCCTTACCGACCTGACTCTCAACGCTGATATTGCCTCCAAGCTCTTTCATTGCTTTTATTGCTATAGATAATCCCAGCCCAATACCATCTTTCTTTGTCGTAAAATATGGATCGAATATCTTGTTGATCACAGCCCTTCCCATTCCATGTCCGGAATCTTTAATATGAATCTCCTTCCCCATCATGGAGATAGAAAGGCATCCGCCATCTTGCATCGAATCGATGGCATTGATTATTAGATTGATAAAGATCTGGTCAATCTTATCTCTTTCTGCATTTACAAATAGGTCTCCTAAAAGATTTGCTTCAACAACAATTCCCATATTATCCATCTGTGTTTTCATGGCATTTAGAATGTCAAAAATAGTTGAAACAACGTTGATCTCTTCAGAAACATCTTCCTTCACAATATTTTGTCTTGCCAAAGAAAGCAGTTTTTCTACAGCAAAATTGATCCTTGATATCTGTCTTGGCATGATATCCTGAAAGGAATCCATGAACTGCCCATCTGAAACATTTTCGGGCAATACCTGAACAAGGGCTTTCATAGATGTAAGAGGATTTTTTATTTCATGCGCAACAGAGGCGGCCAGCTCTCCTATCTGCGCCATTTTCTCTTTATTGATGTAATCCTGAGTCAAGTAAATATGATTTAATATTACAGCCGCGTACATAGAAAACGACGAGAAAACTTGCCTCTCTTCTATTGTCCACATTTCTCCGCTTGTTTTTTCTGATATTAAAAATCTGCCAAGTCTTTTGTCATTCAAAACAGCATCAAGAATAATCATATTTTTCGAAACATCTTCATCTTGAAAGTTTAATGTAAATATTGCTCTTTTTGCTCCCAACAGTTTTTTTATCGCTGTCGTTGAATACTTCTCAAATTGTGTCAGGTCAACACAATTTGAAACACTAGAATTTAATTCGTTTAACAGTGTTGAGGGATCCTTTATATCGCCATATATTAATTTATCGATAAAACTTCCAAGGGACTGTTTTATCGGCTCAAAAACGAACGATATTATTATAAAAACAAACAATGCCAGCAAAAAAGAATTAATATTTCTTGAAAAACCTATCAGAACAGCAACAACGATAAAATATACTGAGGAGAACAGTATAAGTAGCATAGAATATACAAAGCCCCTACTGAGAACGGCCCGAATATCCAGCAAATTGTGTTTCAGTATCGCATAAGCCGCTATAAATGGATATATCATTACGAATACAAGTCCAAGCCAAACAAAGTCCAAGCCAAAAACCGGAAAGAACCACATCAAGCCTCCTCCAAATCCTATTCCAGAAGCAAGCAAGACATAGGAAACTTGATTTCTCTTAAAGCCATTTGTCCGAAAATACGCTTTTATTAATTCGAAAACACCAACAGTTACCTGAATAACAAAAAAGATAGCGAACATAACGTAGACAGGCCCAGGATGAGGATAATACTTAAATATTCCCGACGGGGATATTTCAGAAATAAACAATCTTGTTGGAATAAAACAGATCAACATAATATCAACAATGAAAAACAACCAAATTACTATACGCCATTTTTTATCAAGAAAAACATAAACGAAAAGAAGAAAAAGAGTAGGGATCAATATTGCAGAAAAGATATTCACCCTTGTCCAAAAAAGAACTTCAGAATATTCAGTAGAAAGTTCTCCCAGCAATTGGGCAAAACACCACATAGAAAAAGCCAGATTGTATAGAGAAAGCATAATATTGATAGGCTTTTTTGATATCGAAATTGTATACGCCGCTATTAACAGGGCACTGAGTGAAGTCAAGCCCAAAAGAAGCTTGTATAAGAACATAAAGCCTCCAGATCAATCTTTTTGTTCTTCTGTCCTTGTCGAAGAAGCCGTAATATCTATCATCTCAACACCCGGCATATATTCTCTGATGATAGGAGATGTTATATGTACCAGATTGCGTAATATCTCTCTGATTCTTTTTGACTCGCTCTCAATCTTTCTAAGTCTTTCAGAAATGAAGCTTAATGTAATGTTTGGATCATCCTGCATTTTTATAAGCAGGCCTTGTGTATGAGCAAGAACAGAAGTCAGGGGATTATTTATCTCATGCTGAAGACTTACGGTAAGCTTTGTTAATGTCGACAATCTTTCAGCTTTTACAAGTTCTTCTCTGGTATCAAGAAGTTCCTTATTCATTTTTTCAAGCATAGCCGTATATTTTTCCTTAACTTCTCCTTCTGCGATCTTTTTTACCGCATCCTTTTCTCTGTCCATTAATTGTGCGTTTTCAATAAATACCGCACACTGATTAGCGATGGTTATTAAAAAATCAAAATCTTCTTCATTAAAAGGATCCTTTGATTCTTTCTCTCCAAGCGCAATAAAACCGATTATTCTTTCTTTAAAGATACTTGGTATACAAAGAGCGATATTAAGTTTTTTGAAATCGTTGAGAATCGAAACAAGTTTAGTTTTTTCATATTCCGGTAAATTGCCGACAGAAAGATGACTTTCAATATCATATTTTAAGATGTAAGTTTTTGTCTCTTCCAGCATTTCAATGATCGGATAATTTGAAGACATTGTAAACCCTTCCATGTTTTCACAAAGACCATCGGCACCTTTCATTTCAAATCTTTCTTTTTTTTCATTAAACACAAAAACAGAAGCACCTATCAGAGTCATTCTTCTCTTAATGAGACGGGAAGCCATTTTTAATATTCTGTCCGTATCTGCAATCAGGCTCATAGCAGAGCTTATCTCCCTGAGGGTGTTCTCATAATTTACCTTTGACTTCAAAAAAAGTATGCTCACTTTTTCATTAAGCCAGTCTCGCATTGTCTCAAATACCAATGAGAAGAAAAAGAAAAGAAGGAACCACACAAATATTGGATATTCTCCACTTTTTACCTTAAAAACATTTGATGCCGCAAACACAAGTCCGAAATAAGACGCAGTTACGATCGTGGCAAGAAGAGAATAAACAATCCCTTTTGTCAAAACTGAAGAGAACCCCATAAACCTGAATTTGAACATTGCATATGCAACCGCAATTGTAAAGAAAACAGTAGAAAGCGGCCCGACAGAATGAAAAACATGCCATTCATAAGGGATACCCAATAGAGGAAGCAAGAGATTAACAATTAATCCGATTGTCGTCGGAACAATAAGCCCTACAAGCAGAATTCTGATTTGTGCTTTTGAAGAGAAATCGTTGAATGAGTAATATTTTTTTACCAATATATAGAATGACAATGCCATATATGTGGCAAGATAAATTAAAAAGGAAACATGAAAAGGAGTCAGACTTTCCTGAATTACATCCCCTGGCAAAAACACAACAGAATCCAACGTGACATAGCTGAACAGCAAGATGGTTACCAGTATAGGCGGAAGGAACATTCCAAAAACAGTTCCAGAAGGAATTTCCTTGTTCTCAGGAAAAATAATAGAAAAATACAATACTAGAGCAGGCAGAAAAACACAAGAAAAATAGCACATAAAATCGCCCCAAAAGAACATTTCCATATGGGTAGATGCGTGATAATTGGCAATATATGCAAAAAATATCCAGCTGACAGTAAGAAGAGTGATCGCGGTAAACGTTTTGTTTATAATGCTGTTCTTTTTACTGTTAATAATAAAAGCAACTATTGATAAGTCCGCAATAATCGTCAGAAGGTGTACTAAATGAGCTAATTCCATCGTTTAATCATTATAATCTTATAATATTTTTTAGTCAATTTATCTTGAGTTTTTTTAATTTTGATATCAATGTCGACCTGTCAATTTTCAGGAAGTCAGCTGCCTTTGTCTGATTCATTTCAGCACGTTCAAGGGCTCTTCTGATCAATCCCTTTTCATATTTTTCGACCGCTACTGTTAATGAATCTTCCCCATTATATTGCCCCAAAACATCAAATATATTACTGTCATCGTCAATTATCTTTTCATTCGAAAGGACAACTGCTCTTTCGACAAAGTTCTCCAGCTCTCTGACATTTCCAGGCCATTTATAGGATGACAACTTTTCTAAAGAATTTTTTGAAAAAGCAGAAATGACCGTACACATACTCTCGAAAGATAAAATAATCGATCTTGGATCATTTTTTATTATTGACTCAGATACATAAATATTTATCATTAAAATTATTACTTTTAAATGGCCCCCTAAATCCCCCAAAGGGGGACTTAAAGAATTTCTTTATATGAAAAAAAGTAATATAAAATTTCAGTAATTTTCATGCAGCAGTCCATTTCTTAAAGCCCCCCTCCGGGGGGTTGGGGGGCTGGTGAATAAGGA
>CAZWKB010000002.1:77295-79635 GCA_964633925.1 uncultured bacterium
CATTTAATCTGTAGTAAAGATCTTCGCGAAAGGAACCTGAGCTGCTCATGAAAAACAAGTCACCGTTCGTTGCACAAATGAGCCTTACATCTGTTTTTATTGGATCATTTGAACCGATCCTGACAATTTCTTCTTCTTGCAAAACCCTTAACAACTTTGCCTGCATAGATAATGACAAACATCCTATTTCATCTAAAAAGATGGTCCCTCCATCTGCCGCCTCAAACTTGCCTATTCTGCGTTCTGTCGAACCGGTAAAGGAGCCTCTTTCGCTTCCAAACAGCTCGGCCTCAAAAAGGCTGTCAGGAATTGCTGCGCAATTAACGGCAATAAAAGGCCTGTTAGCCCTTTTACTCATCTTATGTATACTCTTTGCAACAACTTCCTTACCGGTACCTGTTTCTCCTGTAATAAGAACCGTTGTATCGAATGGGGCAATCTTATTGATCTGTTCAAACAAATCCTTCATTACGGTCGATTTGCCAATAATATCTGACGGGGAATTTTCTACCAGCGTTTTATAAATCTTGTTTTCGGTCAATAAAACTTTTCTCTCGATAGCTTTCTCTATAACAATTATTAATTCATCCTTATCAAAGGGTTTGTTAATATAATCATAAGCGCCAAGCTTCATTGATTTTACAGCAGTAAGAGCATCAGAAAGAGCTGTGATCATTATTACACCGATACTGTTGTTTATGTCCAAGATTCTTTTGAGAACTTCAAGCCCATTCATCTCTGGCATTTTTATATCAAGTAGCACGATATCAACATTATGAGAAGAAAAAAAAGAAATTGCGTCTTGTGGATTTTGAAAAGCAGCGACTTGATATAGCGGCTTTAGCACCAACTTAATGGTTTCTAAAATATCTCCTTCATCATCAATAGCAAGAACGACAGGCTTTGTCTTTGCCATATATGACCCTATTGAGCAAGACTAGATCTTAATAGTCAAAGCGCTTGAAATACCTTCAAACTTTTCTATCTTATTAAGAATTACCTGAGGAACAATATTATCAACATTGACTATCATAATGGCTTTTCCACCCATTTCCGCCCTACCAACATCCATAGAAGCAATATTAATTTTGTTCTCTCCAAGCAAAGTCCCAACATATCCAATAATTCCAGGTTTATCCAGATGAGACATCATAAGCATATTTCCTGATAAGGATACATCTGTTTGCAAACCGTCTATTCTAACAAGCCTCTCACCCAATGTTGGATATGTAGTGCCAAATATAGTAGATTTTTCTTTTTCTGATTTTACGGTTACTGATATTAGACTTGAAAAACTCTCTTCCTTTTCAGTCTTGGATTCTTTTACTTCTATTCCTCTGTCTTTTGCCAGCAATGTTGCATTAACAAAATTTACAGAATCAGCCAAAGCATTTTGCAAAATCCCTTTTAAGACTGCTGTCGTAAGAGGAGCTGTCTCGTTTGATGCAATCTCCCCAATATAGCTAACCTCAACTGATGTTACTGGACTTTTTATCGTTTGAGCAGCAAAACTGCCTAGTTTTTCTGCCAAGATAAGAAAAGGCTTTACAGGAGAAAGCATATCAGGTCTCATTGAAGGAATATTAACGGCAGATCGTGCAGTCTCTCCTTTTAACACATCTATTATCTGCTCTGCCACATCGATAGCTACATTTACCTGTGCTTCTACAGTTGACGCTCCAAGATGAGGAGTTGTAATTACATTGTCCAGATCAGAAAAAATATTTATTTCTACAGGTTCCTTTTCAAAAACATCAAGAGCAGCAGCAGTAACTTTTTTTGAAGCCAACGCTTCTTTTAGGTCAGGTTCATTAATAATCCCGCCTCTGGCAACATTTATCAACTTTACTCCGTCTTTCATTGTTGCAATTTTAGCCTTGTTAATGATACCAGCAGTCTCTTTTGTCTTTGGAATATGGAATGTTATATAATCAGACTGCTCGATCACTTCATCAAAAGTTTTCAATGATATCCCAAGTTTTTTTGTGTACTCTTCATTTACAAAAGGATCGCTGCATATCACATTCATACCAAGTCCAAGTGCATATTGAGCTACACGGCTTCCAATCTTTCCTATGCCTACAATGCCCAATGTCTTTCCGTACAATTCCGACCCCATAAATTTTGATCTTTCCCATTTGCCTGCTTTCATAGAAGCGGCAGCCTGGGGAATATTCCTTGATAATGCCATTATAAGAGCGAAAGTATGTTCGGCGGCAGCTATTGTATTCCCCTCAGGAGAATTGACTACAACAATGCCTTTTTTCGTAGCTGCAACAACATCTATATTGTCGACACCAACCCCAGCCCTTCCAATTATTTTCATATTCTTGGCAGCTT
>CAZWKB010000002.1:79645-83150 GCA_964633925.1 uncultured bacterium
TTTTTGCAGTTACCTTTGTTTCACTTCTAACCATCATGCCGCTGTAATCCGCAATAATGTCGATTAATTGTTGTTCGTTAAGACCGGTTTTTATATCAACTTCAAAACCAGCAGCTTTGATCTTATCGATTCCCTCTTTTGCTGCTTTATCAGCTATTAGAACTTTCATAATTAGCCCAACACGGCTTCTGCTGCTGCAACACCGGCTCCACTTTTTACATCAAAACCAAGTTGCTTTAGCCCGATCTCAAGAGCTGCAATGGCTGCCAATAGCTCTAATTGATCAACATATCCTAAATGACCTATTCTGAAAACTTTTCCTTTTAATTCTTCCTGCCCACCTGCAAGAACAACTCCAAATTTTTCTCTTATTATTTTTCTAAGAGGATCTGCTTCCACCCCCTCTGGAGGGAATACAGCTGTAACAGCCTTTGAAGCACATTCATCACCTGCCAAAAGTTTTAGCCCTAAAGCCTTGAGTCCGGCCCTTGCAGCCTTTGACATTTTTTCATGTCGTGCAAAAATATTATCTAATCCCTCTTCTTTTAACATTCTAATAGATTCCTGCATTCCGTATAGTACTGATAATGCCGGAGTCCATGGAGTTTCACCGATCTCAGCGAATTTTTTTGCAGCTTTTAAATCAAAATAAAATTTTGGCATCTTTGCGACTTCATATGCTTCCCATGCTTTTTTGCTTACAGCAACAAATGCTAACCCAGGAGGGACCATAAAAGCTTTTTGAGAGCCAGAAACAACAACATCAAGACCCCATTCATCGGTCTTTAAGGGAGCCGTCAAAAGACCGGAAACAGCATCAACAATAATTAATGCTCCGTGCTTCTTTACTATCTTTGCAATTTTCTCAACATCATTTATTACTCCGGTTGATGTTTCATTTTGTTGACAAAAAACAGCTTTTATTTCTTTGTTTTTGTCGGCAGATAGAACTTCTTCCAGCTTTGCATAATCAGCAGCCTTGCCTCTTTCTGATTTTATATCTTCAACAACAGCCCCATAAGCTTTTGCTATTTTCGTAAATCTTACTCCAAAAGCTCCAATATTTAAAATTACGACTTTATCGCCTGGGGAAAGAAAATTCACTACTGCAGATTCCAGTCCTCCCGTTCCAGATGAAGACAAAACAAAAAGATCATTTTGTGTCTGGGTGGCCCATTTAACTCCATCAACTATCTCCTTGAACATTTTCGAAAACGACGGACCTCTGTGATTTATCATTTGTTTTGAAGACGCCGCCAAGACATTTGTAGGTACAGGGGTCGGTCCTGGGATCATCAGATATTCTTTAAACGCCATTTTTAGATATTTCCTTTCGAGATTGTATTTGTATTAATTATATAAAACAAAAAGGGCGGACACAAGGCCCGCCCCTACAAATTTCATATCGTATGATTATCGTTTTGAATATTGGAATCTTCTTCTTGCTCTTTTTCTACCGTATTTCTTTCTTTCTTTCATTCTTGGATCTCTGATCAGGCAACCTGCTTTACCCATAGCTGATCTTAATGTCTCATCCATAAGGACTAATGCTCTGGCAATACCAAGCTTAATAGCCTCGGCTTGACTGGCAATGCCTCCACCCTGAGCGTTGACATCAACATCATAAATACCCATAAGATTTGCAACCTTAAATGGTTTATTTATTTCCATCATCAAGCGATCTCTCATAGAAACATACACATCGTAATTCTTGTCGTTAATAGTTATCTCACCGGTTCCCTTAAACACCTTTACTCTTACAGAAGAAGTCTTTCTTCTGCCTACGGCACAGAATTCTTCTTTAACTACTTTTTTTGTCGTCTTCTTTGGCTTTGCAGCTGCTTCTGCCATTTCATTCCTCCTTTAGATTGTGATCAACTCAGGCTTTTGTGCCTTTTCTCTATATTTGTCGCCTTTATAAACCTTTAACTTTGTTATCAGCTGATCTCCCAGTCTTCCTCTTGGGATCATCCCTCTAACTGCGTGCCTGATCACTTGTTCAGGATCCTTTTTCAATAGATCTTGTAGAGTGATTGATTTTGCACCGCCAGGATATCCAGAATGTGTAAAATAGGACTTATCCGTCAATTTTTTTCCTGTAACTTTTATCTTCTCTGCATTGATTATTATAACGAAATCACCCGTATCCATGCTTGGTGTAAAGATAACTTCATCTTTACCTCTGATAATTGCTGCAACTTTAACTGCAAGACGTCCCAATATAACATCTGTAGCATCAACTACATACCACTTTTTTATGATATCTTTCGGTTTTGCCGAATATGTTTTATTCCTCTTCATTTTTCAAACCCTTCCTTAATTTAAATAAGCTCTAACAACACCATATCGGCCGCATCTCCTCGTCTTAGTCCGATATTTGTTATTCTTGTGCATCCACCTGCATGTGATGCAAATCTTTCTGGAGCTGTCTTAAAAAAACCTGTGATTATCTTCTTGTCAGGCACTATCTGGAGAGCTCTTCGAAGAGAAGTCAGCCCACCTTTTTTTGCAAGACCAATAATCTTTTCGACCATTTTCTTTGCTTCTTTTGCCCTTGGCCTTGAAGTCACAAGTTTACCGTCCCTTATTAAGCCAATAGAAAGCCCTCGCAGTAGCGCTATCCTTTGATCTGTTGGTTTGCTTAATTTCTTTATTCCTTTTCTGTGTCTCATTTTTCTTCACTTTCCTCTTCATCTTGCTGAGATTCTGACAAACTACCCTTTAGGTTCAAGTTGAATTTTGCCAAAACTTCTTTAATTTCTTCAAATGATTTTGATCCAAGACTCTTGATCTTTGCAAGATCATTTTCTGAAAGCAATACGAGATCATTTACACAATTTATATTTGCTTTTTTCAAACAGTTAAGAGACCTTGAAGAAAGATCCATGTCCTCTATTTTCATCTCAAGAATTGACTGGTCTGAATCTTCCTGACCTTTTATCGTAATTTCGAGAGCGTCTGATCTTTCGCCCAAATGCAAGAACATGTTAATATGCTTTGCTAATATTTCTGCACTCTGTTTTACTGCCTCTTCCGGTGCAATAGCTTTATTGGTCCAAACATCAAGAACCAATCTGTCATAATTGATCTCCTGCCCTACTCTTACTTCTTCAGTCGTAACATTTACTTTTTTTATCGGTGTAAAAATAGAATCTACAGGAATTGTTCCCATTGGCTGGTTAGGTTTTTTATTCCTTTCAGAAGGAGTAAAGCCAACACCCTTTTCTACAACCATCTCAATGTTCAATTTTGCTCCGGTTTCAAGAGTTGCCAAATGATGTTCAGGATTGATGACTTCGACATCTGCATCATGCTTGATATCTCCTGCCTTAACAACCCCTTTACCTTTTGCTTCCAGCTTAATGATCTTTGGTGTGTCTGAATGAGATCTCAAAATGATCTTCTTTATGTTCAGAATTAGCATAAGAACATCTTCCACAACATTATCCATTGTAGAAAATTCGTGTGAAACATTTTCTATCCTTATTGACGTTACTGCGGCACC
>CAZWKB010000002.1:83160-87222 GCA_964633925.1 uncultured bacterium
AAGAACCCTTCTAATAGAATTACCCAGCGTTGCTCCGTATCCACGTTCTAAAGGTTCTACAACAAACCTTCCATAGCCCTCTTCCTGCGGCTCAAATCTAACCCATGGTTTTTCACCTATAATTGACATCCCAAAATACCTCCTATCTAGAATAGAACTCGACTATCAGACGTTCATCAATCAATGATTCAATATCGCTTCTCTTTGGCATAGCCATAATCTTGCCCTGAAGAGTTTGTGGATCAAAAGAGATCCATCCCGGCACATTCCTTTCTTTGGTCTTTTCGACTAACTGTGCAAATAACTCTTTGTTTGATATTTTTACATCAACAACAGTACCTTCTTTTACAGAGAATGAAGGAATGTTTACTTTTTTTCCATTAACAACAATGTGGCCATTTCGTACAAATTGTCTAGCCATTTGTCTTGATGTTGAAAGTCCCATTCTCCATACTACGTTATCTAGTCGTCTCTCTAAAAGCTCAAGCATCTTGTCACCAGTTGAGCTTTTGCTTTTTGCTGCAGTTTCAAAATAGTTTCTGAATTGTCTTTCGCCTAATCCATAAACAGACCTTGCTTTTTGCTTTTCCCTAAGTCTGATTCCAAATTCTGATACTCTCTTTTTACCCTGACCATGCTGTCCAGGCGGGTATGATCTTTTTGCAAAAGAACACTTTTGACTAGAGCATCTCTCACCCTTTAAATATAGTTTTGTACCTTCTCGTCTGCACTGTTTACATGCAGATCCTGTATGTCTTCCCATTTATACTCTCCTTCTCTTCCTTGGTCTGCAGCCATTGTGCGGTATCGGTGTAACATCTTTTATGGCATTAATATCAAGACCGGCAGCCTGCAAAGCCCTTATTGCAGTTTCTCTTCCGGATCCAGGTCCTTTTACAAGAACAGAAATTTCTTTCATTCCCATATCAATAGCTTTTTTTGCCGCAATCTCAGCCGCAGACTGCGCCGCAAAAGGTGTTCCTTTTTTTGTGCCTTTGAATCCTGCATTACCAGAAGATGCCCATGCAACAACATTACCTTTATTATCGGTAATAGAAATAATTGTGTTATTGAAAGTAGCTTTAATATAAGCGGTACCCTGAAATGGGGCCTTCTTATCTTTCTTTTTTCTTTTTACTACTTCTTTCTCTGCCGCTGGCTTTGTTACTTCACCCATGATCCACCTCTTTCGCTAGATTATTTTTTTTCTTCTTTCTTTCGTCCTGAGCCTACGGTCTTTCTCTTCCCTCTTCTTGTTCTTGCATTTGTTTTGCTTCTTTGACCTCTTACAGGAAGATTATTCCTATGTCTTCTGCCTCTATATGTTCCGATATCCACAAGTCTTTTTATATCAAGTGAAACGTCTCTTCTTAAGTCCCCTTCGATCTTATAATCTTTTATAACTTCTCTTATTCTTACGATTTCATCTTCAGTAAGATCTTTGATTTTTGTTTCCGGACTAACAGATGCTTTCTTAATTATCTCATCGCTTTTTGCATATGATATTCCGTAAATATAAGTCAACCCGATCTCTACTCTTTTATTGTTTGGCAAATCAACGCCTGCTATTCTAGCCATAAATCCTCCTCTTTTTATCCTTGTCTTTGTTTATGTTTTGGATTAATACAGATCACTCTGAGTCTACCATGACGCCTTATGATCTTGCATTTATCACAAATCTGTTTTACCGACGATCTTACTTTCATATTATTTTCCCCTGTATGTTATTCGACCTCTTGTTAGGTCGTATGGAGACAATTCGACTTTTACTGTGTCCCCTGCTAGTATTCTAATAAAATGCTTACGTATTTTTCCAGATACATGAGCCAATATTACCTGCCCGGTTTCTAGCTTCACTCTAAATAAAGCACTAGGCAACGCTTCCATCACTTCACCTTCAAACTCAATCACATCTTTATCTTTTACCATTTAGCCTGCCTTTGAAATTATTTCAGGATCACCATCGGTAATAGCGATGGTCCGCTCAAAATGTACCGAAAGCATTTTATCCTTAGTAATCACCGTCCAACCATCATCTAATGTAACTATATCACCTACACCGGCATTAACCATAGGCTCAATTGCAAAAACCATCCCTTTTTCAAGCCTTGGACCCGTTCCAGGCTTCCCAAAATTCGGAATAAGCGGATCTTCGTGAAGATTTTTACCTACTCCGTGACCAAATAAATCTCTTACAACAGAATAACCATTTTTTGATGCGTGTGATTCAATCGCAAATGAAATATCACCTACATGATTACCGCATCTTGCCTGCTTAATGCCTTTTTCAAGACATTCAAACCCTATCTTAAGCAGCTTTTTAATAGCTTTTGAAGGTTCATTGCCTACATAAAAAGTCTGTGCAACATCTCCATAATAACCTTTAAATATCGTCCCGACATCTATTGCTATTATATCTCCTTCTCGTATAACTTTGTTGGAAGGAATTCCGTGCACGATTTCTTCGTTTATCGACAAACATGATGCATGTCTGTATCCGCGATAACCTTTAAAAGCCGGTTTTGCCTGCCGCCTCAATATTTCGCTTTCAATAAAAGTGTCAAGTTCCAATGTCGTAAGACCCGCCCTAACATATTTACCAGCAGCTTTCAAAACATCTGCTGCAATAGACCCCGCTGTTCTCAATAAAACAAGTTCCGCCTCTGACCTTTTATAAATCATCCTATTCTATTTAAAATTTCTTTTAATACAGAAGAAGATTCACCAACACCATCAATCTTAACAATTTTGCTCTTATAATATTCAATAAGAGGACTGGTTTCTTTTTCATATACAGCAAATCTGTTTTTAATTGTTTCTTCGTTATCATCGCTTCTCTGCATAAGTTTTGCGCCGCAAGCATCACAAACACCTTCAGTTTTCGGCGGCTTATTCTTTATATGATAAATGGCTTTGCATGAATCATTACTGCAGGTTCTTCTTCCGCAAAGTCTTTCAATTATGACGTTCAAAGGAACATCCAAATAAACAACTTTATCAATGCTTACAAAACTATCAAGAAATTTTGCCTGATCTACAGTTCTAGGATATCCATCAAGAATAAACCCCTTGTCCACATTCTCAAGAATGGCTATCTTAGCAATCTCATTTACAACTTCGTTTGGAACAAGCTGTCCTGCATCCATATATTTTTTTGCTTCAAGCCCAACTGAAGATCCTCTTGATTTTTCATATCTTAATCTGTCTCCAGTTGATATGTGCGCAATATCAAGTTCTTTCTGTAGAACTTGTGCATGTGTCCCTTTTCCGCTTCCAGGAGCTCCCAGAAATATTAATTTTTTACCCATTAGACCATTAACCTTTCATACTGTCTTGTAACCAAATGAGATTCAATCTGTCTGACTAGATCAAGTGCAACACCAACAACAATCAGTAGTGCTGTAGCACCCAAACCCTGAAATGTCATAACGTGTGTTAATGACTCTATTATTGTTGGTACTATTGCAATAGTAGCTAAAAAAGTTGCGCCGATCAAAGTTAGTCTTGTTATCACGTATTCAAAATAATCCGCAGTCGGTTTCCCCGGTCTGATGCCCATAACAAATCCGCCATATTTTTTTATATTCTCTGCCAATTCCTCCGGTTTAAATGTTATTGCTGTATAAAAATATGTAAAAAAGAAGATTAACCCAAAATACAAGAACACATAAAGGGAACCCTGTGGACTCAACATATTCACAAAACTTCTTACAGCCTCATTTTGAACAAACTGTGCAATAGTAGCAGGGAATATTAAGAAAGATGAAGCAAATATAATTGGGATAACGCCTCCCTGATTTAGTCTGATAGGGATATATGTGCTTTGTCCTCCATAAACTTTTCTTCCAACTACTCTTTTTGCATATTGAACTTGAATTCTTCTTTGAGCCTCCTGAACAATAACAATTGCAACTATCATTACCAAAAACACTGCAAGAAGAATAATTACACCTAATAGACTTCCACCACCTTGAATCAATGTTACCGTTGAAGCTATATATGAAGGAATCATGGATATTATTCCTACAAATATCAGAATCGATGCTCCATTTCCAATTCCGC
>CAZWKB010000002.1:87232-92529 GCA_964633925.1 uncultured bacterium
GATGTGATCAACTCTGCGAACCACATTAGTAGGGCTGTTCCTGCTGTCAAACCGACCACTGTTGAAACTAAAAACAACGGAAATGACACATCCGGAAGCATTACTCCTCTTAGCCAAAAAGCCATCCCAATGGACTGGAATGTTGCAAATATTATTGTTAAATACTTTGTATACTGAGCAATTTGTTTCCTTCCTGAATCACCTTCCTTTTGAAGATCTTCAAGAAAAGGAAAAACAGAAGTCAACAGCTGAATAACGATAGATGCATTAATGTATGGAATAATTCCCATAGCAAATACAGAAAACTTCATTAAGGCTCCACCCGTAAAGAGATCTAAGAAACCCAAAATATTTGCTCCACCAAACATGCTTGCAAGCTTAACGGGATCTATGCCAGCAATAGAAATATGCGCGCCCATTCTGAAAATTAGTATTATACCCAAGGTAAACATTATACGTTTCCGCAGGTCATCTATGTTGAATAAACCGGCCAAATTGCTCATTATTTTGCTATGACAGCCTTCCCTTTTGCAGCTTCGATCTTCTTGATAGCGTCTTCAGAGAAGAAGTGTGCATGGATGGTCAATGCTTTTTTGATCTCACCTTTTGCAAGTATTTTTATAGGCCATGAAAGTTTCTTTTTTGTCGATGAGAAGAATCTTTCTCTAAGCATCTCAACAGTTACTTCTGTTCCTGATTTAAATTCATCAAAATCATAAACATTAAGTACATTTACTTCTTTTTTGAAAGGATAGTTTTTAAATGTTCCCCATTTTGGAAGTCTTCTGTAAAGAGGTGTTTGTCCACCTTCGAATCTTAACCCCTTTGTCCCGCCAGCTCTACTCTTTTGTCCTTTATGTCCTCTTCCTGCAGTTTTACCGTGACCTGAAGAGTATCCTCTTGCAACTTTTTTCTTTTTCTTTTTTGAACCTTCATTAAATTTTAATTCTGATAGCTTAATCATTTTTTATCTCCGAATGTTTTTACTTTTAATTCAATCCCTCTAAACGCTGATTCAACATCCACTTCTTTAAGAGTTTTTAAAGCCTCTATCGTTGCTCTAGTAACATTTATAGGATTAGCAGAGCCAATAGATTTTGCTACTATATTTCTGATTCCTGACAACTCTAATACCGTTCTTACCGGTCCGCCTGCGATAACACCTTTACCTGAAGGAGCCATTCTTAAAACTGTTTTTGTTGAAGAAAATTCGCCTTCTGTATCATGTGCAATAGTTCCATCGTGCAGTTGAATCTTAATCATATTCTTTTTGCCATCTTCTACTGCTTTTCTAATTGCAGAGGCAACTTCATTTGCTTTGCCAAGCCCCATTCCGACACTTCCTGCTTCGTCTCCGACAACAACTAATGCTCTAAAACCCATCTTCTTTCCGCCCTTTACAACTTTTGTAACGCGGCTGATTTGTACTACTTTTTCTTTTATTCCGCTCTCATCATCTTTTCTATATCTTTTTTCTTCTGACACAAAAGCCTCCTTATAATCTAAAATTCAAGTCCTTGTTTTCTTGCGGCATCAGCAACTGCCTTGACCTTACCATGATATCTTTTTGGTCCTCGGTCAAATACGATCTTTTTCAAACCCTTTTTAACTGCTCTCTCACCGATCATCTTACCAACAACACTTGCTGATTCTATGTTTGATTTTAATTCTTTCTTAAGTTCTTTGTCCATCGTTGATGCAGCGACCAAAGTTTTTTGAATCGTATCATCAATCACTTGTGCATAAATATGTCCAAGAGTAACTGTAACTCTTAACCTCGGTCTGTCTGTTGTCCCTTTTATATCGCTTGATTTGCCCTTCATAAATTTTCCTTTTTTCCCTTTCGATTATCAATTCCATTTTTGTACGGGCGAATAATTATTCGCCCCTACATTATTTTGCTTTTGCTGCTGCTTTACCGGCTTTTCGTCTTACATACTGACCAACATATCTGATACCTTTGCCTTTATATGGCTCTACTTTTCTTACTGCTTTAATATTTGCGGCAACCTGACCAACCATCTGCTTGTCCGCACCGATAACTTTGATCTTTGTTTGTCCTTCGAGAATAAAATCAATGCCTTCAGGAGGAAGAATCTCAACAGGATGAGAATATCCCATAGACAATACAAGTTTCTTTCCTTCTTTTGCAACTCTGTAACCAACTCCGATGATCTCAAGATCTTTTGTAAATAGTTCAGCGGAACCCTTAATCATATTAGATACCAAAGTTCTATACATACCATGCATCGATTTTACTTTTTTGTCTTCTGACTTCCTCTTAACAGTAAGAATATCTCCTTCAATATCAAAAGTAATCGAAGGATCTACCTTTAGAGATGAAGCTGATTTTGGACCTTTTACATTTACGATATTTCCGTCTACCGTAACAGTTACTCCCTTTGATATAACAATCGGTGATCTACCTATCTTTGACATATACTCTCCTTACCAAACATAACAGATGACTTCGCCGCCAACTTTTGTTTTGCGGGCTGTCTTTTCTGTCATGATCCCTTTCGAAGTAGAAATTATCGCACTGCCAAATCCTCCTTGAATTCTTGGAAGATCACTGGCTCCTTTGTAAACATGTCTGCCTGAAGTACTAACAATCTTAAGTCCGTTTATAACGTTCTTCTTTTTGTTATTGTATTTGAGAACCAGTTTTAATGTTTTTTTAACGCCTTTTTCAGAGACATCGAAATTGTATATAAAGCCATCTTCTTTTAGTACTCTTGCAATCTCCATTTTAACCTTTGAAGAAGGCATTTCTACAGACGATGCTTTTATCTGAATAGCATTACGTACTCTTGTTAACATATCGGCAATAGGATCAGTTACAACCATTTCTTACTCCTTATCTTTTTTACCAGCTTGATTTTGTTACGCCAGGTAACACGCCTTCATGAGCCATGTTTCTAAAACAAATTCTGCATAGACCAAACTTTTTCATAAACGCTCTTGGTCTACCGCATTGTCTGCATCTTGACCTTCTTCTCGTCGAGAATTTAATTTTCTTTTTCGCCTTTGCCAGCCATGATGTTTTACCCATCTATTTCCCCCTATGCCCTAAATGGCATTCCAAAATATTTTAGTAATGCTCTCGCCTGATCGTCATTTGTTGCTGTTGTGCAGATAGTCACATCCATTCCTCTTGTCTTATCAACTTTGTCATAATTGACTTCAGGAAATATGAGCTGCTCTGTTACACCAACAGTATAATTACCTCTTCCGTCAAAAGATTTTGGAGGCATCCCTCTGAAATCTCTTATTCTTGGCAGGCAAATATTTATAAATTTATTTAAAAAATCATACATTCTCTTGCCTCTTAAAGTAACCTTGCATCCAACTGGTTGCTTAGCTCTGACTTTAAACACAGCAATTGATTTTTTTGATTTTGTAATAAGTGGCTTTTGACCAGTTATCTGTGCAATTTCATCAACTGCAACATCAAGAGCCTTTGCATTACTTGTTGCCTCACCAATACCTCTATTAATAACCATCTTTGTTATTGAAGGAACCTGATGAATATTGTCATACCCAAACGCATCCATCATCTTTTTCGCTATTTCTTTTTTAAATTTACTGTCAAATGTTACCATCTTATTTACCCTTATCTACGGTTTCACCGCATTTACTGCAGGTTCTTAAACCGTCTTTTTTTGCGAGTCTAGTAGCTTTTGAACAATGAGGACAAACTACCATTAATTTCGACATGTTCATTTTATTTACTTTATCAACAATTCCACCAGGAAAATTCCTGTTTGGCTTTTGATGTTTCTTTGTTACATTGATCTTTTCTACAGTTGCTTTATTTTCTTTTGGAAAAACAACCATTACCTTAGACTTCTTGCCTTTATCTTTTCCTGACAAAACTAAAACCATATCGCCTTTTTTAATTCTTGCTTGCATTTTATATTACCTCAATCGCTAGGGATATTATTTTCATATAATTTCTGTCTCTGAGCTCTCTGGCAACTGGACCAAAAACTCTTGTTCCAATTGGGTTTCCTTGATCATTAATAATCACTGCTGCATTGTCATCGAATTTTGCATAGGAACCATCAGCTCTTCGCAGTGATTTCGCAACTCTTACAACAACAGCTCTTACAACAGCACTTTTTTTAACTGTCATATTTGGTGTCGCGTCTTTTACCACACCGATGATCACGTCTCCAATAGAAGCATATCTTCTATGAGAAGTTCCAAGTATTCTTATACAAAGGATTTCCTTTGCACCCGAATTATCAGCGACTACCAGTCTTGTCTGAACCTGTATCATTGTTTACTTCTTTCCTTCCAATATTTCTTCAATTCTCCATCGTTTAGTCTTTGACATAGGTCTCGTTTCGATCATAGACACCTTGTCACCAATCTTACATGTATTATTCTCATCATGTGCGCTGTACTTCTTTACGGTCTTCATTACCTTATGATATTTTGGATGTTTATATATCGTCTCAACTGCAACAACTACAGTTTTGTTCATTTTGTTGCTAACTACAAATCCTTCTCTGATCTTTTTTATAGGGTTTGTTTCAGTGCTATTTTCCATTTTCTTTCTCCTTAGCAATTGTCAAAAGCCTTGCAACATCTCTTCTTATAGCTCTCTTTTTTAAAGGATTCTTCTGTTGGTTTGCAGCAGCAGAAAATCTTTCCTTTAAAAGCTCCATACGAAGTTCCTTAACTTTTTGCAAAATTTCCTTTACCGACATTGTTCTTATATCTTTTGTTTCCATCTTCGATTACACCTTTTCTACAAATCTAGTTTTTATCGGCATCTTATGCTTTGCAAGTCTCAAAGCCTCCTCAGCATCCTTCTTTGTTATCCCAGCAATCTCAAACATTATTGTTCCTGCCCTTACAACTGCCACAAGATATTCAGGAGCACCTTTGCCCCCACCCATTCTTGTTTCAGCTGGTCTTGAACTATAAGGCTTGTCTGCCATTACTCTTATCCAAACCTTGCCGCCCCTTTTTAAAAAATGCGTAAGAGCTTTTCTTGCCGACTCAATTTGGTTAACTCTTATCCATCCACTTTCAAGTGCCTGCAACCCGAAATCACCAAAAGCAAGTTTATTGCCTACAGTTGCGGCCCCTTTCATTATTCCTCTTTGCTGTTTCCTGAACTTTTGTCTTCCTGCTTGTAATACCATTTAATTATTTCCTCACAATGCTTGCGACGACATTACTTTTGCTTCTTGCACAGGAGCTGCAGCCTTTGGCTCCTTAACAGGAAGAACATCGCCTTTATATATCCAGACTTTTACACCAATAATTCCGTAAGTAGTAAATGC
>CAZWKB010000002.1:92539-102171 GCA_964633925.1 uncultured bacterium
AAAAAAATTATTAAAAATTATAAATCAATCGAAACATCGTCGCCCGTTAATATTTCTTTATGGAATATCCATACTTTAATGCCGGTCTTACCGACTTTTGTATTTGCTTCTGTAAAACCATATTCAATATTGGCTCTGAGCTTGTGTAAAGGTACTTGGCCTCTTCTATACCATTCAACTCTGGCGATCTCAGCTCCGCCAAGTCTTCCGCTGGCCATTATTTTTATACCTTTTGCATTTGATCTAAGAGCCTTCATAACAGACTGCTTCATCGCTCTTCTAAAAGCTATTCTCTTTTCTAGTTGCTGCGCAATATTCTCAGCTACAAGCTGTGAACTTGCTTCAGGATTTCTTTCCTCCTGAATATTGAGCTGTATTTGCTTGCCAGTCATTAAAACAACCGCATCTCTTATTATTGTTACGTCTTTTCCACCTTTACCAATTATTATCCCAGGTCTTGCTGAAAAAATATCTATTTCAATTTGATTTGCTCTTCTAGAAATCTTTATTCTAGCAATACCAGCCTTATACAGCTTAGCCTTCAAATATTTCCTGATCTGTACATCTTCATTAACATTATCAGAATACTGCTGTCTTTCAGCATACCAACTAGCGTCCCAATCTTGTACTATTCCAAGCCTAAGCCCCCTTGGATGTATCTTTTGACCCATTATTTTGCCTCCACTATCATTGTTATATGACATGCTCTTTTCAAAATTGCATATGCCCTGCCCTTAGACATTGGCCTTATTCTCTTCATAGGAGTAGAAGGGCCTGCATAACATTCTGAAAGCTTTAACATATCTTCTTCCAACTTATAATTATTCTTTGCATTGGCAATTGCAGACTTCAACGTCTCAAAAGCATACTTTGCAGCTGAATGCGGAAGAAAATCCAATATAGTCAATGCTTCAGTTGCTCCCTTACCTCTAACAAGATCCAAGATCCTGTCGACTTTTCGCTGAGACACCCTTAAAAATTTTGATACTGCTTTTACTTTCACTTAATTAATTCCTTTATGTTAATGATGCGGACTTATCAGTCGGAGAGCTATGACCCTTAAATGTTCTCGTAGGGGAGAATTCTCCAAGCTTATGACCAACCATATTTTCATTAATAAAAACCGGGATGTGCTTTATTCCATTATGAACTGCCATTGTTAGGCCTATCATCTCAGGAACAATAGTTGACCTTCTCGACCAAGTCTTAATAATCTTCTTATCGTTACCGGCTCTTGCCTTTACAACTTTTTCCATTAAATGATCATCTACAAAAGGGCCTTTTCTTAGAGACCTAGCCATTACTTTTTCCTCCTGGTCAGAATAAATCTATCAGATATTTTTCTCTTCCCTCTGGTTTTTACACCTAGAGTTTTTTTGCCCCATGGACTCATAGGACTTGGCATACCAACAGGAGATCTTCCTTCTCCTCCTCCGTGAGGATGATCACAAGGATTCATTGCTATACCTCTTGATTGAGGCCTAATGCCTAAATGCCTTTTTCTTCCGGCCTTACCATAAGAAATGTTCTTTGCATCCAAATTTCCAACCTGTCCTATTGTTGCTTTGCAATTTATATCTAACAGTCTTTCTTCACTGGAAGGCAGCTTAATTGTTGCAAAAGAACCTTCCTTCGCAATTAACACCACACTTGCACCAGCAGATCTTGCCAACTGCGCGCCTTTACCAGCCATCATCTCTACATTATGAATTGTAGTTCCCACAGGAATATTCTTCATTGGAAGACAATTCCCAGGCTTGATATCTGCCTCGGTGGAATTCATTACAGTATCTCCAACCTTCATACCCAAAGGACAGATTATATATGTCAAAGTTCCGTCCGTGTACTTAAGCAAGCTTATTCTTGCATTTCTGTTTGGATCATATTCAATAGACATAACCTGTGCAGGAACATCCATTTTGTTTCGTTTAAAATCTATTATTCTGTAATGCTTTTTGTTTCCACCACCACGATGTCTAGATGAAATCCTACCTCTAAAATCTCTTCCACCGGTCTTTTTTAAAGGCACCAGAAGAGATTTCTCAGCAGTATATGTCGTTATATCATCCTGAATTACATCAACTCTTGTTCTTGTTCCCGGCGTTCTTGGATTAAATACTTTTAAAGCCATTTCTCTCTTATAACATCCCTTCAATTAAATCTATTTTTTGACCGTCTTGAACTTTTACGTAAGCCTTTTTCCATCTTGCTGTTGTACCGCTGCCTTTACCCATTCTTCTGGTTTTACCCCTCACACTTACGGTATTAACATCTTTTACTTTTACCTTAAACAATTTTTCAACGGCTCTTCTAACATCTATTTTCGTAGCGTCTATTTTTACCGCAAAAACATAAGTCGACTGCATTTTTGACAATGTGGCCTTCTCGGTTATCAACGGCTTAACTATTATATTTTCTATCGGATCCATTTTCTACTTCAGCCTTTCTTCAAGATTTTCAACGGCCTTTTTATCCATTACAACGCTATTATACTTAAGTATATCAAAAATATTGATGTCTTTGCTCATAACTAATTTGATTTTTTCAATATTTGCGACTGCTTTTCTGAGAGATAAATCAATATCATCTGCAATGATAAGGCAGTTAGCAATTTTCGCCTTCTTAAATATCGCTAAGATCTCTTTTGTTTTTGCAGTTTTTACAGTAATTTTTTCAATAACCGTTAATTTTTCCTGAGCCAATTTGTCAGAAATTGCCATTCTGAGAGCGGACTTCTTGATTTTTTCAGGAAGTACAAAAGAATAGTCTCTTGGTTTTGGCCCGAACATAACTCCGCCACCTCTCCACAAAGGAGATCTGATTGTTCCTGCTCTGGCTCGGCCTGTCCCTTTTTGTTTCCAAGGTTTCTTTCCGCCACCCCTTACTTCGCCTCTTGTCTTTGTCGAAGCGGTCCCCTGTCTTCTGCCATTTGTAAACCACAATATGGCATCATGAATAATATTCATCTTAACCGCAGCTGCAAACAAATTCTCGCTTGCATCCATTGTACCTGCTGATTTTCCTTTTAAGTCTATTAAAGGTAAACTAACCATTTTTCTTTCCCTTCCTTATTACAATAACTGAACCTTCTACTCCTGGGACTGCGCCTTTGATTAAAATTAGATTTTTTTCAGTGTCTATCTTTACCACTTGCAAATTCCTTACAGTTACCGTTTCTCCACCCATTCTCCCGGCCATTTTTTTGCCTTTATATACTCTTCCTGGAGTAGTTCCTGCACCGATAGAACCTACAAGTCTGTGCGATTTTGAACCGTGAGACATAGGACCTCTGGTGAAATGATATCTTTTTACAGTTCCAGCAAAACCTTTTCCAATTGACGTTCCCTGAACATTTACAATCTCACCCTCTTTAAATATGCCTACATTTATTGCCTGACCAATAGCTAATTCATCTATTTTGTCAGCTTTAAATTCCATAAACATTTCAAGTTTAGCCTCAACTCCTGCCTTTTTCAATTTTCCTGCGACAGGCTTAATCACTCTTTTTCTAGAGCCAAAACCGACCTGAACTTTTGAACTTTCAGATCTTTTTTCCATTACATAACAAGGGCCAGCTTCTACTACCGTTACAGGTACTACATCACCCTTGGCATCATAAACTTGAGTCATTCCGATTTTTTTTCCTAATAATCCATTCAACATTTTTTTACTCCTAAGATAACTTAATTTCTATATCTACTCCGGACGGAAGATCTATTTGCATCAATGCATCTACTGTCTGAGGTGCTGGGTCTAAAATATCAATCAATCTTTTATGCGTTCTAATTTCAAAGTGCTCTCTTGATTTTCTGTCTACATGAGGAGACCTTAAAACACAATACACTTCTTTGTCTGTTGGCAGGGGTATAGGACCTGAGACTGCAGCACCCGCTCTTTTTGCAGTATCAATAATTTTGAGAGCCGATTGATCAACAATCCTGTGGTCGTATCCTTTTACTCTTATTCTTCTTCTTTGCCTTTTCATGTTTTAAGCTTTCGACTTCTCCTTCCCAGTATTTTTAAGTACAACGCTATCAGATATATTTTTAGGGGCTTCTTCATACGAGTTAAACTCCATCGTGTATGATGCTCGCCCTTGAGAACATGATCTGAGTGCTGTTGAGTAACCGAACATGTCTGATAATGGAACCTTTGCTTTTATCGTCTGCATTCCTTTAAAAGCTTCCATGCCTTCTATCCTTGCGCGTCTTCCGTTAAGATCGCCCATAACATCTCCCAAATATTGGTCTGGGGTCTCTACTTCCACAGCCATTATCGGCTCAAGAAGTGCAGGTTTTGCTTTCATAAAAGCATCTTTGAAACACATAGATCCCGCGATCTTAAATGCGATTTCTGAAGAGTCGACTTCGTGATAAGATCCATCATACAATGTGACTTTTACATTTAGAATTGGATATCCCGCAAGAACTCCGCTGACCATTGCTTCTTTTACACCGGCTTCAACAGCAGGGATATATTCTCTTGGAATAACACCGCCAACAATCTTGTTTACAAATTCAAACTGCTTTTCCGGAGATGGTTCTATTTCAAGTAACACGTGTCCATATTGTCCACGACCCCCGGTTTGTTTAATAAATTTACCTTCGGCTTTGGCTTTGCCCTTAATTGTTTCTTTATAAGCCACCTGAGGCTTACCAACATTTGCTTCAACCTTGAATTCTCTTAACATCCTGTCTACGATAATTTCAAGATGCAACTCTCCCATACCTGCAATAATAGTTTGACCTGTCTCATGATCGGTTTTAACTCTGAATGTTGGATCTTCTTCGGCCAACTTTTGAAGAGCTATTCCCAGTTTTTCCTGATCTGCCTTTGTCTTTGGCTCAATTGCTAAGTTAATAACTGGCTCAGGGAATACCATTCTTTCCAGTATTATTTGCTTGTCTTCACCGCAAAGAGTGTCTCCTGTTGTTGTATCTTTTAATCCTACAGCAGCAGCGATATCTCCTGAAAACACTTCATCAATTTCATTCCTTTTGTTTGCATGCATCTGAAGTAAACGCCCTATTCTTTCTCTGTGTCCTTTTGTTGAATTAACAATATAAGAACCCGTTTTTAAAGATCCTGAATATACTCTAAAAAATGTAAGTCTTCCAACAAATGGATCTGTTGCAATTTTAAATGCAAGAGCGGCAAAAGGTTCTGAATCAGACGGCTGTCTTATAATCTCATCTCCAGAATTTGGGTCAATCCCTTTTGCAGGAAGCACATCTGTAGGAGCCGGTAAAAAGCTTATTACTGCATCAAGCAAAGGCTGAACCCCTTTATTCTTAAACGCCGTTCCGCATGTTACCGGAACAATTTTTCCATCAAGAGTTGCTTTTCTGATACCACGTCTAATTTCATCCTTAGTTAGTGTTACACCTTCTAGATACTTTGTCATTAGTTCATCATCAGCTTCAGCAGCAGCTTCAACCATAATGTCATGATACATCTTTGCTTCATCTGCAAGATCTGCAGGTATTTCTAAAATTTCAAAATGCTCTCCATTTTCGCTATCATATACAATTGCATTCATTTCGATAAGATCTACTATTCCTTTGAACTGATCCTCTGCCCCGATCGGCAGCTGAATTGCTACGGTGTTTGCGTTTAATCTTTCTTTCATCATCTTCAAAACTCTATGAAAATCTGCTCCAACACGATCCATTTTATTTACAAAGGCCATTCTTGGTACTTTGTTTCTTACTGCCTGTCTCCAAACGGTTTCGCTTTGTGGTTGAACTCCACCAACTCCACAAAATACAGTAACAACTCCATCAAGAACACGAAGAGATCTTTCTACTTCTACTGTAAAATCAACGTGTCCAGGTGTGTCAATAATATTAATTCTATGTTGTTTCCAGAAACATGTTGTCGCTGCTGAAGTGATGGTTATTCCTCTTTCTTGTTCCTGAACCATCCAATCCATTGTCGCAGTTCCATCATGAACTTCACCGATCTTATATACTTTTCCCGTATAATATAAAACTCTCTCGGTCAATGTCGTTTTTCCCGCATCTATATGCGCAACAATACCGATATTTCTGGTCTTTTCTAATGTATATTCTCTAGCCATTTTCTATCTAAAATCCTTTCCTAAATAATCCGTCTTGTACAGCCATGCCATGGCATGGCGCTACATTTATCTACCACCTAAAATGTGCAAAAGCTTTATTTGCCTCTGCAGTCTTATGTAGATCTTCTCTTTTTTTCGCTGCTCCACCTGCATTATTTATTGCATCCATAATTTCGTTTGATAATTTCTCTATCATTGACCTTCCGCCTCTGTCAATTGCGCTTGCAACTATCCATTTCATTGCCATAGCTAAGCCTCTGTCCCTGCTTACTTCAATTGGTATTTGATAAGTAGAACCTCCAACACGTCTAGACTTTACTTCCATCATTGGAGTAACATTTCTCATTGCCATTTCAAGAGCTACAACAGGATCTTTTCCCGTTTTTTTGGAAATAACATCAAGTGCACCATAAAGGATGATTTCCGCAGTTGCTTTTTTTCCTCTTTGCATTATCTTGTTAATAAATTTCTGTATCAAAACACTATTGTATTTTGAATCCGGATTAATCTTTCTTTTTGGTACATTTCCCCGTCTTGGCATTATATCCTCTCCTTATTTCTTCGGCCTTTTGGCCCCGTATTTTGATCTGCTTTGCATTCTGTTCTCTACACCAGCTGTATCAAATGAACCCCTAACAATATGATATCTCACACCTGGAAGATCCTTGACACGCCCGCCTCTTATCAATACAACTGAATGCTCTTGTAGATTGTGTCCTACTCCAGGAATATAAGCTGAAACTTCCATACCGTTGGATAATCTTACCCTTGCAACTTTTCTTAGAGCTGAGTTTGGTTTTTTTGGTGTAGTTGTATAAACCCTGAGACACACTCCTCGCTTTAACGGTGAACCCGTCAATGCAGGCGCTTTGCTCTTTTTAGCTTTTACTTTTCTACCCTTCCTGATCAACTGTAAAATCGTCGGCATAATTTATCTCCTTAATCTTTAGTATGCTTTGGCGTCAATTCAAAATACTGGTACTTATGGAATCCAGTACCTGCTGGTATCAATTTACCAATGATCACGTTCTCTTTAAGACCGTACATTTCATCTATTTTGCCTCTTACGGCTGCATCTGTTAATATTCTTGCTGTTTCTTGGAACGAAGCAGCTGAAATGAAGCTGTCTGTTAAAAGAGAAGCCTTTGTAATACCCAGAAGAACAAGTGATTTTGTCGGCTTTTCACCCTTTGTTTCTTCTGCTATCTTCTCGTATTCAAAACTATCCATAAGTTCTCCAGGTAACAGCATGCTGTCTCCAGGTGTCATTATTCTAATCTTCTTTGTCATCTGTTTTACGCAAGTTTCAACGTGTTTATCATGGATGGTAACGCCCTGATCCCTATAAACTTTCTGAATTTCATCTACTAAATGCTTTTGACATGCCTCTAGTCCTTCTATCCTTAGCACATCATGCGGATCTACTTTACCGTATGTAAGTCTAGCCCCTTTAGTAACCTTATCGCCTTTACCTACTCTTAATCTTGATTCGTACGGTATCATATATTCTACAACTTCATTCTTTTCACCAGTGATCATTATCAATCTGTAATTGTCCTTGTCGCTTATGCTTACTTTGCCTTCTATCTCAGCAAGTACAGCAGCATCTTTTGGTTTTCTAGCTTCAAATAATTCTTCTACTCTTGGCAAACCTTGTACGATATCTTTTGTTTTGGTAGAATCAAACGTTTTTACCTTGGCAATAATATCATGTGTCTTTACTTTTTCTTTATCTTCCACAACTAATTGTGTGTCAGAAGGTATCTGATATGACTCACCCTTTGCTGTAACAACTAAAGTACCCGAAGCACTTTCATCTATATCTATAACAATTCCTGGAGTTGATGCTGTTACTTTTTCTGCTATCTCGGTATCAAGATGCAACATATCTCCTAATTTTACGAACAATGCAGTTGCTTTCGGCAGTTTATATGTCTTTACATTCTCTGAATCGTAAACGAATAACGCACCATCGTCGTTCTTTACACGTGAACCTATAGTAGTAATACCCTCAGCTTTTTTCTTTACAACTTCGATATTAAGCATTTTAACTCTACCATCGGCTTTTGCGGTAAGATATTCATAATTGTCATCATATTCCACGATGACATCGTCTTTCTTTACTTCTTGCTTATCTGTTACTTTTAATATCGATCCAATGGCTATGTCATATTCATCTTTTCTGTCTTTGCCACCGTCAACATGTATAACAGCTTCTTTTGTTACAACCTTAATCTTATTTCCGAAATCGTCAACTAGATCTCTTGTTATAACATCATCATTGAATTTTAATTTGCCTGAGTGTTTAGCTTTAATTAATCTCTTTGAAACTTTTCTAAGAGCGATTCCTCCGATATGGAATGTTCTCATTGTGAGCTGCGTTCCAGGCTCACCGATCGATTGCGCAGAGATAATACCAACAGCTTCTCCAAGATTAACAAGCTTTCCAGAAGAAAGATTGATACCGTAACATTTCTGACAAATCCCTCTTTTGAGCTTACAGGCAAGAGGAGATCGGACTTCCATCTTTTCAATTCCGGCTGCAATTATCTGATCTGCAATGTCTTCTGTGATCACAGCACCTTTTTCTACAATAACTTTGCTGGTGATCGGATCTTTTATCTTTGAAGCAGCAATTCTGGATACTATTCTATTCTTTAATGGAAGAACTTCAGAATAATTTTCCATAATGTTTGACACAACCAATCCATCTTCTGCTCCGCAGTCTTCTTCAATAATCAAAATGTCCTGGGTAACATCTACAAGTCTTCTTGTCAGATACCCTGAGTCAGCGGTTCTAAGAGCTGTATCCACCAACCCTTTTCTTGCTCCATATGAAGATATGAAATATTCTGTAACAGTCAGTCCTTCTTTAAAGTTTGATTTAATAGGAATATCGATAACTCTTCCTTGCGCGTCTGCCATTAGACCTCTAATACCTGAGAGCTGTCTAACCTGATCCATTGATCCTCTTGCTCCAGAGAACGCCATTAGATATATCGAGTTCAATCTGTCCTTATCAAAATCATCACTTAATGCGGAAGTAACATCTGATGTAACCTTACTCCACGTATCGAGTATTCTTTCTACTTTTTCCTTTGATGAAATAATTCCTCTTTTTTCAAGCTTTTCAATGGAATCAACTTCTTTCTCGGCCAAATCGATTATTCCCTTCTTCTTTGAAGGAACTAACAAATCATCTATTGATATAGAAACGCCGGCTAGAGTTGCATACTTGAATCCAAGTCTTTTGATTTCATCTGCGACCTCAGAAGCCACTATTGACCCATATTGTTTGTAGAGGTCTTCAATTAGTCTGGAAACCTTTGCTTTATTGAATGTTTCGTTTTTGTAAATTTCTTCAGCATCAGGTTGCCATTTTTTGATTGTTTTATTAACAACATCATTAAATTTTACAAGTCCGACACTGGTAACCAACATCTGACCATTTCGTCTTACTCTTATTCTTTGATGAAGTGAAATCTCTTCATTATCATTAGCAATAATTGCTTCATCATCATCTGCAAAGTTTTTAAGTAATTTTAATTCTGCG
>CAZWKB010000002.1:102181-105723 GCA_964633925.1 uncultured bacterium
CAAATATCTTGCTTCTACCTGAGCTTCCGGTAGCAAAGGTACATGAACAGCCATTTGGTCACCGTCAAAGTCTGCGTTAAATGCTGTACATACAAGAGGATGAAGCTGAATAGCTTTTCCTTCTACAAGTATCGGTTCAAATGCCTGAACACCAAGTCTGTGTAGTGTAGGAGCTCTGTTGAGCAACACAACCTGACCTTTGATAACTTCTTCTAAAACATCCCATACAACAATATCTTTCCTGTCAATTTGTCTTTTGGCGCTCTTTACGTTTTGAGATAATCCTTTTTCAACCATCTTTCTGATAACGAAAGGTTTAAACAATTCAAGAGACATATCTTTCGGTAATCCGCACTGATAAATCTTTAGATGAGGACCAACAACGATAACAGATCTTCCAGAATAATCTACACGCTTACCCAAAAGATTTTGTCTGAACCTTCCCTGTTTACCTTCAATAATATCAGTTAATGATTTTAAAGGTCTGCCTGTAGATCCTGTTACTGCTCTTTTTCTTCTTCCATTATCAATAAGAACGTCAACAGATTCCTGAAGCATTCTTTTTTCATTTCTTATTATCATCTCAGGAGCACCCATAGCTATCATCTTTTTCAATCTGTTGTTTCTGTTAAGTACTCTTCTATATAGATCGTTTAGATCTGAGGTAGCAAATCTTCCACCTTCAAGCTGTACCATAGGTCTTAAATCTGGAGGCATTACAGGAACAACCTCTAGAATCATCCATTCTGGCCTGTTACCTGAATCTAAAAACGATTCGGCTACTCTTAGTCTTTTTACAATCCGTATTCTCTTTTGTCCAGTAGAACCCTTGAGTGCTTTTCTTAATTCTTTTACAAGAACTGCGAGATCGATATCAGCAAGCAAAGCTCTTATTGGTTTTGCCCCTGTCTCAGCTTTGAATTTACTTCCGTATTTATCCTTAAGATCCTGATATTCACCCTCTTTAAGAATATTCCCAATTTCAATCTTTCCGTCTAGCTCATCTGACACTTCTGTTACTATATAAGAATCATAATAGATTACTTCTTCAAGTGATTTGTTTGCGATATCAAGCAACAATCCAACATATCCAGGAATCCCTCTCAAAAACCAAACATGAGATACAGGTACACATAATCTAATATGTCCCATTCTTTCTCTTCTTACTCGTGATGTTGTAACTTCTACTCCGCATCTATCACAAATAATACCCCTATATCTTACTCTTTTATATCTCCCGCAATGACATTCCCAGTCTTTTACTGGTCCAAATATCTTTTCACAAAAAAGCCCTTTTCTTTCAGGCTTAAAAGTTCTGTAATTAATAGTTTCAGGTTTTTCCACTTCACCATGAGACCAAGAAAGCATTCTTTCAGTTGATACCAAACCGATTCTTAAATAATCAAACCACCCAGTCACACTTTTGATGTTTTTATCAAACATTATTCTTTCTCCATATCAATGTTAGGTTTTGAGAAAAAAGCTCTCTGCTGCCTTAACATGTCCTTATCAGGCTGATGTTTTGCGTCTTCATCCAAGTTTACTTCTTTCCCTTCTTTTGAAATAAGTTTGAGATCAAGGGCTAAACTTCTTAATTCTTTTACAAGCACTTTAAATGACTCAGGAGTTCCAGGTTTCGTCATTGCTTTACCTTTTATAATAGATTCATATACTCTGGCTCTTCCTCCAACGTCATCTGATTTAATTGTTAATAATTCTTGTAGACAATGAGACGCTCCATAAGCTTCCAGTGCCCATACTTCCATTTCTCCAAATCTCTGACCACCGAATTGAGCTTTTCCTCCGAGCGGCTGTTGAGTGATTAATGAATATGGTCCGGTTGATCTTGCATGCATTTTGTCATCAACCAAATGAATAAGCTTCATAATGTACATGCATCCGCAAACTACTTTTCTTTCAAATGCTTTGCCAGTTCTTCCATCCCTTAGATCTACCTTACCTGACTTCGTTATCCAATGCAGCCCAGATTGAATGGCGGCCTTTTCCAATTCCTGTTCAACCAATTTCACAGATGCATCTTCTTCTATTGTTTCATCAAACAACATTACTTTATATTTTTGTTTTAGAATATAGGCTGCTTCTCCTAAAAGAAGTTCAAATATCTGTCCAACGTTCATACGAGAAGGAACTCCCAATGGATTTAGAACTATGTCTACAGCAGTTCCATCTGGTAAATATGGCATATCTTCAACTGGCATGATCTTTGCAACAACACCTTTATTCCCGTGTCGTCCAGCCAACTTATCTCCAATTGATATTTTTCTCATTTGAGCAACATAGATTCTAACTATTTCATGAACTCCAGGAGGCAATTCATCTCCAGCTTCCCTTGAAAAAGATCTCACGGCAACAATTTTGCCGTTCTCACCAGGAGGAACTTTTAATGAAGTATCTCTCATGTCCCTAGCTTTGTCACCAAATATGGCTCTTAATAATTTTTCTTCTGCAGGCAATTCAGTTTCACCCTTTGGAGTAACTTTACCGACTAAAATATCTCCAGGCTTTACTTCTGAGCCTACATTAATAACACCTCTGTCATCCAAATTTCTTAGGGCGTCTTCACTAACATTTGGGATTTCTCTTGTAATTTCTTCCATCCCAAGCTTTGTGGTTCTTACATCTATTTCAAATCTTTCAATATGAACAGATGTAAAACAATCTTCTCTAACTAATCTTTCACTTACCAAAATCGCGTCTTCAAAGTTATATCCTTCCCATGGCATAAATGCTACTAGAACATTTTTCCCAAGGGCGATTTCTCCACCGTCTGTTGTTGATCCGTCAGCAATTACCTGACCTTTTTTAATTTTTTCGCCTGTCTCAACTATTGGTCGCTGATGCAAACATGTGTTCTGGTTGCTTCTCTGAAATTTTGTTAATGCATAAATATCTGACTTTCCACTGTCATTTTTAATGACAACTTCTTCAGATGTTACCTTTGTAACAATACCTGTGGTCTCACTTACAACCGGGACACGTGAATCAATCGCTGCCTGACCTTCAAGACCGGTACCGATAAACGGTGCTTCCGGGCTCAGCAATGGCACTGCCTGACGTTGCATGTTTGCACCCATCAAAGCTCTGTTTGCATCATCATGTTCCAAAAATGGTATCAATGAAGCCGTAATACTAAAGATCTGCGCAGGATGAACTCCTACATAATCAACATCTTCCGGAGCTAAAAGGATAAAACCTCTTTTAAATCTCACAGGAACAGTTTTTTCTGTAATTTTCCCTGAAGCATCTCTCTTAATATCGCAAGGGCCAATTCTCTTAAAATCTTCTTTATCAGCAGTCAAATACTCAACCGTTTCAGTGATTTTACCGTTCTTAACCACATAATAAGGTGTTTCTATAAAACCAAATTGATTGACTTTTGAATATGTTGCAAGTGAAGCGATAACACCGGCATTTGGACCTTCCGGAGTTTCAATAGGACATACTCTACCGTAATGTGATGGATGAATATCTCTGACTTCAAAACCTGCTCTATCTCTCGACAAACCGCCGGGACCTAATGC
>CAZWKB010000002.1:105733-107369 GCA_964633925.1 uncultured bacterium
CATTTGCTCTCTGATCAATCTTTCAACTCTTATTAGTCCAACTCTGAGCTGTCTTTGAAGTAATTCTCCGACCGCTCTGACTCGTCTATTTCCAAGATGATCAATATCATCAGGTAGCCCTTCGCCCATATTGAGCTTTATCAGATATGTAACTGTCGCCAAGATATCTTCTTTTGTCAAAACTCTCTTCTTTTCAGAAACGTCTATACCAAGCTTTACATTCATCTTGTGACGACCGACCCTACCCAAATCATATCTTTTATTGTTAAAGAACAGATTATTTAGATAGACTTGCGCACCTTCTGGAGTAATAGGATCGCCCGGTCTTAATTTTCTGTAAATACTTATTAAAGAATCTTCCTTAGACTTTATCGGAGCCTCTTTAAAAGTCTTTCTTTTGTGTTCACTGTCACCAAAGGCGTCGTTGATCTCTTTTTCAGAGCAACCAATAGCAGATAAAAACTTTGTAATAGCTATCTTTTTTGTTCGGTTTATTCTTGCGAATATGACACCGGCAGAATCAACCTCAACCTCTAGCCACGCTCCTCTGTCAGGAACTATTGTTGCATAGAATGAAGGCTTGCCCGCTTTATCAGCTACTTTGCTAAGTCTAAAATAAACGCCTGAAGATCTTACGATCTGACTGACAACTACTCTTTCAGCACCATTAATAATAAAAGTACCTCTATCAGTCATCAGTGGCAGATCTCCAATGAACACTTCCTGCTCTTTTATCTCTCCGCTCTCGGTATCGATAAGACGAGCAGTGACATTAAGTGGCGCGCTGAAAGTAATTTCCCTAATTAGACACTGGACAGCTGTATATTTTGGTTTATCAAGAACATACTGGCCTGTAAACTCAAGTTCGCCTTTGCCATTGTACCCTTTGATAGGTGAAATAGCTTTTAATTCTTCTTTTAATCCTTCTGCAAGGAACCATTTAAAAGAATCTTTTTGCATCTCCAGAAGATCCGGAGGCTTAAGTTCGCTTCTCTGCGCCGCATAAGGACTAATTCTATTACTTGATTTCAACTGTGCCACCTTCTGCCTCTATTTTTTTCTTAATTTCGTCTGCTTCAGTCTTCTTGATCTTTGTCTTTACCGGTTTCGGTACAGTATCAACTAAGTCCTTAGCTTCTTTTAACCCGAGGCCTGTTATTTCTCTTACTACCTTCAACACTTGAATCTTCTTATCGCCAACTCCTGATAAGATTACGTCAACTTCGTCCTTAACTTCTTCTGCAGGTCCAGCAGCAGCTCCAGCAGCAGCAACTGCAACAGGTGCAGCAGCACTGACACCAAACTTTTCTTCTAGTGCCTTGACCAAATCAGACAGTTCAAGAACAGTCAACCCTTCTATAGTTTTAATCATCTCTTCTATCTTTGCCATTTCTAATTACACCCCCTTTGTTTTTTGAATTTCACTTAATGCATAAACTAGTTTTCTAATCGGTCCCTGCAATACATTCACAAATCCAGATATTGGAGACTTCATACCACGCAATACCATGGATATTAAGACTTCCTTTGTAGGCAACGAAGCTAATTGTTTTATCTCTGCAACAGTAAGAACCTTGCCGTCCATAATCGCGCATTTTATTCCAGGTTTTTCATTTCTTTCAGATCTTCGATCATT
>CAZWKB010000002.1:107379-109602 GCA_964633925.1 uncultured bacterium
ATCATATGCAAATATAACTGCGGTCGGACCGTTCAAATGAGTTTTAACTCCGTCAGCAACATCTTTATCCATTGCTTTAAATGTTAAAGTGTTTTTTACGACGGTATATTGTGCTTTTACATCAAACAAACTATTTCTTAACTTTGTGATCTGCTCAACGCTCAATCCTGCATGATCAGTAAAGATCATGATCTTAGACTTGCTTGCTTTTTCTTTTATCTCGGCAAGAGCCAATACTTTTTCTTGTTTCGGTTCTTTTTTAATATTATTCATTCTCAGCTCCCTTTACTATCTTTGCAACATCAAGCTTTATTCCAGGCCCCATTGTAGTTGACACAGTCACAGACTTTAAAAATACACCTTTAAATCCGTTTGGTTTTGCTCTACTTATAGTTTCAACAACTGCAGTCATATTTGCTTCAATATCTTTTTCTTTAAAAGACATCTTACCTATACCCAAATGCAGATTTGCACCCTTATCCATCTTAAACTCTGTCTTACCTGCTTTAAATTCTTTAACAGCTTTGCCTATATCATTAGATACAGTTCCAGCTTTTGGATTTGGCATCAAGCCCTTTGTCCCAAGAGTCTTTCCTAATTTACCTACAGCAGGCATAATATCAGGCGTAGCCAATACGATATCAAAATCGATCCAACCACCGGCAATTTTGTCTATTAAATCTTCAGCACCAACATAATCTGCACCTGCAGCTTCTGCTTCTTTATATTTGTCACTCTTTGTGAGAACCAAAACTTTGATTGTCTTACCTGTGCCAGCTGGAAGAGAAACAGTTCCCCTTACGCTTTG
Organism: uncultured bacterium; assembly: GCA_964633925.1. Lineage (GTDB taxonomy): Bacteria > Margulisbacteria > WOR-1 > JAKLHX01 > JAKLHX01 > CAZWKB01. The sequence continues at coordinate 108,188 of CAZWKB010000002.1, forward strand.
ATCACTTTTCTTTGGGTTTACTCCTAAGTGAAGAGCCATATCAACAGTCTCATCAAAACTGGCTCTGGCTGCTTTCTTTAAAATTGCAACAGCATCAGCAATGCTATATTTCTTTTCTCTATCAATCATCTTTTTTACATCATCATATTTTTTTAATGCTTTTGTCACTTTATCTCTACTCCCATATTTTTTGCTGTTCCTGCGATTATCTTAGAACCCGCTTCAACATCTCTTGCGTTGAGATCCTCTAGTTTCATTGCTGCTATTTCATATAACTGAGCTTTTGTTATGCTACCTACTTTTGATTTATTTGGTTCTTTTGATCCTTTGTCAATTCCTGCAGCCTTCAATATAAGTCTTGCAGCTGGAGGAGTCTTTAATATGAAAGTAAAAGATCTGTCATCATAAATAGTAATTTCTACAGGGACAACCATATCACCTTTATCAGCCGTTTTCGCATTGTATTGTTTGCAAAACTCCATAATATTTACGCCATGCTGACCGAGTGCAGGTCCTATTGGAGGAGCTGGATTTGCCTTACCTGCCTGAATTTGTAACTTTACCAACGTTTTTATTTTTTTTGCCATTTTTAAACTACCTTTTCAACTCTGTCAAAGTCTACCTCAACAGAGGTATCTCGACCGAATATATTTATCATCGCTTTCAATTTGTTCTTTGCGGCTACTACTTCTGAAACGGAACCAGTATAACCTCTGAAAGAACCACTTATTATTCTAATTGCTTCCCCTACCTCAAATTCAACAGTAATCTCTTTTTCCTTTATCCCAAGCTGTTTAAGTACTCTTTGAATCTCTCGCTCGCTGACTGGCTGAGGAGATGCGTAACCACCTATAAACCTAGCCACTCCAGCCGTACTTCTGATCTTGTACCAAGTATCCTCATCAAGCATCATTTCTACAAAAACATAACCCGGATACATTTTTCTTTTACGTTCAACTCTTTTGTCGCCCTTAATTTCTACAGTTTCTTCTTCAGGAACCAAAACTCTAAAAACCTTGCTTCTAATGTTTAATTCATCTAAATTGGCTTCGATTCTCTCTTTAACCCTATCCTCTTGACCAGTCAAAGCTTGAACGATATACCATTTTGGCTCTAAAGGAGCAGGCTCTTCATTTTCCGCAGACTCCTCAACAACCTCGTTTACAGCCGCCTCTATTGCAACTGACTGCTCTTCAACGATCGGGCCTACAACAACATCCGTTGAGCTAACCTCGTTCTTAGCTTCTTCAACTACAACAGATTCGATATTGTTTATTTCTTCCATTTAAAACCCCGGTTTCAATAGCTTATCTAATAATTCAAAAATCTTCGCAAACCCGAAATCAAGGAACATAACATACAAAGTCGTCAAAATTACTATCACCAAAATTATTCCTGTTGCTGCGGTGATATAT
>CAZWKB010000002.1:109612-116218 GCA_964633925.1 uncultured bacterium
TAAGGAAACCCTTCACTCTGCTGATCAGACTTTCCTTTTTACTATCCTTTTTATTATCCATTTAACTTTCTTCCCCTATCCCAATCAGGTGGGACAGGCATCGAACCTGCAACCTGCGGTTTTGGAGACCGCTGCTCTGCCAATTGAGCTACCCACCTACAAGGTAGAAATCCCAAATCCCAATTTCCAAATCCCAACGGCAACACCACTCAAAAAGTAGAACTGTTTACTTCTCTTCCTTATGTAATGTTCTTTTTCTGCAGTGGTTACAATACTTCTTTAATGCCAATTTCTCAGAACCTGGTTTCTTATTCCTGGTACTGGCATAATTTTTTCTTTTGCACTCACTACAAAACAGTATTATTATTTCTCTCATAATTAAAAATTAACGCACAAAATTCCTCCCCATCCAATTTACTTGGAATTTTGTGAGTTGTCTCCACTTTCTTTGGGAGTCCAAATCTAACTAAAGAAATTATACAACAATAGAATGTGGCTTGTCAACGTCACGTTTATTATTTATAATACACTTTATGGTATACATTGGACTGACAGGCCTTAACGCCGCTGGCAAAGGGACGGTATCTGATTATTTTGTCAATAAAGGCTTCATATATTATTCATTATCTGATATCGTCAGAGAAAAAGCGACGGCCCTTGGCCTCGATCACTCAAGAACATCCCTTATTCATTGCGGAAATCTTCTTAGACACGAACTTGGATCTGCTGCACTTGCTAAGGTAATAACCGAAAGGATTTCTCAAGATCCTGATAAGGACTATATTATTGACAGCATAAGAAATCTTTCAGAGATCGAAGAATTAAGAACATTGAAAAACTTTCATCTTATTGGAGTTGATGCCCCCGTAAAATTGAGATTCGCCCGATCAAAAACAAGAGGTCGTGCATCATTCGAAAATACACTTGAGGATTTTATTAGTGTCGAATTAAAAGAAAATTCATCTGACCCTAAAAAACAACAACTGCTAGAATGCATGAAAGCTGCCGACATAACAATACACAATGATAAGGGTATAAAGGAGCTTAATTTTGCTCTTGGCAGCCTGATGTCAACTTTAAAGAAGTAATACCGGGTATCAAATACTAGCCACTATCCTTTTGACTGCAGAAGTATCATTCATCGTCATGAGATGGACCCCATCACAGAATTGTCTTAGAGATCTGATCGTTTCAATAGCAATATCAAACCCCTCTTTTTCCTGATCTTTTGCATTTTCCATTCTTTTTAAAATATGATCAGGCACTTTTACCCCGGGAACTTTGTGTGCCATGAACGTTGCCGTTGCAAAAGATTTTAGAGGAAATATGCCCAAGAATATTTTTGCATTGATATTTGCAGATTTTTCTCTGAATTTTTTAAATCCTTCAACATCATACACTACCTGAGTTTGAATATATGTTGCCCCAGCATTAACTTTTTTTTGTAATTTTAGTACTTGCAGATCTATCTGTTCACTGTTAGGATTTACAACCGCTCCTACATTAAAAGAAGGATTACTTGAGAGTGGCAAATCATTGTGATCAAAACCGCTTTCAAGCTTCTTTATCAAAGAGACCAGCTGAACAGAATCTATTTCAAAAACGGGTTTTGCAAGCATTTTTCCGTTTCTGGCAGGATAGTCTCCAGTAATTGCTAGTATGTTCTTTATGCCCATGGCTGACGCAGCCAAAATATCACTTGAAAGCCCCATACTATTTCTGTCTCGGCAACACATTTGATAAACGCTGTCCATCCCGTTGTGCACTAATTGATGACAAAGAACAACAGGATTCATCCTCATTACAGCCCTTTGATTATCAGTTACATTTATTGCATGAACGAATCCTTTTAGATCTAGAGCTTTTTTTAAAGATTCAGAGAGATCACTACCTTTTGGAGGAAAAATCTCTGCAGTAATAACAAACTCATTTTTTTTAATGGCCTCTGCTAAGTTCATACTATTTTTCCACCTTATGCGGGCGGATGGATCTGGATAGATCACGGGGAGGGTTGTATTTTGACAGGGATATAGGTTCGCATTGTGGAGACGCAAAATTTTGCGTCTTTGCGACGGGTAATGATTTTAATCTATTTTCAATTAGCACCCATGCACAATCGTTTTCCTGATTGACTTCACATTTACCATTCATAGATCCTCCACAAGGACCGTTCATTGTGTTTTTTGGACATCGTGTAAATACACATATCCCTGCGGTAATATCAAGCTGACAGTCTCCGCAATTTGTACACATTTCATAATATTTACCTGCTCTTTCAACTTTTGCAAGGAACAAAGAATCAAGCGCTGGATAAACAGGTTTTTCTATTATGCCGGCAACCGTCTGAACACCTGCACCGCAAGACATAACAACAAGAGCATCTGAGTTTTCTATTTCTGTTTCAAATTGCTTAAATGATTTTTTGCAGAGGCGAGTATCACATGTGGAATCAACAACTGTAGAACCTAAAACTTGTTTACCGACCGCTTCCAGTTTTGCAGCAAGATCTTTGACTTCATTTTCGCCACCCGTTTTTGATGATGTCGCGCACAATCCGCAGCCTACGACAAATACTGATTTGGCATCCCCAATCATCTCCAATATTTTATCAAGCTTTTTCTGTTCCGTAATAATCAAATATTTATTCCTTAGGTTTCATGTGCGGGAACAACAACACATCTCTTATACTGTGGGAGTCTGTCAATAACATAATTAGCCTGTCAATTCCAATACCTAAACCACCTGTCGGAGGCATACCGTATTCAAGAGCATTAACATAATCTTCGTCTAGAGATTCAGTCTCTTCATCTCCTGCAAGCTTTAGCTCCATTTGCTTTTCAAATCTTTGTCTTTGATCGATGGGATCATTCAGCTCCGAAAATGCATTCGCAATTTCCATCCCGCAGACAATAACCTCAAACCTTTCAACAACCTTATCGTTGTCCCTTTTCTTTTTTGCAAGAGGAGAAGTTTCAAGCGGATAATCTATGATAAATGTAGGTTGAATAAGATGAGGCTCTACAAATCTGTCATACAACTCCCCTATCAACTTACCTGCTCCGTATTTTTCTACGTCGTCTACGCCTTTATCTTTCGCAATTTTTCTTAATTCAACTTCTGATACATTAATATCTATCCCCGCATATTGAACAAGAGCATCTGCAAGCTTAACCCTTTTCCATGGAGCGGTAAAATCTAGTTCATGCCCCTTAAAAGATATTTTTGTACTGCCAAGAACATTTTTAACAGCAGTAGAAACAAGCTCTTCCGTCAGCTTCATAATGTCTTCATAATCCGCATACGCCTGATAAATTTCTATCATTGTATATTCAGGATTATGTTTATAAGACATTCCTTCATTTCTGAATACCCTTCCAAGCTCAAAAACTTTTTCAAAACCACCAACAATCAACCTTTTCAGATAAAGCTCTGGAGCGATTCTTAAAAAGAACGGCATCCCAAGTGCGTTGTGAAATGTTTTAAAAGGCTTTGCAGCCGCACCCCCCTGAAGTGAATGAAGAATAGGAGTTTCTACTTCCAAAAAACCTTGATCTTCTAGAGAACGCCTAATGTTAGAAATAACCTTGCTTCTTGTTTCAAAAACTTTTTTTACATGTGGATTGACAATAAGATCTACATATCTTTGCCTATATCTTAGCTCTGTATCCTGTAATCCGTGCCATTTTTCCGGTAGTGGATGAAGAGATTTTGTCAGCATTGTAAGTGTTACCACTTTCAAGGTGACTTCCCCGGTTTTTGTTTTGAACACTTTCCCTTTTACGCCGATAATATCGCCAAGATCCATTTTTTCAAATACATCAAATTGCTCCTGTCCTACATTGTCCAATTTGACATATATCTGAATTTTGCCTTGCCAATCTTGAATATGAGCGAAAGCTGCTTTTCCATGGCCCCTTTTTAGCATAACTCTTCCGGCAATGCTATATTCAATTTCACTCTCAGCCCCATGTTCAAGATCCTTATATTTTTCAAGGAGAGTGGTGGAATCAGAATCTTTATCGAAATTATACGCGAACGGATTTATCCCTTTTGAGCGTAAATCCTCCATCTTTTCCATCCTCACCTTTACCAGATGATTAATATCTTCGAATACGTCCCCTTCTTTGTTGGGATTTGGGATTTGGGATTTGGCCTGCCCGCCATCGCCCAGCCGCTCAGGCTGTGGCAGGCGGGGATTTAGTTTTTCCATATTGCTTTCCATAGCATATTAAGCCCTTTCAAGGTAAGATCTTGATCTATGATGTCTATTATATCAGTTTCGGATGCTATTATTTTTGACAGCCCTCCTGTTGCAATAACTTTCGCATTATTCCCGATGATCTGCCTGAACCTTACAACAAGACCTTCGACAATTCCAACATAGCCATAAAATATTCCTGACTTCATCGCGGATATGGTATCGTCACCAATAACCTTTTTTGGAAAGGAGATATCTACTCTGGGTAATTTAGCGGTCTTCTCATGAAGAGCATCTCTTGAAATTGCCACTCCCGGAGCAATAGCCCCTCCTAAATAATGCCCCCTATGATCAACAGCGCAAAAAGTTGTTGCGGTACCAAAGTCAATAATGATCAAAGGAGTACCATACAAAATCTTTGCAGCGAATACATTAACGAGACGATCAGAGCCAATTTCTTTCCTATTCTTGAGATCAATTTGGAGAATTCGTAAAAATGAGGATGAATCAACGAAATAGGGATTAATATTAAACAATTTTTTTGTGACTCTCGCTATATGGGAATTGCATGACGGGACAACACTTGAAACGATAACTCCAGCAAACTTGAGCTTCTTAAATTCTGACAAAAACCCTGAGGCCTTGCATGCGCAAGTATCTATCCTAATAGTTTTTTTTGGTTTATCATTAGAAAATACTGTGACAACAATATTAGAGTTGCCCACATCTATAGCAAGTAACATGATGGATGGATTATATCATGACTAATCTGCTGTTTTTGATGTCATTACCTTTGAAAGTCGCATCCCGTATTGCTTTGACACTGGAATCATATTCAACAGGTTAACGATACTATTTAAGCTGGTTTCTTCAGATTTGTGAGAACATCCTTCATAATGCTCGCAGGGTTCGCCAACCGTTACTATGCCTTTGCATCTGGAACATTTGATCTCTCCGTCTCTCATCAACAATTTATTACAATCAGGACATCTTAGATCCGCCATTTGATTTTTCCTCTTTCTTTCCCTTTAAAGCAGGGAGCCCTTTGAAGACCCCTCACAGTTTATTATCGTGCAAAGGCATAAGAAATTTCACTTTATTTAGAATATAACCGAGGATTAATTAAACGGATTGTCTTCTTTGAATTCGCCGGAAGGACCATCAGCATTTTCTGGTGGCATTTCCTCTTCCATCATACCAAGCCCCATAACAGTTTCTGCAACAAATTTATATGGAGGATACATTTGTTTCTTCATGTCAGGAACAAGCTTAATGACTCGACCATCGCTAAACAACTCGTACAATGTCATGGATTCCTTCACTTTTCTTACCTTTAGATAATCGAAGCTATTTGAGTTAATGTAAATCCTTCCATTAAGAAAGAGCGTTGGATCTTCATTGTTTGAGGATACTCTCATAATGAAACCCTTTCCCTTGTTTATAACCTTTTCACCATCAACTTCAAAATAATTAACATGGCCCAAGTCCCATAGAAGATTCATGATGTCTTTTTTATTGTATATGATGCCGTTGTTTACAATAAATTGGATTTCTCTTTTGCTTTTTCCTGAATTGAAATTTTGTGAAACGTTACTCATTTAAAAACTCCTAAAGAGGTCTGACCCCTTACGGATATTATACAACTGGAAGAAACAATTTCAATAAGCCTTTGTATTTTTTCAGCATCTTTATGCCCCGGGCTTTTTTCAATCCCGCTGTTAACATCTATAGCTGACGGTTCTACCTGAATTATCGCTTGTGCGATGTTTGCCGGTGATAAGCCTCCTGAAAGTATTAAAGGCAAATTAAAACGCTTTGCTTTTTTGGCTATGGACCAGTCAAAAGATTTGCCAGTACCTCCATATGCTCCGCTAGAATATGTATCCAACAATATCGTAATTTCTGGATATGATGAAATAACATCAAGATCTTTTTCGGTTCTAACCCTGATGACCTTTATCAGATCCCCTTTTATTTTTTTGCAGTATTGAGGATCCTCATCTCCATGTAGCTGGGCATAATTAAGAGAACATTCGTCTATACAATCGTTCACATAATCAGGGCTTTCATTTACAAAAACCCCCACCCTGGAAATATTTTTTGGGATCAGAGAAGAAATATGTTTAGCAGTTTTAATATCGATTTTTCTGGGGCTTTTTGAAAAAATCATTCCTATGGCACTAATAGGAAACTGTGAAACCATTTTGGCATCTTCAATATTTGTAATGCCGCATATTTTAATTTGCACCATAAATAAGCTCCTTGATGGCGAGAGACTGATCAGGAGCTCTCATAAGAGTTTCCCCTACCAGAACTGCATTTACTCCTGCCTGTTTAAGCCTAAGAACGTCATCATTTGTTCTAATTCCGCTTTCTGAAACTACCAAAAGATCTCTTCTGTTCTTTAT
>CAZWKB010000002.1:116228-117087 GCA_964633925.1 uncultured bacterium
CTTTTCCAAAAGAAGAAAAGTATTGTTTATGTCCGTTTTGAATGTTTTTAAATTCCTGTTGTTGATACCAAGAATTTTTGGATTAAGAGGAATTACCCTATCCAATTCTTCTTCATCATGTATCTCGATCAGACAGCTTAGCCCCAAAGAAGATGCAATCTCCTTAAACCGAACAATCTCCTCATCTTTCAATATGGCAGCGATCAGTAATATTGCATCCGCCCCTATGGCTCTTGCTTCAAATATCTGTATCTCATCAACAATAAAATCCTTGCGGATAATTGGAACTGCTACAATTTTGGAAACTCTTAAGAGATCGTTTACCGATCCTTTAAAAAAATGTTCTTCAGTCAAAACAGATATTGCAGTAGCCCCGGAATTTTCATATTTTATGGCAGTTTTGACAGGATTAAAGTCGCTCTTAATTATACCTGCACTTGGAGATGCTTTTTTTATCTCTGCTATTAGAGAAATTGGATTTGATATCGCTTTTGCAAAATCTTTTGCAAGAGGAAGATCATATATCAGCCTCTCAAAATCAGAAATGCTAATTTTTGATCTTAACTCCTCAACAACTATTTTCTTTTTCGCAATTATCTCATCGAGTATCATTTAAGAAAATATAGCGCAGTTGAGTATGAGATTCAATAGCGATATACTTTAAATATGGTATATCACGTTCCGGTAATGGCAAAAAACACTATCGATCTTCTGGTCACAAAAAAAGACGGCTTCTATGTTGATGGAACAGGAGGAGGCGCTGGACATAGTCTTGAAATACTAAAAAGGATAGTCCCCGACGGAAAACTGATATTCATTGATAGAGATCCACAGGCGATAGAGCAGGCTGAAAAAGAAC
>CAZWKB010000002.1:117097-118378 GCA_964633925.1 uncultured bacterium
ACTGGCAGAGTTTGATGGATATGTCATTTTTGTAAACGACAATTTCTCAAATATAAAGAGTATTCTTTCCTCAATGAACATAAAAAAAATAAACGGCATACTTTTTGATCTTGGGGTTTCATCTAAACAAATTGATGAAGCAAGTCGTGGATTTAGCTTTATGAATGACGGGCCTCTCGATATGCGCATGGACATAAATGCCCCAATAAATGCAAAAGACATTGTAAATTCAGCAACACAAGAAAGACTTTCACAAATAATCTGGGAATTTGGGGAAGACCGCTTTTCGAGGATTATTGCACGCAGCATCATAAATTCTAGACCGCTTAACACAACGAAGGACCTGTCATTATGCGTAAAAAGAGCAGTGAAAGGACCAAAAGCATTTGATAGTGTTGTAAGAACATTTCAAGCTATAAGAATAGAGGTAAACAGCGAACTTGAGAGTTTAAAAAAAGCCATAGACGATTCAATTGAGTTACTTGAAAAAGGAAGCCGAATTGCAGTATTATCGTATCATAGCCTTGAAGATAGAATTGTTAAAAAAGCCTTTAAAGAAGGCTCTCAGGGTTGCATTTGTGATCACTTACAGATCCTCGAGCTGATCACAAGAAAAGCACTTGTTGCGGATGAAGATGAAGTATCCAACAATCCCAGATCCAGAAGTGCAAAATTGAGAGTGGCGGAGAAAATTATTTAGATGATAAAAAAATACTGGCTCCACTTTTTAATAGTCTCCGTACTGTTGCTTGCGCACCTTGTTATACTCGCACAGATCGCTACGATCGGATATAGAAATGATGCTTCCCGTAAGGAACTTAACGAAATACGCAGCAAGAACAGAAAGCTTTCTGCCATTGCCTCAGGTCAGGAATCTCTTAGAAGAATCGACAACATCGCAAGAAATGAAATGAAAATGGTTGTGCCTGAACGCATTGTGTATATCGACAAATAAATAGTATAATATTTGCAAGGAGAAACAAATGAAATTTGGAATTAACGATGTATTTGACAATATGGAGACTGCATTCGACACAAAAAAAGTAGCAACACTTCTAACAGGATCTTTGCTAAGCGGAGCAATAATGTATTTTTTCCTTTGGCTTGGCAATATTCTCGCTAATCCGGCAATAACCGTTATATTGACAGTGTTGGCGGTTGCTGCGTCATATATTATTATTCAAACAGCATCAAGCATGGTCAGTATAATGTCCTACAAAGAGCTGACTTCAGGGGAGGTAACGATAAACCAAGCCTACGATATTTCAAAAAAGTGCCAAA
>CAZWKB010000002.1:118388-119230 GCA_964633925.1 uncultured bacterium
TCGTCTTTTTGTTTGGCAAGATAAACTTTGGGCAAATAATCATTGCTATTCTATCTCCCGCTTTTATTTTCGTAACAGCAATGGTTATCCTTTCTGCAGCATTTGGAATAATGTTCATAACTGAGATTGCAGTTATTGACGAAAGCGGACCGATAAACACCATAAAAAAACTATATTCCCTTGCCAAGAACATTCCCCTCCAAGTTATTATGTATCTTGCACTATCACTGCTTATCGGCATATTTGCAATCATTTCTATCAGCGCCCTATTTTTAGGAGCCCTTATGCTCGGAATAACTCTTTTTGGCCTTGCTTCAGGGGTATTGTTCCAAACGGCGTCTGCAACAGCTCCTGTCTATCATTTCTCAACTCAAATTGCATGGACAATTTTCCTGGTATTTTCATTGGTTTTTGTTTTAGCTATAGGATGTTTCAAGATCGTGTTCTTAAAAACTTCAATGATTTCCATCTACCTAAACTTAAAAGGGCGTCTAAAATAGCTCCTGCGCCCGTAGCTCAGTTGGATAGAGTGACTGTCTACGAAACAGTAGGTCGGGCGTTCGAATCGCCCCGGGCGCATTTTTCATGAAATTCCACTGACGATTTATCGATAATAATCATGAAGGGGGTTAAATAATAAAACGATGTCAATGTCAGGAATATCTTCTTTAAAAGCAAATCTTTCAAACCAGGCTCAAGCTTTTTTGGCCGCCAGAGCTGATATGTTCAATGTTTACAGAAATAGTGCGGATTTATCTTGCGCAACAGCCATTCCAATGCCTTTGATCGGTTTAGTTGAAGACTCTTTGGGAGATGCGATATATAGAGAGAATCTTCTACTT
>CAZWKB010000002.1:119240-129006 GCA_964633925.1 uncultured bacterium
ACTTGCTGATCACGCAAAAGAGGTTTGTGGTGCAATTTTTAATGAGATTGAGCCTGAAACTCTTCAAAAAGAATGTGCTCTTGCAGGGCTATTCCACAGCATAAATCAAAGAGACATCTCTTACTCGAAGATAAAAAAACTAATGAGAGGACAAGATTTCGACGTAAAATCCTTTACGAATATTTTGTCTGCTTTTCATATTTTAAAGAACAATTTTACCCCTTTATGGACAGAACCCTCAACTTCTTTAAAAAATGAACAAGCACTAACGATAGCAAATCACTTTAAAAGCAATATTACACTACTTACACATAACAATGGAATCGATAACAATATAGCCTATGCGGCAATGCTTGTATTTGCCGGAGATCTGCTGATAAAAGTAAAGGAACTGGCGCTTAGGCAGAATCTTCATGATAACGAAACCCCTGGAACGGCTCTTATTGCACAATCAACAGCATATTTTTCACAAAGAACATGCTGCAAATAATATGCTTGAATACACTTCAAGCATATTATCTTCATATGAGATCAACAGCACACTGAGAACTCTTGGCGGATATAATGAATATGAAGAAGCAAAGAAAGAAAAAGATCTAACAAAGATCGCTTTTGATGACTTTTTCACTAAGAAAAAAACCACTTTTGAATCACTTGCCAGAGTGAAGAATATCTCGAGTAGTAAAGAAAAACTTAAAATCAGAGATCGTTATATTAATGACTTTATCGCAACGAGAACCATATTCGCGAATGAGGACTTCATGTTCAGCAAATACAAAAAGGTGATAAAAGATTTTGTTAATCACCTAAAATTGCTGGGGTATAAGGACATCACTGGAAAGGACTATATTAGTGACCCAAAACCAAACACATATTCTGCATATCATATAAGCGCAATAAGCCCTCAAGGAACAGATGTTGAATGGCAGGGAGTTAAGGAAAGAGAAAATGACAATAATCTAAACGGAGAAGCTTCTAGACATTCTTATAAGCTCAATCTGCAAATTCAAGGAAAAAACGAACTGGAACTTTTTTCTTCATTAGTAGAAATCTGTGAGAATAATATCTATGCTTTCTGGTGTGAAAAGAACAAGTCAAGAACAACAAAGATAGTTGGCCCTTATGAGCTAAATGGAACCGAAGCTTATGTTCATGACCTAATAGCTCACACGGAAGATTGCTCTCAAATGGCATCCAACTTTTTAAGTTTTACTTTAAGTGCTCAAGCATATGATATTCCACTATCAAAAGGGACGACAATACCTAACAATTCAGCTGTACACATTAAAGAAATATTAGGAAAACCAACAAAACCAAAAGTTGCAACACTAGTCGGAAAGTTGCACAAAGATCTGATGCTTAGAAAAATGGATCCCGCCGTTTGTGATAATAACGGAAAGTTGATTCTAGAAAATTATTTAGTGAATGCTATGACAATAGTTCAACAGGAAGCTGTTCCTCGGTTAATAAGCCGAAGTATATGTGCACTATCAATTACAGATAAAGAAGAACTAAAGAATAGTATTCATACCATATACCCTGCACTAAGCATCATTGCGGGAGAGCATGGATATGAAGAAAAGGACTTCCGTATCAGACTTGGATCACTGGAGACCAAAGAAAAACAAACACAGCTTCAAAATAGCATCACCGCATCCGTAAAGAAGCTATCAATAAATATTGCCCATGACAAGAAACATAAAAGCTTGTTCTTTTATTACGATAAAAATGCCCACTACTTAAAAAACATATTCAGCTATCTTGAAAAGGCAAGTATTGATCTTAATCACTTTACCCAATCTGTGGATGACAATAAAAAGATCATAATGGTGACTTACAATGGCGAAATGAGCATACAAAAATACAACTATTTGAGAAAGTTGTTTGAAAAAAACAATGATTGCATTATTTATTCCGACGCGCATCTGAAAAACACCTATAGGGTAACTGTTGACAATACCAACATAGTAAATCTAGCATTAAAGCTAAGCATTTATGAAATAGAACGATTAGGGTACATTGAAGAGGCTAAGATCTTTGAGAATAAAGGGAAAAGGACAAAAGCCTCATTTGTGTTTTCTACAAAAGAGCCATTATCTGAAAAAGAAACCGCTTATTTGCATTCATATCTTGTTGATATGCTACAAACGACCGAAAAAAACAACAAAAAAGATCGAAAGATTGAAGTCACCATCGAAAAACAGAAGTAACCCCATTAAGTCTTTTAGTCCGTGTATAATAAAAATATGCCTGATAATATCAGAAATTTTTCAATAATAGCCCACATAGACCATGGCAAATCTACTCTTGCAGATAGATTGCTTGAATATACCGGCACTATTGAAAAACGACATATGAAAGAACAAATACTTGACAGCATGGACCTTGAAAGAGAAAGAGGAGTTACTATCAAGGCAAAAGCCGTGAGAATTGATTATAACGGATACACTCTCAATCTCATTGATACTCCCGGACATGTCGATTTTGGATATGAAGTTTCAAGGGCTTTGGCAGCATGCGAAGGAGCGTTGCTTATTATCGATGCGGCTCAGGGCATAGAAGCACAGACGATTGCAAATGCATATCTCGCCAGTGCCAGCAATCTAAAGATCATTCCTGTAATTAACAAGATCGATCTGCCTAGCGCAGATATTAAAATGGTTCTTGAAGAACTTGATAATGTTTTTGGAATAAAAGAGGATGAAGTCGTTCTTGCAAGCGGCAAAAGCGGAGTAGGAATCGAAGATATCATCAATGCTATTATCGACCGAATCCCAGCACCCAAAGGCGAAGACCATGATAAATTAAGAGCACTCATATTTGATTCCCATTACGATGCATACAGAGGAGTTGTTGTATATACCAGAATATTTAATGGATCTATAAAAGCAAAAGACAAGATCACAATGATGGGAACCGGAGCAGAATATGATGTAACTGAAGTTGGGGTCTTTAAACCAGGGTTTGTGCCAAAAGATGAATTAACAACCGGCGAAGTCGGCTATATTGTTGCAAATATCAAGGATGTGAGAGATGCTCACGTCGGAGATACTATAACTCTTTCGAGAAATCCATCCAAAGACTCTTTACCTGGATATAAAAAAGCGAAGCCTATGGTTTTTTGCGGCCTCTACCCTACCGATGGCCAAGAATATGGAATACTAAAGGATGCACTTGATAAATTATCTCTCAATGATGCCTCACTCTCTTACGAGGCGGAAAACTCTATGGCTCTTGGGTTTGGTTATCGATGCGGATTTTTGGGAATGCTTCACTTTGAAATTGTTCAAGAAAGACTGGAGAGAGAATATAATCTGGAGCTCATTGCTACAGCCCCAAACGTTGTTTACAAGATCAACATGAATAACAACACCGTAAAATTTATCGATAGTCCTTCAAAGCTTCCCGATGGCTCTTTATATAACAGCATAGAAGAACCATATTACAAAGTAACCATTCTCTGCCCGGAAAATTATGTCGGACCTGTAATGACATTATCATCAGAAAAACGCGGAACATTTAAAAATATGGAGTATTTGAATACAAAACACGTGATGCTTACATATGAATTCCCATTGGCAGAAATAATAATAGAATTTTATGACACATTAAAATCTGTTTCGCAGGGATATGCGTCAATGGATTACGAACTGATAGGTTATAGAAAATCTGATCTTGCAAAACTTGACCTTTTGATCAACGATGAACCGGTAGATGCTCTTTCTGTCATCGTCCCGAGAGCAAATGCCTATTTTCGTGGACGTGCTCTCGTAGAAAAGCTTAAAGACGTGATCCCGAGGCAACAATTTGAAGTGCCTATTCAAGCAGCCATAGGCAGCAAAATAATCTCAAGAGAAACTGTTAAGGCAATGAGAAAAGATGTTATCGCAAAATGCTATGGAGGCGACATTACCAGAAAAAGAAAACTTCTTGAAAAACAAAAAGAAGGTAAAAAAAGAATGAAACGTGTCGGCCGTGTAGATATTCCACAGGAAGCCTTTCTAGCCATCTTAAAAATTAGATGAAATGTCGTGAATGTTTTGACGATATAATAATAGAGGTTAATTAAAATACCAATATGAGCAGCTTTAATGAGAACAAAATGATAAATGCAACCGGAAGAGTACTTACAAATATCGCCAGCTTTGAAGCAAATTATTCGTTTGACGGATATACAGAATCAATAATAAAAAACCCACTAGTAAGAAGAAACTATTTTAACGGAATTGTGTTGGGGCTAATTGTTGGATTGTCAATCACAGGAATTGGCTATTATTTTCTTGGGATCCCCTTTTCAGAAACAGAAATGACTTTTCTTGCCTCCCAGTTTGGAATTGTTGGCGCTGTTATGTTTAGCAACGGCTAATGCTCCATAATAATATTGGATTATATATCCACATCCCATTCTGCAAAAAAAAATGCGACTATTGCGATTTTGTATCTTCCCCCATTGGAAATGATATGATCCCGAATGAATATATTGATGCGTTGGGGATGGAAATACAATCTCGGATGGATGTCTCCAATTGTAAAGCCATGCCATGGCATGGCTCTACGATATATCTACCTACCATTTTCATCGGTGGCGGCACACCATCGTTAATGACGGCGGTACAGATAATGAAATTGGGATCGCATTGCAAAAACGCCCCCGAATGGTCCATCGAAATAAACCCCGGAACAATTACATCTGAAAAATTGCATGCAATGAAACAAATAGGGATTAATAGAATCAGCATTGGGATTCAATCGTTCAATGATGAAGAATTACAATTATTGGGGAGAATTCATGACAGAAAAACAGCAATTGATGCAATTGAGATGGTTAGAAATGCAGGATTTAAGAATTTCAATGTTGACTTAATATTCGGATTGCCTGGCCAATCATTAAATAATTGGAAACAAACACTGGAAATTGCAATTGAACAATCGCCAACACATATTTCAGCATATAATTTGCAGATAGAAGAAAATACACCTTTTTATGAAAGACAATATTCACTTGATAACGATAAAGAATACGCCATGTATACATACACGATTGACGCATTAAAATCGCAAGGATATATCCATTATGAAATTTCCAATTTTGCAAAGCCAGGATTTGAATGCAAACATAATATCAATTATTGGAAAAATGGAGACTATTTAGGAATAGGAGTTTCGGCAGCATCGCATTTAAATGGTAAAAGATATGTAAATTCTAACAACATTGATGAATACATAAAAGCCCCTGTAAACAACCGCATAGAAGAAGACAGAAGTGATAAAGACGAAATAACGGAAACGATTTTTATGGGACTAAGGCTAATGAAAGGATTAAATCTTAAAGATTTTGAAACAAGATTCAATAAACCCATAACAGCTATCTATGAAAAAGAATTAAGAGAATTAACAAATGAAGACCTAGTGACTATTGCTGACAACCATTTATACCTAACGAATAAGGGAATCTTTCTCGCCAATATAGTTTTTGAAAAATTCATCTAAATAATCAAATCGCAGGCCCTTCCTCGTGATGTATTCATATGAAATTGGCTTTTCCTTTAGCAAAGAAAAATAGAGTTGCAACATAGATAACTGCTTGTTTTGCAATCTGCTATCCGTAAGAAAAAGAATGCTGCTTATATAGTCCCCAGAAAAACTCAATGCGCATTTCTTAAAATTTAAATGCAACAATAGTAGAAACAAATTGTAGGCTTCTAGTGTTTTGCCATCTAAGTTACTATGCCAAATGTGCCCGATCTTGTCACAAATTATATGAGAAACCTCTCCTGTGTTCTTCTTTAAAGAATTATTGTACCCGAATAAATTGGCAGCGTTAATCAGCTCAGATAAATTACACTCAAAATTTGGAGATTCAGTAATTTCTGTGATCATTGGTATTTTACTACCATCCTCAACGATTTGGTCAACAAAGGCTGTCTGTAAATTCAATTCTCTGCATTCTGAAGTAGAAACAAAGACCCTAAAAGAAGTTTGTATTGCTCCAAACCTATTATCTGGAAGAGCATTGATAGCGTTTCTTGACGACATAGAAAGAATTGATCCCATATACGGTCTTATCGATTTTTCTTCTGTCAGATTTCAATATTTGTCAGGCATTGACAACCCTATACCCCATTGCTATAATTAGCACTTGAAAGGGTCGAGTGCTAATTATGATACTAGAATTTCTGGATGATCGTAAGAAAAGAGTCCTTCAGATAATCATCGAAGATTATGTCAGGACGGTTGAACCCGTTGGTTCAAAAACGGTCACGGAGAAGCATCATCTTGAAGCAAGCCCAGCTACCATAAGATTTGATATGGCAGATCTCGAAAAGCAGGGATATATCAAGAAACCACATACGTCCTCCGGACGAATCCCATCAGACAAAGGATACAGGTTTTTCATTGATAATCTCATGCAAATAGATTCCATGTCAAAAAGGGAAGTTGATGAGATAACACATCAACTTGTTGACCTTGAAAAAGAGGACCTACTTCATATGATCGGAGATCTTCTGTCATCATTAAGCGGAAATACAGCCGTCGTGGTTTCATCAGGTAAAGATCAAGATGTATATGTAAGCGGAATGTCAAAGATGCTTCGTCATCCTGAGTTCGGTTTTGCCGATATGACCTGCAACATTATAGAGACCCTTGAAAAACACTCAGTAATGATGGAATTGCTTAACAGCTATGCAGAATCCCTAAAATCTGATGATATCGCTTTTCGCATCGGCAAAGAAAATGAAAGCAACTGCTTTAGAGAATGCTCTGTAGCATTGACTCCTTTTAAAAAAGACGGAGTAATTAGCGTCATCGGTCCGACAAGAATGAAATACGAAAAGGTATCTTCCATACTAAGATACTTTGCAGACCTGCTTGAGGGGTATGATCTATGAAAATAATGGGAGGAGGGAAAAAAAAGGTGAATGTTGAAAAAAAAGAAGAGTGTTGCTGTGAAGGAAATGATTGCAACAAAATAATCGAAGAAAAAGATGCGAAGATTGAAGAGCAAAAAAATCAAATGCTTCGATTGATGGCTGACTTTGACAATTACAAAAAGAGAGCCTTGGCAGATAGAGAAGAGATCATTTGCTTCTCGAACGAAGTTCTTATTCTTGAACTTCTGCCGATTATCGATAGTTTTGAAAGAGCCATGTCACATGCATTATCAAAAAAACATTCTGCAGAAGCGGAAGAAATGATAAAAGGTTTTGCATTGATAAAAAAACAGCTTGAAGACATGCTGGCAAAAACGGGGCTTAAGGCAATTGAATCAACCGGCAAAGAATTTGATCCGAACCTTCATGAAGCGGTTCTTGCAAAAGAAGCAGAAGGCATAGAAGACGGGATGGTCCTCGAGGAAATGCAAAAGGGCTACAAATTAAAAGAAAAAGTAATCAGACCATCAATGGTAATAGTATCAAAAAAAGGAGGAAACTAAGATGAGTAAGATAATAGGAATAGATCTGGGGACGACAAATAGCTGCTGTGCGGTAATAATGGGAGGAGAACCAGTTGTGATCCCAAACGCCGAAGGTGAAAGAACTACCCCTTCTGTCGTGGGATTCCCAAAAGGAGATGAAAGGGTTATCGGTCGCGTTGCAAAAAGACAATCTGTGACGAATCCTGAAAACACCGTTTTTTCTATCAAAAGGTTCATGGGCAGAAGATATAACGAAGTTTCTGAAGAGATGAAAATGGTTCCGTATAAAGTCGTTCAGGATAAAACTGGAGGGATTGCCGTCTCTATCAGAGATAAATCGTTCAGCGCACCTGAAATATCCGCAATGGTATTGCAAAAGATAAAAGCAGATGCAGAAGCCTATCTTGGGGAAAAAGTATCAAAAGCAGTAATAACAGTGCCTGCATATTTTAATGACAGTCAACGACAAGCAACAAAAGATGCCGGAACAATTGCAGGGTTAGAAGTTGTAAGGATTATAAATGAACCAACAGCGGCTTCCCTAGCATATGGGCTTGATAGAAAGACATCTGAAAAGATAGCAGTATATGACCTTGGAGGAGGAACGTTCGATATCTCCATACTTGAAATTGGTGACGGAGTATTCGAAGTTAAATCAACCAACGGAGATACACATCTTGGTGGAGATAATTTTGACGAAAGAATTGTGAGCCACTTGATAGATGAATTTAGAAAAGAGACAGGGATAGATCTTAAAAATGACAGAATGGCTCTTCAGAGACTGAGAGATTCTGCTGAAAAAGCGAAAATTGAATTGTCTTCCGTATTTGAATCTGAAGTCAATCTGCCTTTTATAACAGCAGATGCATCAGGACCAAAACATCTTGTGATCAAACTGACGAGAGCAAAGCTTGAACAGATTGTGGCAGATCTTGTTGAAAGAACACTTGGTCCTGTAAAACAAGCTATTGCCGATGCAAAGCTAAGCGCTTCTGAGATAGATGAAGTAATTTTGGTTGGAGGGCAGACAAGAATGCCAAAAGTTCAACAGATTGTGAAAGAGCTTTTTGGAAAAGAACCAAACAAGAGTGTAAATCCTGATGAAGTTGTTGCGATCGGAGCAGCACTTCAGGGGGGAGTTCTTGCAGGAGACGTAAAAGAGATGGTTCTTCTTGATGTTACTCCCCTATCTCTAGGTATTGAGACTCTTGGAAATGTGATGACAACACTTATAACAAGAAACACGACAATTCCAACATCAAAGAGTGAAGTGTTTTCTACAGCTGCTGATGGACAAACAAGCGTTGAAGTTCATGTTTTGCAAGGTGAAAGACCAATGGCCTATGACAATAGAACCCTTGGCAAATTTCATCTTGAAGGGATCCCTTCTGCTCCAAGAGGAATTCCACAGGTAGAAGTTACATTCGATATCGATGCCAACGGAATACTTCATGTCAGCGCTAAAGATAAAGGAACAGGAAAAGAACAAAAGATATCTATAACAGCTTCTTCAGGACTGTCAAAAGATGACATCGAAAAGATGAAAAAAGAAGCAACAGCACATGAAGGTGAAGACAAGAAAAAGAAAGAAGAGATTGAAACCAGAAATCAGGCAGACAATTTGTCATACAATGCCGAGAAAACATTGAAAGATCTTGGAGACAAAGTAGATGCGCCAACCAGGGAAAAGATCCTTAAGGGAATTGAAGAAGTAAAAGATGCACTTAAAGGAACTGATGCCGAAAAAATTAAAGCTGCTGCAGATGCACTTCAAAAAGATGTATTCGCAATGTCGGAACAAATTTACAAGGCACAGCAACCAGCGCCAGGTCAAGGTCAAGAACAAGGACAAGAAGAAACTCCACCGGCAGAAGAAAAGACGATAAATGCTGATTGGAAAGAAACAGACCAAAAATAATATTGGGTGAATTGGAATGTAGGGGCGGCCCTAGTGGCCGCCCTCAATTTTTTATTTTACAACCATCAATTTCTTAGTCGGCAAACCCTCTGACACTACTAAAAACACACCAGTCCCCAACGCCTCAACATCAAGACTTATTGAGGGATCTCCAGCAAGAACATTGCACTCATATACTTTTTGACCCAGCACATTATAAATATATAAGTTGACATTTTTATCTCTAATCGGCATACCAATTGTAGTAACCGACACGGCTGGGTTTGGATTAATACTAATTTTATCTGAATTGTTTTCCACTAAGTCATCATCAACGTCATTAACCTCTGCAGTGTATCTGATCCAATCATATGATGCAGTTATCGGACTTGAATAATTAAAAACACCAAGCCAACTATCTACCCCTGTTCCATTCCACAGATTTGCCATGA
>CAZWKB010000002.1:129016-129434 GCA_964633925.1 uncultured bacterium
TCAAATCCTACTAAATGAAAAGCGGCTGACATATCGGTGCTCTCAAAATAAACCATTTTTTCATGATTCCCAACACCCTTTGTATAGTAATTACACTGCATAGCAGGTTTACCGTTCTTAGTAATGAACTCGATATCTATTTCGTCATGATCAGCTTGCCCATAGGTCCCGGTATAGGTAAAGAAAGATCCGTTCACACAACCGGTTTGATTTGATGGCTTCATGGATGTTTCGAATTTGCCATAAGAATATGCACCGTAGCTTCTTATCTCACCTGAAGAATATTGCTTGCCGCTTGATGGTGTATTATTCAGAATAAGTGACATTATGCCTGCGTTCACTTTAACATTGTCGGTTTTAAATCCGCAATTAAAAGGGGCTCCATTTGCCCAATTTGCAACATCAAAATTACTATAAG
>CAZWKB010000002.1:129444-130118 GCA_964633925.1 uncultured bacterium
CATTGAGTTAAAGTCTTCCTGGAAACTATTTCCAACAAGCAATAATTCATCTCCTTTTCTTTCCATTTTTGGACGATCTATTACCTGAGGATTAATATCTGAAGGTCTTGCATTCCTAATAACTTCTCCATCAGATGTAACAAACGAAGCGTTTTGATCAAATATCAATTTGGTACTTCCAACACTAATTTTATCTCCTGGATTTAATGCGCTGCTCAATCTAATTCTCCTTTTTCTATTATTTGGGGCACTCCCCCCCCCCACACGTATAATTATCGCAATATTGATCTGATAATCTCACTTTTTTTAATAATTTTGTTGATGCGCCATTAACAATGATGGGGCTGGCACAATGGGGGAACAAGGGCAGCCACAAGGGCGGCCCCTACCTGTTATAATAAATGTATGTCAAAAGACTATTATTCATCTCTGGGAATTGATAAAAACGCATCGGCAGACGAGATAAAAGCGGCTTTCAGAAAGCTTGCCAGACAATATCATCCTGATGTATGCAAAGAAGCCGGAGCTGACAAGAAATTCAGAGAAATAAATGAAGCATATCAAGCCCTTGGAGATCCACAAAAAAAGGCCCAATATGACCGATATGGAAGCGTGGGTTCGGAATCAGGATTTGGAGGAGGACAAGGGTTTGGCGGAGAAATAAATCTTGAGGA
>CAZWKB010000003.1:0-89975 GCA_964633925.1 uncultured bacterium
AAAGATAAAAACGACAACACAGATGGAACCCCTTCTGTACCGGTAAATGCAAATACAGATGCCTATAAAACAGAAATCGTTGGTGGCTCTGGAGTAAAGAAACAGAAAAAAGCAAAAGTCGAAAAGGACCCTTTGGTTTGCGAACTCTGCGGCTATAAAGCCAAAGACTTGGAAGACTTAAAGGCTCATATCGACCAACATGATGAAGAGGATTGATGACTATGATAACACTCGCCTATTCTACAATTAAATCAGTAAGAGATAGTGGAATAACTCAGGCCAAAATGTCTGATGGCGAGGTTTCTAGACTGATACAACAATATTCAAGGATGATAACCAAACTTCTCAATATCTGGTTTGTTCCTGTAAGCCAAAAGCCGAGGTTTAACGGAGGAGGTAAGCTCATAAAAACTAACTTGCCTCCTATTGTTAAACTAATTGGTGTGAATATTGTAAACTCAGACCAATCTAGAACTGCTCTAGATAAGCTTTCGTACGAGGCCATAGGTAAAATAATAAGGTTCGAAAAACGATTGCTAGACGGGGTCAGGAATGTTGAGGTTGATGCTATTTTTGGAGAAATCGAAAATCAAAAAGAGGTTGCAGTTAAGATTAC
Organism: uncultured bacterium; assembly: GCA_964633925.1. GTDB lineage: Bacteria > Margulisbacteria > WOR-1 > JAKLHX01 > JAKLHX01 > CAZWKB01. The sequence goes on from CAZWKB010000003.1 coordinate 617, forward strand.
GTCAGACATTGAAGAAAATTCTGAATTTTTCTATGTAGAAGATGCTTCTGAATTAGAGATTCGTGATATATTCATATTTGACAATAAGATTCTAATTGCAAATTCAATTGATTACGAAAACAACAAAGTCCTAATAGATAAGCAACTCAACATGAAACCTATCATATCCGGAACAGAAACTGTATGTTTTGGTCAAGTCCCTATCGATATAGAACAAGCAGTAAATTCACTTATAAAGCACCATAGAGTGCTTTCAAAACAAATCGGCGGCAAGATTAAGTCTGAGAAGACTGACGACTATGAGTACGAACTCTTCCAAAGCGGAGAATTAAGTACTGGAGTTCCTGAAGTAGATAAGATACTTCAAAACTATCTTGAAGGTGAATTAACAATAGACTTTTTATAAGGAGGTGAAGCAACATGCCATTAAGAATGAATAAAATGGATATCGAAGTCAAGGTTTTAATAACTGAAGATAATGCTGCTTCATTTCCTGACAAAGAGTCTACTGAATATGATGAAATATTTAGACAACCAAAAGAGCCCGGAGGGAATAAGTACAGTGACAATATTCTATTAGAAGAAATTGCTCAATATAGAAATAAAAAATTTCATAAATGGGTATTTAATGATGACAACAACAGCTTGGAGACTGATGCTAGAATCGTTATTTCTATAGAAGATTGGGAGGAAATAAAATCCACAGTTGGTTGTTATCTTAAGAAGGGTGATATAGTTTTATCTATTGCAGGAAACACAACAAACCTAATTATAGATGAAGTTAGGCCAAGCGGCTTTCTGAATGGTCAAAACACGCTTTTCATTCTAAATCTTAAAGATAATGCAGTTCCTTTAGGGGGTATCATATAATGGCATCTAAATTTGGGCATTGTATTTTAGAAGGCGATTGGCCAATGTTAAGGGCGTTTGTTAAAGATGCCTCCCCACGCTTAAGGATTCATTTGAAAGCAGCTGCAAGAAAAGCAGCTTTATTGGTATTGAGAGAAATAAAAAAAGGCATAAGAAATCAGGCTCCCGGTGGGCAGGCATTCCCTGCACTTCACGAGCTTACAATTATAGAAAAATCACAGCTGAAAGGCATTGGTTCTGTAAAATCAAACCAAGCTCTAATTAGGCATGGAGATTTGATTAATTCGCTTACTATAGAGGTTAGCGAAGATGCATCTTTTGGAGTTGGAATACCTGTAGGGGCAAGGAATAGATATGGAATTGACATAAATCTAATTGCTGCAGGTATGGAAAAAGGTTATACAATTAATGTTACAGATAGGTTAAGAAATTACTTTGCAGCTCAAGGCAGGCCTCTTAAAAAGAGTACAACACATTTGGATGTACCGGCAAGACCATTTCTTGAACCAGTTCTTAAGCAATGCGAAGACCAAATTGTAAAAATATATGCAGATGCAATCAATAATTGGCTACTTACAAGACCGGTTAAGAAGGCATCTTCTTCAGAGGAAGGAGGAGCTAAACAATGAGTGAAATTTTAGTTAATGCAGTTGTTACTATTGCAAACAAAATGAAACAGAGCATTTGTAATAACGTTTCATTTCATGCTAGTTCTGAATTCATTGAATTAGCATCAGGTAGGGACCAAAAATATCCTGCTCTTTTCTTAAGAGGTCCCGAAATTAGTGAAGATTTGATATACAGGTCAGAAGTCCCAGATATTATTGTAGACAAAGAGGCTGGGACTTTTATAAAAAGGGCAATGCCAAAGATATGCGATGTCTATTTTAAGTTGATTGTTTATTCAGAAGGAGATATTGAAGGCCTTAGGACTATTTCTAAAATTATTTCATTCTTTTCTACAAATAAGCAATTAACGATTAAAGTATCAGAGCCTGATGAAGAACCTGAAAAGAGTAAGATATTTAACATGACACTTATCAATCCGGTGGAGGAGACTGGAGGACCTAATGTTTCGAACCTGACAAAATATGAAGGTCGTTTTGTTATTGAGGGAATAGAATTTTCTTCTAGTGAAGAAACTATAGGTAAAATTGCTGCAGGAGTTAATCTTAACGTTAACCAAAAATAAAATATAGATGGGAGGTTATGAGCATGTATACAATTAAAAATCAGAATAATTTTCCTTTAGTCGTTAATTTGACTAAAGACAGGTCAATTCATCTTGCACCGCTGGCAGAGGATTTGGTAGAAGACAAAGACTTCGACTCTCCAGACCTTCAGTCAAAAATCAAGAGGAAGATGATTATGGTAACTTCCAAACCAGTAGTGAAAGTTGCGCCAGCAACTTCGTCAAAACCAAAAATTAAGAAAGAGGAGGTAACGGCTAATGTCACATAAAACGCCAAACGTTTATATCAACGAAGGTTCTGCAGGCGCTAAACCTATCGATGGCGCTTCAGTTGGAATTGCAGCTTTTGTTGGCTGCGCAGAAAAAGGCCCTGTTGGTGAAGCAATTCTTGTTTCAAACTTCACCGAGTATACTGAAAAGTTCGGTAGCTATATCAGCAATGGTTGGCTGGCAAACGCAGTAGAAACATTTTTCATTGAAGCTGGCGCTGGTGCTAAATGCTATGCTGTAAGAACTGTTCATTTCACAGATGTAGCCGACGCAGATACTGCGACAAACAAAGTAGCAAGCGTCAAACTAAACGATGGAGCAGCTGAAAATCCTGTAGATGTATTACAGGTAGATGGAGTAGTAGAAGGTGAGAGTGATTTGAAAATCACAATTGCTGCAGCTACTTCTGCAAACGCTTCTAAATTCAAAGTTGAACTTTACAAAGGAAGTGGTGCTAATGCAATTGCATCTCTTGACGAGCAAACTGTAGATACTTTGGATGGTATTACGATCGGAACTGCACCGAATGCAGTAACATTTGTTAAACTTGCTGCTGGAGTTCCGGCTACTGTAGTAAAAGCAGCATTGACTGGTGGTTCTGATGGTTTAGCTAATATTTCAGACAATGATTATATTGGCAGCCCTGTAAGCTATACCGGTCTATATGCACTTGATTATGTTGATGAAAATCTCAACATTGCAATCCCTGGTGTTACTTCTAGAGCAGTTCTAAACGCTGTAGCAGCATATGCACAGGCAAGGAAGTCATTCCATATCGGAGATGTTCCTGCAGGTCTTGACTATCTTGAAGCAAAAGAATTCAAATTGGCAACTGGTGATTATGCTGGTGAAGCTGCAATTGACAACGCATTCAGCGCTTTGTATTACCCTTGGTATTACATTAAAGACCCAGTTACTGCAGCAAAGAAATTGATGCCTCCTTCAGCGGCTATGGCTGGCGTTTATGCCAGAGTTGCAGGTACTAGAGGCGTTCACAAAGCTCCAGCTGGTATTGAAGATGGTAAACTTAAAACAGCAATCGGTGTTGAAAGAATCATCAATGATACTCAGCAATCAGAGCTTAACCCTAATGGTATCAACGTTATCAGATCGTTCACTGAAGGTATCGTTGCATGGGGCGCAAGAACAACGTCTTCCGATGCTCTATGGAGATATATTAACAATCGGTTGCATTTCAACTTCATTGGTTCTTCCTTGAAAAAGGGAACTAAATGGTCAGTATTTGAACCGAACGATAATATTCTGTGGGGTAAGTTGAAGTTGCTAGCTGACTCTTTCTTAAACAAAGAGTATAAGAAGGGCGCTTTCAATGATGGTGGAACCGGCAAATCGGAATTAGCTTATTATGTTGTCTGCGATACTACAAACAACACTTTGGCTACTATCGATTCCGGAGAAGTACATTTAGATGTTGGTGTAGCTGAATCTAAACCTGGTGAGTTCGTTGAAATCGGTATCAACCAGTGGGATGGCGGCTCATCTGTAACAGAGTCTTAATTTTAAAGAAGGAGGTAAACCAAAATGGCAGCTGAGGCTTATAAAACAAATTATTATGACAAGTATGCTTTTCTTGTTTCAATCGGTGGGTTTGTAAGAGCCGGTTTCTCAAAAGCTGATGGTCTTGAAGAAAGCGCTGAAGTTATTGAATATAACGAAGGTGGGCAACTAAGACCTCATAAAAGTCCCGGTAAGATTAAGTCGAAAGACCTATCTCTAGAGCGTGGCGAAACTGATTCTGTAGATATGTTTACTTGGTGGAAGAAGATTGCTGACCGTGCAAATAACTCTGGTGGAGTTGCAGACTCTGAATATAAGAAGGATATCCAAATCCATCAAATTGACAGGGCTGGAACAATCAGAAAAACATGGAACGTATATGGTTCTTGGCCAAGTACATTCGGTGTAGATGACTGGGACGGCGGCTCTTCAGAGAAGCATGTTGAAAAACTCGTTCTTGTTAACGACGGAATCGATTGTGTATCTGTGACTGCAAAGTCGTAAAAATCGAATAAACTAAAACAAAAGAATAAAATTTCAAATTTTAATGTTCAATGCCTTCATATTTTATTATGAAGGCATTTTCATTGTCTAAAAAAAGAATGGAGGAATAAATATGAAAGATGACAAGAATTTAGAAAAGAAAGGTGAAGAAACAGTTATTCAGCAGAAACCTGAAGAAAAGAAAATCAGGACCGAAACTGTTCCGTTGCCTTCTGGACACTGGGTTGAACTGAGAGGTATGAAAACCCAGGAAATGGATATCCTTGCAAATAGAAAGGCTATGCGCGACGGAGATGGCATCAATGATATTGCCAAAAACTGTATTGTTGATAAATCTGAAGGCTTCGATTATGATACTGCTTTGCAGGGAGATAGATATCTTATTATAATCAGCATCAGAAAAATCACATATCCAGGGCCGTATTCCTTTGAAGTAGAATGCCCCGAATGTGGTGATAAACATGAGTTCAATGTAAAACTTAACGAACTGCCAATCACTTTATTGGATGGCAGACCTACAAAAGATATTGAATTTACATTCCCTGTCTGTGGCACTAAGATTAAGTATCACCTTCCTACCGGCACAGATGAAGCTGAAATCATGAAAGCAAGAAAGCAATATCCAGAAAACATTATCACTCTTTCTGTTATGATTAATACAGACTGGGTTGAAGGTATGCCATTTAAGAGTATCGACTTTTTCAAAAATCTTGATGCTGCAGATATATTGGCATTTCAGGAAGATTTGGATGAACATAATTGCGGAGTTGAAACTACGCTTGAACTTAAATGTCCGGTTGAAAAGGAAGTATTCGAAACTGAACTTCCTATTACAAAGGATTTTTTCTTACCCAAAAAAGCAAAGAAGCGCTAAGAGAGGAAATCTTCACTCTTGCTTATGGAGGGTTGGTTACAATAACTTATAAAGATGTCATGGAGTGGAGTGAAGAAGAGCGAACATGGTATCTTGAAAGGTTAATAGAAGAAAAGGATAGAGAACAGAAAGAAATAAACAAATCAAAAGCTTAAAGGGGTGAGGTTAGTGGGTTTAAATACATTAGGTCTTGGAATAATTTTATCTTTAAGAGACGGTGCATCAGTACCTGCTAACAGAGCAGCCGCCTCGCTAGGACAGTTAGATGCTACCGCACAAAGGTTTTCATCTAGATTCAATACTGCAATGGCAACTGCATTTGAAGGAATGAATATGTTCGCTGCAGGCTTAATGGCAGCTGCCGCTCCTATAGGCTTTGTAAAATCTACATTAAAGACGCAACAGGCTTTGGCTTATGTTGCGTCTTCTGGTGTAGAAGATTTAGGTAGATTAAAAGCTGCAGCAGAAGACTTTACAAACACATGGGCTGGTTCTACTCAAGAATCATTCTTAAATACAGCTTATGAAATCAAATCAGGTTTGTATGAACTGTCTGATGCTATGGTAACTAAGATGACAACAACCACAGGTGTATTGGCTAAAGCTACAAAATCTACTATGGACGAAATACAATCACTTGTTCCTATTATGTGGGGTATCTTAAAACCGTCTAGAGGTGGTATTACAGACGAAGCATTTATGAATGAACTTGCTGGTGCTTTGGCACAGTCAGTTAAAATCTATAGAGCTACCGGTAAAAACATGGGTGATGCGTTTTCTCAAGCAACTGCTATAGCAACACAGCAAGGTATTTCTATGGAAGAACAATTTGCGGTACTTGGTCGTTTGCAACAGACAATGACAGGTTCAGAAGCTGGTACTAAGCTTAGAGCATTAGCAGTTAATGCACCGAGAGCAGTTGAATTAGCTAAAAAACATAATGTACCAATTCAACTTACAGATGACAAAGGCATGTTATTGCCTATAATCAATATATTAGAAAATGCAAGAGATATATTTTCAACAAAACTTGGCCCAGAGGTTGCAAAAGGAATATCTGCTTCATTAAACAATATGGAAATTTCTGATGATAATGTAGTTAGTAATGTTGCACAGCAATACGGAAAATTGACTGCAGATTCTATGGAAGGTTTAAGAAAGATTTTTGGTTCAAGAGAAGCAACGTCTACGATTATAAACTTACTACCATATATTGACCAGTTAAAAGACGACACACTTCAAATAAAAGATGCAATGTCAAAAGGCTTACCAGTAGCTTTAGATATGGCAGAAAAAGCAGCAAATAACATGGGAGATGCATGGGAAGTATTCGTACAAAGAGTTAATAACTTAAAACAGTCTATCGGTGAGTCTCTTTTTGGAATGTTTGGCCCAGGATTAAAGGCTTTAGGGCTTATGGTTGTAGCACTTCAAAAATTTGTTAAAGCGAATCCTTGGTTGATTAGAATCGCAAGTGCAATTGCTATGGTTGCTGGTTCAGCTCTAATGCTAACTGGTATACTATTCATTTTAAGTGCTGCATTTCAAATAGTCAATGCTTCTGTTGCATTAATGAAATCAAGAATGGTTCTTCTAAGAGCTGAATTTTTAAAATTCTTAATAACTCTTTGGCCTTTGTTATTACTTGCTGGTACTTTATACTTTGCATTTAAAACGAATTTCATGGGCATTTCAGATGCATTCATGAATTCTATAAAGAAAATTAAAGAATTTTTCAATATGGTTAAGTTAGTATTCCAAGGTTTAGGAGAGTTAATTCATACGTTTTCTAATGACAAAGGTACAATATCTGCAGATTTGCATGATAAGCTGGTTGATGCAGGGCTTTGGGATTTAGTTAAAACGCTATTTATGGTTTATACAAGATTAAGATATCTATGGGAAGGTATTAAGGCAGGTTTTAAAGACACATGGACATTTATTCTAAATCAAGTTCTTAAACCTATTGGTGCAGGAATTAGAGACTATGTCTTAAAACCTTTAGGTGCTTTACTTGCAAAATTCGGTATAGTTTTCCCAGCTTTACAAAAACTGATTAACCCTACTCAAGAAAATGCCAATGCTTGGAAAGAGGTTGGTTATTGGATTGGTGTTGCTTTGGCAATTCTTGCTACTGTAGGTACTATATGGAAAATAATAGCACCAATAATTAAAGTTGCCAAGTTTATTGGCACAATCGTTACAAAACTAGGATGGCTTTGGAAAGCAATCGCATGGATTGGTAAATTGATATTTGGTCTAGGCAAATGGTTATGGACTGCATTCATGTGGATTGCCGGTATAGTGGCAGGTATTCTTGGTATTCCTGTTTGGGTGGCTGCTTTAATAGTAGCTGCAGTCATTGCAATAATAGTTCTAATCGTAATCTTTAGAAAGCAAGTTTGGGCTTTCTTACAAACGATATTCTGGGGAATAGTTGGTGTATTTGCTACAATCGGAATCGTTTTATTTCAGGCTATAATGGCTGTTGTCTTAATCATAATTGCAGCAGTAGGTATAATCATAGGTATAATTTGGGGTATCGTCAATGTAGTCATATCAATAGTTGCTGCAATAGTAGGCGTATTCTTAACTTGCTGGACAATTATTGCAGGAATCTGGATGATGATATTCGAAGTAATAAAAGGCATTGTTCTAACAATTGTTGCAGTAGTCAAAGCTATTTTCACCGGAGACTTTACAACGCTTGGTGAAACTTTGAAAGGGATTTGGGGCGGAGTTTGGCAAAACATTCAAGACATCTGCGCAGGAGTAGTTCAAAAGATTATTGGAATTTGGGATGGAATAAAAGGTGTCTTGGCTGGAGTTTGGGGTTCATTAAAAGATACTGCATCAGGATTCTTCAATTGGATTGGTGAAAAATTTGCATGGGTTGGTAGTTTAGTAGATAAAATCAAAGGTGTATGGTCTTCTATGGGAGGCAAAATCAGTGAGGCATGGAATGCAATAACAGTTAAAGGGCACGCTACAGGCGGTCTTTTCAACGGACCAAGCATCATTGGTATTGGTGAGCAGCCAAATGTTAAAGAAGCTGCAATCCCATTATCCGGACGACATATGCTACCATTTGCAAATGCCATTGCCTCAGCCATGCCTGAACCTGTTTTAGATGGCCCAAAAAATGGGTATAGAAGCACTCCAGTTAACAACGTAATAAATAACAATTATACAACCAACAATAACAACCAGAACCAATCTGGAGCTTCTGGCCAAAACGGTTCAAACCTACCTCCTGTTCAAATCACCGTACCGGTCAAAATAGATGGTAGGGAAGTTGCAAGGGCTACAGCAGATTATGTAGATTTGCAGAATAGGAGGAAATAACAATGGCTATATATGAAAAAGTTTTTAAAGGTGCCATTGTAGATATGAGCACCAATGAGATTCAATACTTTCAATACAATCCAGAAACATTTTCGGTAAATAGGGCAATGAATTACGCTGCAATTACAATACCCGGTCTTGACCGTCCTATTTACCAATTTGTTTCAGGTGGAGAAGATATAATAGATGTTAAGTTATTTCTAAGCGCTTTAGGGCATGAAAAAGGTGGTCAAGGAATTCTTGATATTTATTTTTGGTTTAAAGACAGGACGTATACAAAAAGGTCAGACAATATATTACAAGTAGCACCGCCTAAAGTGTTATGGGTCTGGCCAAAAATCGGTTCTGCAAAGTGTATAATCGATACTTGCAATATAGAATGGCAAGCTTTCTTTCCAGATGGTTTGCCAAAATATGGAGACTTAACATTAACGCTTAAAAAATCTTATTAGGAGGTGGATTATTTTGTCAATATTTCAAGGTTCTAGATATGAAAATTCGAAAGTGTATAAACATAATAACGCTTTCTATATAGGCTCAAGAAAGATTCTTAAAAAGAAAGAATTTGATGACAACATTATCCATGTCGTAAGAGATGGAGAAAGGCTTGAGTTAATCGCATATAATTATTGGAAAATGCCTGAGTGGTGGTATATCATATGTGATTGGAATGATATATTTAATCCATTTTTAGCTTTAGAGCCTGGCACGATTCTAGTATTACCAAGTTTTAGCAGAATTTCTGGAGGTGACATTTATGATTCCTGAAGCTTACGATCCGTTTTTTACTATTAAAATAGACGGTAAAAAAGCACCTTCAGAACTTGCAGATAAAATAAGTAAGTTTGAATTTGAAGAAGTCGATGATAAAGACGACATGATGACAATTTTGATTGACGATACTCTATTGCAATTTGTAGATGACCCTATGCTTGATATTGGTGGGGTTATAACATTTCAATATGGATATCTAAATAGAAGAAGTGCTGTTAAGCAGGCAAAAATAAAGGATGTCGAAGGCTTAAATGAAATAAAAGTTCAAGCCTATCAAATAAATTCTGGAGTTGTACCACCACCTGCTCCCTCAGCATCTCCTGCACCGGCCAAAGTAGAGTCTACTTCGTCTGCACCAAAGACATATACAGTAGTCAAAGGCGATAATCTTTCTGCAATTTCAAGAAGATTTGGACTTCCAGGGTGGAAAGATTTATACAATGCAAATAGAGATGTCATAGGTTCTAATCCAAATCTTATTTATCCTGGGCAGGTTTTAAAAATCCCTGGACAAGAAGAAGAGATTCAGACTCCTGCTGAAGAGCCGGCACCAGAAGTTGTTGAGGAGGATAGCCCAAATCCTTTAGCAACGCATAGCAGAGTATGGGAAAATATGACTTACTCAGAGATTGCAACTTCTATTGCTGAGGAAATGGGGTTACAAGCTGATGTTGAAGTAGTGGAAACAAGATATGATTATACTCCGCAAACAAATGAAGACAATTTGGCTTTTCTTAAAAGACTTGGCGATAGAATAGGATATACAGTTAAAGTCTATGGTGATAAATTATTTTTCAGAAATGTAGATTTTTCATCAAAAACACAAAGGACTTTATATTACTATATTGATGGAGCAGGAGAAGTTGAAAAGTTTTATCCTAAGATTAAAACTAAAGATGCAAAGTCTTCAGCATCATCTACTACAACTAACCCTACAAACAAAACTGCTTCTACTACTAAGGCAAACAATACAAATTCGACTAAACTTGGCCAGTATTCTTATGTAATAAATGGTATTACAGGTGAAGAAGAAAAAGTATTTACGCCAGTTCAAGGGGCTTCTAATAATAAAGTTTCAAATACAACTGATAATGTTGCCGCTGGGGCAATGAAAAATAGCGAGTCTAAAAGTGGCACTACAAAATGGTTTGAAGCAGATATAGATTGTATTGGAATACCAGAGATAAAGGCTGGAGGTTTAGTAACTATATTCGGTGTAGGCAAAAAATGGTCTGGAAATTGGTATGTAAAGACAGTAAGGCATACAATTGATAGTGGTGGATATAGGACTTCATTGGAATGCACAAGAAATGGTATCGGCCAAGCTGCTAAAGTTTCAGACGAAAACGAAGGTCCTATCAACAACCCTACTTCGACTGAAAGCTCTGGTTCAAATAAAACTGCAAGTAAAAACCCTGGCAAGGTTTATATAGTTGATGGTATAACTGGAGAAGAAACAGTAGGCCAAATGCCATAAAAGCACGTCCCTAGAACCCTGCTAGATTAACAAACGCAAGGTGCCTAATATGTAATCATTAACGGTTTTTATGGCAAATTAGACAGTGTCTGGATAGGAGGTAATGAAATGAACCCTGAAGACGTATTTAAAAGTAAATCTGACAAAGATAATGTAGGAAAATATTTTGGAAAATTTAGGGCTGTCGTTAAAAAGATAGATGACCCTGAAAAGCTTGGAAGAATAAGAGTTACCTGTCCAGATATTTATGGCAAAGATATGTCACCATGGGCTTGGCCTTGCCTTCCATATGGTGGTTCTGATGAAACAGGATTCTTTATGATTCCAGAGATTGAATCTGGAGTATGGTTAGAGTTTGAACAGGGCTGTCCTACAAATCCAATTTGGTCTGGAGTTTGGTGGACAAAACCTAACGATAATAATGAAGTTCCAGATGTAGCAACAGCAAAATATGGTAAAGTCAAAATGATTAAGACTAAATCTGGACATACTATAGAATTTGACGATGAAGCAAATACAATAAAAGTTTCAAATGGTCAAAGCGGTTCTTATATAATTATCGGCTCAAATGTTACTGTTCATTCTGAAGGAAATATAATTTTAGAATGTCCAAATGGCATTGTAGATGTGAGGTGATATTATGCCAGGAGTCGCATTAGTTGGTAGCAACATAAGAGGAACTACAACAGGAGAGCATGCAGGGCATTATGATGAAGATGGAAATCCGATTCATGGCGCTGGAGTGCTAACTGGCACTATCACATCCGGTAGTGCTAAAGTAAAAGTTAATGGAGTTTCTGTAGCAATTGAAGGTTCGGCAACGTCAGAACAAGATAATTGTGATTCTGGAGTTGGAAAGCTTGGAAATGCTACACATAAACTTAGAATAAATGGTGTTTCTGTCCAGTGTATTGGCGATTCGACAGTTCCGCATAATGGGACTGCTTCAATAATTTCTGGAATTTCTAAATTAATAACTGTATAGGAGGTGTCAATATGGCTAAACTTGGAATTTCATTCCCATTAAAATCAGACTATAAAGGTTCTGTTGAATATACTCAAAGCCTTATAGAGTCTATTGAAGATTCTATGAAGCAGATTTTATTAACAGCTAAAGGCGAAAGAGTTATGAACCCACGCTTTGGTTGCGACTTGAAAAAAATTATTTTTGAATATGATATTAGAATAATCGAAGAGCTTGCTAAGCAGTATATTATAGACGCAATAACAGAATTCGAAACAAGAGTAGTCGTAAAAGAAAACGGAATTACAGTTATTAAAGAAGAAGAAGTCATTAAGATTCAAATTGTATATACGATAAAATACTCTAACTTACCATTGCAAATAACAAATATTCTATATACTCGAAATATTATTGAATAAACAGAAAGTGAGGTGATAAAATGGCTACTGATTATACTTCTCGCGATTTCGATTCGCTAAAACAGGAAATGATAAGCAGACTGACAGTCCTGCTACCAGAGCTTAATAACAAAAAAGATTCAGAATTTGCAATCGCAATGATTGAGTTGTTTGCATGGGTTGGTGATTTGTTATCATATACGCTAGACAGATATTCTAATGAAGTGTATCTTGAAAGTGCTATACAAAAAGAAAATGTCATTAAGATTTGTAATATGCTTGGGTACAAACTAAGAAACTGGCAACCAGCTAAAGTTACATTGACATTTTCTATAACAGCCCCTGTAAATAAAATGATTATAATACCCGCAAGAACTGTCTGTTTAACTGAAGGCTCTAACCCTATAAGATTTGAAACAGATGAAATTGCGATTATAGAAGTAGGCCAAACATCTGTAACAGTCACCGCTACGCAAGGCGAAACCAAAGAAGAAACTCTTGGGTATAGCAACGGTTCTTCTAATCAAATCTATAATTTAACTTATCAACAGGTTTTAGACGGTGTTAAAATATATGTTGAGGGTGAAGAATATGACGAAATCGATAACTTCATTAACAGCTCTTCAGAAGGTAAAGACTTTGTCGTAGAAAGATATGGAAGTAAATCTTCAAGAGTATTATTTGGCAACGGAGTTAACGGATATATCCCTGAAAACGATTATAGAATTTTCGCTTCTTATCGTATTGGCGGTGGTGAAATTGGCAACGTTAGTATGAACTCTATTACAGTTATTAAAGGTCAAATCTACAATGAAGACAACATAATTGCAGATGTTTATGTAACAAATCAAGAAGATGCATACGACGGTGAAGATGAGGAGTCAATTGCATCTGCAAAAGCTAAAGCACCTTCGCAGATTTATACTCTATGGAGAGCTGTTACAAAGGATGACTTCATTAAATTAGCACTCACATTACCGGATGTTGAGAAAGCAACAGCTACTGTAGATTCTGCAGGCGGTGCATTGGTCAACATGTATATAAAACTTAAAAACAGTGAAACAATATCTGCAGAAAGACTTGGCGAGATTTATGCATTCTTTGTTGAAAGAAAGCTTATTGGGGCTAGAGTATCTATAAATCCTCCGATTTATAGAACGAATACAGTAAACATAACAGCTTATACATTCCCAGGCCTTTCAAATTCTGAAATACGTCTTAAAATAATAGACTTTGTTCAGAACCAATACAAGGTTGGTACATTAGGCTTTGGTGAAGAGCTTTATAGCGGTGAGATAATACAGTCTCTAATGGAATGGGTTGACGTTAAAAACGTTGACGTAGACATTGCCGGAGGAGTACCAGCAGAGAATGAAATGGTTAAGATTGTTGCAATTAATGTTACAGTGACGGGAGGTAAATAGGATGGCAAATGAAACAATTTTTGATTCCTTAGGCCAAGACTATTTATATAACAACCTGCCAGCTGTTTATAGAACGTTAGACAACGAGCAAAAACTTATTCTTAAAAGATTGCTTGAAGCCATTCAGGGTGGTGGTTTAGAACCGATACTACAATCGATTATAGATATGGTTGATGTAAATTTGGTAGATAATCTTAATCAGGAAGAGCTAAAGTTACTTGGTAAGACATTTGGTTATGAATATAGTTATACTCTTCCTATTGAGCGCCAAAGAAAAATAATCAAAAATATAGTTGAAATATTTAAAAGAAAAGGTACTAAATCATCTGTTATATTTGTAGCTAAAGAGATAACTGGTTTTGATACAGAAATCTCTGACCTTGGTAGTAAAGTTTTTAGAACATGGTCTACAAATCAACATAATGAATTAGAAGGATATACTACACCAAGAACATATAAAGCAGGAAATGCAGATAACTCAAGGTATTTAGGCAAAAAACATAGAGGTTCTAATGTAGTTATTAAGTTAACACCACTCGCTGGTGGAATTTTGAAGTTCGATATGGTCATGGCTTTAATAGAGATTTTAAAAATGGTATTACCAGTATATACAAATCCATTTTTATTAGTATCTAGTATTGAGCTTCCAGAAGACTATACACCAATACTAGACGAATATGACTTATTTGTTTTGAAAGATTTGGAGTCTTATACGGTAAAACCAGATATTGAATATTTGAATATTGACATAAGTATCTTGGCTTCATTAGAAGATTCAAACCCGTTCAATTATTCATATCAAGAAAATACAATTATAAGATTAATCACAGAAGATGAAATATTCTCTAATGCTCTATCAGAAGTAACTTACTTTAATGATAGGTATGTTTATAGAGAAGAATATATTCCTGTTGCAATTGATGAAGATTCAAGTAAGATTATATTCTTACCAATAGAAGAGGCTAAAAACTTAATTAAATCTAAAACATCAGAAACAAATCTATTCGATATTGTCTCTGAACAAATGCATGTAGATATTGAAGAAGAGGCTGACAGGCATTGGGGTGAAAGTACTGACGAACATGAAAATCCTTTCTTAATTAAAATTAAGGAATACGAAACGTTCTCAGCTTCAGGGACTACAGAATCTGACTTGCCTATGATTATAAGAATAAAATCTTCAGATGAAGTGTTTAATCCAACAGTTCTTGAAGAAATGTTTACAATCGAAGACACTCTAACATCCGGTTATGGATTAATATTAGATGGCATTAGCAGTAGAGCATATACTGAAAGCAATCCTTTAAGTTCTGGAGCTAAAACTATTGCAGTCAAAGTAAAACCTTCAGCATCTAATGATGACTATGCTAGAATTGTTCAGGCTTCTACTGCATCAAATACTGGCTGGAGCATTAGATTATTAGGAAATAAAATTATTGCTCAAGTAAAAGAATATAGCATTGATTATAATGCTGCTTCAAGCGATTTAGTATTTGATGGTGAACATGAATATCAAATACATTTAACATTTGACGGAACTAATACTCCAAAATTATTTATCGATGGAGTATTACAATCTGGAACGGCAACAGACGAAGCCGGAGACGATGGAGGAACTGGTATTTATGTTGGTGCTAAAACTGGCGGTACGAGCTACTTCTTTGATGGAATAGTTAGAGATTTAGTGCTTTATTCAAGAGCTATGTCTGATATAGAAGTAGAAGATGACCAAGACTATAGGCCAAATGGAAACGAATCCGGATTACAAGCATACTGGAAATTCGATGACATGAGTGGTTCAGAAGCACAAGACTATACTTTAAACGAAAACAATATGACAGTAGTTTTAGCATCTTGGTTATATACTTTAATGAAGCACGACTCCGGTGACGCTTTAGATGATAAGTATGAACAAGCGATAAGCTTGGCTAAAACAGACTCTGGTACTGGTACTGATACAAAATCTGCACAGGCAGTCAATATTTCCAAAACAGACTCTGGTACTGGTACTGATACAATGAATTCTAACGTTGAAACAAGAGTTATTAATTCTACAGACTCTGGTACAGCTGCAGAAACAGTTACAGGTATTTCTCAAACGCTTTATATCAGTGTTTCAGACTCTGGTACTGCTACAGAATCGCATACGTTAGATGAAGGTTCTGCAGAACCAACAATTACATTGATAATGAATAATTCTAAACTTGAACTAGGCTTAGGTAGCGGTGGAGGATTTGCATACAACTACGGTGCTACAATCGCAGAAGGGCAAACACCTCTTGATGGAGGTCAAGTAATAAGATGTCAACAAGTATGCGATATGCTAAGGTATCAAACTGGCGTATCAGTTGCTTCTGGAAAAAAAGTAAGATTTAGAATGTCAATTAAAGCAGACCCAAGCTATATAAACAACGCGGATACTCAAGTATTTATGTTACTTAGAGTTGGAAGTACAGATACTAGAGTTAACTTACCAACAGGTTCTGCATTTGATTGGACAGAATTCGATGCAGAATACACACTATCTAGCGCATTCAACGGAGAGATAGACGTTTGGTTTAAAATTGAAGGAAGCGCTACTGCAAATACTGCTTATTGGGTTAGACAATTTGAAGTTGGATGGTTATAAGGAGGATAAATCATGGACAAAGAAAAAGGAACTGTATCTACGAATGTGTCTATTGATAAGTATGATGAAAAAATGGTACTAATCGATAGATATAATTCTGAGGATGAAAATCAAATAAACAAAAAGGAGGTTAATTAAAATGACTCTTGATAGTGTAAAGAAGTGGACAGTCAAATCAAAACTTGAAAAATTTCATAACGACAAGGACTTTATTGAAAATAAGCCTTTTGAGGTTATGGAAATGGACGGCAATAGCCTTCTTGATGAAGGTATTAATTTGCTGTGGAATCTTGTTTGTGGAGCAGCTGGAACAGCATTCTCAAATGCCAATGCCTTTATTGGCGTAGGTGATAGCTCAACTGCAGCTGTAAGAACGCAAACTGGATTACAAGGTTCAAACAAGTTCTATAAAGCTATGGACGCAACATATCCGCAGTCAGGTGCCAGTGCAAAGGCAGTGTTCAAATCTACATTTGCTTCATCTGAAGCCAATTTTGCTTGGAACGAGTGGTCAGTGGCAAACGGCAATGGTACTGCTGGAGATACTTCTACGGTTATCAATCTTAATCGTAAAGTAGAATCAATGGGAACAAAAGCTTCAGGTTCAACTTGGGTATTAACTGTAGAAATCAGTCTAACCTAAGGCAAATACCTATACATGTGTTTATATTGGTATATGGTATTTCGTAATTCTAGCAGGGTCTAGTAAAGGCTAAGAAACGTAATAAGCATGGTTTAATATTAAAACAAATTAAATAAGGAGGTATTTTATAATGAATGACAAAATGAGTAATGTAAGAAATTTAATGGTCGGCGAATTCAGAGATATTATTCGTCATAAAGACGGAAAAGTCGAAACTACTGATTGGAATAAAAACCTTATCGTAGATGATATCATTAGAGCAATCGCATGCGCTTTGAAAGGCGATGCCGGTATCAAATACTGGGCAATTGGTAGCGGTTTAAGCGATTGGGATGATGTAAATCCTCCAGCTGCTACTGCTTCTGATGTTGAACTCGTAACAGAGATTGGCAGAAAAGCATTAACTTCTGGTGCATTCCAATATGTTGATGGAAGCGGTAACCCTACTGCCTCAATCACAAACAGAATCTTGATTACATTAACATTCACATATGACGAATGTAACGGTAACTGGAGAGAATTTTCTATCATTGGTGGTAGTAATGCTACTGCTTCGGCAGATACTGGCATTTGCTTAAACCATAAGACACACGGTTTGATTGTTAAAACAAGCAGCATGGAGATTGAAAGACAAATCAGATTTACTTTCAATAATTAATGAAAGGAGAGGAATAACATGGCAGATTTTAGCCAAAACGACAAATTCAACCCTGAAGCCGGTTTTTCCTCTATTCGTTTTAGTGGAGATGGTTTTGTTCTTGAAACTGAATTAAATGAAATGCAAAAAATATTTCAGAATAAAGTCAAAACCATCTTTAAAAACTATTTGACTGATGGTATTTTCAATCTTGGTACTACTGAATATAATGCAGGAGTGTTTACTATTCGAGATGAAGTAGCCGTTATTGATGGTGAAATTCTTCAAATTACAACATTGACTATAGAAGCCGATGAGGGCGAAGATATTTATCTTGATATGTGGACAAAGGAAGTTACTTTCGAAGATGCTTTAAAGAGATTTGGTAATGAGCAGACAGAAGACACTGTTCCAAACGAAATTCTCGACCAAAGAGCTTTGGAAGAAACTACAAGAAGGTTTGTAACTGCATTCAATATCACAAAAACTACCGGTGAGGAAGACCATCAATATCTATTGCTTGGAACTATAACGGATGGAGAGTTCGAACAGAAAGTTTCTGGAATAGGCGGCAAACTTGATAAGAGCGGTGGTACTATGGAAGGACCTTTAACTGCCAATTCTAATAATCAATATGCGACACGCCAAGTAAGAAACATTATAGTATCTACGGCTGACCCTACTGAAGAAGATGGGCAGAATGGAGATATTTGGTTTAAATATGCAGCAGAATAGGAGGTGCAAGAATGCTTAAAAGAGTTTTAGTCTATTACGGCTGGCTTAGTGCAATCAATGGTTTGTTTGATGTAGAAGCCGCTGCAGAAAAATTTTCAAATTATGATATAGTCATTATAGGCGATGGATTAGAGCATCCTGCACATCCTGACTATGCTAATACAACAGCTATTATAGCTGCTACTAAAACAATTAATGTAGTCACAAAGTTTTTCGGATACATTCCAGTTGGACAATTAAGTCCATCAAAATTAGACATTTCCACGATGCAAGATTATGCAGATGAGTGGGTTGTTACTGGTGCTGACGGTATATTTCTTGATGAATTTGGATATGATTATCATGTATCAAGAAGTTTACAGAATCAAATAGTATCATACTGTAAGAACCTCAATTTACCGGTAATTGTAAATGCTTGGAGCCAAGAACACGTATTCGGAAAAGAAGCCTATGTTGATGGAGACTTCCATGCAAATGATTCTGGAGAAATTCCAGTTTTAAATCAAGACGATTTTATCTTATTCGAAAGTCTATTTACCTATAATGAAGAAGGCACTCAAAAATTCGCAACAGGTAATAGAATTTTTGAAGCAGTAAAATATCTTCAATTTAATAGAGAAGAATATTCAAATAAGACTTATTATGACCAATACAAAGTTAGGCCTTTGGCAGTTGATACTATTGATAAAAGCCTTGAAGACAAAAACAGGTTATTTGCAATAGGGTATTATAGCAGTTATATGCTTAATTTTGTTGGTTATGGCGCATCTTCTCCAAATTATGGTGCTAGTGACCCAGACATAAATCACTACTTACCTTCGCCAAATCCTAAATTAGAACCGCCTTCTTGGCATATAGTCGATGTTACTCCATATCAAAGTAGTGGTAGACAGTTTAGAACTGCTTATACAAATGACTTTGGAGACGTTATAATTAAGCTTATATGGTTAGAAGGAAATCCTGTTTGGGACATAACAAAAGGGGAGCACGTTGTATTTCTGAACGATATTGAAAAAAATACTTTTTCAGATGATGCGACAGACTTATATCCTCAATTCATAGATGACCCATTGTTTATGAAAAGCACAGAAGGGAATATATCAGTTGTTGGTAGTGAATTTCAAACAGGATATGGAGCACCAACTGATTCTCATAGATTTATCAGGCCCGGAGGTGGAGGCCTTGCCCCTGATGATTGGTGGTATTGCGGAGGACCAGAATGGCCAGGTTATGCAATTGCAATTGTTAATGTAAATACAATTGCAGAAAGAAATGCCTTAGCAGCTTCAATCGGAGTCAAACAGGTAAAAGTCCAAGAAAATGATACATTATATAAGTATGATGGTAGTAATTGGGTTTCGATAGTTGGCAACGACCCTAAAGAAAATTATCAAGGATTTTTGGATGCCGGAGGTCAATGGATTGACCCTACTGACCAAGACAAAGCTCAATTAGCTTCATTGACAGACAATCCAATATACTATAATATAACCCCATACAAATTGGTTAAACTCGATGCTACAGACCCCAAAGTAAGGCAAGGGACACCGCCTTCTGATATGCCTCAGAACTATGGTTTAACTCAATGTTTTGAGCTTAATCAAACGAATAAACATTATATGAAGATATCTTTCTTCTATAAAACAGTTGGTTTTTCTGTTACTCCGCAGGTTAATTTCCAGGGATATAGTGCTGCTATTTTAGACAATAACTGGTCTGAAACAAACTCTGGTGGTACTTATCTATTTATGGACACAGCATCAACATCATCACCCTGGAGAGAGGCTTCTCAGATTATAACTGCAGAATATCCTTTCTTATATGGATTTGTCCATATGCTAGTAAGAGGCGCATCTACTGGACAGTTATTTATTACTGGATTAAAACTAGAACAATTGCAGATTGTAAAAGATGATTCAGTCGTATCTGACAATTTACTTATAAACGGAGATTTTGCCGTTGCAATTTCAGATATTAATGTTAAAGGAAACGTTCTTGGATTTGAAATGGAAAATGCAACTAAGGCAACATACTCAACGCCTCTACCAGTAGTAAATTTCTTGGCCACTGTCGATGTTAAGCCAGAAGGCTATTTTGAACAAAGAGGTATAGTAACAAATTCAAGTTTGAATATGTATACGCTTAAAGTACCTTATCGCTCGCTTTTAGGATGTCAAGGAAAGATTATTGTTGAACTTAGAGATAGGTTTAAAAATATACTATCTTTAAAAGAAATTCAATTGGATGTAATAGAGTCTACAGTATGGAAAGAACAGCTAGTAGAATTTATTGCAGGCTATCCAGTTGAATCAGTAGACATTCGTATTGAAAATACCGGTACTACTGGAAACCTTACAATAGGTAAATTGGCTCTTACTGCTGCTGACTTAGGGATAACAGATGGCGACATAAATGCAGTTAATGGTACTGAAGAAGAAATAACTATTAGTCAGATGGCTAGAGCAGACCATACAAGAGTTGTTGGCTTACCAGAACCAATGGGAATAAGCAAAGTTAAAGCTGACTTTTTCAAAAAATTTACAGAAGAACAGCTAATGCATGAAGATGACCCATACGAGGGAATTGTTTATATCACTGATGGTAATATAAAAGATATTTCTCCAAAACTTTGCAGAAGATTATCTACTGTAAAAGTGTATGAAACAGTACCTTTTACACAAGGAGATTTTGAAAGCAATGCATATGATGTAGGTTCTGATACTGATTCTGTAATGGTCAAATACAATGGAATTATGATGCTGCCATACTTAAAACCACCACATCTTTCGCATATCCATACTTGGAAAGAAACTGGTGCAAATTTTTCTGCTCAGCATATGGGTAGGAGATATTATTGTGTAACAGCCTATAATGCTCAAGGTGAAACTACTAAATCAAATATTATTGTAGGTAAAGCTGAAGGCGTAAACGGTGTGAAAGTATCAGGTGTCATTAAACCACCTCAGTGCAAAGTACCAATAGAAATTACACCAAGTGAAGGTGCTGTTGGTTATAGAATTTATGTAACAGAAGAGGCTACGCCTTGGAGTCAGTTACAAAACACAGTTGGTAGAGATTGGTTCTTCTTAGAATCTTCATTCTATTATGTAATGAAAATGAATTATCCTATTTGGGGAGATAATTGCTTATTAGACGAAATCACTACAGAAGAGCTTAGAGAAATGGGATATGTTTATTATGATGATGGGCATATTGCAAACACTCAGCAGGGAAAACCACCAACTTCAAATACTGCTTTAGTATATATGCTGAACGATGGGGTTTTATATTTTGATGACTTATTTAAAGACTGGGTATCAAGATATGATTATACAAAGCTAAGCATTTTCAAAAGCGTTGATACTACGAAGAAAGAAATGAATGGCGGTATTTATCTGCCAAACAAAAAAATGTTTTATATGTCGGCAGGAACAAAACTGTTTTATCATGATGAATATCAATTAGCTGAAGTATATCAAATTGGTAATTCAGAACTTGGTGATGTAAAAGGCTGGTGTAATGATAGTGATGAAGCCTATTATGTAACAGACCAGGGTAAAATAGTTAAGCTGTCTGATGGTTCTGTAATAAGTATTGCAGGTACAGTCTTTACAAATATCTTAGGAATTGTAAAAGAAGATAATGGATTTGCAATATTAAGAGGTAATTCTATAACAAAAATAAATATGACTGGAGCTGTGACTAGCCAGTTTAATATTCCTTCTGGAATTGCTGGTTCTTTAATAGGTTTTTCTAAGGTATTTGATAAATATGTAGTATTTAATGATACTACTAAAAAACTAATATTCTTTGATAACCTTGCAATACGTAGTCAAATAACTCCTACTGCCGTACCAAAGTTTTTCAACGTTGTAGGTACTACACTATTTATTTATATAGCACATGAAGAAGACGAACTACCTCACTCAATGCTGCTATATGATTTGATATGCGAAAAGTACTATGGAGAGATGAATCCAGTAAAGATATTCGACTCAGAACCACAATTTCCAGATGCTGACAGACAATTAATTTTATGGGAAAGCGACCCTAACCTATATCCGAATATAGTCCCAAATGGAGACTTCAGATGTAGTTTATTAGGAGACCAAGTATATCCAGCTTACACTGAAATATTCCCTTCACCACCGGCTAACGTACCTTGGTCTGTCGAAAGAGATACTGTTTTAGATGTTGAAAAAAATATAATACATTTTAAGAATGGTGGAAACACACAGGCAAGACTTTATTATTCTCGCATAGGTATAAAAGGTGGTATGCAATACCAAGTTAATCTCACCGCTAAAGCTCTCGCTTCTGGTGGTTATGTAAATATTACATTTGGTGTAAGAAACAAGCATGATAAAGAGCGTTGGGGAATAAATAATCATGGAATTTCAATAGGCACTGAATATAAAACAATAAGCTTTAAAATCCAAATACAGGAAGAAGCCCTGTCAGTCAACGTAGATTTGAGTTTTGGTGCAGGCATTGAATATAAGGTATCGGCATTCGAAATTATACCGCTAGACCCAGTTCTAGAGATTCCAGAGTTTCTTGAAAATGGGGATATGAGTATAATAGACCAGGGTGCGAATTATCCTTCGGGCTTCAAAATGTCAAACATGCCAAACGAAACAGGATTGGCAAATGTGACTTCATCAATGGTTTTAGATTCTACCAATGGCAATGCATGGAGAATAGTTGATACAAATACAGCTAAAGAAAAATGGTATATTGACCTACCTATTATGAAAATCACTGCAGGCGACCAATTGAGATTGAAATTTAAGTATAAATGCAGTAGTACAACAGCAGACATGCTTGTAAGAGTAATAATGTGTTTTGAAGATGGAGCTCCAATACAGAGTCTTAATGATTTTACTGTAAAAGCTTCAGATACAAACGAGCATGAATATGTATTACCTACGTCTCCATTCATGGAATACTGTACTTATGACCCAGTTCAATATCCAGCCTTTGCAGGAAAACCTTATCCTAAACTGATGGTTCGTATTCATCCGGCTGCTGGTGCTACAAGCGAATTTAGAATGTTTGCTCCAGAATTATTCGTTTCAGGTAATTCGTTACAGAGAGCAACAAATCCTGAATTTGCAGATGGAATTTCAGCATGGTATACTACGATGCCAACTCCTGTTGGAAATACGGCAATAACTGCAGAAACAAAAGATGGTGTAAAATGCGCCCACTTTGTACATGCGGGCAATGGCACTGCACAGCTTTGCCAAGAATTTGAAATACCAAAAACTAAAAACCCAATTGAAGTTGCAATAACGCTCAAAGGTACATTAACGAGTACGCTTGCAGATGCTGCCGCTTTAAGATTTAACGATGTATTCTTCTCTAGTCCGAATGGTCAATTCAAAGATAATAGCAATGCAGATTGGCCGTTTGAAAGGATTGCAATATATCTAGAAGCGCTTAGCGAAGCAGCTTTCCCAAAAGGTAGTTTAAACTACACTGATTGGACTACATTAAAATTTACTGTTAATCCAAAAGTTGTTGATAATGTTACAGACTATATATTCAAATGCTCGTTGAAATGTACTATATCTTCAAACTGGGGATGCACGGCAGCAGACCTTTATATAAGAAGTATCACTTGTACTGAAATTTCAAGTGAAGTAGTTGAGGACCCTGATGATATTGAAATAGTTTGTCAAGATACTTTTACGGTTAGTCAGGGATATATACCAATTACGCTTAAACTTAAAAAAGGTGACGAAAATGTAGCAATAGGAGCACAAACAATTCAATTGACTTCCAATGACCCAGCAGGAGAGATCGAAATTAGCAGCACTAATGTTTTAGGATATGCAAGGGCTTTGTTTATTCCTAAGGTGTTTGCTGGTATAGTAAAACTAACTGCGACATATGGAAGCGTAACTGCTACAAAAGAAATAGAAGTAATGCCTCTGATAACACAGTTTAAGTCATTCAGAGAGATTGTTGGTTTTGATGATTTATTTTCTGATAAACTATATCTTGAAGTTATTTATAAGAAAAGATTCAAGGACTTCAGGCATGAAGGTGACCAAGTACAAGGATGGACAGTATTTAGGTCTCCTGAGTTTAACAAAGAACAGACAATGGACACTCCAATGAGTATTTCAACTTTAGATTCTGGATATTTAAGTAGAATGCAAGAACTATTTGATACGTTCCCATATTACTATTGCAATTTTTCTGAATATTTCGACTATGTTGCAGATAAGAACGAAATGTATGCATCACCGGTAGAGCGTGCACAAGCTTATATTTTCAGAAACAGAAAATGGTGGTATTCTTTAAGCCTTGAGGGTTATAAATCTCCATTCGGAGCTCCTGACTATAGAAGGTTGTACAATTGGAGGGAAAAGGAAATGTTCCAATGGTATATGGACAGAATAATGTTCATAATGAAACCGTATGTAGATGGGATTTATTTGGATGACTTTTGGGGAGAAGAATATAAGACATCTGCAGGATTTGACTTCAGCTTTAAGAAAACACCATTGCTCAACTATTTAAGCTTTATGGATAGACAATATGCACAGGCAAGGACGCTTAAATATCTTGGGTTTAAATGTAGACTAAAAGGTAAATATCTATGTTGTAACTATGGTGCTTCAGTTGATGCAAACTATAGTTCAGATGGTTCTCCCAAAAGGCTTACAAACGGAGATATCGACCCTAATTCAGGCAAATACTCACCGGCAGATATGGCATTGATTTATCCGTTTGATGGATTCTTAATTGAAAACTTTACAGGTTGGGATGACCAAGTTGGAATGACAGCAGAAAGTTCAATCAACCAGCTTACAAACAACATGTGGATGGTTCGTGGTATTATAGAATTGATGAGATATTGTAGGGACCACGGCAAGTTTATTGTTTGTTTGGCAAGAGGAACCCCACAAAACTGGGATATAAGGATGATGAACTTCGCATTGTTCTTAATGGGATGGTTCCCAAATGCTTATATGACAATGCATCAGTTAACAGAGTACGGAGAAGATGAAGACGAAGCAGTAAGGTATGGAGAAGTATTCCATATTCAGATGCTTCCTGAAATGAGGATTCGCTTAGGCGAACCGAAATCAGACTATGTATGGAATAACTACCTATTCAGCAGAGAATTTGATAACTGCATCGCACTGGCAAACGCTTCTACATCTTCTGGTAGAAGCTATACATTGCCAGAAGGAATATGGTATGACCTTAAAGGGAATGCTTACACTGGGACAGTAACAGTTCCAAAAGCATCTGCATTAGTAGTTATGAAAGTAAGACCATAAGGAGGTGTTTGAAAATGAATATTAAAGTTTTTACAATGTCAAATGAATATCCCATAAGTTTTGCTTTAGCAAGAAGTACAGTTTTATCGGGAGTTTTTGCAACGTCTTCAAATGCCCCTTCGTCTTATACTGTAACGCTTAAAAATTCTTCAGATGCTGAAATCTTTTCAGAAACAATACCAGTATCTGAAACAGTCGGTAACAGATATACTTTCTATGAAGTGCCGTTTGTTGAAAATATGGCAAGAATTGAAGTTACAGTAGATAATGGAAGTTTTGTAGATTTAAACTATGTAGGTGCAGACTTATCTTCTGGAAGGCTTAAACTTAGAATAAAAATTGAAGACTTATGGATATTTGTACAAGACGGTTGGGTTAAAATTGAAGGAACGTGGAAACAATTGCAAAGAGGCTATTCAAAAGTCAAAGGTAAGTGGAAACGTCCCAAATAAATTCATGGGCTAGAGCAACTCACTCTAGCCCTATTTTCAAATAGATTTGAAAATTCATATATCGATAGATAGTTATACATTAATATAAAGTTCTAAACATTTTATTTATATATGTATAGCGAAATATCATCTGGAATGGAGGGGTGTTTCATCATGAATGGAGAAAGCGGAGGCGGAAGCGTGAGCGTACAAACTTTTAACGAATTCAAGACCAATTATGATAAACAACTTAGCGAACTTGGCAGAGTAACAGAAAAACGGTTAGATTCTCACTCTACAGAAATTACAGACTTAAAAGTTATAAGTGAAAGACTATTAATAATATCTGAACAGAATGCTCTACTTTTGAAAGACATGAGGCAGAAACACGAAGATGATATTAAAGACATTCGCTGCGAAATAAAGTCTGAAACAAATGAACTTAAAACAAATAAGAGCACTAATCAATCTGATACGTCTGGTAAAAAAGAATCATTTTGGAATACAGAGGCTGGAAAGCAAACTCCGAAATGGATTGTTATAGGAATTATTTCGATTGCTGTAGTTTTAGTAGCAGCATTAGTAGGCACGAATCTTATAGAGCTTCTAAAGGCCGCTAAAGACATCGTACCTGCAAAATAATGGAATTATATATGGGATATATAAAAACCAACTTAGACAGTGTCTAGATATATCTAAAGCAAGGAGGAATTGGTATGGCAAAATGGTTTATTGACCCAGGACATGGTGGAAGCGACCCGGGCGCCATAAATAGTAAAGTTACAGAAAAAGCAATAAATCTTATAGTAGCTTTGCAGCTTGAAAAGAAATTATTGGCTGCAGGACAGCAAGTAATGATGTCTAGAAGGACAGATATTACAGTTAGTCTAGATGGAAGATGTAAAATGGCTAATGACTGGGGTGCAGATTATTTTGTTTCTGTACATCATAATGCTGGAGGTGGCGATGGTTATGAGGTTATCCATTCTATCTATTACGGCGTCGGAACTAAAATGGCTGAATCTGTTGCAGCTGGCTTTGCCTCCCTAGGACAAAACGGACATGGTTCTAGAGCAACATATTCAAGAGAAGGCAGCAACGGTGACTATTATGCAGTAATAAGAAGCACTAAAATGCCTGCAATTATTACTGAATACGGATTCATGGACAGTAATGACTATTTGGCATTTGATACTGAAGATGAGCTTATTGCTGAAGGAAATAGTTTGGCAAGCTCTTTGTTAAAATTCATTGGAGCAAATCAAAATACTGCAGAACCTGCAAAAATTATGTACAGAGTTATTATAGACGATGTGCAAATAATGGCACTTTCTAACTTTGATAATGCTGTTGCTACTATTCATCAAAAAATAAATAATGGCGAAGGGAAAACTGGAAGAATCCAAAGAAATACAGATTCGCTAGACGTTTATTTCTATGAAAAACCAGAACAAGCACAGCCAGAACCAGTTAAGCATATGATTTGTGGTGGTTCTGAAGTTTCTGCAGAACATATGGCAGGATATCTGTTAGGTATTAATTCAAACCCAAAAATCAATATTGGCTTAATAACTCCAGAAAATGTAGTTAAGTTCTGTCAGACATTCATAGATGAAGGCAAAAAAGAAGGTATATCTGGAGATAAAGCATTTTGCCAAAGTCTACACGAAACTGGTAATTTTTCTTTTAGTGGCGATGTTAAGCCAGAACAAAACAACTTTGCAGGCATTGGAGCAACTGGAGGAGGAGCCGGAGGTGCAAGTTTCGAGAATTATGTCAAAGGCATCATTGCTCAGATTCAGCATCTGAAAGCTTATGCAAATACACAACCTCTTGTTGGTGAAAAGATTGACCCAAGATTTGACCTCGTTACAAGAGGCGTCGCACCAAACTGGGAAGACCTGAATGGTAGATGGGCCGTGCCAGGTACTACGTATGGACAAAGTATTATAGCAATTTTTGAAAAAGTAAAACTCGCACAACCGGTAGTTCTTAAAGACTGGAAACAGAAAGGCGTAGATTACTTATTAGAAAAAGGCTATATAACTGAAGTCCATGATAAACTAGAAATATTAGATATGGGGACGTTTGGAACAATATTAAAAAACATTGAAGAAAAGAATGGAGGAAAATGATTATGGACAGTGTAATTTTAAACCACTTGGTAGATATCGTAGCAGCTTTAGTTCAGGCTTTATTGCTTGGATTAATTGCATACGGATTTGCCAAAGTAATGCCTAAAATCCAGGATGATAGAGTATGGAAAGCACTTGGTATTCTTCAGGGTGCCATTAACGACACAGTCGGTGTTTTAAATCAGACTCTAGTCGAAAAATGGAAAGAGGCAAATTTAGGGAAGCTGACTCCCGAACAGATTAGGCAGTTGGAACAAATTTCTATTGAAAAAGTTAAATCTAACTTAACGCAACCGGTGCTCGAATTACTCGATGCAAGCTATGCCAATCTAAATGAAAAGATTAATGATATGATTAAGGCAAGACTTGATGAAATCAAAAGCAAATCAATCAAAGCAGAACCACTTTTGGAAGTTAAGCAGGAACAAACAGATTGTGAAAAAGACATTTAAAATATAACGTCTCCTTATCTTTATTTTGGAGCCCTTCGGGGCTCCTATTTTTTTGCAGATTTTTAAATATAATAGGAAATTCAAATAACATCTAGAATGCTGTCTATTTTAACGAATTCGAACCATATAAATTTACATAGGAAGGCAGGCAAAAATAAATCTGGGAATGTCTAACATGGTAATAGAATACTCTGGAAGTTGGTTTAAATTGGGGTTTATAAATTAAAAAATTATTTTATAAATGCATTAAAAAGAATCGCACTATTGATATAATATAATTATAAAGGAGGTGCGCAAACTGATGGTTAATGTTGTTATAGATAGCAGGTTAAGACTTAAGTGGAAAGACTTGCCTAAAGATATGTTTAAAGAATTGAAAAAATCTCTAACATATAAAAACCCTTTATACTATAAAGCGCAGATGATGGGCTTTGGTACGAAAGGAGTTCCACAAAGTCTTACGAGTTATGACATTGTTAAAGATGAGATGTCTATTGCAAGAGGTGCAACTTATAAACTAAAGCAAATTGCAAGAGAATATAATGTTGAACTAGAATATATTGACAATAGATTGTCTTTACCATATAAATTTGAATCTTCAATAGTTTTAAGAGACTATCAGATAAAGCCGTCTAATCAATTATACTATTTCCAGAATGGTTTGATACAGGGACCTTGTGGCTGTGGTAAAACTATAATTTTGCTTAAGACTATAGAAAAAATTGGTCAAAGGACTTTAATTATAGTACATGAACAAAAACTACAACAACAATGGTTTGATGAAATACATCAGCTATTTGGAATACCTAAAAATGAAATCGGTTTGATTGGGGGAATTGCAAAAGGCAAAAACAGAGTCAAACCGATAACAGTAGCTCTACAACAATCACTCCTCAGGTCGGCTATAAAATATAAAGATGAATTTGGATGCATTGTTTGTGATGAAGTTCATAGATATGCAGCATCAACTTTCCAAGAAGTTGTAGATGTATTTCCATCGAAATATAGAATTGGAGCTACTGCAACTTTAAAAAGAAAAGACGGTAAGCATTTTCTTGTTGTAGACCAGTTCGGTAAAGTTTTACATGAAATTACTGAAGAAGATTTAAAAGAAAATAATGTTTCTATGGATGTCAAAATGGTAGTAGTACATACAGACTTTGAATATAAAGGAACTATGAAAGAGTTTAAGAATAGAATTTTTAAAGGTAATGATTCTGATGGAAATGCTATTTGGGAAGAACAGGAAATAGAATATATTGACAATAACGAATATCTTGAACAGATAATTTTAGACCAAGACAGAAACAGACTAATTTATAGATTCCTTAAAGCAGAAGCAGAAAATGGGGAATTCTGCATACTGCTATCAGATAGGCGTCGATTCTGTCATAATTGGCAAAGATGGCTTGGCGAAAAAGGTATAGAAGCAAAACTTTTAGTTGGTGGTACAGAATATAAAGCAGAAGGTGACGAAGCTATAAAGAGGATTCAAGAAAAAGGAGACCTCCATGTAGTTATTGGAACTACAGTTGCAGACGAAGGCTTAAACATAAAAAGACTAAGCCGAGGCTTTACTTCTACACCGACAGCTTCTAACGAACGTAGAATTATCCAGCAAACAGGTAGGATAAAAAGGATTGCAGAAGGTAAGACAAATGCAATCTGGTATTATTTCTTTGATTCTAAAGTTAAAGGTTCTGATAAACAACTAAAAATGATTAATAAGCTATTTAAGAATGTTGAAATTCTAGATAATCCAGAGGCGATAGATGAATATCTTCACATAATGGAAATAACGAAAAAGAAATAACAACAGCAATTGGCCGTATGGCCATCCTGTCTACCGACAGGTAGACAGTGCATCTATTTTCCCTGGTAAAAATCTGGAATAAAAAATTTCCTCCCCACACCCCTCCTTTTAAAAGCTATATAAGCTATATAAATATATTATAAGGGGTGTATTCCTCAGATGTAAACATCTTCGGAAGATGTAAATCTCTTTCAGAGCTTTACAGAAGCTGTTGTTTATAGAATTTTAGTCTATTTTTAGACTTAAGAGAAAATTCTAGTCTTAAAGAAAGCTTGGTCTTGAGAAAGACTATGCAGTTTCTAGCGAAAAGCCATTTTGACAGTTTTTGGTTTTCAAATAAATACTCTTGAGTTAACAATTGAAAACATTTTGATATAATTTTATTATGGTTAAATTTACAGTCAGAGTATAGCATTTGTCAAATGTTTGTGAGGTGAAATAATTGCAAAAAATAAAAAAACAAAACCCGATAAAGCCAGTTAAAAACTGTTTAAGTGCTGATGATATCGTTTCATTTATAAAAACTGACAAAAAGGAGCCAAAGCGGAAAGGTAAAACAGGGCCAAGGACTGATAGGTCTCAGCCTTCAAAATTTCCATCACTTAGTCATTGGAAAAGCAAGACTGTTGACAAATGGACTATGTCTGATTTTATTGGTTTTTATTTACAGAATTATTTAGACGCTGTTGGTAAAGAAGATTCATTTTTTATTGGAAGGCCTCGAAACGACATGATGTCTAAAGAAAGAAGTAAAATTGAAAGTTATTTGAAAATGTACTTTGTAAACAATAAAACGGAATTGAAAGATTATATCTGCTTTATTGTAAAATGGTGGATGACTGAAGAAGCTTTTCCAGATGGATTACCAAATTTCAATAGTATTTTTGGGCCACGCGGTTATTTTATTAAGGAATTTCAAAATTCTCAAATAAAGGTTAAGAAAAAAGTTCTTAAAAAAAGAAAAGAAGGGGATGCAAATTATGCTGAGAAGGATATTTGGAATAAGTAAAATCAAAACTGCAATATGCAAATTGATATGCAGATTGTATTGGAAATATGGCAGGCCTTATGATGGAAATGATTTTTGGAAGAAGTTTGTTGTCTATTATGTGCCAGCCAACATCGAAGGTAAGATATTCATTGCACAGCTGAACGATATGATGAATAAATTGGATTTGAAAGAAGAGTTTACACTTCCTATTATCGGACATGTAAAAGGAGGTAAATGATGTATACAGTTGAAAGACTCAAATCACAGTCGTATAAGAAATACGCTCGCTCAAACCTTCCAATAAAATATATCGATAACGACATAAGCGAGTTTAGAATAATAGGAGACAATGCAAAACAGAAAAAAAGAAATGAAGAAATGTTCAATAAGTTTATGAATTACTATGACAATGTTGGAGAATATCTGAAACAAGGCAGGGGATTGTATCTGTGCGGTCCTGTAGGGGTTGCAAAAACTTGGTTGCTTACTCATTTGGCTAAAAAAATTATAGATATTTTTGAACAAGAAAATTCTAAACTTATAGAAGAGGAACAGGAAGGCAATTTAAAAGAACCGACTATGAACAACTTTTACTACATACAAGGAACTACAGTTGGTCAGCTAATCTTCCCATCAGGTTTAAATGAGAAAGAGCTTAATATCAGAAGAGGCATAAAAACAATTGCAGGACTTTGGATTGATGATATTTCAAAAATTGCTGAAACAAAGAGCGGCCACGAAATATCATTTTTAGACGATGTTATTCGTTGGAGGGATTTGAATATGCTTCCTACATTTTATACTTCACAAATACCTTTCGATGCAATTGATGAAGATTTACCAGGGCTTGATAAGTTAATTTCAAAACCAATTCATGATATGATTCGTGGTAACTGTGATATACTTACATTCGTTGGTGATAGTCAGAGATAAAGAATAGAATCATTGCGTTAATATGATTAATTCAATGGATATAATTAAATGGAACGGGGGTGATACTGTGGCAGAAAAAACCAAAATAGCTTCATTCAACATTCAAAACGAAATGATAGTCCTTGCTAACATGTTTAAATCTACAAAAATTCGTAAAAGACTTGCTAAAGATTTAAAACCCTACCATTGGATTGGTAAGAAGCATAGGACTATTTTTAATGTTTTATGTAGAATGGTAGATAAAAATTTGGAGTTTGATTTAGATACATTCGAGTCATTGGTGTCAGAAGATGAAGAGTTTGGTGGTTTAATTTACATACAAAAAATTGAACTATTGTTTGATGAGAATGCTAATATAGATTATCACGTAGAATTACTTAAAGTTGATTCTGTTAAGTATCATATTAAAGAAAGGCGCTTAACGAAATTAACTGATGCAATAGAAGACCCGCATTCAGAGCTTTCAAAAATAACTGAAATAATTGAAAGTATTAAGCGTGAGATAATTGAGAATTTCAGTCAAGCCAATTTATTATCTGGAGTAGAATTACGTAAGTCTTGGTGGAAGGATTTTCAACAAAGAAAAAAGGAAAGCATATTCATCCCAACTGGAATACAGGGTCTGGATAAAAAATTAGCAGAAGGTTTAGCAAGAAAGAAATGTTCAATTTGGTCTGCACGTCCTGGTATGGGAAAATCTACTACGATGGCAAATATAGCATTAAGAATATCCAGAGGTAAGATGGCAGATGGTGAGTTTATATGCGAACCAAAGAAAGTTTTGTTAGTTCCATTAGAAACTGGACACCTACCTTATTTAGATATTATGGTATCAATTCTTGTAAAGGAAAAAATTAAACAAGAAATTGAACAAAATGTCGTAATACCAAACGGTATGTATGGCGTCCCTTTGGAAAAGCTTGTTAGATATACAAATCAAATTACTGCAGACGAAGATAAATATATCAAATGGGCTTTAGATGAAATTTTTTCAAACGATAATTTAGTTACGACTGATAACCCTAGTTTGAGTCTGTCAGAACTTGAAGCTATATTAGAGGAAAATACTTTTGATGTTTGCATTATGGACTTATGGGAAAAGCTAACTGACGTTAAAATAGAAGCTTCCTGTATAGCAGAAAAACTGAATAAAACACAGGCAATAGCTAAGGAATGCAATGTTCATATGGCAATAGTACAGCAGATAAAAAGAAGTGAAGATAGAAAAGGTAAAAGAAATAAACGTCCAAACATAGAGTTATTGAAAAACTCCGGTGGTTATGAAGAAATTGCTGACTTAATTGTAATGATGCATAGAGAAAAATATTATGACCCAGAGATTGAGGACGACATAATTGAATATATAATTGGTAAACAAAGACGTGGTGCTATGAATAAGTCTGTTTACCATAGATTTGAATCTGCATATGGAGTAATAGGAGAATATGTTAAAGCATATGCAAATAATCAAAACGACGATGTATTTTGAGGTGATATTATGGCAGATATGATTCATAGCATAGTTAAAAGAGGAAAGCTTAAAAAAATAAAGAAAATGATTGACATTAAGGTATTGCTTAAAGCTATAAACGCAACTACTAAATCTGCTAAGCCTTATGGTTCTGAACTTTGGGATGTATGCCCAAACCCAAAGCATAAAGACTCATCACCTTCTTGGTCAATTAACATAAATCCAGATGACGATAAGTTTGGCGTTCACAGTTGCTTTTCTTGCGGCTATAGAGGTAACTTTATAACGCTGACTGCAGATAAACTTACGCAGTCTATGGGAAGAAAGGTTGATAATAAAGAAGCTTTAGAGTTTATCGTCAAACTGTTCACCCTGGATGAAGTAGATGAAGATGCTTTATATGGTTTAATATTAGATGAAAGACAGCAGATAAGAGAAGATTTAACTAAAGGTCCTGAAGGTCCAAAAGAATCGCAATTACCGAATGATGACAAAACAGGTCATTTTAAATTATTAAAACCTTGCCATAAAATATATTGGAATTACCTTACTAAACCATTGCTAGAGGGCGGTAGAGAAATCAAACCCGAGCTTATTGATAAATATGGTATTGGGTTGTGCGATGATGGTCTATATCGCAAAAGAATCATCATACCATTTTATCAGAAAGATGTTTTAATTTCATTTTTAGCAAGAAGTATTTTGCCTACTATTAAATCAATAAAAAAGGGTGGAGACGAATTTGTTATTTGCCCTGAATGCGGTAAAGCAAATATGTTTACAGCTTTAGAATGTATTAAGTGTGACTATGTATTGACAGGGTACGTTGTTAAGAAAGCTCGCTCACGATATCCAAAAGGAAGCACTATGGAATTTATGCTTTGGTCTTATGATGATTTGGATGACAGTTTGGATTATGTAATTATTGTCGAAGGTGCGATGGATAAGCTAAGACTTGAAAGTTTGTGTTATAAGAATGTACTTTGCGCATTCGGAAATAAAATATCTGATTTTCAGGTAGAATTGTTAAAGGAATATGAAAAGAGAGTTATTGAAAATACTGGTAAGAAATTAAGAATATTTTTATTTCCAGATGCAGATGAAGGTGGAGACCATTTTATTGAAGTGGCAAATCTAAAAATAAAATATACTTTTCAATGTTTCGTAGTCCAATTACCCTGGAATGAGAAAAATCCTTTAGACCCAGGCAGTGCAACTCCAAAACAAATAAGAACTGCATTTAATACTTGTGAAAAACTGTATAAAGTTTATATGAAAAAATTTGAAAATTTGAACTAAGTCTGCATTTAATTTTTAT
Organism: uncultured bacterium; assembly: GCA_964633925.1. Lineage (GTDB taxonomy): Bacteria > Margulisbacteria > WOR-1 > JAKLHX01 > JAKLHX01 > CAZWKB01. The sequence continues at coordinate 35,713 of CAZWKB010000003.1, forward strand.
AATCTATGGATATAATATATAGGGGCGGTGTTATGCGAAACATTACAAAATTCAAAACTAAAGATGGCATAATTAAGTATAGAATTAAATGGATTGATTTGACTTCAGACAGTAAAGAACCTATAGTGGAGTGGGTTACTGAAAACGAGTTTGAATTGCTTATGAATTCAGCAGATTTTAACGAAAATGCCAATCTGATTGAGTGGCCGCGCATTAACTATAAGGGGGGATAAATATATGTATAATCTTGCAGATATTCAAAACTTAATAGAAAGTACTGTTGAAGAATTTTATAGTTTAGACGAACGTCGCAGAAGTTTTATTACAGACTTGGTAAAAAACAAAAATGTAAAATGGTCTCGTATAGAACTAATGAAGATGTTGATGATTTATAATAAATCTATTGAATTAAATTGCAGTATTACTTCACCAAACATAATTACGTTTTCATCTTTTATAGATAATAATTCTCAAACCATTAACAATCTATTAAAAGAGTATGATTTTAAATATAGAATTATGTGTGGTGTTTCAGTTTAAGGTAGGCGTCGGCCTACCTTTTTATATTATATAATAAGGAAAATCATTGGTTTATGCATTATAAAGATTAAAAATTTAATAACTTAATGCAATTTTAACTATCTTTTGTTAAAATGAGCCAACCTTTTAATATAATATAATTATAGATAAACAAAGGGGTTGTTAGAATGGCGTTAAAAATAGTAAAGCAGAAAAAACAATTTAATGAGCAGCAAATGGAAGTTATAAACCATAATGATGGAGCTTGCGTTGTTGTTGCAGTGGCAGGGGCCGGAAAAACTACTGCTGTTGTTGAGAGAATAAGTCGTATGATTAAACAGAAAGTTGCTAAACCAAGTGAGATTCTGGCAACTACGTTTACCAAAAAGGCAGCTAACGAAATGAACGAAAGGCTTAAAGCATTGGGTGTAGATACTGAAGAAATACAGGTTTCCACATTCCATTCAATATGTTATAAGATTCTTTTAGAAGAACTTAGAAAAGTTAAAGCTAAATACGACCTTGATGCATCCGGCAGTAAATCAAAAACTCTTTTGAAATATGTTCTTGGATATCAATGCATGAACTGGAAGGACGCAAGGATAAGCGAAGTCGAAAGTTTCATTTCTAATTGTAAAAATTCTCTGGTAAGGCCATGCGATGTAGATATTCAGCTGCACGGTCTTTTGCTTAAACAGGCTTATGAAAAATTTGAAAAATATCGTGAAGAAAGACAGTTTTTAACTTTTGATGATATGTTAATTCGGTGTTGGGAGATTTTTGATGAACATCCAGAAATTTTAGAGTATTGGCAGAAAAAGTTTAAATATGTTATTGTCGATGAGTTTCAGGACACAAATAAAGCACAGTATGAGATAATGAAGATGATGACTCTGCCAGGTAATAATATAATGGTTGTTGGAGACGATGACCAGTCAATATATTCTTGGCGAGGTGCTGTACCAGAATATATGATTAATTTTGAACAGAATTTTGGTGCTAGAGTAATAAGGATGGAGAAAAATTATAGATGCCCGCAAATTGTAGGTAAACTTGCAAATCCACTTATTTCCAATAATATTAAAAGGCTGCAGAAAGTTCTTTCTGCACAGAAACAAAAGGATGGAAGTTTAAAGATAATTGATAGTGCTGATTTTGATGAAGAGGCATTAAGGGTTGTCGAATATATTAAAAGTCTTCCTGAGTTTGAAGAAAAGAAATATGGACAAATCGCAGTCCTCTATAGAACTAACGCACAATCTAGAGCTATGGAGGACTGCTTAATTATAGAAAATATACCATATGAGCTTGTTGGTGGGATGAATTTTTATCAAAGAAAAGAAATAAAAGATATATTACATTATTTCTATGCTGCTTTGGATTGCGGTGGTAGGACTGATGAAGGATTTGAAAGAATAATCAATGTCCCTTTTAGGTTTTTAGGTAAAGCTTTTATTGATGGGATTGCAGAATTTAGAAAAAACAATGGATGTAGTTTTGAACAAGCTTTAAAAGATATGCCGACTACAAGGAACCAAGAATCACAGATAAGCGATTTGTTACAGACTATTGAAGATATTAGAAAAAGGAAAGATGATTCTCCTCAGACGTTAATATCTTGGTTAGTTGAATCTATAAAATATTATGAATATATTGCAAAACAAGAAGGAGAAGCAGATGAAGAAAGTAATAGGTCGTCTAATATAAAAGAACTTATTCGTGCATCCGGAAAATTCCCTACAATTATGAAATTTATCGAATATATAGATATGTTAAACACTAAAAAGAAAAAACGCGAACCAAAGAATAAAGTAATTTTATCTACAATACATAGGTCAAAAGGACTTGAATGGGATAACGTAATTATGATTGGAGTGAACGAAGCAATTTTACCGCATGGTAGAAATTCAGACCCAATAGGTTTAGAAGAGGAAAGGCGCTTAGCATATGTTGGAGTTACGAGAGCAAAGGAAAGATTGCTATTAAGTTTTGTTCAAAGCGCTACTGTTGGTGGTGGAGTTAGAGAATTAAAACCGAGTAGGTTTTTGACTGAAATGAATCTCATGACAAATAGACACTAAAAATGCAAAAAAAGAATTTACTTTTAGATTAAAGAGGTGTATAATTATATTATAATAAATATTATTTCCAAATAGATATAAAATTATACACCGTTAAGACAATTTGTTTTAATGGTTAAAATGGGGGTTTACAAAATGGAGGAAAGGAAATTTGATGAGGCTAAATTTTTGCTTTATAAAGAAACTGGAGACGAAGCGATATTTGAGGATATTATAAAGAGCAGTGAGGTTAGGAATTACATATACTCTGTATGTCAACAAAAAATGCGTAATTATCCTTCAACCTTAATGGCATTAGATGATTTTATCAATATCGCTTATTTAGTCGTTTGGCAATGTATTCATAAATATAGATTTAGATGCCCTATATGCGGAATACAGGCTAAGACAGAATCTGTCTATAAGCTTCATGTTATAACAAAACACGGAGATTATCACGAACCTTCGACTAGCATTTCAAAATATATAAAGTTCAATTTAGGAGCCTATCTTCAAAACGAATTAAGAAGAGAATACAGTGAAGAAAGAAAATCTAATGTAATGTCGGTAAGTATATTTTCACCATCTTCCGGTGAAGAGGATGATGAAACACTTTCTGATAGAATGGAATTTGAAATTTCACAAAATGGAAGTTTTGAAGATGAAGTAACGTTTAATCATTGCTTGAATGGTATTGTTGATAAGTTTGACAAACAAACTAAAGAAATTTTTATAATGCTGTTTAGAGATAATATGAAACAGATTGATATTGCTAATAAACTATTCAATGATAAACGTTATGCGTCTGAACAATCTGCATCTGTGGTGGTTTCTAGAACTATAAAAAATAAAATATATCCAGTTTTAAAAGACATTTATAACAAAATCCATTTATTATAAACTTTTTTACTAAAAGTCGTTTATTTTAGAAAAAAAGATGATATATTATAATTAACAGTTATTTAAACTGAATAAATTAAAATCAAAGAAGGAGATGCAATTATGGGTAAAATTACTGTTTCTTCCTTGCAAAGCGGCTGCAAGGACTTGGGGATTGAAACATCCTCAAAAAAAGCAAAAGAACTTGAGGGACTTATCGACGAAAAGCTTTCTGAAATGGAACTTGGTTATGAATGCCCTTCATGTGCAAAAGACATTCCTGATGTAAAAACATGCCCCTACTGCGGCGAGTCTTTTGAAGAGGCTGATGAAGATGCAGAAGCTGGCGGCGAAGACACTGGTGATGAAGATGCAGAAGCTGGGGAAGATGCGGATGCAGAAGCTGGCGAAGATACTGAAGCTGGGGAAGATGCAGATGCAGAAGCTGGCGACGGTGACGGCGAAGCCGACCCTGACAAAGAAATTGAAAAAGCAGCAAGCGACGTTGCTAAAAAGGTAGCTGATAAGAAAAGCACTAAGGCTGTCGACAAAGGCAAAGCAAAAGGTAAAGAAGAAAAGAAAGAGTCAGGCAAGAAAGGTCGTCCCGAAGGCACAACTGTAGATACTCAAAAGAAGAATGAGGAATTTGCAGCTTTCACTGCAGAAATTGACGAACTTCTTGGTGAAGATTTTGAAAAGCGTGAAAGAAAAACCGGCGTAACATATGTTAAGGACGGCAAAAGGTTGCTCAAGGCTGTTTCCACCGGCAAAACTCTTGTAGTAGAGCTTAATGCTGAAGTTTCTTCCGACGTTGACGGTATCACAAAATACACAGAAGAGGAAGCAAAACAAAAGCACTTAGGAACAACAAAGGCAATTTATGATGGCGGCGATACTGCCGTAGCTTTAAAGCTTATCAAGGAAGCTTTAAAGAATTTTGGAAAGTAAATATAACTTTAAAAAAGGGGGAGGCTTAAACCTCTCCCTTTTATTTTGCAAATTTTTCTGCATAGAATAAAATGACAATACTGTTTTTGAAAGAAAAAATAAAACTCAATGCGTTAATAAGTGTATTAAATGTGATATAATTATATTATAAAGCAGTAGGAGGTTTTGAGGTTGTCAAAGTATATTATTGGTGGAGGGATTGCCGGTTTAATTGCGGCTTATTATAATAAAGAATATAAGATTATTTCTCAAGATATTGGCGGTCAAATGGTTTCTAAAAATGTTGGCCCAAGAATATTAGAAGTAAATCAATATTCTAAAGAATTTCTTAATGATTTAGGCATAAAAGAATGCCCTATCAAAATCGCTAAAATAGGTTATAAAGTAGAAGGAAAGCTTGTAAATTCAATATCTGAAGACTTAAGAAAAAAATATTATATTAAGTCAAGATGTTTACATACGGCAGCTATTGTACCAAGTTCAATAATGTCAGACGGTAAGAGTTTTATTGAATATTTCGATATTGATTGGGACAAAGTTGTTAGTATTTTAGTAAATAGTATAGAAAAACCTATAAACGGTAAAGTTAGTTTAATCGATACTACAAATCATATCTTAAAAGTAGAATCTGATGGTTCTGAAATTTTAAGATATGATAGTTTGGTATCGACAATTCCTGCACCGGTATTCTTTAAAATTTCAAACTTGCAACCAGAACAAGAACTTAAGTATGTTCAAAAGGTTTTTGTAGTAATGAATGAAGACCAAATTGACTTTGGGGAGTTTGATTATATATATTTCCCAGACTCAGCTCACGGATATCATAGGATATCTAAAACAGGAAATGGAAAGGCTTCAATAGAATATACGACAAATAAGAGTTATAAGTCTATAATTCAAACTTGGTCAATGTATTCTCGCGAACATCACGTTATTCCTGTTGGTCAGATTCAGAGCGGTAAGGTTCAAGAAATAAATGATATTTTGTTTCTTGGAAGATATGCAAGTTGGGACCATGATATAAAAACAGATGATATTGTCAAAATTTGTAGAGATGGGGGTTTGATTAATGCAAAACGATAAAGACAAGCTTAAGCATTTGTGGGACGTTCAGTTAGAATTTAACAGGAAGTTTTACAGGGCAAAGATAGGTAAAGAAATGGAAGACATGACTATGGAAGAAAAAGTATTTTGGTCTAAAAACCAATTGCTTTCTATAGTAAAAGAATCAATGGAAGTGCTGGATGAAATTCCGAATTGGAAAGAGCATCGCAATATTGAAACAGAATTTATTCCTTCGAATTTATATGAAGAAATAATCGATGTCAATAAATTCTCAGTAGGACTTGCACAAATCTGGGGTATGACCTTTGAAGATTATTATGAGGAATATCTTAGAAAAAGCTGGGTTGTTGACCAGAGATGGACACAAGAACATGATTTAAAACTTATTGACAAAGACGAAAAGATTGCAGCAGTTGACATTGATGGCGTCTTAGGAGAATATCCATTTTGGTTCTTGGAGTTTGTTCGGGCGAGAGTTGGACAGAAATTTAATTCATTAGAAGAAGCAAAGGCAGGGCTTGGTACGATTTATTATGAAAGACTTAAGTCTGACTATCGCCAGTCAGGATGGAAATCTTCTATGCCTGCTTGCAAACATGCTTCAGAATTTACTAATTTACTTCATCAAAAAGGATATAAAGTGGTAATTCTTACAGCACGCCCTTATAAGGAATATTACACTATTTATCCGGACACATTAAAGTTCCTTAAGGAAAACAATATATATTTCGACGCTATTATTTGGGATAAAGAGAAACATCTTAAAATCATAAAAGAATTTCCTAAAATGCTTTTTATGGTAGAAGATTGTATTGAGATTGCGATCGATGTTGCAAAAGAAGGTTATGTGGTTTTTCTTAAAGATTGTTATGACAATACTAATCGTATTCCATCTGAATTAAGTAATTTGATTATACCGTTTATAGACCTTCTAGATATAGTCGAAAAGTGGAACATATAAACATATTAGGCACCCTGTGTTTGTTAATCTAGCAGGGTTCTAGAAGGTGTATATTTAAGGTGAAGGGGGTTTTTAAAATGGCAATTTTGCTTTTCGTCGGCTGCGATAAGACTGGCAAAAGTACACTTATGAAAAATATCTTAAAAAGAACAAACCAACATATTTGCGTGGACAGGTTTACTCCATGTCAGTATGTTTATGGGAGGCTTCATAATAAAAATTCAACTCCAAGTTTGGAAAGTTTTAGAAATTTGGAAAGTTTTTTAACAAAATCTCCTATTCCAGTTATGTTTGTTCATGTTTTTGCCGATACTGAAGATATTAAGAAAAGGTTTATAGAACATGATGAAAAAGATATTGATTTACAACAGATTGATTATGTAAAGCAACAATATAGGCAGTATTTAGAAAATACTTCTTTAAAAGTATTAAATATAAACACTTCTAAATATTGTATAGATGAGTGTATGGAACAAATTCTGTTAACAGCTGAACGCTTATTATAAGGAGAGATTTAATATGAAAGCAAAATTGGGAATGGGTGGTTACTTTGTAAATCCTGTTGACCATCCTGAAAGAATAATCAGATATGCATATGATATGCTAGATATTAGGATTTTTGATACTTCTCCAGCATATGGTGCTAGTGAAGAATTTTTTGGGCATGCGCTTAGAGACTATCAGAGGGAGTCCTATTTATTGTCTACTAAGACAAAGGCAGCTACAGTCAAAGAACTTCATTTGTCTTTGGTAAATAGTTTAGGTAAACTCAATACTGACTATGTAGACTTTTATTTTGGCCATTCGTTTATAGATGATGACGAAACCTTGGAAAAATCTATGAACGTTTTACATGAGATGAAAAATATTAAGGACAAAGGGTTTATAAAAAGTGTAGGTGTTTCTGGGCATTCAGTTACTGCTGCAATGACTGCAATAGAAAGTGGATTTGTAGATATAATAATGGTACCATTTTCTTTAATGCATAGGGAGTTTGAATCTATTATTCAATGTGCAAAAGAAAAAGGAATTAGTGTAGTCACTATGAAAAACTTCGCAAGCGGAATATTGCTTGGAGGGCCTTCTGATAATGAATTTAAACGCACTGTGACATTGCAAAAAGTTATGAATTTTTCTGCATACAATGGTGACTTAATCATTCCGGCTTATCGTTCTATAGAACAATTACAACAAATAGCAAATGCATATTGCTTTGCTGAAAAACTATCTGAAAAAGAAATTATGATTTTAGAAAATCAGATAGTTGATTTTTTTGGTTCTGACTTTTGTAGGTTTTGCAACGAATGCAGGCCATGCCAGAAATATGGTTGGGCAATGTCGCAGCCCGGTATATTAAAATGCGCAATATATCAAGAAAAGTTTGGACTTGACATGAAAGACAGTTATGAAAAATATAAATATAATGTAAATGACTGTAAAGACTGTGACAGCCAATGTTCTTCTAATTGCCCGTTTGGAATAAATATTAAAGAGAAAATGCAACAGGCACATGATTTATTTTCAGGAGTTGATAAAGATGAAACGATATCTAAATAAGGAAGACAGATATAATACTATTATTTTAGGGACTCTCGTTGACTTCATGAATAATTTGATTATCAAGTTTGAAGAACTTAAAAGACCAAAGTCTGTAATTAAGTTTATGAAAATGTCAAGGTCATTCTGCCTAAAAGTTATAGATTGGTACTTTCAAAATCTTGATGACAAATATAAGCATGATGTAATAAATGAAATGAAAAAACTTGAAATAATAGTAAAACAAAAGACTGAAGCCATTAGGGAATTTAAAGAAATGGAAAAAATAGAATCAAATATGGTTGTTGTTACAGAAGATTTTTATGAAATTTGTGAATATGCTTTGCTTGTCTGTATGAAATGTAAGGCAGGCAAAGAACAAATTGCAGAATGCAAGTTAAAGGAAGCTATGATAAGAAATAACGTTCCAGTTATGCATTTGGAAATTTCTGATGATGGTTGCCCTTATAAATATAATCAGGAGGTGCTTTAACATGGATGTAGTTAGAGAAAAGACAGTTAAGAAAATATTGCCGTATGTAAAGCTTATTGAAAAAGAAGCTTTGAAAGGCCCGATATCGTTGCATATTTTAGTTACTGACTACTGCGTCAACCGGTGTAATATGTGCGGTCATTGGAAAACTAAAAATCGCAATAATTTGGACATTTCTATTTTAAAAGAAATATGGGATGACTGTAATGAAAATGAAGTAGAGTCAATCTGCTTAACTGGCGGTGACCCAATTCTCCATCCAGATTTTGATAAAATTCTGGATATGAAAAGAAATTTTGACCTTGGAATTATTTGCACAGGTAATTTTAAAAAGAATTTCGATTTTTCGAAATTGGCAAGCTTAAGGTGGATACGCTTTTCTATTGATTCTCTAGACCCTGCTAGATACACTTTTATTAGGGGCCTCGATAATTTATATGGAACGATTTTGCCTAACGTTAGAAAGGCTCAAGAGCATCAAAAAGAGGTTGGAATAAATTTCACAATACAGAAAAGTAATTGCATGGACATTCGCGACATTATTAAGTTTTCTGCAGAAAATAATATCTATAGACTTATGATTTATCCTATGCACGGTGATGGAAACCTCTGTATTGGTAGAGATGAAATTGAAATAATTTTAGAACAACTAAACGATATGATAAGTAAGAACTATCACAAAAGAATACCCGAAAACAATTTGCAGTTTCTTTATGACAGCCTTATACAGGCATATTCACAAGATGAAGATGTTAGAAAAGTGACATTCGGTAATTATCCATGCATCATAAATAAAATTCATTTAGCTATAGGTTCTGATGGAAATGTATTTCCGTGCGAGATGATTGCTGATGATACAGATGAATATGGAGAAAGAACATTTTGGGAATTGCAAAAGTTCAGCGATTGCTTAATGGAAAGACAAACTTCATTTACAGGCCTTGGCAATGTTAATTCTGAAAGCATTATAAAAATATGGAAAAGAAATTTCAACAAAACATTCTGTTCCGGAAAATGTGATAATTGCTTTAGTAGATATCAGCCAATAAACCAAGCATACTATGAAAATCGTAATAAAAAGGTATTTATATAAAGAAAATTGCCGTCTATAATGTGTTAATAAATGATTCTTTTGTGATATAATAATATTATAAACCAATAAAGGAGGATATTATGAGTAACGAAACTACGCGTATCAATGAACTTAGGAGAGTTATGGGGACACTTCCAGACCAAGACCCAAAACTTGAAACAAAATTTTTAAAAGGTGTTGAAGGAATTTCGGTAAAACTTATCGAATCTGTCATTGCAAACCCTTATAAACCAATGTATATTCTGGCTACTACATGCTGGGGTAAAGAGGTAGATAAATGGGAAATGACATCGCCTGAAAACAGATTTGAAGTTGTTAAGGCAGCTTTAAGAGGCCAAGCGTTACCATTGGCATTGGAAGTACCTCAATTTGCTTTTGCAGTAGAAGGGCCATCACGTGCGGCATTCGATCAGATTGCAAGAGCAAGACTTGGTGTTGTATTTTCTGCAAGAGGTATGAGGGATAACAATTGGAAAGATGCTTCAATAAGGATTCCAACTGCACTTTGGCCAACAGAAGATGAAATTCAAATTTTCGATGAATGGCGCAGTAATATCATCAAAACACCTACAGCAGAGCAGCAAAAAGCAATTGACAAATGCAATATTTTTTGGAATATCAAGCGTGTTATGTGCGATGTTAAACAGACATATGCAGATATTGTTGACGTTGGTAAAGGTTCTTGGCAGGCAGCTCGCTGTGTACTACCTCTTTATGTAGTTTATGGTTTTTCGTTTTCGATTAACTTTATGGCATTGAGGAATATGTGCAGTACCAGAATGAAATTCTGCGAAATGGAAGATACAGTTGCTATTGCATGGCAAACAGCTAGGGCTGTGTCGGAAGCATATCCGTTGCTTGGTTCATTTTTAAGACCTGGTTGTGATTGGGCAGGCAAATGCCAGTACCACAAATCTTATACACTGTCTGAAATGTTTGGCTGTTTGTTTAAGGAGTGTGGAAGGAATTCATGTCCCGACAGCAATGACTATGCGGAGTTTAATGAAACATGCACAAACTATAAGGACCTTGAGGAACAGCTCGGTATTCATATTACAAGGCCCGATGAATGGCCTAATTTCGAAACTTTTGATAGCCTTCCCGATATTGAAAAAGCAAGGTTTATGGAAGACTAAATTTTAATAAGGTGGGCCAATGAGCTTTGCGCCATTGGCCCATTTTATAACAAGGAGAGACTAATATGCATGGATTAGGTTTAAGGCAAGTGATTGAAAATCTTCAATTGTTTGTAGTTGAAAAAGGAAAGCCTGTCTTAGTTGACGGACAAGGTACTATTGAAGTCCTCAATCATAGTTTTAATATTTCTTATAACAGTCAAATTGATATTGCTGATATTAAGAAAAATATGGTTGAATATTATAATAGTCACAAGATAGACTTGAAAAGCATCGAGGAACTGGAAAAGGAAGAATACAGTAAAATCGAAAATGAACTTTTATCAAAGTTTTCATTATTTGATGAAGATTTGCATTCCAGAAGAGTTTTATGGTCGGATGACTGTTGTATCAGTTTAATTCACTATCTCGTTCGGGATTCAAAAATTTACTGCTATGTACACCTAAGAAGCTCTGAAGTTGAACAGAAATTATTTTCTGATATGTACTTAGTGCATAAAATAACAAGAGCTTTACAAGACAAATTAAATATAGATGTTGCAATGATTTTTGTAAATGGGCATAGTATGCATAAGCTTGTATTTAAAGTTAATGAGTAGGTTTTGCCCAATCATAAATGGCCCTGTCGTATATCTTGACTGCATGGAATGCGACAGGGCCTGCATTAAAGAGGTGAATAAATTGTCAGTAAAAAAGATTAAAAAGGTTGTAAAACAGCCAGAACCTCCAGTTAAGAAAGTTGTTAAAAAGGTTAAGAAGACATCAGATATTGACAAACAGGTCGAAAAAGCTAAAAAAGCAGTCGAAAAGATTATACCTATTATGGACAAAAAATATTCTGGTATGATTAGTGCTAGAAAAGTCCCTATGCCTACTATCGACACAATACCATTTATTCCGGTACATAATCATACAGATTATTCAACAAAAGATTCTGTAATGTCTATTGATGAATATATTAATAGAGTTGCTGAATTAGGTCTCCCAGGTGCAACAGTAACAGAGCATGGAAACATGTCAAGTGCTTTGAAATTTTATAAAGCTTGTAAGGCTTTTAAAGATTCAGACCGTCCAGATTATTCAATCAAACCAATTCTTGGTAATGAGATTTATACTGATGACAATATCGAATTGAAAATTGAAGCTTCACTTGAAAGGCAAAAAAGGAAAAAAGATGATGAGGCTATAGATAGTGGTTATTTGGATGACGATTATGGCCATTTAGTCCTGCTTTCTCCAACAAAGGAAGCGTATCATGAATTGCTAATGACTAATGCAAAAGGATTTAGGGACGGGTTTTATAAACGCCCCAGATTAACTCACGAATATATATTGAACGAAGCTTCTAAGCATCAAATTGCAACGTCTGCTTGCTTGGCATCGAAGTTTAATTATTATATAAGGTGTGGTCAGGATAAAGCCGCTAAACAGCTTCTTAGTGATTATAGAGATGCTTTTGGTGATAGGTTTTATGTGGAACTCCATTTTAACGAACTTGAAATACAGAGATATTGCACCAATAAAATTCTTGAATTTGCAAAGGAATTAGGAATACCTTGGATTGTTGGTCTTGATGCACATTATGCAAGAAAAGAACACGTGCAGTATCATGATTATTTTAAGGATATGTATTACGGCGGTTCTATTGCAGAACCTTCAAAATTTAGATATAGTACTAGAGAATTATATCTAAAAGATTCTAATGAAATAATACATTCTGCAATGAAATGGGATTATGGAATTGACAGAAAAGATATTATTTCAGGTTTACATAAGACAATGGAAATTTATGATAGAACTGATTTCGAAATGGAGACTGGCGTTCTTAAATTCCCAAGGTTTAGTATGGAACCAAACTTTGACGCTAATGCAGAATTAAAAAGGAAATGTATTAGAGGTTATAACAAAAGAAAACGGCAAGGATTACTTCCTGCACCGGGATTTACTGAACAAGATTATAAAGACCGTTTTAATAAGGAATTTCCAGTAATAGTCGGAAAAGGATATGCAGATTACTTCTTAATTGTTTCAGAATTTACAGACTATTGCGTTGAAACTGACTTATTCAAAGGTCCAGGTAGAGGTAGTGCTGCAGGTGCTCTTATATCATGGTTGTTAGAAATAACAAAGGTTGACCCAATAAGATATGGATTATTCTTTGAAAGGTTTTTGAACGAAGAACGTGCCGACCCGCCAGATATTGACCTTGACTTTGACAGCGAAAGAAGATATGAAATTGAGGAGCTGTTAATAAAGAAAAATGGTCCTGAAAAAGTTGCTCATATAATGTCGTTTGGTACTTGGGGTTGTAAAAGTGTAATTGGAGAATTATCTAAGGTATTTGGCTTACCGTGGGGAATTATAGATAAATTCAAAAAATTGTGTAATGATGACCAGACTATTCAGCAAAATTTGGATAGAATAATGGGTGTATCTTGTATTAAGCGAATGCGAAAAGGCGAAGAAGTTGAAATTCGCGAAACTCCAGCACCAGATATTAAAGAGTTTGTAGAAAATAATACAGAATTTTTTGAGGCTTGTAAGTTCTATGAAGGTAAAGTAAGGAACTATTCAATGCATGCTTCAGGCGTTGTTGTAACTCCTGGAAAAATGGAAGAATTAGCACCTATTAATAGAGCATCAGGACAAATCGTTACAGGCTTACAAGAAGGTGGAGATATTCGTGAAATATCAGATATAGGGTTACTTAAGTTTGATATTTTGGGATTAAATAACTGTACTATTCTTAATCGAGCATTACAATCTGTTAAAAGAAGAAAAGGAATAAATATTGACATTGATGCAATAGACCTTGAAGACGACAAACTGTTAGAACGATTTAGGCAAGGTCATACAGCTGGAATATTTCAGTTCGAATCATCAGGTATTACAAAGTTTATAAAAGACATTCAGCCGCAACGATTTGAAGATTTAATTATTGTTAATGCTGCATATCGCCCCGGTACATTAAGAGCTGGCGGTGTTGATATGATTATCGAAAATAGGCATTCAGATGATATTGACTATATGCATCCAGAGATTGAGGCAGTGTTAGGGCCGACATATAATGTTTTGGTTTATCAAGAACAGCAAATGGCTTTAATGCATAGAGTTGGCGGTTTTACAATGGTTGAAGCTGATAAATCAAGAAAAACAATAAAGTATATAAACAAAGCGTCTACTGCATCTCCTGAAAATCTTAAAAAATTCTATGATATGATTGAACATTTTAAAGAAGGTGCTCATCAAAAAACTGGATTGGCATATGAAAAACTACAAAAGCTTGTTGATGCTATGGCATCCGCAGCTGATTATTCTTTTAATAAATCTCACAGTTGTAGTTATGCTATAATAGCTATGCAAAATATGTTCTTGAAACATTACTATCCAGCAGACTATGCAGCTGCATTCCTAAGCAGGACAAAAAATGAGGAAAAGAAAGGTAAAGCAGGGCATAAAACTGGTGAAAACAAAATAGAAAAATACGTTAAAATGGCAATTTCAGAAATGAAATTAGAGATTGGTACGCCCGACATCTCCATATCCGGAATCGATTGGGTACCGAAAGATGATAAAACGATTATTCCTTCTTTAACGTTTATTAAAGGTGTTGGAGAGGCTGCAGTTCCTGAAATTGTCGCACACCAACCATACACCTCGCTAGAGTCATTCTTTGGAGCTGACATGCAGTGGAGGTTAGTTAATAAGAGGGTTGTGGAGGCTTTAATCCAGACAGGGTCTTTCGATTCTCTATATCAGCATAGGAAAACGTTATTGGAAGCATATACAAGGTGGAATAATGGCGGTAAAAAGAATTTTTCAAAAATATTGGCAAAAGTTGAAGAAGAAATGGGACAAGAGGATTTGACTTTTGATGAAAAAATGGCTTTGGAAAAAGATTTGTTTGGGTTTTATTTTAGTGCTAACCCTTTAGATAAATATGGCGATGTTATCCAGAAAAAAGGTATTAAAGAAGTTAGCGAACTTGCCAAAGGTAAGAAATGGAAACGAGGAACACTTTATGGCATAGTTACTAAAGCTTATCCATATAAAATTTCTAAAGGTACAATGTGTTTTGTAGATATTCAAGGCAAGGATGAAACAAAGGCAAGTATCACTGTATGGCCAGAGATGTATACTCCATATAAAGATTTGCTTAAAGAAGGAAATATAGTTGCGATTAAAGTTAAACCTGGTAAGAGTAAAAATGATGAACCTTGTTTTTATATAGATGAGGACGATGAAAGAAAAAAGGTTATTTTGATGGACGATTTGATATAAATTTAATTCATTCCGTGTTAATTTTTGTTACTAGACTGATATAATTATATTATAAAGGAGGGGTTAAAATGCAGATTATTAAACCTGGCTTCGCAATAGAAGAAGGCATTGATGGTTTAGCTATCCTTAGAAAAATCGAAAAAGCAGGTAGAACTTGCTATAAATCTGAGGATAAAATAACTGATGAGTCGGCAAAAAAGTTCGTTGCTTCTTTAATTAAAAGCGGCCACGAGGCAATGATTGAACATCATTTTGTAACTGTAACTTTTACTGTAGATAGAGGAGTTACACATGAAATTGTTCGGCACCGTATTGCTTCATATGCACAAGAATCTACAAGGTATTGCAATTATGGTAAAGAAAAAAGCGGCTCAGAAATTACCGTAATTGATATTCGTGAAATTATGGAAGCAGAAGTTGGTAAGACCTATAAGCATCCAGTTAATAATGAACAGATTCTTGTAACTGCAGAACTTGTTAATTACTGGATTTCTGAATGGTTAGGTGCTATCGAAGACTCTGAAAGGCACTACATATCGCTTGTAAATTCTGGTTGTCCTGCACAATTGGCACGTTCGGTGCTATTACATTCTGTCAAGTCTGATATCGTTGTTACAATGGACTTAAGAGAGTGGAGGCATTTCTTTAGGCTTCGCGCATTAGGTACTACTGGAAAACCTCATCCACAGATGGTGCAAGTAGCTAAACCTTTGTTGGACGAAATGAAAGTCCAAATCCCGGTTGTCTTTGATGACCTTTCATATGCTTAAGGGGTGATATTATGCCTGAAGTAAAAATTGGCGGAACTAAAAAAGTTCTTAAAAAAACTAAAACTTTAGATGAAGATGCATTCGAAAAATCTGAAGAAATTGATGATTCTGGTCTTGATAATGAAGATTTAGACGAGCCTGTTACAAGGTTTGGGTTTTTGATTAAAGACTTAAACCAAATAAATATTGAAGATGTTTATGAACAGCTCAAGAAACATATCAAAGTTGGTAAGTCAAGATTGGACCCAGATATTCTTTCAGAAGCAATAGATGCTGCTCCCGAATGGGCATTTAAAGCAACACAGATTTATGTTATAGCCAAAGAAAAATTAGCAAAATTTAACGACCTCACCTTCCGGGTCAAATATGCTACATTGGCTACTCGTGCTTCAGAGGAATTGGAAAAAATGAGGAAGGAAAAGAAATTGAATGGGCAAATCACTAAGGAGAAAATTGAAAATTGGATTGTCCTTCATGTTCCAGAATATAAGCGGTTATTAAGAGAAAAAAGGGAATTGGAAACGGCTGTAGAACTTCTTAAATCTTTGGCTGCACAATTTGAAAGTAAAAAATCAATGTTGCAGACACAAGGTAGGCTTTCTGAAAAGAAAAAGATAGTTGTTACTCCAAATAAAGGGGGTGAGGATTAATGGAGAAGAAGGTAAAGAAAAATCAGGATGACGAGGCAGTAGTAGAGCCTAAAACAGGACAGCCCGAAGTAACTTTGGTAAGGTCGCAGTCTTCTGTTCAGATTGAAACAGATTCTAAAGGGACAAAAAAATATTCTATTAAAGTTTATGCTGATGACCCTGAAGAAGCTGCTAACACTGCGTTAAGGCTTTCTGAAAAAATTGAAAAAGAATTAAATAAATAAGGAGTGAAGTTCAAATGGCAAAAGGTAAAATGGGTATCGACGAATTTATGAAAGACACCAAGCCCCGCGGTGGAGATATGGAAAGCCTTGATTTGAAAGAACTTGGCAAGGCGATTGTTTGGCTGCATCCAGCAAGCGGAATTTTCAAAAGAGATGCACATTATTTTCCGGTTTATGCAAACGTAATGGAAGATAATAAAAAGGTTAAGAAAGTTTACATGGCGATGATTATTCACGAAGATGTAAAATCTTGTCTTATCTGCCAGCTACGTAAAGCACTTAGAGATGATGAGGATATCGACAACGATGAAATTATCCTTCGCGTTGGTGAAGGCGATGAAGAAGTAGAGTATAACAAGGGAGAAATTATCGGCGCTGAAGGTTATGGTTGGAAGAAAAATCTTTCATATAAAACAGAATATCTGTTTGGCGTAATCAACAATGCAAAGCCAGAAAAGGTATTGAAGCTTACTGCTCCCAAATCGCTCGGCAAAAAAATCACAAAGGTTATTGAAGACCAGATTGAAGAGGAAGGTGAAGAGGAAGGTAATCCTTTCAAAAACCCATATGCTTTCAAATTGGTATTTGATAAAGATGCACAGGCGAGTGAAATGTATGATGCCACTTGGAATAAGGCTGAAGTTACTGAAGAAATTCAGGAGCTGCTTGATGGCGAAGGCCTTGACCTTTCAATTTTGACAGAAATTACAGACGAGGCTAAAGTTGCATATATCATCAGGGAATCGCTTGTATATGATGCTGACGACCTTGGCCTTGACCTTTCTGCTGCTGATGATTTTGACCCAAAAGAACTTGATCGTACCGGTGGACAAAATGAAAAGGCTGACGATTCTAAGGAAGAATCTTCTAAAAAATCTTCAAAATCTGAAGAAAAGGCTGACAAAAAACCAGTTAAGAAGGATGCAAAAGCAGTTAAGAAAACCGAAAAACCTGCTAAAAAGGATGACGATTCTGACGATGAAAAACCAGCTCCTTCAAACAAAAAGGTTGTTAAGAAAACCGAAAAGCCAAAAGCTAAACCTCAAGTTGAATGCCCTTCATGCGGTAAGATGATTGATGAAGATGCAAGCGTTTGCCCTCACTGCGAGGCTGAATTTGAAGAAGAAGAAATAATCGAATGCCCATCTTGCGGAAAAGATATTCCTGCTGATAGTAAAACATGCCCTGAATGCGGCGAGGATGTAAGTCCTTTTTAATAAACTGCAGACCCACACCCCCAATTAAGCCCCACAAACGTGGGGCTTCTTTTTTCGTTAATATGAGACAAAATAATGATATAATATAAATATAAATGTAAGGAGGTTAAGTATGAAAAGTAAAGAACCGTTTAAAGTAAAGGTAAGATGGTTTGATGGGTATATTGAAGAGTTTGATGCTGTAGAAGCAAGAGCCGGTGCTTATCTTCTTTGGATTAAACTCGAAGACGGCGATACTCGTCATATACCATTAGCTCAAGTTCGTTGGTTTAATGGATTAAAATAAGGGAGGTTAGAATATGTGCAAATGTAATCCAAATGTCAGAACTCCGTTTTGCGGAAAGCCAGGGTGCGAAATGCCAAAACAGATGACTAAAAAAGAACAATCAATTAATGACATTGAAACCAGATTTAGTTATCATGCACCAAAACCGGGTCAGCCGGAGATTTATCAAAACGTTAGGGATAAGGCTAAAGAATTGGCTTTAATGTTTAATGAATTTTGCCCTGAAAGTAGGGAAAAATCTTTAGCTATTACAAAACTTGAAGAAGCAGTGTTTTGGGCTAATGCTTCTATTGCAAGGGAGGTAGAATAATGGCACCCCCTATTAAGAAAAAGATACAACAGAAAGCACCAGTTAAAAAGGCAGTTCCAAGTAAAAATAATGATGAGCAATTAGACATGCTTAAAATGATTGCAGGAGACATTAAAGGCGGTATGACTTTTGATGAAAAAGAAGAATTGAAATTTGTACCTGCAAGACTGCTGTCTTATAACAGAGCTTCTATTTTCGGTGGCTATCCTACCGGCGGTATATACGAATTACATGGCCCTAACGGAGGCGGCAAAACAGCGCTCGGAATTGAAATTCTTGCTTCAGCTCAAAGAGCTGGACATCTTACAGCAATGTGGGACCATGAAAGAGCAGCAAATGATAAGAAATGGATTGAGGCACTTGGTTTAAATCTTGAAAATTGTCTTTATAGAAAGCAAGGTAAAGATGGTAAGTCAATTATGACTTTGGAAGACAGTGCTCAAGAAATAAACGAAATGATTATTAACTTTAATGAAAAGAAGCAAAAAGGTTTGATTCCAGCACATGTGCTTCTGTATATTCTATTTGACTCAGTTGCTTCTGCAGTTCCAGCAGCAAAGCTTGCCAAAGGAGCAAAGGTAGGCGATGCTAATTATGGTTTGACTGCTAGACTTATGTCAGACTGGTTGCAAACACTGAATGCTTTAGTTGGAGGTACTGATGTTGCCGTTATATTCATAAATCAAGAACGTGTCAATGTTGGTGCAAAACCATGGGAACCAAAATGGAAGTCTTTTGGTGGTGAAGCATTACAGTTCTACGCATCAATTAGGATTCGTGTTAATCGTTCCGGTGAGATTAAAGAAAAAGTTGGTTCAGATGAAGTCATTGCAGGTAGGAGCCATAGATTTAAACTTGAAAAGAATAAGCTTGGTTATCCAATGCAAGAAGGTTCGTTCTATACTTCGAATGGTATTGGCGAATGTCCGCTAGGATTTGACGATGTAAGGGCGACTTTGGAAGAAGCAATGATGCAGGGCATTATTTCAAAAGCAACTACTACTTCGTATGAAAGCGAATTTTTTACATCGAATCTCGTTGGTGAAAGAAAGGTAAGGATGTTCCTTAGAGAAAATCCGAAGATTTTGGAAAAAATCAAGGACAAGGCATACCAAATGATTCTTGAAGGAAATATTAAAATGTCTGAATCTGATAAAGATGATGACGATGACGAAGATTAATACTATTTTAAAGCCCTGTTTGTTATAAACAGGGCTTTTTAGCGTTAATTTTTAATACTTTGTTGATATAATTATATTAGGACAAAATTAAATTATGAGGTGATTTTATGGGAGAATTAGTCAAAAACATTATTATCAAAACCGACATTGGTTATTTTTGCAAAGAGGAAAAGAATTTACTAACAGTAAATATTGATAGGGCTACTCTGCTAAACAAGATTGAAGCAAGCACTTATTTTCAAGCAATCTGTGCAGATATTGCAAAAATAAACAATTCGAAAGTCTCTGCTATGGCTGTAATTTATAACGGTTTTAGATTTGAGATTGGAAAATATTATGAAAATACTGACGGGTTTAAGGTTCATATTCTTGCAGCACATCATATGACTGCATACGGCAAGTGCTTTGTGGCTGAAACAAATGCAGAAGTTCCATTGATTCCTTTAGGTATGGCAGAAGAATCTACTATAGGTTTCCATGAAATAACAAAAGAAAGATGGATGTCTGATTTTAAAGTTGTTGGTACGGATAAGGTGGTGCAATAATGGCACATTTCATATCTGACAGAAATGAGAATTTGACAAATAAGATAAGACAATTACTCAAATTGTCTGAAAAAGCCGGAACGTATGAAGAAGGGCAAGCCGCCCTTCTAAAGGCTCAAGATATGATGATTAAGCATAAAATCGATTTGAGCCAAATAAAAGATGCAGAGGAAAAGCATGAAGTAAAAGATATAGTCGATGAAGAATTTACTCCAAGAAAGCGCAATAGATGGTGGGTTAAGCAATTGGCCTATGTAGTTGCAAAGAACTTTAAATGTACGTCTTATATTAAAAATTTTAAAAATGCAAATTGTGTTTGTATGATAGGTTTAAAGGAGGATGTTGATGTTGCGCGTGAAGTATTC
This sequence comes from uncultured bacterium, assembly GCA_964633925.1. Lineage (GTDB taxonomy): Bacteria > Margulisbacteria > WOR-1 > JAKLHX01 > JAKLHX01 > CAZWKB01. The sequence goes on from CAZWKB010000003.1 coordinate 56,232, forward strand.
AGCTACGCCGGTTTTGAAATTGAAAAATTTTCAAAAGAATATGCAGATGCCAAATGTAGTAGTTCGTTTTTCTTTCAAGATAAGTCATATAAGAGTGGTATAAAGAACGATTATATCAATGGTTATATTGCAGGCCTTGATGCAAAATTTACTGAGCAAGTTGACAAGAACGGTTGGGGATTAATGCTTGTTCAAGATAAAGCTGTTATTAAAGCAGTTGAAGATAAAGGTTTTAAGAAAGGTCGTAACGCACCTGTTAATAATAGCAATGATGGTAATGCTTATAAGAAAGGTTATCATGATGGAAATAGTTTTGGAAGAAAGATAGGTGAGTAATTTGGCAATAGTTCATTTAATAATTAGCGGCGACAATCATTATGACTTAAAGACTGAAGGTATTGACAGAAATGCAGATATATTTAAAGCAAAACAGCAGTCAATAGACTATGCAATAGATTTAAAGCGAAATGGAAACGAAGTATATTATTTAGAACCAGGCGATATATTTCATGGGGTAAGACCTCGCGCTGAATCTATTGCTTTTGCAATATCGCAATATCGCCATTTAGATGTTATGAAAATCCCGACATTTGTTATTGCCGGCAACCACGATGTTATTGACGAACGAGGTAAATCGTCGGCGCTAGAGCCTATTAGAGCTGCTGATTTCGATTGCCTTAATATTTACCATGATGTTGTTAATCGCGAAATTAGACGGGGTCTAAATTTAATTACATTGCCTCATATATCAAAATCTATGGCAGCGGCTGAAGGTTATAAAACTGCACAAGAGTTTATTAATCATAAGTCTGAATTGCTTGAAGAAGATTTGGATGAAAATGAATGCAATATAGTTATGGGACATATGGATATTTCTGGTGCCAAGGTTGGTTCTGAAGAAATAATGATAAAAGGTGCTCATGAAGACTTCCCTGATGTTTTAAAGAAAAGCAAGAAAATAAGCTATATTTTTAACGGTCATTATCATAAGCCTCAGATTATACCAAATCTTGCAGGTGCTCCGATTATAATAACAGGGAGCGTATCTATAAACGATTTTGGAGAAAGAACTGAGACTAAATCATTCTTTCACTTAGAGGTAGAAATATGAGCGAAATAAAAATAGGCGACAATGTAAAGATAATATTTAAAGATAAGAAAAGAAGAGACAAGGTGTATTATGGTATAGTTCTAAATTTTGTTTTAAATGATTATTTTATAGATTGTGAGGGATATGTTGGACTTTATAGCAGAAAATCTCGCCACTATAAAGTAGAAAGGAATGAATATAATGGCTGAAAAACCGATTAAAAAGGTTAAGAAGGTTATTGCTAAACAACAAAAAGTTAAAGAGCTTTTAGATGTTTCTTCAATACCAGGGTTGAAGGCAATACCTATTGAAACAAGGAAGTTTACTCAATATGATTTTGACTTTACATACCCAGGTTGCAGAGTTGAAATACCTAAAATAGACATTGATGAAATAAAAGATGCTATTGTCAAAGTTAATATAAAAGTAAATCAAGACGATGCATTTAAGATTAATGTAAAAGAATTGTTTGAATTTTTAAGTCAGCATGCATATGTGGTTAAACCTATAGTTCCGTCAGTTCTTAAAAAGCGCAGAGCAAGAATTAAAAAGCTAACTGCAGACATATCACCACTTAGGGCCGTAGAGGTTTGGCTTTTAGAAAAGAAACATAAGGATGCTGACGAAGTTCAAAAAATTGCAGAAAATATAATTAGAAAGGTAGGTGCAATCTGATGGACTTAAGAAGAATTGGATGTCAATATTTCCTTCATTTTGGAGATTGGAGTGAAATAACATTCGGCGAAGAACAGAAAATTATAAGCATTGTCGGTGAATGGGCAAATGAACCAAAACGCTCCAATCGTTCCGGTAAATCTTCTTTTGTAGAAATTATATCGTATGTATTGTACGGTAAGACCCGTGCTAAAAAGGAAATATTTCTAATCAATAAAAACTATCCAGAAGAGGATATGATTTGTGAATTAGAATTTGATGACGGTATGATTATAAGGAGAGGCAGAACAAGCGATAATCAGATTATTCTTGAAATGACAGGGCATGAAGGCGCCGATAAAAAAGTTGTTCAGGAAGAGATTGATAATTATATTGGCTTAAGTTATGAAGACTTTATAATGACTTCGTTTTTCTTGCAAGGCGATATTCATACTTTTATGGATGCAGGACCTACTGGTCAAAGCCAAATTATCAGGCGCTGGCTTGAAAAAGGATATTGGAAACAGTTTGAGGAAGAGGCTAAAAACAGGGCTTCAGAAATTCAGTCTCAAATCGATAAGTTGCAATTGGTGGTAGACGATAATCCAGACCCTGATAGAGATAATCAAATTCGCGAACGTATTAACATATTAAATAACCAAAAAAACCAAATAGAGACGCAATTAGAGGCCCTTAATAAGGCTCTGGAAGGTTTTAATAACCAATTAAAAAAGGCCGGCGAAAAGGCTGATGTTTCTAAATCTATTAAACAGATTAAACAAGCAATTCAGCAGGCTGAAGAGGATATTGTAGATTATGAATCTGATATTAAAGAGTTTGATGAAAAGAAAGTTGTAGCAATTGAAACTGAAAAAAAGATAAAACAGCATAAGAGTGATGAAGACTATAATAAAGCAATTGCTACTTTAAAAGAAAAGATTTTAGAATTAAAAAAATCTTTTAAAACTACACAATCTAAACTATCAGACCTTAAGGCAGAATTTAATAGGCTTAAGAAGCAGTTTGAGTCACTAAAGGAATTCGATGCAATTTGCCCTGTTACAGGAAATGAATGCACATCACTGGAAACAATTGAGACTTCAAAAGCTGATTTAAGAAAAGAAGGTACGATAAAGCAGAAAGAGATAACTGAATTAGATGCAGAATTAAAAGTTATTTCTGATAAGATTGAATCGTTGGAAGAAGAAAGTGCTGTACATGTTGAAAATTTAAACGAACTCAAAAGACTTAAAAAGGAACAAACTGTATCTGAAATTGATGAAAAAATAAAATCTCTTAATGAAAAAATAAAGTCTAAAAAATCTTTATTAATAGAACAAAAGGCATTATTAAAACAGAAAGAGAAACAATTAGAGTCTCTTGAGTCAATCGATACTGACGATTTGCAGGCGCAAAAAAATGCAACAAATGCGCAAATAGCTGATAATAAAAAAATTCTTAGTGATATAATAAATAATGTGGCACTACAACAAGCAGAGCTGCAACAAATAAAGCAAAAGAGACAGAAAGCTGCTGAGGCAGCAAAACAAATAGAAGGTTTAACTAAAAAGCATAGTTTACATAAATATGTTGCTTATATGTTTGGAAAAAACGGTATACCTTCTAACCAGATTGAATCTGCATTTGGCGAAATTGAGGAAGAAGCTAATTTAATATTAGAGAGTATCGGTTCTGATATTTCAATAGAATTTACTCCAGATAGGGAATTAGATTCTTGGGAACCAAATTGTTTGGTATGTGGTATTCCATTTCCTAAGAATTATAGAAAAACTGAATGTCCTGAATGCGGAAATGAAAGGCAAAAGAAAAAGAAGGACGAATTAAATATCATTATCACTACCGGAGGAAACGAAATAGATTTTAATCTTGAGTCTGGTGGCGGGAAGGTACTTATTTCATTGGCAATACGGTTGGCATTTGTAAGATTATTACAGAGAAGAATCGGAGTAAATCTAAAACTAATAGTATTTGATGAAATTTTTGGGATGTTGGATGAAGTCAATAGGCAATATGTTTTTAAATTACTTGCAAAAACATTAATAGATGATTTTGACTTTAGCCAGATATTTGCTATATCACATGAGCCAGAGATAAGGGATTCGCTACCGAATGTCATTAAAGTAACAAAGCATAATAAATATTCTACATTCGGGTGGGATTAAGATGAAGTATAATTATTCTATAGTCGTACATGACGATAAAAGAAATTGTTTAGTTAAAACTTGTTCTGAATGTTGTAAGACAGAAATAGACGGTAAGTTTAATATTAGAGGTATGCTTCATAGACAGCAATATAGGGCTAAATGGGGCGGGTTAGATTGTAGCAATTGCCCAGTTCATTTAAAGTCTAGGGAGACTGGAGAATTTGATGAAATATGTAGATTAATGGATGGAGAAAAATAAATATTCTACATTCGGGTGGGATTAAGATGTTTAAAGTTATAGTTGCAGGTTGTAGAGATTTTTCAGATTATGAAGGATTAGAAAAATATTTAGATTATGTTTTTAAAGATATAGACAAATCTGAATTAGAAATTGTTTGCGGTTGTGCAAGAGGCGCAGATAAATTGGGTTCTAAATATGCTGAAAATCGCGGAATAAAAGTTTCTATGTTTCCGGCTGACTGGGATAATTACGGAAAGTCTGCTGGATATAGAAGGAACGCAGAAATGGCTAATTATTCAGATGCTTTAGTAGCTTTTTGGGATGGAAAATCTAAAGGGACTAAACATATGATTGATTTAGCAAAAACTAAGAAATTAAAGATTAGGATAAAATATTTTAAGTAGGGGGTGATGCCAAGTGCAAAAAGTATTAAAGAAGGTTAGTGCAATTGAAAAAGTCTCACCAGAATCGGCTATTATATTAGGTATAGACCCTAGTTTAAATGGTACTGCATTCGTCAAAATGCAAAACTTCAAAGTACTAGATTTTTGGTTTTTTACAGGAGTTATTAAGAATAGTAAAAACGAACATGCAATATTAAATAGGGACACAGAAACAAAGCGCCTTAATAATATTTTCGAATTCTTAATCAATCTGACTAAAAAACATAAATTTGACTATGCAGCAGTTGAAGACTATGCTTTTGGAGCAAAATCAAATTCGGTATTTCAGATAGGTGGAGTTGGCGAAATGGTAAGACTTCAACTTTACCGTTCCGGAATACCGTTTAGAGATTATGAACCATCTAAGGTAAAGAAATTTGCAACAGGCAGCGGTTCGGCAGAAAAATCTGAAATGGTTCTGGCTGCATATAAGACTGGTTTCGATGTTGGTCAGTTTGGTAAGAACGGTGAAGACTTAGCAGATGCTTTTTGGATAGGGTCAATGCTTACCAGTGAGCTCTTTTTACATAAGAATAAAGACTATATTGGTAGTTTAAATAAAAAACAATTAGAGACTTTTAATGAAATTACGAAGGCTTATCCAATTCCTCTTTTGAATCGACCATTTTACAAATAATTAGGAGGTGATGATTGTGTCTAAAAAATGGTATGTTGGCTATTTTTATAAAGGGTATCTTAATCAATTGATTAATTCGTTTCATAAACACGAAGAATTTGCAGATGTTAAGATGTGGTATCCGATGCTTTCTAAAGTAGTAGTAAAAGATGGAAAAAAAGAAATCATCACCTATCCTATGTTTGAAAATTATGTATTATTCGAATTTGAAGAAGATTCTCTAATATGGAAAGAAATTTTAAGGTCTACTCCAGTTATCTCGTTTTTAAAAGAAGGTTCTAGACCTGTGGCAATAAAAGATTATGAAGTTGAGCATATAAAAAATCTTGAAGATAAGCAAAGCGTTGTAGATTATAGTTCTTTAATAAATAAGAGAGTTATGATTATTGGTGGACCTTTTGCAAATTTTGTTGGTACATGCAAATCTATTATCAAAAACAAATATAAGGCTAGAGTTTATGTAGAAATGTTCGGAGTTGTCGAAAGGTCTTTGGAAATAAACCTTGAACATTTAAAGCCGTTATAGGTGGTGCAAAATGATTAAGTATATTGTATATCCCGGTAGTATGATGAGTAAAAACGACAACCAAATACATCATATAAGTGCTCATCAACTTATATGTCTTTATGGAGTTAAACGTGAAGAATGCATTATTGCAAGTTCCACAGACAGAATACAAAAAATGGACTCTTCACATTTAACTCCATTATATCCTCGTTATGATGGGAACTATAAATTAGATAAGGAAGGTGTTTAATTTGATGGAAATTATTGCATTCGAGGGAATTGACAAATGTGGTAAAGCTACTCAGACAAATGTTTTAGTAGAAAAGCTTAGAAAAGCTGGTAAGAATGTAGTCAAATCTGAATTTCATAGGTATGATACACCAACTGGCAAGCTCATACAGGAATGGTTATACAAGAAATATGATGTTGACGACCAAACAATTGAATTTATTATGGCGGCAGACAAACAGGCTCAACAACAATGGTTTAAGCAATTAAATCATGATGGTGTTGACTTTTTAGTTTTGGACAGATATATTTTAAGTCAAGAAGTTTATGCTATATCAAAAGGTCTTAATAAAATTTTCGTTCAGATGTTACAGAGCTGTTTAATAAAGCCAGGCGTGGAAATTCTTATCGATATACCGGCAGATTTGAGCATGAATAGAAAAGGCAAGCATGGCGATAATGATAGATATGAAGAGGATTTTAAGTTCTTAAATTCAGTCAGAACCAATTATCTAAGCTTATGTTCTCAAAATGGTATCGATAGGTTAAGGACCATAATCGATGGTACTCAGACAATCGATAAAGTCAGCGATGATATTTGGAACTATGTAAAAAAATTATACAAAATTTAAAATATTTTTAACAAAAGCGTTTACTTTTGGCGTTTTTGTAATATAATTATATTAACAACGGTTTATCGCCTTAAAAATTCCTTGACAATTGCAAAAGGAGTCGCAATCCGCTTAATATGCTATTCTAGGTGGCACGGTTAAAGAACTAACGTTCGAGAGGTTCGAATCCTCAATATTGAGGCTTTGTCGAGGAATTTTTAAGGTGTTAAACCGAATAAAAATTAGGAGGTAATTTATTATGGCAGGAATCGGTGATATCGCAAAAGCGGCAGGCGTAAAATACGAAGCCGTAGCATCAACAATCGAAGGAATCAGACAGCTTTTATTCGCAGGTGAGAAAATCACACTGCAGGACTTCGGTACATTTTATATCGACGTTCAGGATAAAAAGACAGCCCGCAAAGTTGCAACAGCTGAGGAAATTAAGGTGCCTGAGAAATCAGTTCCTAAGTTCCGTTTCAACTATACTTTCAAAACCAAAATCGCTGAAAGCGTAAAGGTTGACAAGGATAAGTTGAAAAAGAAAAGAGAACGTAAAGCAAAGTACGATGCGAAAATGGCTGAAAAAGCTGAGGCCGGCACAAAGGCAAAGAAGAAGTAATTTCGTTTGCCCGCTGCTAAAGCCGACCTATAATAGGTCGGCTTTTTTATTTAGAAAGAAGGGTTAAAATGAAATATACTGTAGTTTTTATATTTAGTCAGAATATGTCGCAAGTATTAATGATTGATAAAACTAAGGGTCCATACCCTGGTTGTCTTAATGGAGTTGGTGGTAAAATAGATGTTACTGACATTACCGAAGAATATGGGGCTTTAAGAGAAGTAGAAGAGGAGACTGGATTAACACAAACAGATATTGAGCCTTTGAGTTTTCTTACAAGACAGATATTTCCTAACGGTGTTGAACTCAATGTTTATTATACAAAGATTAAACATTTCGCAGTCGCTAAACAAATGGAAGAAGAAGTAATAGGTTGGTATAATACTAAAGAGTTATTAGATGTAACAAATCCAAGACTTGCGGGTGAAGGCAATATTGCATATTTCTTAAATTATGCTTTAATTCTTGAAATGCAATATCACGCTTCTAGATAAGTTCTATTTGGTTAAACCTGATAAAACCTATAATAGGTTAAAATAGAAAGCAACTAGAACAAACTGCTTGAATTATTTTAGGCAGTTTGTTTATTTTTGCGTCTCGTTTAATATTATAATAATAGGTATAAAAATATTAAAACTGAACTGTTAGGGGTGATGGCATGGCGAAAAAGTATGATGTGGCAATTGTTGATGGGAATAACATGTTTTTTAAGGGCTTTTCGGTTCATAAAGATGCATCTGTAAAAATAGAAGGTAAAGAGGTTTTTACAGGTGGAGCTTTTGGACTTATCAATACATTGCTAACAATTCGTAAAATGTATTTGAAAGAAGATTCAACTATTTTAGTAGCCTGGGATAGAGGTTATGTAAGAAGGTCACTTATCTATCCGGAATATAAAGCTAATAGAAACAAAGAAGAATGGGACGAATATGAGAATTTCAAAACTCAGCTTAAGCAAGCACAATATATTCTAAACATTCTTGGTATTAGGCAGGCTTTCAAACAAGGTGAAGAAGCAGATGATATCTGTGGAACCCTGTCTAAGCTACAAAAGGATGCCGGCAAGGAGGTTATAGTGGTAAGCGCTGATAAGGATTACCAGCAGCTTCTAGATGACTCTGTCGACCTTTTAGCACATAAAGGTGCCAATAATATAAAGCTTTGGAATACACAATCATGGGCTGAAAATAGAGGATATCATCCAAAGTATTTTTCATATTTCTTGGCATTAAACGGAGATGCTGGCGACAATATCCCAGGAATACTTGGTATTGGAGAAAAAACTGCAGATAAGTTCATTATAGAAAATTTTGAACTTATAGATGCTATGATTCATGGAAGACCTTACGATGCTTTCATACCGGAAAAGAAGAGTGCAGCTTTGACAAAATTGCTTGCTGGTGTTTCTAATTTACAATTATCATACAAGCTTGCATTAATAGACAAAGATATAAAGGGAATTAAAATCCAGAAGCATACTAAAAACATGGAAATGCTTGAAGAGATATTTGAAACATTCAAATTCCATAGTCTTTTAAAGGAGAATAACTGGAAACTATTGGAGGTGTTATAATGAAAAGACGCTCATCAAGCCATTTTGCAACAAAAGGTGACCTCGGCTATATTCCTTTAGAAGAAGCTATAGAACTGTATGAATTTGCCGACCTTGAAATAGCAGAGGAAGATGAAGAATTAAAAGAGCAAAGACGATTAATGTTTGATGAAATTGATGAGCTTGCTAAAAAGCATCTTAATACTAAAGAGTTTTGTATCTACCAATTAGTTATTCACGAAAATAAAAAAACTTCTGAAATAGTTGAAATAATGAACTATAACAGTTGGCGCACAACGCAGAATGCTATTGAAAGAATATTTAAAATTCTTAAAATTTATTATGATTATTCAAAAATTGATAGGGAAGATTTGGAATATGAGATATCAAGAAATTTTAGCAAGTTTGAACAGAGAATAGTCAAATACTTAGAAGAGCGTCTTACTATACAGCAGATAAATAATAAGCTTGGCAAAAAAAGATTTTGCTATACGAAAACACATTCTTTAGTTAAAAACATCATGAGTCGTTTAGATGATATGGGTGGCAGTTGCAGGCAGTTTTATAATTTCTTAGACCAGATTAGGAAGTTTAAAGATTCTTGCAATTTTGATAATAGTGACGGTGTCACAATAATAAATAAGGAGGTGTAAAAATGGAAAGCAGAATTAGTTGGGACCATTATTTTTTACTTATGGCAAAGGTTGCAGCCACAAGAGCAACTTGTTTTAGTGACCCAAAAGGGGCAGTCATCGTATCAAACAAGAACATTGTGTCTACCGGATATAACGGTGCTCCGAGTGGTATTAAAGATTGTAAGTATGGCTACGGTGTCTGTCTTAAAAGGGAAATGGGATTTGAGCATGGAACTGGACATCATGTTTGCAGAGCGTCGCATGCTGAAGCTAATGCAATTATTCAGGCAGCTAAAAACGGTATTAGCATCAACGAAGGGACTTTATATTCTACACATAAGCCATGTCATGAATGTGCTAAACTAATAATTAATTCTGGCATAAAGAAAGTCGTTTACATTCATGATTATGCCGGAACTGACTGTTTAGAATTGTTTGGCGAAGCCGGAATTAGATGTGTTCATGTTGTCGATTTCGACTTACAGAAAATGTTAAATCAAATAAAATAATGGAGGGTATTGAAATGAAAAAAGGTTTAATCGTAACTCTAAGTATTATTGGGGCTCTTCTGTTGTCACTGTTAATTGGTGGTTCTACGCTTTGGTCTCATCGTAATGTTGCAGTAGAGCTTGAGGAAAAAATTGCAGCACAATACAAGGCAAATCAAAACAGCTATGACAACATGTGGAAGAAATTTATGGAACTTACACAGGTCACTGAATTGCAGGCGAAGCAAATGAAAGATGTTTATTCTGGTATAATTTCTGGTAGATATCAAGACCAAGATTTGCTTTTCAAAATGGTAAAAGAAGATAATCCAAAACTTGATTCTGGAGTTTATACACAGCTTCAAAGACAGATAGAATCTGGTAGAAATTCATTTAAAAATGACCAAGATAAAATATTAGATATTGTACGAGAGTATAATTCTAATATACGAAAATGGATTGTAATGTCTGCAATCACCGGCAGGCATAGAATGGATGAAAATCAGTTTATTATTACTTCAGATAGAACTGACAAAGCCTTTGAAGATAAAAAGGACGATGTAATAGACTTGACTGGTGGCAAAAAATAAGGAGGGTTTGAAATGATATTTATTCCGTTAATAATCTTTCTTGCAATTTTGGTATTCTGTATTATAAAGTTTAATCTAAACTATCAATATGCAATTGTTTTTGCAGTAATTGCAGTTGTCATTACAGCTGCCACTATATGCATTGACCAATCCGTCCGGACTTCAGATACTGAAGTCTGGTCTGGATATATAACTGATTGGGACCATGATGAAGAATATGATGAGACTGTATATGATTATGATGATAAAGGAAATGTAAAAGGTAGTCATACTGTTCATCACGATGCAGAAAATAGAATTAAAACTTCAGACGGTGGTTGGATTAGCGTATCAAAGGCACCAAATGGTAAGAAGTTTAATGATTTTTGGCCAAATAAAGCTTCTGAACTTAAAGAACTGTGGCCAGAAGGAACACCTACTGCATCGACTCATACTTATAAAAACAAAGTTCAGGCTTCATATTCTATTTATAGGCATAAAGATATAGATTTGAAACAATATAAAGACTTACCAAAATATCCGAAAGAAGTATATGACAAGCTTTATATAGATAGGGTAGTTGGTGAGTTTCCAAATGAGTTAGCTGCTAGAAAGCTTTTAGATAAATGGAATACTGAACTAAATAAATTTATTCAAGACCCAGAAAAACCAGGTAAAATGCGTTCTTGGAAGCAAGTGAATTTGATTTTTGTCAATGTCGGTTCCGGAAAACCAATTGAATATGGTTATGCTCTTCAAGATTATTGGGAGGGTGGAAACAAAAACGATTTTGTTGTTTGTGTAAGCATGGAAGAAGATGGTAGACTTAATTGGGTTTATCCGTTTAGTTGGAGTGAAGTAGAAATTCTGAAATTAGAGACAAGAGATTATATGATGGGTAAAGCAATTATAACAGACCTTTGCCCAATTGTAGAAGATATATCAAAGCTTGTTGCTGATAAGTTTGAACGTAAGCAATTTGCAGATTATAATTATTTGCAGATTGATACTAGCCTTGCTGCAATAATAGTTTTATATATATTGATTGCAGTATTATCTTTCTTTGCAATATGCGCTGCAGTTTCTGAAAATAATTATTGAGCTATTATTGTTAATTTTTGCTTCTTTTATGGTATAATATAAATAGGACCAAATAAAAGGGGTGGCAATATGGGTGATGAAGCTGAGTATTTATTCGGCGAATCAATTGATTTACTTGTTGAAGAAAATATGGCAGTTCATAACTGCGAAAGGAGGTCAAAAATGTCTATTTTAGATAGTCAACGTATGACAAAGTTTAAGGTTGTTGGAGCCACACATCCAAATCCCGATGGTTCGTCAAGGCAAGAAATTATTTCGCATATGACAAAAAATTCAAAAATAACTTTGGTAAGAGAACCCAGCAATCCTTATGACAAAAACGCAATTGCAGTACATTCAAATGGTAAGCAAATTGGATATTTAAGTGCTGCTTATGCAGAAACATTTGCTCCGCGTTTGGATGCTGGTAAGAAATTCGAATGCTATGTAGATACAATAGGGCATCGAAAAACTAAAAAGAAAGAAACTTGGTATGTTACTATTGTAGTTAAGTAAAGGCGGTGTCAAATATGTCAAAAGGTCCAAGAGTTTTTGTATTCCCAGGCAATGTCCCAATTAAAAAATCATTAGGTATTGTCAGTGACATAATAGATGAAAATATGCCACAAGAAGTAATTGATGATTTTTGTGAAAATATGTGCCCAATAACTGGTGAATATTTCCCAGACGATGATGGTGATATGTAGAGGAGGTTAAACAATGAAAGTATCAAAATTAATGGAACAAGCTAAAAAAATGACTGCAGAGCTTGGCGAAATTGCAGAGGCAATCAAAAGTCATAGCAACATTAAGAATGACAAAGACTGGGAGTCTAAAGCGGCAAATCTTACAAGCCCAGTAGTAAGTTGTTTGTTCGCTGAGTATGAGCGTCGCAGAATTGAGTTAAAGCAATTTATGGACACAGAATATTTTTTGCCAATTGAGCTGATACCAATCGTTCCGGCAGATGAAATTGAAGATAGCACACCAGTTATGCTGTCAGACGATGATAAGTTTTTCTTAATTAAGGCCATAGAATCAGGCGGAATAAGTGATGTAAAATCATTATATGAGTGGGCTGACAGGCGCAGGAAAGGCGGAGAAGTAAAAAATGGCACAGAAAATAATGAAAAAGCCAGTAATTGACTTATTGCCGTGGAGAACGCTTATTCCAATGGGAGCTGTAAAAGAATCATTGGAAAAGCTTGACAGATTTATAGACGACCCAGACTATATATCTGAGATTAAATACGACGGTTATAGAATGCCTTCGTGGTTTTATCCCAATATAATAAGGTTTACCACAAGGAGCATAGGCATAGAAACTGTTAGAAATGGCTCTCCGTGGCCTACAGAAAGGACAGACAATATTCCTCACCTAAAAATACTTAAGCACAATCATTATGGTAGTATTCCAGATGGTGAGATTTGGAAACCTGGCTGCAGATCGCATGACATAACGTCTATGGTTGGTGGCTTATCTGAAACTTCATTGAAAAATCAAATCGAAAAAGGGTTTGTTCATTACATGATGTATGATATGATAAGCTATAAAGGAAAAGATATAAAGCTGTTGGGATATTCTGAAAGAAGAAAGATTCTTGAAGATTTTTACAACGAAATGCTTTATATCAATAGGGATTGGTACTTCGAACATCCGGAGACAAAAGAAATACTTTGTAAAGACATTGGTGATTTTTTGCATATTTCTGAAATAGTACCATTTGAAGGCCGTAGGGAGCGTTGGGAAGAAATTGTTGCTGCTGGCGGTGAAGGCATGATTCTTAAGCATAAAGATTCAAGCTATTATGAAGGTATAATCAGAGACGGTAAAGGTGAGCCTGCAAAAGTTAAAGCAAATAAGAAAAAAGGCATTCCGTTTACGCCTTGGGTTAAGTGGAAGAAATATGATACATTTGATGTAGTTATTATGGGTTTTGAACCAGCTGAAGTTGATTATACCGGTAAATATCCAGAGACTTGCCAGTTTTGGGAAGACAGTGAAGGTCATAAATTTGTTGCTTCTGGTGTAGAAGATGCAACTGACAAATGTCTTCAAAGAGGTTTATCTTGTAAACCTATTACTAAATTCCATTACTATGGCTGGATTGGTTCTATAACGTTCGGGCAATATAAAGACGGTGAGCTAATTCAGGTTGGTAATACATCTGGAATTAAAGATGAAATGCGCAAAGAGTTTACTGAAAATAAAGAAAAATATATCGGACTCGTTGCCGAAGTTGGTTCTATGGAACAGCTCAAAAATGGTTCATTAAGGGAACCAAGATTTTTAAGGATTAGAGATGACAAAAACGCATTTGAATGCGTATTAGAATAACTAGCAATTGACAAAGAAAAGGCCTCACTATTGGAGGCCCTCTCTTTGTATCTTTAGGAAAATTATAGGTTAATGAAGGACTTGATTTATACCTTGCTTGTCAGAATCAATTTCAGCCTTGTTTACAGCCGAAGATATAGCATCTGCATTACCATTTTCCATCTGCTGCTCAGCATATTTAATCATCCTTCTAACCATGTTACCACCAATGTAACCATTCTGGCGGGCAGTAAGATTGCCTTTGTCAATTTTATCATAATCGGCGATACCAAGTTCGTTGGCAACCTCAATCTTAAGTTTATCCAAGGCCTTCTTTGCTGCAGGAACCTCGTTTCTATTTCTATTGTTATTAGGCATAGAAATTCCTCCTTTATTGGTTTATTTGGTGTTACAGTATTATTATAACCTATATAGGTCAAAATATAATATTTAATTTTTACCATTTTGGAGGGTGTAAGATGATAGACATAAAAGATGCACAGAACGGTGGTGAAAACTTAGAACTATTTTTTCAAGAAAATAGTGGCTTAATTCACCATATTTTAAAGAAATATTCAATTCCATATGCAGACTATGATGATTATTTTCAAATAGCGAGCATAGGTTTTCTAAAAGCCGTTAGGTCGTTTAAACTGGATAAAGGGTTTAAGTTTGCTACATATGCTTCAACATGTATAAACAATGAAATTTTAATGGGTTTTAGAAAGACAAAAAGAAATGTACAAGCAATATCTATGGAAGAGTTTATTGACGATGCCGAAGGCATAACACTGTCAGACATGCTGCGCGACCCAGTGTGCGTCGAGGATGAAGTATTGGGCAAATTAGACGTTTCAGGAGCCATTAACAGATTGAGTTTGTTTTTAAGTAACAAAGATAAAATTATTTTAGAATTGCACACTGAAGGTAAGAGTCAAAATGACATTGCTCATATCACCGGAATATCTCAGAGCTATGTAAGCAGGATAATAAATAGAATAAAGAATCTATACAAATGCTTACTTGAGCTAGATATAAGTCTTTATGCTGATGAAAATGATTTTATAGATATTTTGGAACGCAGAAGCATAGATGCTATAAAGACTTGGGTTGAAAATAATGATACAAGGCGTTTTAAAATGTCTAAAGTCTTATCAGAAGCTGGCCTTCCTTACAAGGGGAGCCTTTCTAAAACAATCAAAAGGAAGGCAATAGAAGAGCTTGATAGAGATATGGAATTGCTTTCTAGTTGTTGTTGAGTTACCTTATTATATAATAACGTGTTTATAACTCACGTATTCATACATATAATGGACAAAAAGTGCACTATATAGCCTAAAAGTTATTTAATTATTGACGACTGTGTGATATAATTAAAATATAAAATAAATGGAGGTACAAAAATGAGCTACACACTATTTACTGTAATTGGAAGGGATTCCGACGAAAAGAAATTTGAAAAGGCAACTGATTGGATTTCTAAAAACTCAGATGATATGGGGGTGCAAGTAACAGAGGATTTTTATTGCGATGGTAGTTATAGTATTGACTATCAGGAAAAAACAAATTCATTTATTGCAGAAATTAAAACTGCAAATGAAAAATTTGCTAATGATATTAAGACAGTTATGGAGGAAGCCGGAATAAAAGAAGTTAGGATGTTGGGGGTCATTAAATGAGAGACCATGTTGAATTTGGGTGGTTAGAGGTGATAACCACCCACCAATTTCTCAAAGGAGTATATAGGTCAAGGCGTACAATTCAACAGATGAGTGAAAAAAACATTCCGAAGTTTACTTCTAAGGACCATATGTTTGCTTATCAAGCTTTTGCAGATGCTTGTAAACTAAACGATTTAGTTGATGTTGACTATTTAAAGATTAAAGAATTGATTGCGACAATCGACTATAAAGGTATATGGCATTTCAAATATAAGATAAAAACTGGCTGGTTCTTTAGTGAGTGGTATGAAATGTCTTATGATGAAGATTGGGAGCAAAAGCTTAAGGAAAAAGATAAGAAAAAGAAAGAAGAAGAAAAGCGATATAAACCAAGATACAGGAGAAGAAGATACTAACTTTGGTAGGCTAAAAGCCTGGGAGGAATTTAAAATGCAAAATATTCAAAACGACATCGAACTTTTAAAGGAAAACTTTAGAAAGGCATTCGGCAAATTAAGCGAGAACGATTCTAGAACAATTGAATTTTATTATAAAATGGGAATCGTCCGTTGTGTTGATGGCTTCGAATATGTTAATGAAGCAATCAATAGGGCTTCGATGAAACAGAAGCTTTCAAAACCTATTAGTTATGTGGCTAGTCTATGTAAGAACTTTTACAAAAGAGGTTTATATTCACAGCCTTCTCAAGAAGAGAATGACATTATGGAATATATTGAAAAGAAAATAGGTTCACTGAGTGAAAACAATCGCATATTGCTGCTCAATGCCATTACGTCTACCGGTGCTGTTAAAGTTATGGCTTCATCAGTAGAGGTTTTAAATAGTTCAAAGATTCAGGATAAGATTATTGAAGAGATTATTCTTAAGCTTATTGAAATGTGGGAATGATATAATGTTTATTAAAATTAAATAGAGCGTATTTAGAGCCTCCTCAAATTTGGCCTATATAATTCCATTGGTTATACCATATAAGATTTATAGACAGGGTCTGGGGAGGCTCTAATGTTACCAGATTTTCCTTTTAATATTTATATTTTAAAAATATATCAATTTTAAGATAAAAAGTTGGGAAAGAATATTTACAATTTGAGTATAGTGGGTTATAATAATACCATAAGGTTAATCACCTAAATCATTTTAATAGGAGGTATTATCATGGCAAAGAGAAATTCACCCAAGAAGGAAGAAACAAAGGCAAAAGGTAAGGTTACTGAAAAGAAGGTTGAAGAACAGGCTGCACCAGCTGAACAGGTGGTTGAAAATCCAGTACAAGAAACAGCTGAACAAAAGCCTGAAAGCACAGATGTAAAGGTTGAAGAACAGGCTACAGAAACGCCTGCTGAAGAACAGGCTACAGAAGCACTCGCCGAAGAAGGTGAGAAAGTAGAGGAAAAGGCTGAAGAAGGTGAAAGCACAGAAGCACCTGCTGAAGAAGGTGAAAGCACAGAAGCACCTGCTGAAGAAGGTGAAAAGGCAGAGGAAAAGACTGAAGAACAAGCTGCTGTTGAACCTGGGCTTTTCGGAAAGGCTATGAAAGAATTTGAGGCTGCGATTCCAGAGGATAAGTTCAAGGCAAAAGAGAATAATTCTGGAGTAACTTATTTCGGGGCTGAAGGTACTCGTATCTTCAAAATCATTGAAACTAAGAAAGGATTTAAGATTGAGTTTAATGTAGCTGTTTCACCGGTAGAAGGGCTTACTACACTTACAGAAGCAGAGGCTGCCGAAAAGCATATGGGAACTTGCAGATGGATATACATCGGAACTGATATCCAAATTGCAAAGAAATTAATTGAAGAAGCTGTACAGAAATTTGCTCCTAAAAAGCGTGCCGATTCAAAGGAAGAAAAGGATAAGAAAGAACAGGCGCAGGAAAAGCAACCTGCTAAAACAGATAAGCCAGCTACAAATAAGAAACAAAGTACTCCAAAGGAAAACAAAAACAAGAACTACAATAAGGAAAACCAAACTCATGCGAAAAATGGTCCGGTTGAAGCAAGAAAAATGACTCCAGAGGAACTAGAAAAATATAAAGCAGGACAAAAATAAGTTTGGTAAGCCCCGGAAATTCCGGGGCTTTCTTATTGTGTTTATTAGTGGGTTCGATTTGATATTATATAATTAGGAGGCGATATTATGCGTTTATGGCACCAAGACTTAATTCCATATTTACCAAAAGACAGAGTAAACGGTCAACATAGAGAGTGCTGCGGTATGAGGGGTAAAGGATGGGGACGAAGACATTCTGTTGTAGACTATGTATTTACATATAGCATTATGAGACTTTACTATTATCATATGCTTATTATGAAAGAAGCTGTTGATAGGGGAATAAACATTGACCCTATTTGGTATGACCCAAATTACAGAGGTAAAATTCTCGGGTTTGATATGAATATAGATAGACATGAGCCTTATCCAATTGGTAAGGTTTATCGTGAGCACGATGATGCTTATATGGTTGAATGTATAGAAAACCTAAAACAAAAGGGAATTATTCTCAATATTGATAAAAAGATATTTACAATTTGAGAATAGAGTGATATAATTATAATATAATAAATAGGAAGGAGGTTTTCCAAGTGGCAGAATATAAGAAGCTTACTAAAGCTCAAGTAAACGCAAGAATTAAGAAAAATGGCATTTGGGAAGGTGTTATGGTTCCAAACAAATGTGCAGTTGAAAGTCAGTTTTCTGTTAAAGCAAAATTCGAAGGTGTCAACGGAGCATCAGATTTTGAAAAGCAACTTAATTCAATGAGCTTTTATATGCATGGCGAACTTGGTTCTGGAGTAGCATTATATGAGGAGGTGAAATAATGAGTGAAATTTTAAATGAAACGTTTGAAAATTTGTTTCATAATTTAGATTCATATGAAGCAATTCCTAAGATGCTTATAAAGGTTTCAAACGATGTTGTTCGTTCTGATTTTGATTCTATGAAAGAGCATAGCATTTGTTATCATATCGCCGGTATGGTAGAAATTTTAGATGGCATCAAAGAAGCGCTTTCGATATTGATTAATGAAACTAAAATTTTGGAAATTGATATTGAAAGTGAAATGGATGAAGAACAATACCAAAAGTTCTTACAATTAAGAGCATTTTTGTCTGTAACATATAAGTTTAAGGAAGAGGAATGTCTCCATACAAACAACACTGTAATTAAAGAACATGGAAATGGATATTTTGATTTAAGATGTGAGGATTGCGGTAAGATTTGGACTGATGGTTAAGGAGTGGTCAAATGGCTAAACTAATAAAGACTTGGGATGAATTAAAGGAATGTACGTCTGAAACGCATGTTTTAGAAATAGATGATGGCTGTGGCTGGATTCATCCAAAAAAGGAAGTTGATAAGAATAGTTGGAAAGGTCATCATTACTTGTCAACACATACATTTTATGGATTAAACCATAAGCAGTCTACAAAAATCTTACAATCTTGTGGTTTTGACGTTGAAATTGCAAATTGGGATGAGCTTGGTTGGTAATTAAAAGGAGGGGTCAAAATGATAAAGAAAATATTGATACACCCAAATCCGTACTTAAGAAAAGTCAGTACTGAAGTTGAAGAATTTAGTCAAGAGGTTAAAGATGCAATAAAGGATTTGGAAGATACTTTAAAAGCAAATGTGACAAGAGCAGTAGGTTTATCTGCAAATCAAATAGGGTGCTCATATAGAATAATCTCATTTTTCGATTTGCAGAACGGCGATATAATATCTTTGGTAAACCCGAAGATTACCTATTTTTCAAAAGATGATTGCAAAACTCAAAAGGAAGCATGCATGAGTTTCCCAGGAAGAAGTAAAAAAGTTTCCAGGGCAAGGGAGATAGTAGTTGAGGGTTATTCTATGTCAGGTGTTCCATTGACTTATTCAATGGAGGATATGCAAGCTCGCATAGTTCAACATGAAGTTGACCATTTGAATGGGCGTTGTCGCATATCTGAAAGATAGTCTTTAGAAAGGAGTAATTCGATATGAGTCATAAAGGAAACAAACTTACTGTTCAAGAACTTCATGATGTTTTGGAGCAGATGATTGAAGAAGAAAAAGGCGATTACACAGTAAGTATTCTTCATCAACCAAACTGGCCGTTTGTGCTCTCGATAGGCAGTGTTAAAGTTTCAGAAGAAGACTCAGATGAAGGCGGAGAGGTTTTTCTCTGCGAAGGAAAACAGCTTAGATATGGCCCTAAATTTGAAGAAGCGGGCGAAGATTATTGGGGGTAAGAATTTATGAAATATGTAGTCAAATGGACAAGTCCAACTAATGTAACTCGCACAGAACCATACACATTTGAAACTCATAGTAAGAAAGAATATAATGATTTTTTAAAAAGAACAAGAGAATATCCCGGTAGTTATAATGTCATATATTCTGCAAAAGTTAGTGAAGCAAAAAATAAGAAATGAAATTGGGAGGTCGGAACATGCAGAAAATAAAGAAGGAAGTACCTGCACAACCGGTAGAGCCTAAAAAACTTGAAAGAATATCAAGTGGAGATAGGCCTACTGTAGAACTAACAGGACAAGATGGAAACGTCTTTAATCTTATAGGGCTTGTAAGTAAAGCTCTTAAGAAGGCCGGATATGGTAAGCATGCGAAAGAAATGGAAGAGCGATGCTTTAATTCTGGAGATTATGATGAAGTATTTGCAATTTTCAGAGAATATGTAATAATGGAATGACGAAGAGGCTGGAATATTCCAGCCTCTTTTTATCATTATTTTTCAAAAAGAGGTTTACTTTTTGTGAATAGAGGAATATAATAATATAATAATTGGAAGGAGGTATTAAAGATGGCAAGGTTTGTTATAACAGGAACTTTAAGAAACGGTAAAAGATTTAAGCCAATTCACACAGACACTCCGCGAAATTATAACATATGGAAAGGTACTCTTTGGGAAATTATAAACGGCAAAAGAAAAAGAGTTTTAGAATATTTTAACTAATGAAGCTTTGGTATGGACAGTAGTTGTTCATGATTTGAAACATTATATAATTTAAGGAGGTCAATTAAAATGGCAGAACTTGAAGGCGATTATTTATTTAGAACTTGGTGTGAGGCGCATAATAAGCCTGTTACAATAGCAAAGCTACAAGAGCAAAATCCTGATTTGACTGAAGAGCAAATCGATAATTTATGGGAAGAACAATTAGAACAATATGACATGGAGGTAAATAAAGTGGATGTTAAAATGAAAAAATTTGGTGATTTGGAATGCATTGGCGGCATTGTAAGAGACTTTGTAATGGCACTACACAATGCAGATATTCTTGGTATTGTGTATTCAGATAAAAATCTTGACAGAGTATTTGTCAATTATAAGAATAAAGACGGCGAAAGATTTATGCTTGATATTTCAGATACAGATGTTTCAGAAAAGCAGAAAATTATTGACGCTATAATTTCCGGCAAATTAGAGACTTTGGAAAATGTAAAAGTCTATAAGCTTGTTCACTATAAGGGGGCTCCCGATAGTGGCAAATGAAGAAATTAATGATTATGCAAAAGAACTTGAATGTCTTCATGATAAGATTGTTTTGCTATCTAAAAGCAATACGAATGCATTTTCTAAAAGGCTTTTGCTGATGGCTATTACAAATATGAGGAAAGCAAAAATATGTATTGAAGAAGCTTTTAAGCATAGTTAGAATCATTTTTATGGGCACCTAATATAATAACAAGGGTGCCCATAAAAGTCTAATAGAATCAATCTAGCCCATGCGAGAATTTGTCTTAAATTGTATTAAAGTTATTTACAATTTGAGAATAGAATGGTATAATTATAATATAATAAATAGGAAGGAGGTTTTACTATGAGACAAACGATTGTTTTAGTAGTTTGCAAAGCTAAGGATTTAACGAAAACCGTAGAACAGGCATTTAAAGCGTATGAAGAGACAAAACAACCGCAGGTTGTTGTCAAAAAGGATTAATTTTTGTTCTCATGTTGATATTATATAATTAGGAGGCGATACAGTTGGATGATAAGAAATGGGAACTATTTAAGGACCGCGTAGAATCATTACTTGAAAGATGGGACAATTATCACAGCAGACAGCCTAATGCAAGCGACGAATCAATTATAAGAAATTGTTTGGCTGAAATAAATGATGATTTTACGAAGGGCATTATAGAAAGTAAGGAGTTGAAAAAATAGTGGAAGAATTGAAGTTTTCTGAATTTAAAGAAAAAGCAGGTACAAAGGAAGGCATTGTTCTATTGGGTACTGGAGGTGATTTAAAAGAGTGGACTGACGGTATTGCTAAGATGCTTTCAGATGATGGTATCTCAACAACAAGTAATCCGGACGAAATATTTACCGAACAGTATTTACTTACGACAACAGGTGGCAGGCATGATTTAGCTTTGGTAGTGGACTTTTCAAAAGTAAACTTAAGTAAAATGGCGATATGGAGACTCTCAGTCGGCGATTGTAGTTGGATTTCTGACTACGTTGTGAATTATGCTAATCAGCATTTTGTTGATAGTTTTGAGCAGAATGGCTGCGATTTGGAGGATGATGACTGATGTTTAGCTTATATGGATTTTAAAGCTTAAAAAGTTCTTAACATACTAAGTTATGAAATATTATTTGAGGTGATTGGTATGTTAAGAAAAAAGATTTGTGGAATATATAAGATAGAAAATAAAGTAAACGGTAAAGTTTATATCGGTTCGTCTATAGATATAGAAGTAAGATGGAAAAACCATATAAGGTCGCTTAATGGCAAAGATAAATATTTTAATGATTATCTGCATAGACAGTGGAGAGAGTATGGTGAAGAAAATTTTATTTTTAACATTATAGAAGAATGTAATGTATACGAACTAGATAAAAAAGAACAATATTGGATAGAATTTTATGACAGCATGGATAGAGAAAACGGCTATAATCTTAAGGAAGCGGGTAAGCGCGGTAAACTTTCTGAAGAAACAAGAAGAAAATTAAGCATAGCTGCTAAAGGCAAAATATTTTCTGAAGAAACAAGAAAAAAATTAAGTATAGCTGCTAAAGGTAGGCAAGCATTTAAAGACCATAAGCATTCAGATAATACTAAAGAAAAAATGTCTAAAAGTAGAATAAGTTATTTTAATAATAATCCAGATAAGCTTGATGAGCTTAAAGAATCTTTAAAAGAAGGCAGATTCAAAGGCAATAGTCATTCAAAAGAGTCAAAAGAAAAAATTTCTAATTCTATGAAAGGCAAAATGGCTGGAAGTAAGCATCATAGTTTAGTACTTACAAAACAACAAGGTGAAGAAATTCTTATAAAATTAAATAATGGAGCTAAAGTTAAAGATTTAAGTTTAGAATATTGCTGCAGACAGGATATTATAAGGCAAATAAAAGCTGGTTCTCATTGGACAGTAAGAGAGGAATGATTGTCATTTATACATCTCAGAACTTTAAAACTAAAAAGGCTTTTAAAGAAGCTGTAGCAAATGGTGAGAAAATAACTCTTTATGCACCGGGACTGGGGACTCCCAAAACTGATGGCACTGAATTTGTAGAAGGCCCTTGGTATCCAGAACCGCATCGATGGTACAGCCAAGTAACGGTTACGAATGGAGTAGTCACAAAAGTTAAATAGTTTTAGCTGCAAACATACCAATTAGTTCAATAAATATGAAAGGAGCTGATTGGTATGGCTTGCGGAATATATAAGATTCAAAACAAAGTAAATGGTAAAGTCTATATTGGTAGTAGTAAGAATATAGAATGGAGATGGAACAATCACATAAGTTCTTTGGATGCGCACAGCCCTAAATGCAATAGAATTTTACAAATTGCATGGGACAAATATGGTGAAGATAATTTTATATTTGAAATTGTAGAAGAATGTCCAGAAGAATTACTTATTGAAAGAGAAAGCTATTGGATTAAATTCTATGACAGTAAAAATAAAGAAAAGGGCTATAATATAAGAAACCCAGAAATACATGAACCGCTACATCAAGAAACTAAAAAGAGAATTTCAGAATCGCTTAAAACAAAATATTCAGAAGATAGATTAAAAGGTAAGAGGCACGTTAGTTTTGGTAAATCTATTTCTGAAGAGCATAAAATGAAAATATCAAAATCAAATAGAGGGCCAAACAACGGTATGTATGGGAAAGAAACTTCTTTAGAAGTTAAACAAAAAATTTCAAAATCAGTAAAAGAAAGTTATGATAGAAGCAAATTGCCTAAAGAAAAATATGAAGAAATTGTTAAACTTTTAAAGAATGGAGTATTTCAAAAAGATATTGTTAATATTACCGGCATATCATTAAAAATTGTTAGAAGCATTAGTCAAGGGGTTCATTGGTCAATTGAATATTATAAATAAGGATGTCATGTTATGAAAAGAATGGTTCATTACAACAGCAATGGTTTTGTAAGATGTTCAACTACAATTTACGAAAGCGAAGAGGAATTGCCAGTATCAAATAAAGCAGCATGGATAATCACAATCTTAGGTCTTCTGGCAATTTTTGCGATATTTAAAGCAGATTTATCTTGGTTAGGCGATGCCTGTCTAAGGTATTTCGGACTTTAATTTATATATAGAGAAGCTCAGTCTTAACAAGCTGAGCTTCTCAAATAATTTTAAGGGGGAGAACTACCATGAATTGGGTGGCAACAATCTTTGCGATTTGTTTTGCTTTCGTTTTAGTAACGTTTTGGTTCGGAGCTATAGGTGAAAGAGACAAAGAAGTAAGGATTCATTATATAATGGCTACTTGCGTTGTTGCAGCGCTTGAAGTAATAATTTTATTTTTAGGAGGGCGTTAAAATGGATTTTGGTGAGTATCAGGGATTAGCGCACAGGACAGCTAATCATAACAAGCCGCATGATGTGCTTATGATGACTGCAGGTCTTGGTGTTGCAGGTGAATCTGGTGAAGTGGCAGACTACTTAAAGAAAGTTTATGGTCATGACCATGAGCTTGATGAAAACAAGCTTGTTAAAGAATTGGGAGACGTACTTTGGTACGTTGCACAACTGGCAACACTTATGAATTTGTCTTTAGAAGACATCGCAGTGAAGAATATTGATAAGCTGCGCGAAAGATATCCAAAAGGTTTTGAAACTGAAAAGAGCATCAATCGCAAAGACGGAGATGATTAAACCAGAAGCTGTTTAGAAAGCTTTTGATTGGCAACGTATTTTCATATTTGGGGCGAGCCTTGTTAGGCTTAGAAATGGTCTAGCAAGGCTCTGAACCATAAAGAAGAGTATTTATGGAAAAATACGATACGAATCTGCTGGTGAAATATGTATAGATAGGTAGACGCTAGTCTGTTTAAAAAGATATTTACAATTTGTGAATAGAATGGTATAATAAAATAAAAAGGATGATTTAAACTATGAGTAACATTCAAGATTCAGCTTCTTTAAAAGTTAAAAATCTTTTGAAGAAAAGAGGCGACCCTGATGAAATTATCAAATCTATGTCACTGGAAGAAATACCTTTGGTAGTCAAAGAATTGGTTCAGAGAATTAATATCTTTGTCTTAGAATCTACATTAAAATCCGAAAAGATTAGGTTAATGTTAGGGAGTGATGAGGTTGACATCTAAAGTTCCATTCGTAAAAGAATGTCCAATTTGCGGTGAAATTTTTATGACATATTTTAATACAAAATATTGTGAAAGACACGGCGACAAGAGGCGTAAAAAGAAAAGATATATTTCACCAAGTGTCAATCGCAAAAAAATAAAGAAGGGGGAATAAAAATGTTTGTAATGCGCCATGACAGTCCTTTTGAAGTTTTTGAGGTTGTTAAAAGTCTTAAGACTATTAAACATCTAAGGGATTTAAAGACAGATGAAATTAAGAAGGTTGATTCTAAAACATTCGATAAAGAATTTGAGGAATATAAACCAGAACAGTGGGAGCATAAAAGATGCGACTGCAGGATATCTTCAAGGTCAGTGATAGATTCATTTTTAGATTTAATAGAAAAAGGTGATATCTTAGTATTGACTTTTAGAGACAATAAGTTAAAGGTTGGTTGCGATTTCATAAGTAAAAAATCTTATGTGTCTAAACCATTTACTGAATGGGAGTTCTCTAAAACATTGTCATACGGTGTAGTCAAAATTTATTATTATGAAATAATGATGGCTATACATATAGATATTTTTAGAAAGGTGGAAGAAAAATGCATATAGAACCATATGCGTCTTTTTATGGCGAAGAAGTAGACATATCTAAGCTTAAAGACAGGTCTGTAACTCTTAATGAATGGGAGAACTGTAGGGGTAATACTCCAGGGTTTATTGCACTATACCCAAAACTCGATGATGAAGCTTTTATAGCAGCAGCAAACAATCATTTAAAAAATGTTTCCACACCACCAAGAGGTACATACGAGCAGTCTTTGGTTGACAACATCGTTCCGGAACTTCTTAAAAGAATAAATCCGAAAAAACCATGGTATGTATTCAGGAAATATTTGGCTGCTATTGGGTTTGTAATACCGATATCTGTATTAGTATTAATGCTAATGAGCATTGTAGTGCAATTTGTCCACGTACCATCTTGGTTACAAGAATGGCTTAAGTTCATAATAACTTTTGCTTCTTTAGTAATATATAAAGAAAAGATTGAAAAGAAATTATTTTAAAACTTGGAGGGAAAACAATGAAAAGACTATTTACTTCAGAGTCAGTTACTGAAGGGCATCCAGATAAGATGTGCGACCAAATTTCTGATGCTATTCTGGATGCGATTTTAGCAAATGACTCTAATGCAAGAGTTGCATGCGAAACAACAGTATCAACAGGTTTAGTTCTTGTTTCAGGTGAGATATCAACTAAATGTTATGTCGATATTCCAAAAATTGTAAGGCAGACTGTAAGAGAAATTGGTTATGATAGGGCAAAATATGGTTTTGATGCTGATACTTGTTCTGTTTTAACGGCAATAAATGAACAGTCTGCCGATATAGCTTTAGGTGTAGACCAATCATATGAAGCAAAGCAAGATGAGGCAGCTAACTTTTCAGATTTATTAGGAGCTGGAGACCAGGGTATGATGTTCGGGTTTGCGTGCGATGAAACACCAGAGTTAATGCCCTTACCAATATCTCTTGCGCATCAGTTAACCAAAAAACTTGCAGATGTAAGAAAATACGGTGTTTTGAAATACTTAAGACCAGACGGTAAGGCACAGGTAACTGTTGAATATGACAATGACGTACCTGTAAGAGTAGACACGATCGTTGTGTCGAGCCAGCATAATCCTGAAATTGATATCCAAACAATCAGGAATGACATTTTACAGCACGTCATCATGCCGATTATTCCGGCTTATCTTATCGATAGAACCAAGTATTATATCAACCCTACGGGAAGATTCGTAATTGGTGGACCTCAAGGCGATTGCGGTTTGACTGGAAGAAAGATAATCGTTGATACTTATGGCGGTTATTCAAGGCATGGTGGTGGTGCTTTTTCAGGAAAAGACCCTACAAAAGTAGATAGAAGTGCTGCATATGCTGCTAGACATCTTGCAAAAAGTATAGTTGCTGCAGGACTGGCAAAGAAATGCGAAATACAGTTGGCATATGCTATAGGGGTTGCAAAACCTGTTTCTATATTTGTAGATTCGTTTGGTACTTCTACAATAGGAGATGATATTTTACAGAAAATCATTTCTGAAAAAGTTGATTTAAGTCCCGGCGCTATCATTGATTATTTTGATTTAAGAAAACCAATATATAGAAAGACTGCTGCATATGGGCATTTTGGTAGACTCGATGCCGACTTACCTTGGGAAAGAGTTGACATTGGACTATGGAAAGAATATGAAGCAGAATATAGATAAGGAGGAGAATCATGATTAGTGAGTTTAGGGAAGAATATTCGTTCTTAAGTAATTTTAGTAGAGGAAAAGTAGTGCATGATGGTATAGAATATGATTATAGAGAGAATGCTTTTCAAGCTGCTAAGGTTTTTGACAATGAAAAAAGACTATCTCTACAGCATGTCAAACCGAGTGTTGCAAAATCATTTGGTAAGGTTTGCAAGCTAAGGCCAGACTGGGAAGAAGTAAAAGACAGAATCATGTATCAAATTGTTTATGACTGTTTTAATAGAAACCAAGACCTTAAAGATGCGCTTCTTGAAACAGGTGACCAAGAAATTGTTGAAGGTAATGCTTGGGGAGATACTTATTGGGGAGTATGCAAAGGTGTCGGTAAAAACAAGCTCGGTCAAATCCTGATGCGCGTCAGGACTGAACTAGCAGGCAAGATAGAGTTGAGATACGTTGATGAATACATTGATATGTTAAATAAAAAGCCGTACGGAAAGTTTCTTATGAAAAGACTCAGCAAGCTTGATGACAAATACATTTGCAAAGGTGAATCTATAGAGGTTAGCGACAGAGATGGCAACCCGTTTACAATAGGCTATGATACTGTTGATGCAATGCTACATGACCTTGATAACTTTGTTGGCTGTACTGCTTCGCACCCTGATGGCTGTGCGCAATGTCTTACACCTATATGCTGACGGTATGATTTAGATAAACCAGCCTTCTAGAGACTTTCTATTTTAATTCAAATAGTAAACATATATTTATAACAAATAGAAAGTCTCTAGAAGGCAATTATTGGAGGTAAAAATGAGTAAACTATATCATGCAACGTGGAAAGAAAACTTATTAAAAATATATGTTGAAGGGATAAAGCCAGGGTTTGATGGGTTGACTTATATGTGTACGACTGCAAATTCAACGCTGCCATTCTTAGCATTAAGGGCAGCTGCAGAAGGTAGAGATGTAGTTGTAATTGAAATAGACTCAACTATGCTAAACTCAGAACTAATTGAAGAAGGATTTGACCATAACCCTAACTTCTTTAAAGATGCTGAAGTTAAAACTTATCCCGAACTCATTCCTCCGGAAGCCCTTGGAGTATATTATGAAGCTCAGCGAAAAAGCAAATCTTAATTGTTAATATTTGAAAACGGAGTGATATAATATTATTATAAGGAGGTGATATAATGTTCTGTAACAAAGAGGAAATTTTAAGAAGAGTTACCTATGAATATGACAATACAGAAGAACTCGGTAAGCATCTTGATGACATGTTAAGACAAGGGTTTATCGTTAAACATATACTTACGAAAAAGGCAGTTTATGAGAAGATAGAGATTTCTTCTAGCAAAAAATTCTATTTAAAGATTGCAGCTAATAAAGAGTCTATGGATGGTGTCTATGAGGTTGTTTCAAAAAGAGAAATATCTCCAGATTTATTTGAAATGCAGCTTTTAGAAACATGGCCAAAAGATTCTAAGATAGTTCCAAACGAATTGATTGTCGCTGGTCAAATTAAAGAATGTGATATCCATTTGGCTAGAGTAGTAACACCAGAAGTATTTAGAAGCATTTTGTTAGATGAGGAGCTCAAGACTCAAGAACTACGGACTATACAAATGCAATACCATAAACTTCCAGTATGGGAGAACATTGGTATATGATTTACCAATTAAATAAAGCAGAGGAAAGCGCCCATTCGTAGGGCGCTTTTTTCAATTTTTGATAAAAAAGATTTTACTTTTTGTGAATAGAATGGTATAATAAAATAAAAAGGGGATTTTAAAATGGTTATGAATAGCAACTTTACAATGAGGCGTCAACCTCACAGCCCAATCACTTCTGCAATCTACATCGATTTCGAATCACCAGAAATTTATGACATGATTAAGACTAAACTTAAACCAATACATAAGTTTTTGGATATCTTGGAAATGGCAACGAGTGATAATAAAAAGTCAATTCGCTTGATATGCCCAGCTTCTAGGGCAGAAGTTATTCAAAAACATCTTATGAGATGGATAAGCGCTTTAGGTA
This sequence comes from uncultured bacterium, assembly GCA_964633925.1. Lineage (GTDB taxonomy): Bacteria > Margulisbacteria > WOR-1 > JAKLHX01 > JAKLHX01 > CAZWKB01. The sequence continues at coordinate 85,613 of CAZWKB010000003.1, forward strand.
AGGCAATGGTTGCGGCAATTCAAGCTTTCAACGATACTATGGAAAAATATATGGAGAAAGAACTTGAGGAATTGATGCATAGTCTTGAGGAAAACGGAGTGATATAAATTGAGTGACAGAATTAAAGACGAACATCCATCATATGGTATGCTTCAGATAAGCAGGGTGCAGTCTAGTAGGGAACAGAGTTTGTTTGGTAGTTCTATTTCACATAGTAACTTTATAACACTAAAGATATGTCCCGGATATGTCGATCGACATCTTAATAAAGACTGGCTTCATGCAGAGCCTTCTGCATACATTGAAGTTGAAATGTCATATTCGCAGTTCGCTGAAGCAATAACTTCATTAAATCAAGGTTCTGGAACACCGGTAACAATAAGGAGAATCAATGGTGAATATATTGAGCCTTGCCCTTGGTTTAATAAACGTAAGCAGTTTGAGAATGAATTTGCAATGCATATGAGGACAATTAAGAATAAAATGTCAAAACTCATAGAAGATGCAAGAAAGATTCTAAGTGACAAAAAACCTCCATCTAAATCTGAAAAGGAAAAAATATTGGATGCCATAGAGAATTTAGAAATGGAGGTTGGAGCAAACATTCCATATATGTCTAGGGCATTTAATGAGCAAATGGATAAAACAGTTCTTGAAGCAAAAGGCGAGATTGAAGGGTTTAAGACCAATGCAATCATATCTGCCGGATTAAAGGCATATGAAAAACAAAGTCCATTATTGCTTAAAAAAATAAAGAAGGGAAGCGATGACAATGACTGATAAGAAGAAACAACAGTATTTTGATGACATTAAGGCAGAACATGGGAGTGTAACGGCTGAGATTCTAGATGCATATGTAGAAATAGGCGAATTCACGCAAAGGGAGGCCGAAGATATTTATGATTTGAATTATAAGAAGAAACCTACAGAGGGATAGAAATATCCCTACAAACTTAACAAAGGAGTGATTATTTGAAGTACTTAATAACCGTCTTAATGGTTGTGTCTGTAATGTTACTACCTACTATTAAGACAGAGGATGCTTACATACCGGTAGAATCGCAGAGCGTAGAAACTATAGCTACTGAAACAATAACTGTAGAGAAACCGGTAGAGCAACAGCCTAAGGTTATACAGGAAACAAAGAAAGAACCTGAAAGAAAATTCATAGGTACTTATACTGTATACGCATATTGTCCTTGCGAAAAATGTTGCGGAAAAAGAACTGGCATTACCGCAAGCGGCACTAAGGCTACACAAGGAAGAACCATTGCTTCTACTCTACCTTTCGGAACAAAAGTTTATATAGAAGGTATAGGAGAAAGAATATCTGAGGACACAGGAAGTGCAATCAAAGGTAAGAAAATCGATTTATTCATGAATAGTCATGAGGCAGCACTTAAGTTTGGTGTTAAGAAATTGGATGTCTATATAATAAAATGAGGTGAGATTATGAAATTACCAGAAAAATGGTATGCAAGAATATATGTCTTTAAGCCGACAGATATTGAAATAGTGAAACAGACAATCAAAGAAATGGATGAGTTTGAATATGATTACCTTCCAAAAGACCTCATCACTACATTTGCCGGTAACATACACTATACTTTTACACATAAATTTTATGCAATAGACATGGATGAACTTATAGCAAAATGCGCAGAAAAGGGAGTTTATATGTTTTATTGTATCAAGCAACAATAAGTATTGGTATACCTAAGCAGCAAGCTTAAAACGGCTGCTAGAGTAATCCAGACAGCGATAGAGATATTAAACAGGAGGTGGTCATGTGTTTATATGGGTAATAATTTTAAAGCTTCTAGCGGTATTCTATTTGGTGGTAAGCATATTTGTAATTACATGCATGCTTGACTATTGTCTTGATAATAAGACAAATCCATTTAGAATATTGCAACAAAGGATAAAGACTATTGCAAAGCTTGGTGAAGTGATAATGTATCTGCTTGCATTGCCAATGTTTTTTATAGTATTCATTGTTTATTATTTGACCAAGCCATTCTATAAAGGAGGTAGTGAAAGTGAGTATAGAAAGGAAAGATGGTAAGTTTGTACCGACATGCGATGTTTGCTATTTCGAACTAGACCCAGAAAATGGTTTCTACGATGCAGTAGATGCTAAGAAGGAAGCTGGATGGAGAAGCAAGAAAGTTAAAGGCGAATGGGAAGATATTTGTAAAAAATGTCAGGAAGATTAGAAAGGAGACTGCAATGAAAATTAATGCATTGATTGACAAGTTAATTACAGTTAAAGACGGCTTGCCTAACAGGACAGATAGAGATATTATCAACGATGCTTGTAGTGAATTAGCAAAATTTCAAAACGTAATCAATAAACTTAATAGTTGTAAGAACTGTATTGGTTGTGAATTAGAAAATGATGACTCAGGTAAGTGTTCTGGTTTCGTTATATCTCCTGAAAGATTAGAAAGGAGATAGTCATGGAAAAGATATGTTACTTCTGTATTAGTCTTTGTGAAGACAGGTCAGTTGGATATTTAAACTGTGAAAATGAAGACATAACAGATGAGGAAATAGAAGTTCACTTTACTAATCATAAGCCAGACTGCCCAAGGTTTGAAGTAAATCCAAGAATGTTAGAACCTTTTGAAAGTTTTGAATGTTTTAATGAAGAACAACCAAAAACAAAGGCTTTCGAAGATTTAAAGAAAAGAATGAAACAAAGAGTTAAGAATCAAGTTATAAAAATCTCTACATCAGGAAACAAAGGCGGAGATATTCTTGACATAGTATTACGAGATAACGAACTCTTGCACATCCGGTCAGGGCATTGCTGTGTAATGACTATAGATAAAGTAGTGCCAGTAGAATTCATGACTGCATTATTGTCAAAGGTGATGCTTGAAAATGATAACGATATAGGCAAGATTATAGATTCGTTTGACTGGTCTCAAGAATATAAGGACGAACTTAAAAAGAAAGTTAAGTCTCCTTATGACTTTTAGGAGGGAATACAATGGAAGACTTTAAACAAAATGTACCATATACGAAAGACGGCGTAGCAATCAAATTGCAATTCGAATTCTGTCCTAAGTGCAAATACTTCGATGATTGTTATAATCCAACAGGCCCACATTACCTGAACCAAGAATGCATAGATGACTTCTATAATGGGGTATACGATGATGACAATGTTAACACTAATGCAACAAGCGATGGCGAATCTGGAGCGTGTAGCAGCTATCTAGAAGGGTTATGTAAAGATACTGGGAAACCATGTGACTTTTGCGCTTCAGAATGTATGAAAGGAGGTGAATAAAATGAAACAGAGTGTGATGAAAAGGGCGGTCTATGAAGCAAACTTAATATGCACAAAAGGCTATACAGTAAGAGAAGTAGCAAAGCAAACAGGAATAGCAAAATCAACAGCGCATTTGGATGTTACTGAAAGACTTTCACAAATAGATAAAGAATTGTACTTAAAAGTTCAAGACGTTTTGCAGAAACATCTTAGCGAAAGACATTTAAAAGGTGGAGAAGCAACAAAGAAACATTGGTTAGACATTAAGAATTCTATCGGGAGGTAGAACAATGAATAGACCAGAATCTGACAACTACGGAGACTATACACAACTTATCGCATTACCGGTAGGGGCAAGATTCTATGTCACAAATGGGGCTTGGGATGGCGAGATAGTAGACAATAATGGAGTCAAATCTGTAGAAGTAGAAGGCGATAGAATCTATGCACTCACAGAATCAGACTATCTCGTCATCTCAATACAAAAAGATACTGATATAGAATCAGATGAAATACCTCTCTAGTCTGAAAATATTGTTTCTATTTAAGAGTAAAAGATATTTACTTTTTGTGAATAGAATGGTATAATTATAATATAAACTAAAGGAGGTATTTTGTATGGAAGATAATATTTCAGTAAAAGGCCACATTGGTACATGGTATGTAATTGATACTACAGAAATTGAAGGTAAGACCTACAAGCTACTAGAGCATGAAGAATACGGAGACGAAGCAGCATGTATTATAATTGACTCAGAAGGAAAACTCGTGCTAGATGATGTCTGGAATGGCTTTGATGACCTGATAGAATTTTTCGAAAGTGAGGAATCGTAATGGCACTTAAAATTACAGATACAAAGCATTTTCAAGATTCTATTACTGTAACTAAACGCGAAGGAAAAGCAAGACGCCAAGGAAAATGGAAGCAGATATCGTCTATATCTGCAAAATGGGACAACGATATAGGCGATATGGTCGAATTCTTTCTAATCAATGACTTTGGTAATTACTGCGTATCATTCTCTTTCAACGAAGGGGATATACCAGAATTTTGTGAACGGTACGGAATATCAAAAGAAAGAT
>CAZWKB010000003.1:89985-111192 GCA_964633925.1 uncultured bacterium
CTCAATTGTAGAAAACGTAGAACAAGCACTGAAAGAATATCATAAAATGGAGGAAATGAAAAATGAAATGTGATACATGCAGAAGAACTATAGAAAAAGGTGAACCAGTATTTACAGCGGTAGGGGTTTATATATGCAAAGAATGCGATACTAAAAAGAATGGCACTATATCAATGGACGATGTATTCGATAAAATTGTAAGGGAAGAAAAGAACAGCCCTAACTATTGTCCATTCGAATCCAGAACATGTGTCTTTGCTTCTAATAAACACCCTTCATTTGAATGTAAAGCCCCATCAGATGATGAAATGACATGTAAAAGGAGGTAAATGAAATGAAGGACTTCACTATAACTATAGAATATTCAGACAAAGATAAGATGCTCTACATTGCAGAACCACACTCCTCAGGCTGCCAATATCCTATAGAAAAAGAATCAGATATACAGCTCTGCATTAAAGAATATGTTGAAGAAATGAGGTAAATCTCAAATGGAAATAAAAGCAATGATACATTCTCTAAAAGATTTAGACACAGTAACTATCTCTAAACAATCCGGAAACAATGTGATAGCAGAATACAAAGGAAAATTCTATACTGGAATCTATAATATATTTTCTGGTCTATATTATATCGACGATATCTATGGAGAAGTGAAAGGAGACAATCAATGCCAACTATAAAAGCAAAAGCTAAAGAATTAAAAGAAGGAATGATTTTAGAAGGTATAGAAAGTACAATATCAAGACTTGACTTTCCTTTTGATGAAGTCGCCGTTACATTCGAATCTGGAGATGTACTCTACTTTGGAAATGAAGAAGAAGTAGAAGTTCAACAGAAACTAAAACTAAATCTATGCCAGGGATGTAAAGATGAATTGAAAAATCATAATCCGTACATTGACTCTAAAGGTAATACAATCAATATCAAAGATATGGAAATAACAATTGTACCTATAGCACAATGTGATAATTCTAATCTATAAGAAAGGAGACAATCAATGTTAAGCGAATCAACTATCAATCTATTAAGGGAACTTTCAGAAACTCTAACCAATGCAGCTGGTCTACTAAATGAAGCTGTAGAAAGCCTAATCGATGACCTAAATCCAGATGTAGACGAACTATATGACTCAGATGAAGAATACGACTTAGATGAAGAATCAGAAGAAATAGAGGAGGGAAAAGCTAATGAAAACATCAGAACTTTTAAATCTATTACAGAATGATATCAACACCAATGGAGATAGAATCATAACAATAAACTCAGAAATACTATCACACGTAGATACATTTTCTGAATCTATAGACCTCCGCTCATCTAAATACACACCGCATGATAACATAAAAACAGACTCACCTATCTTCTCCTACACTACATTTAGAATCATATCTGTTCTATCAGTCATCCGCCATATAAACAATCTAAAAACATTCACTACTCTAAAACTAGAGCCTATTTCTACACATAGAATCAGATACGATATACCATCCTCCAGAATCACTCTCATGCACCCTCCCTCATTCCCTGGAGATTATTTAATTATACAAATAGAAGATTAAAATAGAAATACATCTAGAAAAGAATCTAGCCCTCCCTTCCCCAAAGTAATAAAAAAATCAAATAACCCTACAACATAAAATCCTATATAGCCAAGGAACACAAACTCCTTAACTATCATAGGATTTTATTTTTAGAAGCTATACAAACTACTAAGACTCTATGCTAATCTCACTATATACACTATCTAAAACACTATTCTAATATAACACTATCTAATCTAAAACCCTTCCTCATAGTAAACTACAATACTAAGTCAAATGTCGAGAGATACCAACAAACAACTCCCTAGAGCCCTTCAAAGCCTGCGCTTTGAGTAGAGCGCTAAGCAATTTTGTCCAGCACAGAGCGCTACACACTCCAGACCGTGCAGATCGCTACTCACGTCGCAGAATAGATTGACCCGCAACTAGAACTCGGTTAGAGACCCTTTCACTAAAGCTCTGAATCTAAAATAGAACTGAGCTCTGAACAAAAATTGCGCAGCGCTCACCCCTATGCGTCGGGATTCTAGACTTCTGCAAGTTAGAGCACTGCTAGAGAGTCTATCTTCTAAAGTCTATAAACTGAGACCGAGCAGGGCTCTGGTCTGCGTCGGGAATTCTATTCTTCGCCCAAGAGCTCACGCTCCAGATTAGAATACTATTTAGACCAGAGCTCATTCTAGATTGATAGGGCTCTGGAAATAGATTAGCGTACTCCAGACTGTGCAGAACACTTGCGATTTGTGTAGCGCTCTGTCAATTTAGAGTGAGCTCTGGGGTTTAGAATAGAATTCTGGCTCTACAATTCCAGACAGAGCTCTGGGACGTATCAAGACTGCGCTCTCACGTGAAACACCCGCACTGGTATTCGAGCTCTAAAATAGAGCTCCCTCTAGTCTGGAGCAGAGACGCCTCTAGTCTGAAAATAAAATACTCTATTTTAGAGCAAAAGATTTAAAAACCTATTTACAAATGGGTTCTATTATGGTATAATTATACTATAATAATAAAGGAGGTTATGCAGAATGAAAGCGACAGGAATTGTTAGAAGAATGGATGATTTAGGAAGAGTGGTCATTCCAAAAGAAATTAGAAGAACGTTCGGTATCAAGGAAAACGATCCCATCGAAATCTTTACAGATAATGATGGCTTGATTATCTTGAAGAAGTATGTTATCGAAGGCGAATGTGTATTCTGTGGAAGCAAAAATCCAGAACTTGTTCTAAACGGCAAACTAATATGCGAAGAATGTAAAAACAAAATCGAAAAAAGTATCTAAATTAAGAGCAAAAGTTTTAAAAACCTATTTACAAAGGCGTTCTATTATGGTATAATAATACTATAATCAAAAAAATATTTTATTGGCCATAGGCCAGAAAGGATGTCAATCATGGAAGTTAAGAAAGAACAAGGAACCCAAACTAATCTTAAAAAGGAGGAACAGAACATGGAAAACAAAACTTTGGTAGAGGCTACGGCTTCTGAAACAGCAGTTCAAGAAACAGCAGTGGTAGAGGAAAAGAAAGGTGCAGAACCTGAGGCTAAGAAGGAAGAAAAACCAGCAAATGTAGAACCTACAGAAACTGAAAAAACATTCGCTGCAATCAAATCTTTGGTAGCCAAGAATCCTGGTCTAAAAATCGTAGAATCGGAGTCCAAAACGGGCTATTCATTCTTCTCAGGTAAAAAGAGGCTCTGCAAACTGCTTAAGACAAAGAGGGGAGTAACATTGGAAATCAATGTTCAGTTGCCTCAACAGTTCAAGGATTTGGCAGAAATGGAAAACATCTCGGCAAGCACCGCATTCAAAAAGCATCTTGGAACTATGAAACATCTTTATAGAGGCAGCGACGCTAAGCTCATTCCTTCAATCATGAAAGAGGCTATAGCGGTCTTCAAGGCAGAATTGGAAGCAGCTAAAAAGCAAGAGGAAGCTCCTGAAAAGAAAGCTTCGAATCAATAGTTCCGAAACAATTCTGGGGCCCTTCGGGGCTCCTTTATTTTTTGTGTAGACTAGAGCTCTTGCGTCCAGAATATAGAAGTCTGCAAAATAGAATACAAGACATACAATTATAGACAGAGCTCTGTGCAAGTTTAGAGTGAGCTCTAGAAGCTGTGCTCTAACGACAAACACCCACACTGGAATTCGAGCTCTGTAGTCCAGAGCTCCTTCTAGTCTGAAAATAAATGTCTCTATTTTAGAGCAAAAGAGATTTACTTTTTGTGAATAGAGTGGTATAATTATAATATAAGGAAGGAGGAATAGAAATGAAATTAGAGGATTTAAAGGTTGGTCAAGAAGGTGAATTTGAAGGCGAACTAATGTTATTTAGAGGAATTAGAATCCAGGGTGAAGAGCTGTATGGCTCTGATGATTGCGAAGCATTTCCAGAGCATAAGGATTATTTAATCCAGACAGACGAAAGCGGATTCGAGGAAATCAAGGTATTTGAATATCTTGGAGGTACTCCGACCGAATGTATTGATGGAATGAAATTAGAATCTGTAAAAATAAGAAGATTAAAATAGGAGGGTTTAGAAAATGAATCATAGTGGAATTTATGAGGCACAAAAAGCAGAATGGTTAGAGGAAGACCCAGAAGGTTACATGGCATTCCAAGACAAGGAAAGAGAAAGGGCAATCAATTCATATCCAGAGGATGAAGAGGTTAGGTACTGCAGTATATGTGGTATGCCTCTAGTCTACAATTCAATGTCATATCACGAAAGTTTTCATTTCGACAGCTGTCTATAGAAAGGAGAGGTTAAAATGTTAGAGATTAAAGATAAGCAATTAGTAAACATGTTAGAACAGTTCGTAAACAATGCTCCAGATAAAAGAACTCATAAGGGAGTCGGCAATAAAGCCGACTCCACGGCCTATGAGATTATATCATGTACTTTCTGGATGTCTAAATTAGATTATATAGCAGAACATGAGGATGAACCACCATATCCTCCGCATGTTCAGTATGAAATGGAACTTGCAATGTGCTTCGGTACTAAGGTTTCGATAAGAGAAAGAAGTAAACTACAGCATGTTTCTGGATATTTTGATGATGAATGGTGTAACAACGAATGCTGGACTCCCGGAAAGGATATGAACGAACTCATTATAAAAATCCTATCTGAAGCTTCTTATAAGGAAATTACGGAATAAGCATCTAGACAGTCATAGAAATTAACACTTAGGCTCCCATGTGTTTATATTGGGAGCCTTTGCTTTGTGTAATAGACAGAATTCTAGATGGCGTGGTAAAGCTCTGGAAATTGGCAGTTTACCAATACAACTAATACAGGGCTCTAGCAACTCACACCCACTCCGGTACTTGGCTCTGTCTTTACTGGAGAGGACGGCGAAAGAGACTACGGAAGATATGGCAGCTTGCCCTTCTTAGCGTCGGGAGTCTAGAGTTCTGCAAGTTAGAGTACAAGACATACATCTCCAGACAGAGCTCTAGACTTATTTAGAATGAGCTCTAAATAGCAACACCCTCACTGGTATTAGCGCTCTGGCACTACAGAGCTCACTCTAGTCTTGAAATAAAGTTCTCTATTTTAGAGCAAAAGAGATTTACTTTTTGCGAATAGAGTGATATAATTATAATATAAATAAAGGAGGTTAATTTATGAAAAGAGAACTTTTAAACATGCTTGATGAGCTTCAAGAAAAAAGAGTATTGGAAGTAAACTACGAGGAATTGAAAGACCTGATTGAGTTCTTGTTCTTACATTGCACAGATTTTAAAGTCTTCGGAATCGATGACGAAAAAGACTATTGTATGATATCAATTTAAGGGAGGTAGTAAACATGGAAAAGATTGGAAGATATGAGATTGAGACTAAGTTCGACAGAAATGATGGGCCAGTGGAATATTACGATGTACTCATGCACAAAGAAGGCCAACTGATAAAGACCATGAAAGGGTGCTTAGGTAAGAAAAGCTGTGAATACTGGAAAAACTATGTAATCAAGATTGCAAGCAGGCTGGAGATTCTGTATACAAGAAAAGATATGGCGTACCACAACCTCTTGTGCTACAGCTCAAACTATGCTATGACAGAGCCTAAAGAAGGCTATTCTAAGGAATGGCAAGAATCTAAGGCTGAAGCTGAAGTCATCGAAGCATGGATTAAAGAGATAGAATCTGACTTCTTTGGCTGCGTATACAGAAACTAATCTTTGGTAGTCCCGGGGCTCATGCGTCGGGACTTTTAGCGTCTGCAAGTTAGAGCTCAACTCACTACTGGAGCTCTTCAAGTCGAAATTTTGAGTTCGCGCAAGCCAGAGCTCTTTTTCAAGACCGAGCTCTGGAGCTTTCGAGCTCTGAGCGTAGCGCTCTGACGCGGCACACCCGCACCGGAAAAAGCTGCAGGTCCAGTATCTCCGAGACCGAACCGGCGGGTGATTGGCTGTTGTGGGAATTAAGGGGCCCGAAGGCCCCTACCAAAGTTATTGGTTAGCTGCTGCGTCCTGTTGAGCTTTTTCTGCAATTTGTTCGGCCTTAAAGCTGGCTACCATTGATTTTAATAATTCGGGAAGTTCCTTTGGGTCACCGATTCGAGCCATGTACTTCATCGTGCCGAGATGTTTTTGGTGAGCAACTTTTGCAGTGATTCGAGTGAGATTGAACTTGGTTTCGGTTTCAGCGTCGAGGGTAACATTAATTTCAATTGAGAGCGAGTTTTTCGATTTAAGGATTTTGCAAAGTCGTTTTTTGCCTTCGAAGAACGAGATGCCAGTCGAGTTTTCTTGTTCCACAATTTTGGTGCCCTTGATCGCCGTTTTCGTGTTCGCCAAAGCGATTTCGAATTTTGATTTTTCCATGAGATAACCTCCTGTGCCCGAAGCCTTGTTGCTTCCGCGGCTGATAACCAAATATTTATTATTGATTATAGTACTATTATACCATAGTCTCGCGCGTTTGTAAACAGTTTTTGCAAAAGTTTTTTATTACAGTTTTGTTACAGAAATGAATAATTATACACAGTCGATGTATATTTATTCACGAGCTTTCGAGCTCTAGAACGCTGCGCGAACACTCACACTGGCCCGAGCTCTAGCGTGCTTTAAAAATTCAGAATTCTAGCGCTGTAAAACCCTGCGTAAGACAGTTTCGTCAGCATGGGCTGAAGCCGCCATCACTAAGGCTGAGCTTTAAACAGCGCTGACTTTGATATTCTTTTAACAAAGTCTGTTAAATTTTTAACAATCGACGGCGCGAGCTAGCTAAAGTAAATTTTTGTCAAAACGATTCTGTTAAAATTTTAACAAACTTGGCTGCACTAAACACAAAAGACTTTGATATTCTTTTAACAAAGTCTGTTAAATTTTTAACAAAGGTCGGTGCGCTGTCGTTAAAAGCTGAGCTCTGGGACTCAACACCTTCACCGGCATAAAAGAAGGGCCCGAAGGCCCTTTTGAGATTTTGTTCAGAAATTGCATATGTATTGTTTTTTGAGAACCCCTTGGAATCTACCAGTCCTCCGTTTTTCAATGGTTCCAAAAATGAAATGCCCCTTTGTCTGCCTGTACCAAATAACCTGCTTTAGAAATTTTATCATTTTACTTCCTCCTCAAAATTATATTCATAAGTATGGGTATTTCCCGCGATTTCGATTTTAACTACGCCCTGCTGGACGTCCACTATCTTCAAACTGAATAACATCATATGCCTTGTCAGAAAGAATGTAACTAGCACCAGGAGAATGTGCAGCCAGTACCGCTTTAAAAACCTCTTCATAATTTCACCTCATATTCGGGAATTAAGGGGCCCGAAGGCCCCTACCAAAGTTAAACTGCTTTTGATTGTTCTTGTTCTGCTTTAGCTGCGATTTGTTCAGCTTTAAAAGCTTCAACAGCGGCTTTCATAAGTTCAGGTAAGGTTTTGATTTCGCCAATTTTTGCCATATACTGCATGGTTCCTAAGTGTTTTTCGTGAGCTGTCTTGCGGCTGATTTTGTTTAAACCAAATTTTTCTTCAGTTGCTTTGTCCAATGCCACGTTAATTTCGATACTTACAGCGCCTTTAGATTTGAGAATTTTAACCAATCTTTTTTTGCCTTCGAAGAAACTGTAGCCAGTAGATACTTCGCTATCAACGATTTTGGTACCTTTGATTGCCGCCCTTACGATTTCGATTGCCTGCTCCACATTAGTTTTTTGAGTTGCTGTTTGGTTTGCCATGATTAATTCCTCCAATTAAATTTTTATTATAACCAATGTTTGATTGATTATGTTATTATTATACCATATCCTTCGCCATTTGTAAATAGGTTTTTGCAAAAAAGTTTCTAAAATTTAAAACTTTTTTTAATGTATTTATAGCCTTGCTAGACCCTGTATAGCACACAGCTATGGTTATATACCATATTATATTATACCATATTATAGAGTGACTATAGAGGGTGGTATAGGGTATAGGCCAGGCGTATGGGTAGGGTTATGGTATGCCATTGCAAATAAAAATAAAACATTTGTGCAAACAAAACAAAAAATATTTTAAAAAAATTTTTTGAAAGACTTGACAGGCATGTTGCTCGAGCAAGGTGACATAAATTGACAAGACAACCCACCCATGGGTGCAAATTTTCGTGACGAGGAGCGCAAAAAGTGAAAGGCCTTTTTGGCCTCTCTAGCACGACCAGAAATTTTGACTTTCAGAACGTTCTGTCTGTTCTTACTATTAATTAATCATAGGATTATGATATTATGTGATAGAATTTTGACTTTCCGAACGCTCTGTCCATTCATACTATTAGTTTAATGTTATCATCATATATCGAATAGAAAGCGTGTCTTCCCCATCACCTAACGAAATATTATATAAGCCCAGTAGAGGTTTGCCGATTCTCTCTACACCGCGAAACTATCCGAACCCTTGAAAATGCATATAAAGAAAGCTCAATCTATGCAAAGCTAACAAACTATCAGATTTTATACGTTTATTGAAAATCTAGTTTAAATGAAATCAAATAATAATTGAAAGGAGATTTAAAATGGAAAATATACTGTACATACCGGAAAGAGAGGTATTCGAAATCACTAAATCGGAATCAAAATTCGAGATAACAGCAGAGCTTATAAAATCGCTTCATTTCCACGCTACACGTGCACATCGCGCCGGTAATGCTGAAGACAGCTGGGAGACTTTTTGGAAAGATATAGTCTGCGATGAAAACGGCGATCTGAATTTAGAAGCGCTTAAGTTAGAATTAAGTGATTATTATGTATTTATGGACACAGCGGCTCAAGTGTATTGCGAAGTGACTGGAAATGCGATTAGTAAGATTAATACAAAGGCATTCGAGATTATAGGCAAGTACCATGAGGAGCTTGAAGAAAATGGTGAAGAGAACTATAAGCTTGGATATAGCGAAGCTATTCAGGATATTAAAGAGAGGTTTAGTGATAGAATAGATTCAGACGTTTTAGAAGAGATTTTAAGACTAGAATCGGAGGTGTAGAAATGAAGCTCAAGAATAGAATCAAGTATAGATTTGGTGATATAAGAGTAGTGAAGAAGTTTCTATTGTTTCCAAGAACGATTGGGAATGTTACTAGATGGCTTGAATTTGCAGTGATTCAAGAGCGTAAGATTCATAATAACATGTGGGAAGACATGAAATGGATGGATGTGTGATTGAATGCTTCTAAATAAGAATTATAATAAGAATGAAAGCAAGATTCATTATGAATTAAAGCAGATAGCGAAGTATGTGCTATACCAGAAAGGGTATACATGCATTGCGACCGAGGTATCTATGACAAGATACAACAGATATTTAGACTCGTATCCGTGGTTCAATAAGAATGCAGTGAGTAAGATAATAATCGATGCTGTAGGGATTAGAGGCAATTTGATAAATACGAGGCACATGGATTTAGAAAATTATAAGTCTATGGGAATAGAGTCTAAGGCTTCGTATAGCGATTTTATCAATGGTTTCTGCACACAGTGCGAATATACTTACGTCATTGCACCGGTAGGGATAATTCCGATAGACAAGATTCCAGATAAAATCGGTCTTATAGAGGTAGATTTAGATAACTATAGAATAGAATGGGGCAGGGATGGATTTGTATTCGAAGGAATCTATTTTACCAAGAGATGTGCTTCTAGAAAGAAAGAATTATGGCAGAGAAAAGACATATTTACTGCAGATATGCACAATTTAATGCGTAGAATTGCCTATAGAAGCACTGTAAATGATGTATTCAACAACAACGAAATAGTCGTAAAGGGGTGTAAAAGGAGTGAAAAAGAAACGTAAAGTACCAGAAATGGTGATGATTTGTGAATCTTGTGGCGAATTAGCCCCGAAAGACGAACAAAAGAGTAATGAGAATTGGAAGGTATACAGTACTACTTGCGCATGTGGTGGTAGAGTGGTATTAAAAACATTAGAAGAGGTGGAGAATATGGCACAATGTAAAGCGAAATGTAAGTCTACGCAAGAACAATGCAGGCGTAGGGCTGTAGAAGGGTATGAAGTATGTACCGTTCATGGTGCGGGTACTAAGAAAAGGGTAGAAGCAGGTCTTCGTAAGCGTCCCGGCCACCCTATCGTCACCGGTGGAACTTCTAAGTATATGAAAGAAGAGGTTTTGAAGAAAATTGAAGACTTTAAGGCTGACCCTGATTTAGAGAAATTAGAATTTGAGTTAGCCTATCTAAAAACATTGCCTTCAAGGATAGAAGATAGCCAGATGATTGAGTCAGATAAGATAGTCTTGCTTGAAAAAACACTTTCTTCCATATTTAATAATATGGATAAAAGGGAGAAAATTATTGAGGCAAGGAGATACAGTATCGGTGTTGAAAAGCTGCAATTATTGATTAAATATATGTTTTCAAGCGTCAAAAAACATGTAAACGACCCACAAGTTTTAATTGCAATAGCACAAGACTTAAGGAATATCGCAGGACAGACTGAAAATATGCCAAACGGGATTGCAAACTTACCACCGATTGAATAGAAAAGAACGCAAAATAGTTAAAATAGTTTCAATTTCAATGAATTATATTGGGAGGTGTATTTAACTAAAACACAAGATTGAAGGGTGATTTTATGCTAAGAGACAGTGATTTTAGAGTAGTAAAGGATGAATTTGGCTGGAAATTAATCAATGAGCATAAATTACACATTTTGATGAAATCTGTAGACAAAAACAATCCTTTAGAGACAAAAAAGGCATGGCGTAGCTCCCACACTCATTTAAAAAGCCAAAGAATGGCATATGTAATGCGTGATAATTTGATAAAAGGCAGAATACCAAAAACCAAGAGCGAAAGATTATTACGCTCACATATGAGGGTTGCAGAAGACGAAAAGTATATCGAAGAGATACACCAATTAATCTTATCTCGGAACAAAAAGGGTAGGCAAGAATATTTAAAAGAAAGAAGGGAAGATTATGATAGTCAAAATTGGAGATAAAATCATCAATAGCAAAGACGAACCAATATTGATTAAGCTAACAGAAAGCGAAAAGAAGGCAATTGGCGAATCTAAGAATACTGGAGCTTTTGTGTTCTGTCACGATCACCCCGGTGTGAAGGAGTTAACAGACTTTGTTGATTTTAAGAAGTAATTAAATATCTTTAAAAGGGTGGCAAATGGAAATTCAAGTTATGGAGTTAAACAAGCTACAAGAGCAAAACCACACCATGCCAGACCCTGCTAGAATTAATTTCGATAGGTACCTAATATAAATTCATGGACCTTAAATACTCAAATTCTAACAGGGTCTAAATTATTTGGAGGTGAATTAAGTGAAATTACGATATCAAAAATTTAAAGAACCATATAGTTTATGCGATTGGATAAACGAAAACGATGATAGTGTAACAATCCATAGCATATGCAATGATAAGTTTGGTGAGTTCATACTATTTTATTCTAGTGTGAATGATGCAGTCATACAAGGCGAGCCTCTATTCGACCAAGAGGAATTTCTATTTAATCGACAGCAGAGAGGTGGTAGAAGTGGCGAATAAAATCAAAAAATCCAACGATATGCCGTTTGGGTTTATGAATGATTTAATGGGAGATATAGTCGATTCTATAAAGAATGACGGACAAAAAGAAATGTCTTTAGAATCTGCTCTAAATGATATGGCAGATTTTTTTGAAACAGAAACAAACAGACAAATAGAAGAAGGGGAAAGCTTTGACGAAGTATGGGAATTCGAACCAGTAGACCCTAAAACATTTTGTACTAGTCCAGAATATTTGAATTTAGGAGAAGAGATTTATCCAGTAGTATTACAGGACTTAGCAGATACGTTCCCTGGTGAACCCAAAGACATGCAGCCAAAGCATGAAGAAATCATATTTGATGAAGCTATTGGTAGCGGTAAGTCTTTTAAGCTGTCTATATTGGCGACATATATGGCATACAAACTGCTTTGTCTTAGAAATCCGCAAAAATTCTTCAGATTAGCCCCAGGGTCAAAGATAGCAATAATGAACATGTCTGTTTCTGCATCACAGGCTAAGAGAGTTGTGTTCGGTGAAATAAAATCAAAGGTTGACTATAGCCCTTGGTTCCAAAAACATTATCCGCCAAATCCAAGAATTAGGTCAGAATTACAGTTCGACCCTAGTCCAGAGAATATGAAGAAGGCAGAGAAAAGAATATATAAGAACATATACATTATCCCAGGTTCTTCATCAGGTATGGCACCTCTTGGATATAACCTATTCTGCGGAATTATAGATGAAGCTACATTATGGAGAGATACTGAAAATAAGGATTATGTAGAAGATGTTTATAATATCATAAGACGAAGGGTAACATCTCGTTTTATGGATAAAGGTTTGATAGTTCTTGGCGGTTCTCCTATGTATAGTACAGACTTCTTGGAAAGAAGAATTAAAGACGTTAATGACAATGACTTGAAAAACGTAATGGTTAGAAGAAGAAGCCATTGGCATGCAAAATATCCAGAATATAATGGTCCGATGTTTTATTTTCATCTAGAAGACAGTAAGGTGTTCAGGACTGAAGAGGAAATGTTGGCTGATAGAGATAAAGTTGCTAAGCGTGCTGGAAACAATTGGGAGACAGCAATTAAGTTATACGATATTCAGATACAGAAAATCCCAATGATGTATTATGATGATTTTTATAAGAACCCTGAAGGTTCTAAAAGAGATTTGGGAGGTTGGCCATCGGATGCTATCAGTTCATTCATAGAGAATCAATCTGTAATTGAGGAAAGTATTGACTTCAACAGAGTAGACCCAGTAAGGGCACCATTTATGTTTAAGAAGTGGTTCCGCCCAATCAATAAAAAGGTTTGGCATACGCTGCACATTGACCTTGCAATCACCGGTGATGCTTGCGGTATTTGTATGGGGCATCCAGAAGGATTTACTGAAGAAGGTGGAGTAGAAACATGGATTGACTTTCTAATGAGAATCCAAGGTACTAAAGAAGAGCCTATTCAGATTGAGGACATAAGAGAAATGATATATTGGCTATCCAAAAGAGGCTTTCCACTTGGTCTTATCACAATGGACGGTTTTCAGAGTGTAGACAATATGCAAATCTTGCGTAAGAAGGGCTATAACGTTGAGTATTTGTCGCTTGATAGGACGTTAGCTCCATATGAAGAATGGAAAGCGGCTTTAAATGAGCATAGACTTCATACTTATGAGCAAGACCACAGAAATAAAGAGGCTAAAAAGCTTGAGAAAATCAAAAATAAGAAAGTAGACCATCCAAGGGGCGGTTCTAAAGACTTATGTGATGCAGAAGCTGGTGTGGCTTACAATTGCACTAAAATTGCAGATTGGGACCCACCAACTAGCGATGAAGATGCAAGCGAAGTTTATAAATTTTAGAAGGAGGGAGATTAATGGCTGAAAAAATCAGAAAAAACTGTGCTACTGACGGAGATACCAACTCTAGAATCATTAAACTAGAGTCTAGTCAGATTATTTCTGAGCTTTCTACTGAAGACATGCTTCAATCTGTTGTTATGAAATCTAAAACAACAAAGATAAAGAAGCCGAGTCCAGGCGGCGATAGCAAGCAGGCAGCAGAGGACGAAGATTTATATGGTCCAGACACAGTAGAACCGCCATATAGTCCGTTTTTATGGGCTACTTTAATGGAAATTAATACAAGATTGGCAAAACTTATAAGAACTTATGCAAGGAATACTGTTGGTCTTGGCTGGAAGATTACACCAAAAAAACCTATAACTAAAAAGGTTAAGAAGGCTGAAAGGGATGCTATTGAAAAGGAAAAAGAAATGTTAGAGGAGTTTTTCAATAACGTCAACCCGCTTCTACCGCTTGAGGAAATCTGGTTTAGGGCAAAAATCGATGAAGAAGCTATGGGAAATGGCTATGTTGAGGTCACAAGAGGCTTAGATGGAAAGCCTAAAGGTGTCTATCACGTCGCCGGACATACAGTAAGAGTTTTAAGAAACAGAAAAGGTTTTGTACAGTCTCGTGATGGTAAAAGGGTATTTTTCAAAATATTTAATGGCGATTTTGATATGGATTGCGAAACAGGCGCAACAGGGCCTAAGAATTCAATTGAATATGCAAAAAGGGCTTCAGAAATCATACCATTACAGATTTATACTCCAAGAGATTCATATTATGGAATACCAAGATACGTAAGTACTGCGGATGCTATTGCTGGAAATAAGCTATCTGCAAGAAGGAATTTGGCGTTCTTTAAGAATGATGCAACTCCAAGATTGGCAATAACTGTTGCAAATGGACAATTGACTACTGGTTCAATTCAAGATATTAAAGATTTTGTTAACAATGAAGGTAAAGGCGTTGATAATGCTCATAGAGTAATGATTCTTCAAGCGAAAGCTAAAAATATGGGCGATATGACTAATCAAAACGTTAAAATCGAAGTTGTACCTCTAACTGTTGGTCAAACAGATGATGCTTCCTTTATTAAATATAGGGACGCAAATGATGAAGAAATTAGAGAAGCATTCGGTATTGGCGAAGTATTCCTTGGTTCTAAAGGAACTGTTAATAGGGCTACAGCCTCTGTATTAAGAGAAATCACAAACTATCAGGAATTTATTCCGGATGCGAAAGTTAAAGAATTCATGATTAATCAGACTATTTGCAAAGACCTTGGCGCAAAGTTATGTAAATTTGAGTTTGAAAGGCCTTCTGCACTCGGCGAATTAGATATGGCTGACATATTCCAAAGATACTTACAGGGCGGCGGTATTACTCCAAATGATATCAGACATCAACTTGGTAAAGAAGAGTATAAAGAAGACTGGGCAGATAAGCCTATTCAAATAGGTCTTGTTGAATACCAAATGGGACTTACAGCAGAGCAAGGTAAAGCTCTTGGTGGAGATAAAGGAAAAATAAAGAAAGACGAAGGCGATGAAGGTGATGGCCAGAACTCTTCTGGTGAAGGCGAAGGCGAGGGTAATAATAACAATAACCCAGACGATGTAAATGCCAACAATCAGGGCCAGAATAACTCTGGCAGGCATATTAATCCTAATGATGCAGCTAACCTAATTATCCAATCGATACAGAAAATGATTGATAGAAGTCTTGATAATGTCGTTGTAGATTTAGGCACTACCGATGAATAGCCAATTACTATAGAAAATTTATAAATATGAAAGAGGTGGATAAAATGTCAAAAAATTATGGTGGTTCTGATTTTGAACAGTTAACTATCGGCAATACAGTCAATGGCATAGCACTAACTAAAGCAAAACTTGGTTCTTGTAACAAGGCTATTGTTACAGTTGAAGCTGCTTCATTGAGATATAGAGTTGATGGCGGTTTTCCGACTTCTACTGTTGGGCATATTGCATATGTCG
Source organism: uncultured bacterium (assembly GCA_964633925.1). GTDB lineage: Bacteria > Margulisbacteria > WOR-1 > JAKLHX01 > JAKLHX01 > CAZWKB01. The sequence goes on from CAZWKB010000003.1 coordinate 105,369, forward strand.
GTGATATAATAGAATTAGAAAGTTCGTCAGAAATGACTAATTTTAGAGCTATCAGAGAAGGTTCTGTTGACTCTAAAATAACAGTGACTTATCTTAACGAAGGCAGGTGATATTGAATGAAATTGTATAGAGCTAAAATAAAATTATTTTTAGAAACATTAACATCAATAGAGCCATTAATATCATTTACGACTAGTTGTATAAAAGAATGTGTTAATACTTTAACCTCGCTTACGTTTACTACAGCAACAAAACCCACAGACGGCACAGACCATATGTATATTGTAAGATTTAAAACTGGCATAACGCCACCGACAATAATAGTTCCGGCTGAATGGGCTTATAAAGGTGATGGCTGCACAAACGGAGCATGGACTACAGTAGAAGCAAACAAATACTATGAGCTTCACGGTTCGTGGGTATTAGATAAGCTTGTTTGGATGGTGAACAAGATATGAGTAGAAGAAGTGCACTAATAGGTGTGTTAAATACTAGAGTGCCATATGCCAATATTATCACAAATGGCAATTTTGCTAATACATCGTGGTGGGTTCCTTTTGGTTGTAGCTTTATTGTGCAAAACAATGTAGGGACGTTTTTAGCAACCGCTACAAACGGCCGAATAATCTCGCCAACTTTAAGTGTTACAAATGGAAACAAGTATTATGTCCTTGCACGAGTACAAACACTGAATAACCAACTGGAATGTCAGTTTTATAAAGGTGTTTCGCCATTTACCACAATTACATCGTTATTTCACAGCGGAAGTGGCAATTACGAAACCTTATCAGCTATTGGTACAGCAACAGAGTCAGCATCAAACTATAATTTGCGTTTTATCAACAGAGCAACAAGCGGTTGGGCAGATGTAAATATTAAAGAAGTAATGATTGTAAACCTAACCACAACTTTTGGTGCTGGAAATGAACCTACAAAAGCATGGTGTGATGTAAATTTACCGTTTGTAGTATCAAACGGAATAGCAGCTTAAGGAGATTTTATTATGAGATATATTTTAGAAGATAATAATTTAAAACAAGTTACATTTTTAAAACATAATGAAAAGTATTATATAAACCCTACTGATGAACAGATAGACGAGTTTGAGGCAGGGTATCAGCTGATAGAATCACCACAGACAAGTGAAATCCCTATTTACACAATACAAGGCAACAAAATAATTCAGAGTTGGGAGGAATAAAAATGGCAAACGGCACTACAGAACTTAGTCGTTTTAATATAAATGCTTCTGTTATAGACGCATGGAAAAATGAAGCGACGGGAAAACACTATGTTAAAGCAATTGCTACAGATACAGAAAAAGACTATCACGACGAAAGAATGTCTGAAAATTGCTTAAACGGTTTAGCCAATTGTATCAACACTCAATCTCCACATACAGTTGGATTGCTCCCAAACCATTGGGATGCATTTGAAATAGGCATTGTTACCTCCGGTAAAGTTATAGATAGTCCTGATGTTCTTGGCGCTAAGGCTTTGGAAACAGAAATTGAATTAAATTTTGAATATCCAGAGGCAAGAGCGTTATATAATGACGTCAAAGACAAAAAGTGCATGAAACAACTTTCTATTGGTGGATATCCTAATCCAGAAAATGAAAGCCCATATTATTGGGAACCAAGGGTTTATTTAGACTCTGATGGTGGAGTTGTTCAAGACTGGACTTTGGTCCTTGACGATGTTATTTTAGAACATATTGCAGTAACTCGCCCAAACAAGGCTGCAAACAACAGGACTGGATTCGTTGGTACTATTGCAAAATCACTTGGCTTATCTAAGCCAGAAAAATTTAATATGAAAGGAGGAGAAGAAATGGCCAAAAATAATTCAGGAAAGCCAGAAAAATTTTGGGATTTTAAAATGTCAGCCAAAGACCCTGCTAAGGGAGAACTTTTAGTTTATGGAGACATTGTAAACTACCGGTGGTATGAAGAGGATGTATCTGCTGATTCTTTTATTAAGGATTTTAAATCTCTTGGTGACATTAAAGTTCTTGACATAAGGATTAATTCTGGTGGAGGTAGTGTTTTTGCAGCAGCTGCAATTCTTAGTTATATGAAGAGTCAAAAAAATATTCAAAAGAATGTTTTTGTTGATGGTCTTGCTGCTTCTGCTGCTTCAGTCATCGCAATGTGTGGCGATAAGATTTATACTCCAGCTCATGCAATGATTATGATTCATAACCCTTCTACAATTGCTTGGGGCGATTCTGTTGAAATGCGCAAGGTTGCAAATGTTCTCGATAAGATTAGAGATTCAATTGCAAACGCGTATGTTGAAAAGACAGGAAAACCTATTAATGAAATTATAGAAATGATGAATGCAGAGACATGGATGACAGGAGCCGAAGCTGTAGAACTGGGGTTTGCAGATGCAATTCTTGATTCTACTGAAATAACCGCATACTATAAAAATGACATTTTAAATGTAAACGGTTTGAATTTTGAAACTGCAAAGTTCAAAAATAAACCACGCATGCAAGAAGTTGTTAAATCAATAGAGAAAGGGGGAAGTACTAAGATGGCCAAAAATAACAAGCGAACAGAAGGTTTGGTTGGCGCTATTACCAAAGCAGTTAATTCTTTCTTAGGTAACGAGGACGAACAGAAGCCTGAAAACGCAAAGGTATTAAACGCTCGCAAAACTTTGCAGGACGCAAAAGACGTTTTAAAGTCTCTTGAAGATTCTGATTTACCTGATGATTTAAAATCAATTTTAAAGAGTCTTGAAAATCCGACAGCAACCACAGAGACTCCTGCACCACCGGCCAACGAAGCTGGTGAAGAAGGTAATGAAACTCCTGCTGAAGGGGCTGAAAACGGCGAAGGCTCTGAAGGTACTGATGGCAATAACGGCGAAGCAGAAGGCAATGGAGAAGGTACTGAAGGCGCTGAAGGAACAGAAGGTGAGGGCTCCGAAGGAACTGAAGGCGAAGGCTCTGAAGGTGAAGGCGGAGAAGAAGGAACTGAAGGTGAAGGAACCGAAGGTACTGAAAACACATTCGATCAAAAAGCTTTCAAAGATTCTATTATGAAAGAAGTTAGTAGCCTTGTTACTAATGGAAGTCAGAAAATGGTTAAAGATTTAGCCGCATCTCTTGGAAAAGTTATCGGCGAAGTCGTTAAAGACCAAGTATCACCGTTGCAAGACAAGCTTAATAAGCTTGAAAATGCTGCTGGTAAAAGCAAGAGTCTTGAAGGACAAGAAAATTCTATTGCAACCAAGAAAACAAAGACAGCCGCCGCTGAAGATTCAGAGGATAACGATATGTGGAAGGGATTCATAACGGATGCTCTTCCGGCTGATTTTAAAAATCGAAAATATAATGAAACGGAGGACGAAAACAATGGCTAAAAATGGAATGACAAGCTCTCAGGAACAAATCCTGAAGACTATCGAAACTTCTGATTTTGGTAATGGCGGTTTGCTTGACCCTAAACGTCAGAAGCAGTTCTTAACCTACGTAAGGGATTACGGAAAAATGCTCCCTATGGTAAGATTTGAAAGACTGTCCCAGTCTCAAATGACTTTGGACAAATTGTACATCGGTGAACCTGTAACTTCTTCTGTTGAGGAAAACGACCCAACAGCAAACAACGCAAAGGTGGCTACAGGACAGATTCACATTCAGACAAAGAAGTTAAAGTCCAGCTGGAACATCACAACTGAAACCCTTACTGAAAACCTTGAACAGCAGGGTTTTGAAACTACGATGATGCAGGGTATGACTCGCAGAATCTCAACAGACATTGAGCTGTTGGCTATTCAGGGTGACAGAACAAAGTATACCGGCGCAACAGATGTATTTGGTCGCTTGTTAAAGAGGTCAAACGGTTGGGATAAACTTACCGAATCTGCTCACATTCTCGATGTTGGTGGCGCTACTATTCAAAAAGGTATTTTTGCCGAAATGATTAGAATGATGCCTCAACAGTACTTGCAGGACCCAGCTCTTAGATGGTTCGTTTCTAAGTCGATCGCTATTGACTGGATGGACCTTTTATCTGACAGAGGCACTGCAGTTGGCGACAACGCATTGAATGGCAACAGCGTATCTCCTTACGGTATTCCGCTTGTTGAAGTTCCTTTGCTTCCTGACAATAAAGACGTAACATCTTATTCCGGCAAAGCTGCTCTTGTTATCGGTACTCAGCCTGACCCGTTTGAAATAATTGCTGGTGAAAACGATAAGCTTAAGATTGCCGTTGACGGTGCTGCTGCTGTTACAATTACTCTTCCGGCTGGAACACATAGAGTTGGTGCTATTGCCGCTGTTATCAACGCTGCAATTCCTGGCATCGCTTCTGATGATACTCATGGCCGTTTGGTTCTTAAATCCAGAACAACTGGTACGTCTTCTGCTATCAGCCTTCAGGCAGTTGCAAATGATGCTTATGATGAAATCGGTCTTTCTGAAGGAGATAATGCTGGTACAAACAGCGGTTCTCTTACAACTACAAAGGACGGTTCTTTCATCTGGTTGGCAAATCCTAAGAACTTCATTGCTGCAATGAGAGGTACAACCAGAATCTACACTGAGTTCAATAAGGATTACGACAGAGTTGAAACCGTTATTTATAACGAAGTAGACTTCAGCATTGAAAATGACGATGCGGTTGTAAAAGCTATTAACCTCAGAAAACGCGATCTATTTTAAGATAAGCTTGACTCGGCTTAAGGGGCCATTAGTCGTCAATGGCTAATGGCCCTTTTGATTATTAAGAAAAATTTGAATGGAGGAAAAATATCATGTCAAAAGTGAAAAAAGGTATAGGCAAAGGCCTGTCAAACATGGAAAAGCTCGAAGGTATCTTGACAGATATCGCTAAAGACCTTAAGTCTATCAAAGCATCGTTTGATGCGCATGTTCATATAACAACTGCTGCTATAAAAGCAAGCGGAACTGTCACTATAGCTGATGTCCCAAGCGCAAATGACACAGTAACAGTTGGCGGTCAGACATACAAATTCGTAGATTTACCTGCGGCTGCAAATGATATAAAAATCGGCGCAGATGTTACAGCCTGTGCATTGAATCTTAAAAAAGCAATCAACGGTGAGGAAAAGACAGATGAGTATGGCGATGGAACTATTGCTAATGTAGCATTAGACGCATCTGTTGAGGCCGGCGTTATCACTCTTACTTGCAAAACAGCTGGAGAGGCTGGTAATGCTTTAACAATTGCAGTAAATGGCGGTGCAAGAATCACAAAATCAGGCAACACTCTTACAGGTGGAGCTTATGCAATAACTACAGAAGAAGTAACTGCCGAAGAAAAATTCGAAGTTCTTACTGTAGAAGACAATTAACGAGGAGGCGTGAAAATGGCAACTTATTTTGACCTTTTAACGGCTCATAGTTATAAGATTACGGGCCTTTCAAGTAGAAGATATGCGTTTTATAAAGGCAAACCTGTTTATGTAACTGATGAACAGGATGCAAGTAAGTTTAGAGCTTATCCTGAACTTTTTTATGAATGCGATGAAGAAGGAAATGCGGTCATAAACGATTCGGATAAGAAAGCTGCAAGAACTATTGTGACTTTTCGACCCCACATTGCGAACCGCGATGAGGTTATCGAAAAGAGTGCGATCGAAGCAGAAGCAAAAAGGAAAGCGGGCGTTAATGTAGGTGCTCTTCTTGAAGAAGTTCAAAAAGACATCACAGATAAAAACCCGTCTGATGAAGATAAAAAGGACAACACAGATGGAGCCCCTTCTGTACCGGTAACTGCAAATACAGATGCCGATAAAACAGAAATCGTTGGTGGCTCTGGAGTAAAGAAACAGAAAAAAGCAAAAG
>CAZWKB010000004.1:0-2755 GCA_964633925.1 uncultured bacterium
GTGGTATAATTTTACTATTTTAGCTCAAACATTATTTTAATTTTTGGTGGAATAATTTCTTTATTAATCCGAACATGGAAAATCTTACTTTCAAAACCGACGCAGCGGATATTATTAAGAGCTCAAAATTAACTGACGTAGAAATAAAGCAGCTTCTGGAAATTCAAAAAAGTTCGAAGGTAGAATCCTATATGAGATATCTTTTCAAACCAAAGCAGCCCGGAGAAAGATAACGTCCGCGTAGCGCCTTGCCATGGCAAGGCGCTACATTGTTTTATTCACCTCTACATTGTTCTATTCCCCCCAACATTGTATCCCGTCGGTCACCTGGCAACATAATTGCTGTATTGGGGCCATTATGGTGTCGAAAATCCCTACAGTCCAATTCCAAAATAAATATCGGATTGAACCGTCACGTTTAAAAAGCTGGGACTATTCATCAAGTGCATATTATTTCATAACAATATGCACAAAAAACCGCAATCCCTGTTTCGGATCGATATTGTCAGGAAAAGTGAATTTATCGGAAACCGGGCAGGTGGCGGAGCGCTATTGGAATGAAATCCCGATACATTTTCCGTTTATTAAATTGGACGAACACATAATAATGCCGGATCATATTCACGGGATATTATTGATCGACCATAATTCCAGCGTTAATACTGTAGAGCCTTGCCATGGCAAGGCTCCAACACATACAAACAAATATGCAAAACCAATTTCAGGATCCGTTTCGGTTGTTGTAAATCAATTTAAAGGGGCAGTGATGCGGTGGTGTAAAAATAACTGGTACAGCAATTTCTATTGGCAACCCCGTTTTTACGATTCAATAATACGCGACAAAACATCATTGGACAATGTTCGCCAATACATCATTGATAACCCCCATAATTGGTAACAATTAAATTGAAACGAATAATGGATTGTGGGATGGATGGTGGTTTGTGGATGGATGATGTTTGGTAGATGGATGGTGTTTGGTGGTTGGTGATGGATGATGGATGATGGATGGTGGATGGTGTTTGGTAGATGGATGGTGTTTGGTGGTAGAGCCTTGCCATGGCAAGGCTCTACATTGTTTTAATCCCCAACATTGTTTTAATCCCCAACATTGTTTTAATCCCCATCCCCCCACAAATCCAATATTGATTATCTCTATTATCTTGTTATAATATTATAAATGCATATCAGATTCACAAACAGAATATCATCAACGTTGAGACATGTTGTGTCGTATCTATTTCTTATTACCCTTCTATGCCAGGTTTCGTTCTCTATTCCAAATCCGCCGTCTTCTTTTAATGTCTCTGCTGTCAGTGATACTTCCATGACATTGTCTTGGGCGTTAAATGGCAATCCCGTGACATTTGAATACGAATTGATGGGCTATGAAAGGTTGGGCACGGCCCCTCCTGTTATTTCTACCATAGTCGCAGGTACCACATATACTATTTCCGGATTGACCAGCAATAAAGAATATTATTTTGGAATGAGAGCAATTGACAATTCAAACCCGATAAACCCGATATACAGTATCAGAGTACAGACTTCAGATAAACGAACAATGCCTCAAACTTTTACGGCTAACGATGTTGCTGCAAAAGCTGGAGACATTATTTCCGACAAACCAAAATTGGTTTTTACTATTCCTGTTGGAGTTGCCACTCTAAATCTTGCAACCTGCAGAGTCAAGGTTGATAATGTTGCCGTAACAGACGGAACCGCCGGCGGCTATGACAGCACTACTTCAGAAGTTGTAATAATAGGCGGGGTTTCTGTCGAAATGACAAATATAACTTACACAAAAAAGACTTCATTAGCGATTGGCACATATGAAATAGGGGTGGAGGTAACCGATAGTTCCGGTGTGACCTATACGATTTCAAAACAAAATCTAAAAGTTGTCGACCCGACAGATCCGGATAAGATCATTAGCGGAAGAGCTCTGTTCTATCCAAATCCATTCGATCCGATCGTTGGAAGTCTCAAGATAGCTTACAATCTTGCCGCCGATTCCGATGTCAAAATAATGATCGTCGACATGACGGGCATGCCTGTATATAAAGATTCAAAATTATCAGGAGCTAACGGAGGCAAGGCAGGATATAACGAGGTCTCCTGGGATGGAATGACAGAGCTTGGAGAATACTTAAAGAACGATGTGTATCTGGTTCTTATTACAAGCGGGGGCAAAGCTGCTGCAAAAGGCAAGCTTTTGGTTCTTAAGAGCAAATGAATATAAAAAGAATAATAGCAATATTTTTTTCATTTACGTTGATGACAGGTTCAGTCATAGCAACCGATATTTCTTATGTCGGGGGAGCCTCAAGACCAATCTCTCTCGGAAGAGCATACACTGCGATCACAGAAGCTTCAGATTCTTTGCTTTTCAATCCGGCCAGTATTTATGGGGTACAGTCTTTCGAAGCAACAGGAATGCTTGCAACCGTTGCCGGTGATTTCGCCTACAATTTCACAGGATGTGCAATTCCGACAAAATTAGGAGTCTTTGGTCTATCCTTTGCCCGTGAAAGTACCGGTGATATTTACAGAACTACAATTGAAGCAAACGGCAGAGTTGGAGCACTCACTCCTTTTGGATATGAAAGCAATGTCTTTACAGGAAGTTATGCCAATAAATCAAACGTTATGTTTGTCGGAGATCTTATTTACGGATTCAGAATGAAATACTACAGCAAAGGTGCTTCTCAGGTAGATGGGGCAACTGCAAATGCTATCGGAATAGATTTTGGTG
>CAZWKB010000004.1:2765-4522 GCA_964633925.1 uncultured bacterium
GCCATTTATCAAATGGGGGCCTTATCTCTTGGTTTGAATATGAATAACTTTTTTGGAGGCGGATACAGTTGGACAAATGGTTCATCTGATGAGGCTGATGCATCAATGAGATTGGGCGCCAAGTATGATCTTGGCAAAGATATGACATTCCTGTTTGATATGGTAAACAGAACTGATGGAGGTTCAGGGATGGGTGTTGGAGCAGAGTGGAGATTCAAGGAAGATCTGCATTTCAGAGCTGGGATGGAATCAGGCAAATCATCCAACATGATGTTTGGTTTTGCTACATTTGTTGACAAGCTGAGGGTTGATTTTACATACATGATGGACGGAACTCTTGGTGGTGCCGCATCGTTTATTTCCTTTACTTTACAAGTTCCAAAACCGATCGATGATATGGAAAAACTGAACAATAAATTTGACAGGATGATGAGCGTCTATGTTGAGGCTGCAGACAAAGATTATTCAGAGGGCAAATATGCCGATGCAGTTGAAAAAGCAAGTTTTGTAAAGAAGATCGCTCCTGACAATATCAGTGCAAAAGATCTTCTCGGCAGAATTGAGAAAGCAATATCAAATGATGTCTCTTCGGAAGCTCCGGGACAGAGCAAAAAACAGCTGACAAAGAAACAGCAGGATACTATACGCGAATCTCTTGCCAAGGCACTCAATTATTTCTATCTCAGTGAATACCAGCTGGCAGCCGAAGAATGTCAAAAGGTTCTTGAGATCAATCCTGACGAAGTTACTGCTCTCAAGAGACTTGGTTCCATCTATTACGTAAAGGGTGACAAACAGAGAGCATTGCTGGCATGGCAAAAAGCAAATACTCTTGATCCGTCAAACAAAGAACTGCAAAAATTTATTGATTACATTAGGAGATAAAAATGAAAAAAAAGTTTAACAAGGGATCTGTCGGAAAAGTTTTGTTCCTTTTGATGATGCTTTCATCTGCGGTTCTTGCGGCTGCATCATTCACTCCGATAACCGAAAAAGTTGCACTCGAGGCGCATTTAGAAGACAGGTTGTCCAGAGCTCTCACTCCTGTTTTGGGAGACGGCAATTTTTCTGTTGTTATCAACGTCGATGTTATTTCAGAGCGCAAAGAAAGTTTCAGAGAAAAATCCGAGACAAAAACACAGGAAAACAAAAATGTAAGTGCCGGGGCGGGAGAGGTTCTTCCGGGGGTTACAGGAAATACAGAGGTCACAAGAACACCTGAAAAAGCAGAAACCAGCAAAATGATAGAAAGCACAATATCTTTTCCTCAAGAGATGATAAGAAAGATCTCTGTGGTTCTGATACTCGACAAAAAACTTACAAAAGAGCAGATCGCCGGAGCAAAACAGGTTGCCACTATGGTCATTGCTCCCGTTAATTCAAGGGGCGACAGCATAACTGTTCAGCAGGTAGATCTTCATTTGATGAAGGAAATAAAAAGTTCTGAAGATACTGCTGCTGCATCCAAGGAACAATCCGATAAGCCTTCCCCGATCTTTGAAGTATTAAAGACTGTCATAAATTTTGTTCTTGTCATCGTTGTTGTTTTCCTTTTTGTAAGGGGGCTTTCTGGCGTTGCCACAACAGCTGTCAAAGCGATGAAAGATACCGGAGGGGATAAAGGTGGTTCTGCTCCAAATGCGGCTGTTCAGGCGGCAATTGCCAGCACGGCAGATGATGATAAAGAAGAAAAGCATTCAAAAGGCCCCAGTGGTCTTTCAGGCGGTCTAGCTGCAGGAGTTCCTGCCGGAAAATTA
>CAZWKB010000004.1:4532-12411 GCA_964633925.1 uncultured bacterium
AACCGTTCTCTTTCATCACAGAAAATGACATACCAAAACTGATAAGGGTTCTTGAAAAGGAAGACAGCAAAATAATTGCTAACGTAATTTCTTCTCTAGATCCGGCTCTTTCTTCCGTAGTCCTTTCAGCTCTTTCAGAAAAGCTTACCGATGATATGGTCACAGGGATACTTGAAGAGCGAGAGATTGACAGAAAGACGATAGATTCATTTGAAGAAAAGATAAAGACAAGAATAGAAGGAAGTATGGGCGGGGTAATGGACCTTCTTAAAATACTTGATAATGCATCAAATGTTGTTACCGAGAAAGTTCTTGAAGTTCTCAAAAAGGCCAGTCCTGATTCGTTCAAAACGGTCAGAGCTCAGATCATTCTGTTTGCAGATATCATGGCGTTAAAGCCTGAAGAGATCTCAAAGGTTCTCATGAAAGTAAAGATCCCTGACATAGGCCTTGTTGCTCAGCCGATGGACGAATCATCACGCGAGCAGTTGTTCAAGAATTTGCCTGAAGATTCTGTTAAGGCGGTGAAAGAATGGCTTGAGCTCAGCGGAAAACAATCTGCAGAAGCCATAGAAAATGCGAAGAGAAAATTCTCTTCTATTGCAAAAAAGTTAGAACAATCTGGCGAGATCACAGTAAATAGAGGATAAACGATGGAAATAAGTACACTACTAGGCGTTGCCGCAATATCGTATGTTTTATACTTCGTATTCGAAAGTGCCGGAAGTTTTATGTTCTTCTGGGATTATGAAGCATTTCTGATCATTTTCGTCGGAGCAACTTCTGCCATTCTTCTTAACACTCCTATAAAAGTTATTCTCAGCATGTTAAAAAATTATCCTCGAATGTTTTTTAAATCGCCATATAACATCGCAAAAACGATAGATTTGGTAAGATCCCTTTCGGAAAAATCAAAAAAAGAAGGAATCTTTGCACTTAAAGATGAGGGGAAGAAATGGCCGGATCAATTTCTCTCAAAGTTGATATCAATGGTGATGATGAACGTTGAGCCTCACGAAATATTGGAGCTTGGGGAAAAAGACATTATTCAAACAAGTGTAAGACATAAAGCTGTATTTAAAACCTTCACAACGGCAGGAATGTTCTCTCCTGTGTTCGGTTTGTTCGGAACTCTTGTAGGTGTTATCAAAGTGTTAAAGAATTTGAGCGATCCGTCAAGCGTAGGTCCTTCGATGGCGATGGCCGTTATGGCGTCTATTTATGGAATATTCTTTGCTTATATTCTTCTTCATCCGGTAGCAGGAAAGCTCAGAGCCAGGGACGAAGATGAAAAAACTTGTAAGGAAATATTGCTTGAAGGAATGCTTCTCATACAAAAAGGGGAGCTTCCATCTTCTGTTGAGCGTCATTTATTAGCGTTCTTGGCAAGTAAATACAAAGCAAAAGTGAAATAACAAATGGCATTAAAGGTAAACTTCGAGGCAGAAGAGGCCGAGCAAGAGGCGGATGAGTTTAGATCTACGGTTTTCGCGGTAAACCTCGCCGATCTAATGACATTCCTGATGATATTCTTTCTTATCATGTTCTCTATGTATGTAACAGCATCTCAGGGAGGAAAGTCTGAAGAAGAAATCCGTGAAGCAATAAAAAGTATCGAGGATGTTTTTAACGGAGTCCGTCGTCCCCGCATGTTAGCTATACCAAAAATTATTAAACCAACACCTGCAGTTGGGCAGGATGGCGAAGCTGATCAGGGCAGACTAAAAGAGATGACGGCTGTTGCTGCTATTAAGATAGGGAAGAAATTAGTTGACACTCAAAAAGATGAAATATCCAACCAAGATATTACAAAGATAGCAGGACTCGCTCTGAATGCTCTGGCAAAGAGCGACCAGAACATGTACGGAATGTTCCCGACTATAAAAGTCGGTGAATATGATGAAGTAGAATTTATTATTTCAGAAGTTGTTCTTCCCGTACAGATCGTTATAAGAAGGAATGCAAAAGAAGAACGCACCACATACTATTATTCAGTGAAACAGGGGGACAACATAAAAGAAATATTGGCAAAATTAAATATGGATCCCGGCAAATCAATAAAAATTATTGAAGCCAGAAATAAATCCATGAATCTCAATAGATTATCCGAGGGAATGAAAATCAAGATCCCGAAAAGAATAGTCGAATAAATCATCACCTTTGCCTTAATTACGCCAAAAAAATCAATTGACAAACATGTCGAATTTTGATACAATTACTATATTGAACGGGCGGTCCTTGTGGCCGCCCTGTCGAATTTATTTATAGGGAAACGGGAAATAAATCATGAACGCGCTTGTTAGAAAACGTTTGGTATTTAAAGGCAGAGTACAAGGAGTAGGATTTCGTCCTACTATATATAATCTTGCCAAAAAAATGGGCCTTTCAGGTGTTGTTCTAAATTCTCCGGAAGGTGTGATCGTAGAAGTAGAAGGCGAAGGTCCTAATATTGATAAATTTCTTGAATATGTAAAAACCAAACAGCCGCCAAATGCAAAGGTAACGCGCATTGAAGAAACTATTCTTCCTTCCATAGGATATATGGGATTTAGAATAATGCCGTCAGCCAGCACTGGAAGCAAAACGGTTTTAATATCTCCGGATCTTGGAACATGCAAAGAATGTGAAAAAGAACTCTTTAATCCAAGAGACAGAAGATTCGGATATCCTTTCATCAATTGTACTCATTGTGGTCCAAGGTTCTCTATAATAAAAGATATACCTTATGATCGTGCCAGAACAACTATGTCGGTATTTCATATGTGCAGTTTATGTGAGTTTGAATACAGCGATCCTGGAAATCGCAGATTCCATGCAGAACCAAATGCATGTGATGATTGCGGCCCTCATTTGTTTTTACTCGATGCAAACGGAAAAAGAGTAGAAACTCTTGATCCAATACTCAAAGCAGTTCAGCTTGTCAAAGAAGGCAAGATAGTTGCAATAAAGGGTATTGGCGGATATCAGATAATATGTGACGCATCAAACAATCAGGTCATAGAAGAACTGCGAAAAAGAAAGAACAGGCCGTTCAAGCCTTTTGCTGTTATGTCCTATAGCATGAAAGAGATACGTTCATATTCAAAAGTTAATGATAAAGAAAGTACTCTTCTTCAATCTTCAGCAAGACCTATTGTTCTGCTGAAAAAAAGAAAACAAATATTAATATCAGAGCAGATCGCTCCGGGGCTTAACAATATAGGGGCAATGTTGCCGTATTCACCTCTGCATTTCTTAATTCTAAAAGACAATTTGATCGCTATGATCGTCACTTCTGCAAACAAAGAAGGCGAGCCGATTATTAAAGATGACGACAAAGTTGTAAATGGTCTCAAAGGAATAGCAGAATATTTTCTCGTACATGACCGCAAAATAAGAAATAGATCTGACGATTCAGTGCTTCAGGTAATAAAAAATAAACCGGTAATGCTGCGAAGGTCACGTGGATATGTTCCAGATCCAGTAAAAATATCTGATGAAGGCATGCCAAATATTTTGGGTGTAGGCGGACAGATGAAGAATACCTTTACGGTAACCAGAGGCAAAGGTGCCTATATGTCTCAATTTATCGGAGATTTGGACAATGCTCAGTCTTTTGATTTTTTCAAAAAGAGTGCAAATAAATTTGCAGAATTGCTAAAAGTAAAACCGACAATTGTTGCTCACGACTTGCATCCGGAATACGTATCAACAAAGTTTGCAAAATCTCTTCATGGTGTTACATTAATGCCTGTTCAACATCATCATGCACATATAGCATCAGTAATGGCCGAACATAATATCTCTTCAGATGTTATAGGTGTTGCATTTGACGGCATGGGCTACGGAGATGACGGTGCAATTTGGGGTGGCGAATTCTTTGCGGGAGGTCATGGCAGATTCCAAAGGATGGGGCATCTGAAATATGTTCAGCAGCCTGGCGGTGATATTGCAGCAAAAGAACCTTACAGAATGGCTTTTTCATATTTATATGATGCATTCGGCGAAGATCTGTTCAAGCTTAAAATAGAGGTTGTTAAGAAATACAAAAAAGAATTTGAAACATTCAGTAAAATGAGCAGCACAGGAGTAAATTCTCATCCGACATCGAGCATGGGCAGATTATTTGATGCTGTAGCTTCAATAATCGGTGTCAGAGATATCTCAACATACGAAGGTCAGGCGGCAATAGAGCTAGAATCCATTGCACTTGGCAAAGGCTATAAATCGTATGATTTTGAAATTCTTGAGAACAATGTTCTTGATACATCATCGATCATAAAAGGGATCGTAGCAGATCTTTCTGCAGGTATTATCCCTGATAACATCTCCTATAAATTCCATAATACGATTGCAAAGGCCCTTGCTAAAATATGCAAAACCATATCAAAAGACATGAAGCTCAAAAAGGTCTGTTTATCGGGAGGCGTTTTTCAAAATGCTCTTCTTGTAGAAGCAGCGCTGAGAGAGCTAAAAAAGATGAGGCTTGAAGTCTATATTAACGAAAAAGTCCCTGCAAATGATGGTGGAATTTCTCTGGGACAAGTGAGGTTTGCAAAAGATGTGCTTAGCAGTTCCAGGAAAGGTTGAGTCAATCGACTCTTCAACAGCTGTAGTCAATTTTACAGGAATAAAAAGAAACGTATCCGTAGCCCTCGTCCCGAATGTAAAAATCAATGATTACGTGATCGTTCATGCCGGTTTTGCCATTCAGATACTGGACAAAGACATTGCAAAAGAAACTCTCGAGCTTCTTAGCTCAATATAAAAAAACTCTCTCTTTCATGGAGGTTTGCGGCACACATACTGTCGCAATATCCAAAAACGGTATCAGAGGATTACTTCCAAAAAACATAAGACTTATTTCAGGGCCGGGATGTCCTGTTTGTGTAACTCCCGACAGCGATATAGATCTGGCAATTGAACTTTCTAAAAACAAAAACAATATTATTGTGTCTTTTGGCGATATGCTCAGGGTTCCTGGGAGCAATTCCTCTTTAGAAAAAGAAAAGATAAAAGGGGCAAATGTGGAGATCATTTACAGCCCTCTTGATAGTCTTGATATTGCAGAAAACAATCCAAAAAAAGAAATCATATTTGTTGGTGTTGGGTTTGAAACAACGTCTCCTTTGATAGCAGTAACCGTAAAAGAAGCCATAAAAAGAAAAATCAAGAACTTCTCTGTTCTCTCATCATTCAAGCTGGTCCCGCCTGCATTAAAATATTTGCTTGCGGAAAAAGACATAAAGATAGACGGGCTTCTTCTGCCGGGGCATGCAAGCGTGATCATAGGTGCAAATTCTTATGATTATGTTACGGTCCCATCAGTTATATCTGGTTTCTCAGGTCCGGACATTATGCAGTCTATAGAAATGTTAATTGCGCAGATAATGGAAAAGAGATCAGTTGTAGAAAATCAATATTGTGATGTTGTCACCGAAGGCGGCAATATTGCGGCCCAGGAATTAATTAAAGAAGTTTTTGAGGAAGTAGATTCTGACTGGAGGGGCATAGGAAAGATTGCAAAATCAGGTCTGGCTTTGAAAAAAGGATACGAAGCATACGATGCTGTAAAAAAATTCTCTCTCAAAAGAAAAAAATCTGTAATTAAAAAAGGTTGTGAATGCGGCAATATATTAAAAGGAATAAAAACTCCTCCCGAGTGTAAATTATTCAGAAAGGTTTGCACCCCGTCCGATCCGATCGGTCCATGCATGGTCTCATCCGAGGGCTCGTGTAGTGCATACTATAAATATGAATGTTAAGGCGCGATAACCGCGACTCAGCATTCACGCAAATATTCCCCGCAAAAAAATGAAATTTTATAAAAAATCTGTCGATATAGTTTTGTGATTTAATTTTGGAACAGTGACGCATGTCTGAAGGAAGACAGGTTAAAGGAAATAATTATGTCAGCAGTAAGGTGCAATGCGGTAAATATGACAATTGGCGCTTATAATAACGATGTTATTGCACGACGTCAGGCAGATATGAATACTCTCTTACCTCAATTCTCCCTGTTTGTCGAGAAAATTCCACAAGGTGGGTCTGTACTGGATATTGGCTGTGCAGTAGGTACGGATGTGACAAGATTCTTAACTGTCGGTATTGATGCAATCGGTATCGATGGTGCGCAAAAGATGTTGGATTATGGATTGCAAATGAATCCTATGCTCCAGGACAAATTAATTTTGATGGATGCTACAAAAATGACATTTGATCACAATACCTTTAATGGAGTATGGAGCAGAGCAATGTTTCTCCATCTTCCTCCTGAGGATGCTGAAAAAGTGATTAACGATATCTATAATATTCTAAGGTTCGGGGGATTATTCTTTATGAGGACAATGCACAGTGTTCCTTCGGGGCAGATTGAAAGAATTGAAGAATTTATAGTCGATGAAGCGGTGTTTGGATATAGATATATCAAAACATATCAGGTGGAAGAAATGAAAGCTATGCTTCTTGCCGCTGGATTTAATAAAGTCTATTGTCGTGTGACCCGCGACGAATTAAAAAAACCGATATCGTGGCTTAATGCCTGGGCTTATAAAGGTTTAGAATAGTTAATAACAATCTAGGCACTCGAAATTCAAAGTAGGGCAGGGTGTCGTCTTAATCACAGGGGGCTTGACGCCTCCCTCCCTCCGTTCTCCGTTCTCTGTTCTACTATCTACGTTCTTTCCGTAAATGTTATTATTAACCTATGAAAACAATTGAAGTTGCTCACGGCAGCGGCGGGGCCAAGTCTCAGTCGCTAATTAATGAAGTTTTTAAGAAGCAATTCAGCAATCCTATTTTAAATGCAATGGATGATGCTGCAACAATAGAAGGCAATCTCGCTTTTACAACAGATTCTTTTGTTGTTGATCCCATAATATTTCAGGGTGGTGATATAGGCAAACTCTCAATTTGCGGAACAGTGAACGATCTTGCAATGAAGGGTGCTGTACCGCTATATCTCAGCGCATCTTTCATAATAGGGCAGGGGTTTGAGATCGACAAGCTAAAAAAGATAGTTGCTTCAATGGCAAAAGAGGCTAAAATGGCCGGCGTAAAAATAGTAACAGGCGATACAAAAGTAATTGATTCAAAAACACCTGACACTTTATTTATTACTACTACCGGTATTGGAAAGATCCCAAAAGGAATAAATATATCTGCAAAGAACGCATCTGACGGTGACAAAATAATTCTCAGCGGAACAATAGCGGACCATGGAATTGCAATTTTAAATGCCAGAAACGACTTTGGTTTCGAAGGCGATATCAAGAGCGACTGTGCATGTCTGAATCATTTGGTTAACGGTTTCATTTCAAAAGATGTCAAAGTGTTAAGGGATCCTACACGTGGGGGAATTGCTTCAACGCTAAATGAAATCGCTTCGTCTTCAAAAGTCGGTATGGTCATAGAAGACTCCAAAATTCCAATGTCTCCTTCCACAAAAAAGGCCTGTTCTCTTTTGGGCCTCGATCCGTATCACATGCCAAACGAGGGCAAATTTATCGCAATTGTGAAATCATCACAAGCTGATTCTATTTTAAGAAAAATCAAAAAAAATCCCCTCGGCAAAAATGCCCAGATAATAGGGGACGTCGTACGGGCGACTCTTGTGGGCGCCCCCAATGTATTTGTGAAGACGCGTGTCGGAGGTCTTCGCACATTGTACATGCTCGAAGGCGAGCAGCTTCCGAGGATCTGCTAATGTGTCATCCCCGCGAAGGCGGGGATCCATTTTACCAAAGGCCTAGCGGCCTTTAAACCATCTTTGTCACTTTTCTTTCCCAAAGAAAAGTGACGGAAAAGAAAAGGCAAAGGGACTCTGCGTTTGATCGCTAAGGAAGGGGGAATATTTGATGATACAATATTTCAGCACACGATCTACTTATACAGCCCACAA
>CAZWKB010000004.1:12421-22455 GCA_964633925.1 uncultured bacterium
CTTTGAAACCCTGCAAGCGGCAAACTCGTCCGCTGCGGCATCCCTTCGCTTCGCTCGGGCGCCTCACGTCCGAATCGCCGCTTGACCCGCAAGGAGCCGGAATATTTGAAATTACGAATTTTTACAGTGCAACTCGAATCCGCGACTATAAAAACTAAAGGGTGTTATCCGCCGTTAGAGTGATAACTGTATTATTGATTCTATTGAATTGCACTTCAATTTTTAAGTTTTTATATGTATAAATATTATTATCTGAAGTATTCTTAATAGAAGTTGGCTCTCCTAAAGTTTCCTTTACTTTGATATTACTATCACCAACTTTAATCCCATATATGGAGTTTTGAGGGTTGTTTGTGGTAATTTTATAGACTCCAGTTAACGGGCTAAAATATATAGTGCAATCATGATATTGATAACAATAATACTTTGGAGCTTTTGCGAATAGCAAATCACTACTATTCCATTTTTTTTGTGGTAGTCCCTTATGATGTTTTACTAAAAACTCACCTTCGCCAAATGAAGCCTTGCAAAAATATATTGGGTCATTTTTATTACATCCGAAATTTATCAGGAAGATGCCGAATAAGAGGAATAGTATGATTTTATTTATAATTTTCATTGCTTTTTAATTATTATAAATTAATATGTTTGATACTTCAAGAATAATATATAGTGTTAGGAAAATGTTAAAAAACCACCCAAATAGGTAGCAATGAAAAAAAATGAAGGTCTAGTTATTGCCTGCCTGTGGCTAAAAGTTAATATGCAAACGTTGGGATTCGAACCCGCGATCCTCTGCTTGGGAAAGCAAAATATTTTGTATTTCGAATGTTAATCATTTATCATGCTTCACAAATCCCCATTGTCCTTTTGGTTTTTCTGGTATGGTCGGCTTTTGATTCTCTCCTATCTTTTTCTAGCGGTTATTTATCTAGCAGACTTGCCGTAAAATCTTCTAATGATCCATATGAGCCTTTGTCGGCGTCTTTCAATGCCTCAATGTATTTATTCCTAATGTTGCTTTCTTTAATTAAATCATTATTTGGCCAATTTGGTAGTTTGTGACTACGACTGAAAAGGAATATGTCTGATACTAATCTCGCATGTCGTCCATTACCATTAACAAATGGATGGATTTTGACAAGTCTATGATGAATGCGAATGCTTTGCTCTAGAACACTCATAATTGCGTGGGGTCCCCCCCAATATAACATATCATCTACAAGCTTTTTTAATTCCATTTGAATAATCGTACTATCGACTCCAATGTTAAGATTGCTCTTTCTAGTTGTTCCTGCCCATGTCCAAGTTTTGTCAAACATGTCCTTGTGTACTTTTTTTAACCACTCAACATTTATTGTAATATTTTTTCTCTCAGTTAAATGTTTTTTCATGGCTTCATAGATATTTGTGGCTTCCCATTCGTTTAATTCAGACATTTTTTCAATGTGTTGAGGGATAAGAGCCGAACTGTTATCTATAGGGGTCGCGCCTCGAATCGTACGCTTTAGGAAGTTCAATTATTTTTCCCATAAACTCGGGGCAGGCTTATTCGACAATTCTTCAATTATTTTCTTTAATTGATATGTATAGGCACTCTTACTGGGTGCTTGTTTTTCAAGTGCCATAGTAGAAAAAATACGTTTTAATGCAGCATTTGCTTTAATTTCAGCTTGTTTTTTAATAATAGATTCTAATCCATCTTTTGCAAATATAACGACCATAAATTCGCATTCAAGTCCTCTTACAATTTTCGCTAGTGTTCTTACAGTGCAATTCTCAGCATTTTCTTCGATCTTAGAAAATAATGGCTGGCTAATTTTTAGCTTAACTGCCATTTGTTTTTGAGTCATTCCTAAAACCTCTCGAATGTCACGGATCCACCTGCCTATATTTTCAATAGTAATCGGTCTTCCTTCTTTTACTGCCTTAGAAACCTGTTTTCTTTTTAAACCAGCTAAATTACCCATTAAACACCTCTTTCTTGTATAAATAAAGCAAAAAACCCGCTCTCCCGTAATTGCAAATATAACCTATAGGTTATATTTAACTAACCCAAATATAACCTATAGGTTATATTCTGTCAAGTTTCTTAATCCCCATTGTCCTTTTGGTTTAGATTCTTCTTTTGATAATTGGAACATAAAATCTACTGGGAATCGTGTCAGATTTCTTGAAACGGCTTTATTAAGATTGAATGTTTTATATCATATAAAACCGCCAAATCTTTATCAAACATCACCTTCTGTCCTCTGATCAAAAATACCCTATTTTCTATAACCTCCGGCACGATGGCAATCGAACTGTTGGAATTTTCAACACTTTTGTTCATAATTGATGCTCCTTCGGGTATGTGTACAGCAATTATCTTGCCAAGTGGGACACGATTATTCCCAAAACGGCGCAGTTTTTCCTCAGGATGAATCGTAAAAGAAGATATTTGTTATTTGAATAAAATTGTTCTATCTATCCGGCCACCAAGTATCAGGCCATTTTTGTACTTCTTGTTCAATGATTTTAAATGACTTATGTACAAAATCATAAATGCGATTTGTTGTGGAATTTAGCTGGTCAATAAATTCTGTTGTTTGCAGTATTCTTTCATTGCTTTCGGCTAATCGATAATAATAGTGAGCTTTCCACAATGTTGAAATTACATCATCAATATCTTTATCTGACCGCAATTCCAAAATTGCAAGATTGTGAAAACATGCTCCCAAATTGGAGTTTATACTTTTTGTTGCATCGCATTTTGAATATAGCTTAATTGCTTTATGATAGGCATCTATAGATCCGATATTGAAGTATTCGTCGGCGGCCTTTGAATACGAATCATTGGAAGATTCTTTATTAGATGTTTTTGAATATTCCTCAGCGGCTTTTTGGAAATAGTCGGCTGCAGTTTGATAATCTTTTTTCATCGAATACAAATTCCCGAGTTGGTCATAAACAAAAGCATTTTGATTCATGGCCGCAAAGTCTGATATTTTTGTCCCATTACTTGGGGGGGTATATACTCCTTTAAAGATATCTTCGTCAATTATTTCTCCTGATGCCATTTTAGAGAGTAATGTATTGTACTTTGCAATTGCGTTATCTGCAATATCTTTATTGGCAGTAGAAAGAGCCTCAAAAGTTGTTAACATGCATTCCAAATAGCGAATATTAATGTCATCGTTTTTAACTGCCCTCTGCGCAGTTTCTTTAAGAGATCCAAGTATATCTTTTGCTCCATTTATATCTTTATGTCTAAAGATTTTAGAAACATAGGAGAATTGTCTATTTACATCTCCAAGCATGCATGCTTTTTTGTCTGTTGCCCAGTCATTGGATTGTATGTATGAATATTTGAGATGTTCCAGATCATATGGAGTTACATTAATGCCATAATACGCATTATTATTTGCTTCCTTCCATGAATGTTCAAAGAACATTGCGCTTCTTGCTTGCGGGTCACCTGATGTTGATTGATTGTAAACCGAATGTGTTTTTCCCTCGGTTTTGTAAGATATTTTTGTAAACATATGATCCTTAGTACGAACCAGTTCAGTTTTTATACCTTTAATATTGCTTGTCACTCCGGCGTTCATCAGCGCAAAAATATCACAGTCTGCTTTTGATTTGTCAGCACTGATATGATGTGTAAAACTGTCGTGAAGATTGGTTGTAATTTGATAGTCAAAATGTGTAAAGACCATTATATTTATATTTGATAAGAGTCCTTCTATTTGTTCATCAACGGTCATTCCTTCAGGTGCAGGTGGCAAAATATATTTTTTGCCGTCTTCACTAAGACTTATTAATCCTTCTTCTTTTAATACATTCAGTATGCTATTAATAAAGTTTTCATATCTTTTTATAATAGGGGATATATGTTTGTCGTCTATTCCCATAGACTTTAAGACCTCGATCATTAATTTTGAATTCGTATTATTGATAAGATGAGGATACTTGGGCTTGTCGGTAATAATCTTTATTTCGGATTTAAATAAAGTGGCTTTTTTCGCAGCCAATTTATTTCTGACTGTGATGTCTTTGATTATTGTTCTGTCTTCATTCACGTCTTTGAAATTCTCTTTTTCAACATTATTCTTTATAGATATTGGAAGTTGAGTCAATGTTATGGCATCAGGAAGTCCTGCTTGTTTTAAAATGCTTGCCTGATTTGCATAAATATAATCGTATAGATCTGCTGCTGTATAATTTTTATTTTCCGTCTGCATCATTTCAAATGCAATTCTTATGACACGGTTAAACAATACGCTATTTCTAAACTCTCCTCCATAAGCCAGTCTAAGGTAGTTGAGATCCTGGTTTAGCTGGGATTTTTTATCAGATGGCAAATTGAAAAAAAGTTCAATCGACCCGTTTTTTATATATTTATTCATAACTTCATCACTAAAAGCATCTCCCATACCATTTGAAGCAAAAAACGTCAGTAAATATATTGCCTCTTTATTATCGTTTTTCGCCAGACTATATACCATATTTATGGCTTTGATATTCCCTTCTTCCATTAGCATTAGTAACGGCATCTGTTCACACCATTCTTTTTGTAGATTCGCAATATAGGGAGTGGGGTCTATATTCTTCAATAATTTATTAACAGCTGCATTATTAAATCGGTTGCCAATATGGAAGAGCATGTCAAAATCATCTTTATTCAGATAATTCGCATTATTGCCAAGATGTTGTAAATCCAGAGTACTTAGATATTCTGCACTTTTGATGTTCCCTCGTCTTGCTAGTTCGTTAAGGATTTTTAATGTTTTTAAATCGGGTTCTTGTTTTGCGATCAGTTCAGAACAGTCAAATTGTTCAAGTCGCAGTTGCGATAAATTTGCTATTTCAGCTAGCAGTAAATCTGTTTGAGGAGAAAAGGTGTTTTCTATTTTAATCGTGCAGACAAGTCCTTCAAGATAACGAGAATAGCTCATTTCTCCCTTTGAATCCTGTTGCAGCTGATAGACTTCAAGAAATGGTCTAGTATTATCATCCGGTAAAGGAAGTTCTGCCCTTGTTATTTTTTCGTTATGATCTTTGTCATAAATTGTAAACAGTTTAATGTTTTCGATTTTATCCATTATATTAATCCCTATAATCTATTCGCCGTAACAGGGGCAATTCTTGCGTGTACTGTCAAAAGAATTTCCCCAATGCAAGTTAACCATAATGATTTCCGATAAATATATTAGATGACAAATATAGCTACATACCATTCAAAAGTATTCTTAAACGGTATAGGGACCGATGTTTGTCCTGTAGAGGACAACGGCAGAGGACATATTTATACTGTTTCAGACAGCGAGAGGCTGCTTACCGCGCTCAATGAAGCCCAGCCGGGAGACACTATAAAGGTAATGCCCGGTAAATATACTTTTCCACGCTGGCCGTATCTTGAACACTCCGTAACCGGCATCAAGCTTATCGGAAGCGGATCGCAACAAACCGAGCTGGTAGGTAATCTGGCTGTAGGAGACAATACTCAGGTATGCGGGTTTCTGATCAGCGGAGGCATCACTATCGGAAAAAATGAGAATGTGGAGATCGAGAACAATATCATTATCAATGATGAAAAGGACCCTACGACAGAGATCGATTTTGTAAGCCACAATGGAATACTTATTATTCCAAAAGCAGACGGTCAGGGGATAAAGATCCATCACAACATAGTGATTAATAATAACAGGGCATTACGTATCTCATCTTCCCCGTTTTTGGGATGTTCTGCGCCATCTTATGATTCTCCTCTGGAGATATATAATAATGTGTTTAACGGCGGAATATCAATAGACGGAGGAAGCAGATTCCGCTTCTATAACAATACCGCAACATATTTGGGGACAGAGTCAACGATCGAGACTGCCCCAAATCTAAATTCAACATTTGATATTAGTAGTTTTAACAATGAAGGCAAGGTATTTGACATTTTTTCAAACAATATTATCCAATTTCCCGAAAGCGTATTGTCGAGCATATTATGGGAAGATCAGGGGCATAATAAAATAACTTATAACAATCTCCCAGGCGACTGGCAGCACTGGAACCTTGCTGTCATGGGAGAGGGTAATTTTTCATTAGACCCGGGATTGATAGATCCCGATAATGCGTTATTCAAATATGACTGCGATGGGCCGGGGGTCAATTCAGGTCCACCGTGGATGGATGCCACACTTGAGGGTGACGGGTTTGCAATAAATCAGGGATTTGAAGCTAATACTATCGTAGCGACGCACATGTGCAGCGACAGTCCTACATTGCTAGAAACATCGATAGTTTTCAGGGATAATATCCCAATACTGAATTTTGAGACCGATTACGATACCAAGATCCACATAGAGCTGTTCGACCTAGCAGGTAAAAAGTTCTTAGACATAAAACCGGAAGATACATTCAACAGAGGAAAACATTCTGTTCAGCTTCTGAATGGAGAGTTCATAAGTTCGGGTCTTTATCTTTGCCGTCTGTTAACGGACAAGGGAAAGTCGACCGAAAAAGTACTGATAGTTAAATAATCCAGACTCTTATATTTTTCCCACTCCGCTCACCGTTCCACGTTCTACTATCTACGTTCTCTAATGGGCCTATTTATCATGCTTCACAAATCCCCATTGTCCTTTTGGTTTTTCCGGTAGGGCAGGTTTTTGATTTTCTTCTATCAGTTTCCGTATTGAATCAAATACTATTCTGAATTTATGATCATAATTCTTTTCCATTTCTTCTATTTTTTTCTTTAGGTCGGAATGATTCATAAGCATTGTTCTTAGTTTTGTGAATGTTCTCATGATTTGCACATTTACGCGAATGGCCCTATCGCTCGTCAATACGCTTGAGAGCATCGCTATGCCTTGTTCTGTAAATGCATTGGACGTTACGCTAGAATGCTTGAGTGTTGCGAACCGATCGCAATCTGCGACCAGTTGGGTCATTTCTTGCTCATTTAATCTAAATACAAAATCCTGAGGGAATCTCAAGGGATTTCTTTTTACGCGTTCGTTCAATCTTCTTACCGTCACCTGATAGAGCTCTGCCAGATCTCTATCTATCATCACCTTCTGTCCTCTGATCAAAAATATCCTATTCTCTATCACTTCTGGTACGATCGCAATTGAACTGTTGGGTTTTTCAACACTTGTCTTCATGATTGATGCTCCTTCGGGTATTTACACAGCAATAATGTTGCCAACTTGAAGTCACAATCTGTGACCTCAAGATGAAGATTTATCAAATATCCACCAAAGTGCTTCTTATGTGGTATCACAAAATGTGATCCCAGTAGATCTATCCCGTAATTTGAGGTTCCATTTTGGAACCTCAAGTTATATTGCTTTACCATATAACTGGTCGCAGAATGCGACCGGTTGCTTTTGTGGTCTTTTTCAAGGTCACAAATTGTGACCTTGAAATTACGAATTACGAGGCCGGTGTCGAAAATCCCTACAATTTATCTCAACCTGGCCTGCCCGCCATGCCTGACGGCAAGGCATTGGCAGGCGGGCAACAATATTGCTGTAAAGACATTAATTACAGACAGAAAGGAGAAAAAAATGAAAAGTCAAAAAATAGAGGTCCAAGGGAAAGAAATTGCAATAATATCAAAAAAGCAAAGTGACTATATTTCATTGACGGATATTGCAAAATACAGAAACGAGGACAACCCGGCAGATATTGTAAAAAACTGGTTGAGAAATAGAAACACTCTTGATTACATCGGGTTGTGGGAGAAATTAAATAATCCAGATTTTAAACTGGTCGAATTCGACCAGTTTAAAAATGAAGCTGGTGCAAATTATTTTGTTTTATCACCTCAAAAATGGATCTTAACAACAAATGCTATAGGCTTTATCTCAAAATCTGGTAAATATGGCGGTGGCACCTATGCTCACAAAGATATTGCCTTTGAGTTTGCTTCCTGGATTTCAGCAGAATTTAAACTGTATTTAATTAAAGAATTCCAAAGGCTTAAGGATGATGAGAATGTAAGGCTTAGACAGGAATGGGATCTTCAGAGAACAATTTCTAAGATAAATTATCGAATTCATACGGATGCTATAAAGGAAAATCTAATACCTAAAGAGCTATCAAAAGATCAAACGCAGATAATATACGCCAGTGAAGCAGACATTCTCAATATGGCCATGTTTGGAATGACTGCCAAGGAATGGCGTAACAAAAATCCAAATAGAGAAGGCAATATACGCGATGAAGCTACTCTTGAACAACTGGTGGTCTTGTCAAATATGGAGAGTATTAATTCTGTTCTTATTCATCAATGTTTATCTCAAAAAGAACGGTTGATCCAGTTAAATAGCATTGCTATTACACAAATGAGATCATTATTTCTCAAATGGCCCTTCGGGCCTTTATATCCATGAAAGGCCTAGCGGCCTTTAAACCCAGGTTGCCCATTTTCTTGCACCACCAAGAAAATGGGCGGACCCGCCTGCCACGCCGACCATTTGAAAGGCGGGCAGGCTTGATCCTCAAGGAAGGGGAGATGTTTGATAATATTATTTGATATACCCTTCCTTTCTTAAAAATTATCGTGACCTATATTGTCATTGCTTTTCAATTATTTCACTAATATAGTAAAACATATCAGTTAATCTAACTCGGTCTATTCTGAGCCGTAGTTGATGTTTATGTCGTTTCCTAAAATTATAGGTATCTAAAGAAAATGTGTATAGGGTTTGTTTGTGCTATAATATTGGCCTAAGTAATGCAAAAAAGGAGAAAATAAATGCTTTCAAAAAAGTATCTAAATAGTGTAAAGAATATTGATTCTATTTTAAAAAAGATTGTTGAGGGGACAGCTCCTGAAAGATTTTCTACAGACCATCTTAAAAAGATTGGCTTCTCAAGTAGTAATGACAGAGCTTTTATCGGGGTGTTAAAAGATTTAGGGTTTTTGACAGACAATGGCGAACCTACTGGCTTGTACCATGAATTCAGGAATGCGGCAAAGTCAGCTCATGTATTGGGGGAAGCTTTGAGGGTTGCATATTCTGAGATATTCCATTTATCAGAAAACCCTTCCGTCGAAAACAAAAGAGAAATAGTAGGGCTATTTAAATCAACTCATAACGTAAGTAATCAAGTTGCGGGTTTTATGGCGAATACTTTTCTCTCTCTGTTGACGCATGCTGATTTATCAATGAATGTCAAAAAAACTGAAGAATCCGAATCCTCAAAGAAGAAAGTAGCGCAAGATAATTCTAAATCTACAAAACCAACTGAAGAGAAGCAAGCCAATACAATATTTACTCCACAGTTGAGATATAACATTGAGGTGCATCTTCCTGCAACAAAAGATATAGAGGTTTATAATTCGATTTTCAAATCATTAAAGGAGCATTTATTAAGTGAATGAGAAATCTAATGTTAGGGAATGGTTATTTCGAGCATTGATGTTTGAAGCCGAATGTGATAAATATAAATCCGCAGGAATTAGAATAGGTGCGGATACGGAGATTTCAGAGAAGGCTTTAATGGAGGATGTTCTTTCACTATTTTCTATCCCCTTGAGAAACGAAGCATTAATGATGGCTAGGATTTATGTACTAATGAACTGTTTTGAAAATTCAGTAAGAGAATTAATAAAAGAACGGTTGCGAGAAAAATATGACGAAAGATGGTGGGACGAAGGGGTCCCTGATAAAATTAAAACATTTGCATCAAAAAGACAGAAGGACGCTAGAGAAAATAGTTGGCTTGAAGGAGAAAATATAGAATTGTTGGAGTTTGTTGACTTTGGTCATTTGGCAGATATAATTATTCAAAATTGGACCGATTTTCAATTTCTTATTCCAACTCAGGCATGGCTAAAGCAAAGAATGGATGAACTAGAAAAGGCGAGGAACTTTATTGCTCATAATAGATTCTTAAGTCAAAATGAATTTAGGAGAATAGAACAATATATCGGAGATTGGAATAAGCAGATCGGATTTTGATTTTAAGATGATTTAAGTGTGCATTCATAGTGGATATGTCGGATTAGATAAACAGCACGGTTTTTTTTGCAAAGAATTCAATGA
>CAZWKB010000004.1:22465-26157 GCA_964633925.1 uncultured bacterium
AATGAAAAACAACTTTAAAGAGTACCATCGCTTTACATATCAAGAATTCCTGCAATTGTGGAGAAAATGTTTATTTGTCTTTGATACGAATAATTCTTTGAGACAGATAATCATCAATATGTTTTTGGAGATCAAACATGACTGATACAAAGTGTCTTCTTTATGTCGTAGAACAAAGATTAATTGACTGTCTTAATTCATGGGTAATGGCGAAAGAGTGTTATTTTAAACCAGAAGAATTTAGATTGGCAATTAATAATTGTATTCAATCTTTAAGGAATGTTACGTGGATTCTTCAAAGCAACCAAAAACATATTAAAGAATTTAGAGTTTGGTACGGAGCTTGGCAAGATAAAATGAAATCTGATCCTGTCCTTCGTTGGCTTGTTGATTCTAGAAATACGATTGTAAAACAAGGTGATTTAGTGACACTAAGCAAAATGAGAGTTGAAATAGTTGATTCTTGGCTGAAAAATCCTGTCTTTGAAATGGAATTTCCTGTTTTGTCTGAAACAGAGAGCGCAATTGGATATATTATTAATGATAAGCCGGAATGGATAAAAGACAGAATGGGACTATTGAGAATCGAAAGACTATGGGTTGATTCCTCCATGCCAGATTGTGAAATACTAGAAGCCTTGACCCATGTGTTTTCTGTATTAAGTAGTCTCATTAATGACGCTCACAAACACCTTGTTGATAATCACAATAATGAATGTCCTTTCGGTGATAGTTCATCAGCATTCCAAAAGACAAATATTCCATGTATGATGGCTCAGGAATGGGATCGTTCGATTTGGGTTGATTGGCATACAGGTGGTGGTTTTAGTTATGTTGAGTCCTATATTGAAGAAGATAAGTCATTACAGGATATGGCCAAGAAAAGGTATTCTATAGAAAACAATCAGTTCCCGAAAGGTTCCGAGAGTTTTTATGAGAAGGCAAAGGTCCTATTTGATTTGGCTAAGATAATGATTCAAAAAGATGGCAGCCATGTTCCAATTGCATTTATAGGATATCCGAAAGATCATGAAGAACTTAGGGTGTTAATTTCTCGTGACCGTCAACAAAAACACATTATGATTCGACGGTTAGCAACGGATATGAAAAAAACAGGTGCTATATCGATAATTTTGATAAATGAGATATGGCTTGGAGGTTCTAGTGATTCATTGTTGACTAAGCATGAATTACAATCGAGCAATAGAAAAGAGGGGATCCAATTGATTGCAGCAAATTCTGAAGGTGAGTTATATTCGTTTTGTTCCATATTCGAAAGAAGGCAAAATGAAGTGAAGATATTGAATGAGGAAGTGATTGTTGATTGTGAGCACATTAACTTCATAAAGCCGATAACAGAAATATGGGAAAAGAAAGGGAATTAATATGATAATTGAATGCACTGTTTGCGAAGCTATGGTAGACGCAATAATATTGGCTCAGGAAGAGATTCATGATCCTGAAGAACCCCCTTATTGTTTCATTTATCAAATGTCCATCCTGTGGTTGGCCAATCTTAGCAGGACAGGATATTGGTTATCTAGGTGACGAAAGAGAAGCCTATTATTCTGAACCATCTCGATTATGGCCAAAACCTGTCTCTTCCTTAGATTATAGGATTCCAAGGAATGTAAAAGAATCTTTAGAAGAAGCTCAGAAATGCTATGTTGCGAAGGCGTATAATGCTTGTGCGGTAATGTGTGGGAGAACACTTGAGGAAATGTGTGAAGACAATAACACAAAAGAAAAAATTTTAGTTAAAAGCTTAAAAGAGTTACTTGAAAAAAGCATTATTGACAAAAAGATATTTGAATGGGCAGAAGCACTTAGGTTACAAAGAAATGTTGGAGCTCATGCAGGCAACGAGAAGATTACAAAAGAACGTGCAAGATATCTGTTGGATTTTTCTCTTGCAATTTGTGATTACGTATATGTGTTGAATAGAAAATTCGAAGAGTTCATTAACAAATCACAAAAATAACGGTTATCGCACGTATGTTTAGATGGAAAAAGCCCCCCCCACCCAACCAACACCCCCCGTGCACAACAGCTGACCCTCCGCGATCTCTACATTCACCTTTGAATGATAAAAAAAATGATAATTGTACGGGCGGCCTTTATGGCCGCCCTAAATATAATCCCCCTCATCGCAAATATGCCAATGGACGGGCACAAGCCCCGCCCTCAATATATTTCTCGCCATCATCCCTCTTTTTAGCCGATATATATATGTAGGGGGGAGGGGAGGTGGTGGGGTCATGGTAGCAGATAAAAACGGTTTTGAATTCTTGTCTATTGCCGAGACAAAAGCCTTTCTCTCACAGGTTCAGAGCTCAAGAGATTATGCAATAATGCGCTTATTTCTTGACACCGGTGTACGTCTCAAAGAACTCGTAGATCTCAATATTGATTCTGTTTCATACGACACCAAAATGCTTCATGTCGGGGGCCAGCACAAAAGAGATATTCCCATCAATAACCAACTCATGGATGCCTTGATCGCTTGGTCGAATGACAGAAATGACAATCACAGTTCCTCATTATTCGTGTCAATGCATGGCGAGCAAAAGAGAATGACCGGCTGGTATCTTGATAAAGTGATAAGAAAATATGCTCGGGCATCACACATAAGACAGAACGTTAATTCTCTCACTTTGCGCAATACTTTCGCAATGCGTCTGCTGTCAACAGAAACAAGTGTAGCTAACGTCTCTGCGATACTCGGGTTAAAAGATCCTAGAGCATTAGCAGTATATATTCAAGCAGCAGCCTGCGAAAAAGAGCATGCATTATCTTCTGATCGGCTTGAAGTGATAGACCATAGACCAAAGATAGTAAAAATAATTACAAAACTGATCCGTAAAGATCCAAAAAGATCAAAGGTAATCCTCGTTTCGCCAAAAAGATCCGCAAGCGCAAACATAACGATCGGCAGAGAAAAAGAAATATCGGAAATTAATGAATATCTATCCAGAAAGAATTCAACGCTTCTGGTAGGTGCTCTTGGCATAGGCAAAACTCATTTGCTAAAAAATATTTCATCTACTTCACTCTTGTATCTGGATTCCCCCGTGCCCCTCAAACAATGCTTATTGACCATTTGTGAAAAATATTGTCCAAACTGGAAGGAAAGATTATCCCTTGGTTCTCGATCTTGCTCTCAAGAAATAATAGAGTTATTGATCAAAGAAGTTAAAGATAATCCCATTATAGTTATAGACAATCTTGATCGTCTAAAGATAACTGATGTAAATATCTTTCTTAAACTATTTGAATGCTTTACAATACTTGGGGCATCCTCGAATACTTCTGAGCGACTCAAGGTAATATGGTGGAAATTCAGAAAAGTAGTTCTTGAGCCATTATCAACGCAGGCAGTAAATGAATTAATAAAAGAACTCACTGTCGGGCTAGAAATCCCTAACTACCAGTTGTTTGTTACAAAGATACGCACCACCGCAAACGGCAATCCTCTTGCAATTACAGAAATGATAGGGCAGGTCCATAACCTGCCAATAGTTCATGATGACGATGTCAGAGAAATGTATCATGACGCAGGCATCAGATACAGAGATTGGAGCCCTTTAGTAGTTATTATCTGGACTGTTGTAACAAGCTCTAGATTTTTGAGTTTTGGTTTCGATAGCCCTGAAGGCTATATTCTATTATTTGTCGGCCTAGTCGCTTCTGCT
>CAZWKB010000004.1:26167-32348 GCA_964633925.1 uncultured bacterium
TAGTGATAAATATTCAAATCCATATTGTTCCCTTTCTCTGTTCTATGAAATTTTCGGAAATATTAAACGATAAATATGTGTTATGAGCGGATACAAAGTAAATCCAATATTGACAGGAACGACTTCGGTAATACAGCAATTACCAGTTATCAATACACGATCATCTGAATTTTTAGCCGGAGAGGCATTTAATACGCGCCCTGATTGTATCGAATTGTGTAATGCAATCATTGATACAAATAATCTGCAGCAGGAAGCTGTCATATTTAATGACCCTCAGTTTTTAGAACTTAATATTCTTGCTCCGACAAGCTTTTCAATGGAGGAAATAATCAGTCCTTTAAATCTGGCTGATAAAGACAAGGGGCTGGTTTCTTTTGTAATATATGAGCTGGCATCCAATGCGTTAAAGTTCCAGTTATTGCAAAAACCGATAGATATTATGGTTGCACTATTCAATGCGGACCAAACAAAGGTTTTGGATGTTTGTATCAATCAGGAAACAAGTAGCTTGGCCGCCAGAGAAAGACTTTTTAGAAATTCGAATGATTTTGGTATGCCGGATTTTTATAATATCAGAAAACTTGGCACACATTTTGAAAATCTTGGGGGAGGGTTGTTTAATACGGGAGAGCTCATGAAAAAAACAGCCGTCAGCCTTAACTATTCAATAGGCACTTGCGGAGCTGACTATCCGATATTTACAAAATGTCTGATATCTTTGGATCTTCTATCATTCAAGGCAATAATCCCATAGTCCTCTGAGAGTGTTTTTGCTAGAAAATATCATTGAACATGATATAATTCCATTAAAATGAACAAATTCTTATTGTCTTATATATTAGTAATAGTATTGTCATGTTCTGTCAATGCGGATGAGAACTATCTTAACGGCAACAGGATATCTGACGAGGTTGAAGGTCTTCCAAGTGCCGAAGGTCAATTCAAATCATTTTTCAGTGACAAATTATCCATAATAAAACAAGAGGGCGCCTTTAAAAGCGGTAAAAAAGAAGGTGCATGGAAAACATATAACAAAGGCAGCTGGCTTATAGAAGAAGGGACCTATAAAGAGGGCAAAAAAGACGGCCTCTGGAAATATTATTATTATGTTGGCGTGCCGATGAAAGAAATGGAATTTAAGAATGATGAACAAAACGGCAAGTATGTTTATTACGACATTATCGGCAGGACAATAGAAGAGGGCAGTTATAAAAACGGACAAAAGATAGGACCATGGAAATATTATGATGAA
The DNA here is from genome assembly GCA_964633925.1 of uncultured bacterium. GTDB lineage: Bacteria > Margulisbacteria > WOR-1 > JAKLHX01 > JAKLHX01 > CAZWKB01. The sequence goes on from CAZWKB010000004.1 coordinate 27,423, forward strand.
GACGGGAAGTTGAAAGAAGAGGGCAGCTATAGCGAAGCTGTTATCAGCAAGGAGAATCTTTCTTTCGAAGCTACGTTCGTCACAAGCATTTGGAATGACTTGGTAAAAAATAATTATATCGATGAAACAGGTAAAGTTAGCAGTTCTGTCCGCAAACTTACAGAACCTTCCGAAATGACACTCGATCCAAAATTAGTTGCGGTAAGTATAGAGGTTTTCAATGTTATGAAATCAAATCAAATGAACTTCAAAGATGGTGTCTGGAAATATTACTATCCTTTTGGAGATATTCTGAAAGAGATAACATTTAGCAAAGGGACGGAAGACGGCATTGCAAAATTCTATGCCGGAGGCAAGCGTGTCAGAGAAGAAGGAAATTACAAGAACGGCCAAAAAGACGGTTCATGGAAAACTTTTGACGCATCAGGCAATCTCAAAAAAGAAGGCCAGTGGGAAAACGGCGTTTGGAAATGGGAAAAGATTTATTAGCCGATGGCTTTTAATTATGTTAACCTCCCGGAGTATGTTTTTTAAGTAATTCAGTAGTATACGGAGCTATTTCTCTTTCATATATATCAAAGATTATCCTGTCTTTCAATTGTTTTGTTCTTTCTGTCATCTCAACAGGATACTCATAGTCACTGAGTGTTTGTGTTGAAGCGGTTAATATTTCTGGGAGCTGAGATCTTCCTCTTTCATATTGAAGCCGGAGCTGTTCCTTATCGGGATACTTATTCAAAAGGAATCCGTTGCTTGTCAGTGGTTTCATAAGGGGGGTTGCGTTTTCTACTGTTTCATCCAATAACGCAATGGTGTCTTTTTTTGCTTTCCCGTTGTCAAGAGTTCTCCAAACCTGATGAATTCCAGGAAGAGATGATTTTCCTTTATTTCCAAGAGAGAATTTGCAGATAAATTTAGATCCGTCCGGTCCGTCTATTTCAGATAGTTTAAAAACACTGGGAGTGTGGAGCATGTCCTCTTCTTTTGTCACGATATCTTCTAGGTTCACATTCAAGTCCTGCTCTATTTTTCCTGACAGATCAATCCCGTTTTTTTTCATGATCTTTATGTACTGACCTGTCATGTTTACAAAGTCTTTGTTGTCATGTCTGAATGATGATGAGTTTATATTTCTTTCCTGTAACACCTGAGCATGCTTGAGAGCATTAATCAACAAATGGTATGTATCGGTCAATACCATAGGATAATTAGGATATACATCCATCCATTTGCGAATGGCTTCTATTTCCTGATCAAATGCCAGATACATTGTCTGTGAGTTCGTTCCGGAAGAAGGGATTCCATATTGATAACCGGCTTCAGTATTTGATGTTGCAATAAAGCCCTGTTTCCATAGCTCATATGAAACTACTTCAGAAAGTTCTGCATTCATCCCTCTCATTTCCATTGCCAGCAGATTCATTCTTGGATTTGCAAGTTTGTATTGTGCTCCTCTTGTAGAAAAGGCACTTCGGCTGTTTAATGCTGAAAGCAGATAAGTTTTAAACATCAAGGCCTGTTCAATTGGGCCGGAAACTCCGATATAGGGAGCTGTCGGCATATAGAATGATCCTTCATCCTGAGACCAGACATCAAGCTTAAATCTGAAATTTCTAAGATAATCCGCAAAATCTTTTTTATCGCAGTTACTGTCTCTGATAATGGGTTGATCAATTACATATTTTATTCTGTCTTCATCCATTTTTGCATTCATCATCCAATGCAATGCATCCTGAAGTCCCGACAATATCATGAAATTTCTGTTCTTTGGCAGTTTACTGATAAATAATTCAAAGTGTGCGATAGGAGTCGTTCCTTCGCAGCTCTCTCTGAAAAGATTTGTCATAACAAGCTGATCAAAATCTGTCTGTGTCAGATAGCTTTTCAACGGATCAACTCTATGGTTCAGTGAGGAAATATATTCTGCCTGACTGTCGATGATTTCTTCCGTAACAATTGGCCTTGTATTTTCCTGAACTGAAGGGCCGATCTCAAAGTTTGTTGGCGTAATATTAAAACCCATATTATATTGATTGAAAGCCGCTGCTGGATTTTTTATCGATCCGGTCACAAAATTCGACATAAATATTCTCCTGTATAAATAATCTTCAACATCATTTTATCGGCATATTGTTTCAATAATTTCACACAAATTTGACGTTTTTTACGTTTTTGATACCAAAAAGGGACCCCCTTTTACGTGGGCCCTTCTTATCGAATCTATCATGCTATAATTTTCCTATAGGAGAAAACAAAAAATGCATGATATTACATTGATCCCAGGTGACGGTATTGGTCCCGAAATTTCAGATGCTACCAGACGATGCGTTGATGCTACAGGAGTAAAAATTAACTGGATAATAGCAGAAGCAGGCTCCGATGTTATGGATAAATACGGGACTCCACTGCCTCAAAGCGTGATAGATTCAGTCAGAAAGACAAAAGTTGCAATAAAAGGGCCTATAACAACCCCAATTGGAACGGGTTTTAGAAGTGTTAATGTAGCGCTGAGAAAAGAACTTGATCTTTATGCATGTGTTCGACCATGCAAAAGTTATGATGGAGTAAGATCTAAATATGAAAATATCGATCTTGTTATTGTCAGAGAAAATACAGAAGATCTTTATGCGGGAATAGAATTTGAAGAAGGAAAACAGGAAACCACTAAGCTAATTGCTTCTATAGAAAAAGCCTCTTCAAAAAAGATAAGACCTGATTCAGGTATTTCTATCAAACCTATATCCATCAGTGGAACCAAAAGATTAGTAAAATATGCTTTTGATTATGCCGTTAAACACAACAGGAAAAAAGTGACAGCCGTTACAAAAGCCAATATCATGAAATTTACTGACGGTTTATTTTATGCTGTAGCCAGAGAGGTTGCAGAAGAATTTAAAGGCAGAATAGAATATCAGGAAGTTCTCGTAGACAATATGTGCATGCAGCTTGTACAAAAACCTGAGATGTATGATGTTATAGCTCTTCCAAATCTCTATGGTGATATTCTTTCCGATCTTTGTGCCGGTCTTGTTGGTGGTCTTGGAATGGCCCCTGGTGCAAATATAGGAACAGAATGTGCATTGTTTGAACCAACTCACGGTTCCGCTCCAAAATATAAAGGGCTAAACAAAGTAAATCCTTGTGCAATGATGTTGTCAGCAGTATTGATGTTAAGGCATTTAAAAGAGGACAAGGCCGCCGATAAATTAGAAAAAGCAATATCAGATGTAATAGCAGAAGGTAAAGACGTTACCTATGATATGAAAGCAGATCGCAACGATCCAACATCGGTTGGCACGAAAGAGATGGCAGACGCGATCATTGGAGCAATGAAATGAAAAAAATATCCGTAATTGGGGCAGGTAACGTAGGGTCCGAGGTTGCAAGAAGAATTGTAGAAAAAAATCTGGGTGATGTAATATTGTTTGATATCGTAGATGGCATGCCTCAGGGCAAAGCGCTAGATATTATGCAATCTTCCCCTGTAGAAGGTTTTGATTGTAAGATATGTGGATCAAATGAATATTGCGATATCGTAAACAGCGATATAGTTGTTGTTACTGCCGGTCTTGCCCGCAAACCGGGAATGACGAGAGAAGATCTTGTTATTGCAAATGGTAAAATAATTAAACATGTTGCTTCTCAGATTCAGATCCATGCTCCTGAAGCAATCGTTATTGTAGTTACAAATCCTCTTGACGTCATGACTCAGCTTTTATGGAAAACGACAGGATTCAGCAATAAAAAAGTAATCGGCATGGCCGGAATTCTTGATACTTCAAGATTTGTAACATTCCTTTCAATGGAGACAGGGGTTCCTGCTTCAAAGATCGAGGCTATGGTGCTCGGCGGACATGGAGATGCAATGGTTCCTCTTACTCAATATACAAAGATAGACGGCAAACCTGTTACCGAAGTAATCGAAAAAGAAAGACTTGAAGAAATTGTGCAGAGAACAAAAGATGGGGGAGCCGAGATAGTAAAATTATTAAAAACCGGAAGCGCTTTTTATGCACCGTCAGCCAGTGCAGTAGAAATGGTAAAAGCGATTGTAAATGATGAGAATAAAATCCTGCCATGTGCCGTATATCTGAAAGGGCAATATGGTTTGACCGATGTTTTTGTTGGTGTTCCAACGCGTCTTGGCAAAGAGGGTGTTGAAGGAATTCTTGAGCTTTCAATTACAGAAGACGAAAAACATGTCCTTCACAAATCAGCAGCTGTAATCAAAAACACCTTATTATTATGTGAATAATGTAACCCCACGCCATGGCGTGGGGAATAATGCCATGTATAATGATATCGTACGGGCTGGCCTTGTGCCAGCCCAATAGTGATATGAAAACAATAAACGTAAATAAGATAACATCTGCCATCGAATCCCTCTACATCAATTCAAGTATTGATCTTCCAAAAGATGTTGTAAAAAAACTATCCGCATCAATTTCAAAAGAGACATCAGCCAGAGCAAAGAATTCATTAAAAGTTCTCATTGATAATATTTGTATTGCCGGAAAAAAGCGCATTCCTGTTTGTCAGGACACGGGTCTTGCCATTGTTTTTATAGAAATAGGGCAGGATGTTAAGATAACGGGTGGCAATTTAAATGATGCGATCAATGAGGGAATAAGACGCGCTGTAAAAAAGGCCTATTTAAGAGCATCTGTTGTACATCACCCATTCGACAGAAAAAATACAAACGACAACACTCCTGCAATTATTCACACAGAAATAGTTCCTGGCAATAAAATCAAAATGCAATTAATGGCAAAAGGTGCCGGTTCGGAAAATATGAGCGCCTTAAAAATGTTAAAACCGTCAGATGGAATTGAGGGCATAAAAGCGTTTGTTATGGAAACGGTAAAAGCTGCCGGTCCAAATCCCTGTCCTCCAATGATCGTAGGGGTTGGTGTCGGTGGCAATTTT
>CAZWKB010000004.1:32390-41565 GCA_964633925.1 uncultured bacterium
AAAAGCATTGCTTAGGAATTTAGATAAAAAGAACAAAGACAAGAGTTTAGCAAAACTTGAAAAGGAATTGTTTGATCAGATAAACAAACTTGGCATCGGCCCTTCCGGTTTCGGTGGACGTACGACGTGTCTTGCGGTCAATATCGAAACTCTGCCATGCCACATCGCCAGCCTTCCTGTTGCAGTCAATATAGAGTGCCATGCTCACAGGCATGGATCAATAATGATCTCGTGATATAATAAAACCGATGCCAACCCTAATACAAATATTTGACAAGATCAAATTGTACAAACCAATATTAGCCGAGAGATATTCTGTAAATAGTATTGGTGTTTTTGGATCCTTTGTAAGAGGAGAGAACACAGAGGCAAGTGATCTCGACATATTGGTTGAATTTAGCAAGCCTATTAGTCTGTTTTTGTTTTTAGATCTTGAAGAATCTCTATCAAGATTGTTGGGGGCAAAAGTAGATTTAGTATCCAGAAAATCTATGAAAACAGAGATCGGTAAACATATATTGTCTGAGGTTAAGCTTGTATGATTGAAAGACAGTATATCGATTATCTAAAAGATATATTGAACTCCATTGAAGATATCGCTGAATTTACAAAAGATTATACTATGTCGACGTTTATTATTGACAAGAAAACGATTAATGCTGTTATTAGATGCTTGGAGATTATAGGCGAAGCTTCTAGAAAAATACCAGAAGAGGTAAAAGAGACGAATCATGCTGTTCCATGGAAATTAATGATCGGGATGAGAAATAAGCTTATTCATGATTATTCCGGTATTGATGTAGATATGGTATGGCAGGTTATCAAAGAAGATATTCCGACGATAAAACCTGATATTGAATCAATTATTAAGACATTAGGTGACAATTTCAAATAGTTTGCTTTTCATCGCCAGCCTTCCTGTTGCAGTCAATATAGAGTTCCATGCTCACAGGCATGGCAGCGTAATTCTCTAATCTCATCCCCCCAACGCTCCACGCTCTACGTTCTACTATCTAATCTTTCTCATAATCAGCGATTTTTACTTCATTATTATTCGATATATACGCATAGGGGGGAATCACAATGACATTCATTCCAAAATTGTCCAGGACCGGCGGGGATATCGAGATAGGCGTAAATTCAAGATATGTTGCTGCTCCAAAACCGGAATATTATGATCTTTATCGTTCTCAGGGTGGAGATTATGATTTTAAAGATAATTATGTTGCTTCTGTGCGTGTCGAATACTATCTCAAACCGCAAATAGAAAACGCTGCCTTATATATATATTCTGAGTATTCTAAGAATAATGCTGAGTACATCGCTCCTTATGATTGCGATACCGAATTTGATATCATGCACTCAAACATACAAAAAATATACGCTGGATTAGGATGTGTGGGATCTACATCAATATTCAAGGACTTTTCATTCTCAACTGGAGCTGAATTAAATTTTGGATATATTAGTGGAGAGGAAACAATTTATTACAGATCCTCTAAATCCGGTGAGAAATATTCAGGAAACGGTTTTGCATGGAATCTTGCACTTGAAGTAGGGGTGACTTATGACAAATTTTCTATAGAAGCCAACTGGGCAACTGCGAATGAAACACATTTAAATCGTTGGAATGGGAATTTCAACTCAATAGGCAGGGGGTTGTTAGATTCATATTCTCTAGAACTGCAATATAACGACAAAAAATTCGGGGCATCTTTAGGACTTCAATATGATGCTAATTTTAACCAATCTTATGATGTCAAATTGAAGCTATATAACTTTCAAGTTGAGGCGATTTACCGTCCTTATGATTATATGAAAGGGCTAGGGATTAGATATAGTATTTAATTTTAATATTGTCTAAGTTGATAATAGTGTATATATCGATAATGCTATAATTTCTGTATGAAAACCCTTAGATTCCCATTCTCCAAAAAAGATCTCTCAACTCTAAAAGCCGGTGATGAGGTCCTCATATCCGGTGAGTTGCTGACAGCTCGCGATGCTGCACACAACAGGATACATGAACTGATACATTCAGGCAAAAGACTTCCTGTAGATTTAAAAGACCAAATTATCTATTATGTCGGGCCAACTCCTGCACAAAAAGGGCATATTATTGGTTCAGCGGGGCCAACAACATCATCCCGCATGGACAAATACACACCGGCATTGTTAAAGGCTGGAATGCTTGGAATGATAGGAAAAGGCAGAAGAAGTCAGCTTGTCGTTGATGCTATAATTAAGTATAAAGCGGTTTATTTTGCAACTTATGGCGGGGCCGGAGCATTGCTCTCGCAAAAGATAGTCAGATCCGATATAATAGCCTATCCGGAGTTGGGCACAGAAGCAATCCGCAGGATTGTTGTAAAGGATTTTCCCGTTATCGTTGCAATTGATACAAATGGCGGCATGATCGACACGATGAAATAGGGGCTTTATGACCCTCACCCTTTAATTCCCTCTCCCAAAGGGAGAGGAATCTGTTAAGATTATGATGACAGTCCCTTCTCCCTCTGGGAGAAGGGATGCCCGAAGGGCAGGGATGAGGGCAAAGAAAAGGAGAAAACGATGGCATTACCAGAGATCAATTCAGCAAATTTCGACAGCGAGGTTATAAAATCAAATATACCTGTAGTTATGGACCTGTGGGCTCCTTGGTGTGGTCCATGCAGAATGGTAGCTCCTGTGTTCGAGGCGGTAGCAAATGATTATAAGGGCAAAGTAAAATTCATGAAGCTTAATACAGATGATAATCCAACTATAGCTGCTAATCTAAAGATCATGGGGATCCCAACCTTGATATTTTATAAAAACGGCAAAGAAGTTGACCGCGTTGTCGGCATGATACAAAAAGACGCATTATCCAAAAAGGTTGCGGCCATACTGTAGAGCCATGCCATGGCATGGCTGTACGGAATATGTGGCATGGTGGGATATGGGGTGATGAAATATGCCTTCTCGTAATGAAGAGCCACGCCATTGCGTGGCTCTTCAAACCCTAAAATCCATCCTCTCAAAAATGGGTTCTGTACTCATTGCCTATTCCGGAGGTGTAGATTCCACTTTTTTATGTAAAGTAGCAAAAGATGTTTTGGGGGATAATGTGTTAGCTGTTACTGCCGTATCTCCGACATATACAAAATCAGAATTAGCGCAGTCAAAATCTTTGGCAAAATCAATGAAGGTCAAGCACCTAATTATCCATACGAATGAATTCAAAGATCCGAATTTTGTAAAGAACCCAAAGAACAGATGTTATTACTGTAAGAGCGAATTATTAAAGGAATTGATAAAGATTGCAAAGAAGAAAAACATCTCTTATGTTATTGATGCCTCAAATATTGATGACCTGTCTGATTTTCGTCCGGGAGCAATTGCCAAGAAAGAGCTAAAGGTAAGGAGTCCTTTGCAGGAAGCAAAAATGACAAAGGCAGAGATTCGTAAATTGAGCAAATCTTATAAATTGCCGACATGGAATGCCCCTTCATGCGCATGTTTGGCTTCACGATTCCCATATGGCGAAATCATCACCCCCGAAAAATTAAAACAAATTGAATTGGCGGAATCATATATCCGTTGTCTCCTTGTAAAGACGCATAATCATGCGTCTCTACGTAACAACATTCGCGTTCGTCATCATGGAACCATCGCTCGCATCGAACTCGACAATCCTTCTCTCCTCTGGAAAAATGATATAATTAATGATATTTCCCGTTATTTCAAGAAAATCGGATTCACATACGTAACGGTTGATATCGACGGTTTTCGTTCCGGTTCCATGAACGAAATATTGTAGGTTTTATCCCGTCGTAGAGACGCAAAATTTTGCGTCTGTACAAAATGTAATAAACAATCAAGGAGGACCATATAATGGAAGAAAAAATCAAGGCTTCGATAGAGACGATTAGAAAATATTTACAGGCAGATGGCGGAGATGTTACGTTTATTTCCTATGATGCAGCAACCGGCGTTGTTGGTGTCAGATTAGAAGGAGCCTGTGGCGGTTGCCCAATGGCCACCATGACATTAAAAAGCCTGGTAGAAGAGACAGTAAAGAAGGATGTCCCTGAGGTAAAATCCGTCCAGGCGGTATAATATTATTGTAGAGCCATGCCATGGCATGGCTGTACGAAATAAATTGCATGGCAATTTCGCCCGTATAAAACGAAAAAATATGGACAAAAATGAATTAATATCACGTTATCAGGATTGTGTTTCCCCTGTATTGGGGCATTACAATGATTTGGAAATTTCCGGTGCAAAAGGATCCTATTTATTTTCTGTTGATGGCAAAAAGATCCTTGATTTCTCATGCGGCATTGCAGTCACATCCCTCGGTCATTGTCACAAAGCCGTTTCAAAAGCAGCAAAAAAACAAATCGATAATTTAGAGCATATCTGTATAGGCGTTGCTTATTATGAAAAATATGTTCAGCTCGCAGAGAAATTAAAGCAAATAACTTCTGAAGGACTTGATAAAGTATTCTTTTGTCAGGATGGCAGCGGTGCGATAGAGGCGGCCATCAAGCTTGCAAAATATACAACAAAAAAAGATGGCATTATATGTTTCTCCGGTGGTTTTCACGGACGAACATATGCTGCTATGTCAGTCACAACATCAAAAGCAAAATACAGCAGCGGATACAGTCTCATGCAGAATGTTAAAGTTGCTCCATATCCATACTGTTACCGTTGCAAAAATGATAACGGTGAATGCTTATCTCCTGAAACCTGTTCTTTTGAGTGTTTGTCAAAGACCGAAAAGATCATTTCAGATTCCGCAGGAAATATTGCTGCAATGATAATTGAGCCGATAGAGGGAGAAGGCGGATACATTGTTCCTCCGTCAGGATATCTCAACCGTTTGCGTTCAATATGTGACAAAAACGGGATAGTTCTTATTTTTGATGAAGTTCAGACAGGCATTGGACGTACAGGAAAGATGTTCGCCTATGAACATTTTAATGTGGTTCCTGATATTCTTGTCTTTGCAAAAGCGATTGCAAACGGTTTTCCTCTGGGAGGCATTATTGCAAAAAAAGAATTGATGGATAAATGGACAACAGGAGCGCACGGAGGAACCTTTGGAGGAAATCCAATAGCTTGTGCTGCTGCACTTGCTGTACTCAATACAATTGAAAAAGAAAATCTTCTGCTCAAAGCTGAAAAGCACGGGCAGTATTTAAAATATAAACTTTCAGGGTTAAAAAAGAAAAACCCTGTAATTGGGGATGTTCGAGGAATTGGGATGATGATAGGTGTAGAGTTTGTAAAAGCCGATGGGGCAGGGGATGCCGATATTACAAAAGCAATAATGAAAGCCTGTCTTGATGAAGGGCTTCTTTTAATAAACTGCGGAATTCATGATAATGTAATACGCTTCATTCCTGCAATAAACGTTTCAAAAAAACAAATAGATCACGCGCTAAAAATATTTGAGAATGTAATAAACTGCGTTCAAAGAAAATGAGGATACAATGCAAGAGGTAATATGCGGAAAAAATCCGGTAAAAGAAGCCCTGAAGGCTGGTCGTCCAATACAAAAAGTGTGTATCGGTAAATTTGGCGGGGGTAGATAAAGCCATTGATAGAATAGTTGAGTTATGCAAAGAAAAAGGAGTAAGGTATTCCTGGGCAGATAATTATACGCTTCAAAAATATGCAAAATTCTCTCAAGGTGTTGTCGCTTTGGCCGATGGTAAATCTTATGATGATTATCATGATTTTATAGCCGATGCTAAAGAAAAAGGAGAAGCTCCTTTTATCGTTATACTGGACAGTCTTGAAGATCCTCAAAACTTTGGTGCAATTGTAAGGACATGTGATGCTGCTGGAGTTCATGGAATTATTATTCCAAAGGACAGATCTGTAAGCGTAACTCCGACCATTGGCAGGACTTCTGTTGGCGCTATAGAATACGTAAAAGTTGCTAGGGTAGCAAATCTTTCTTCAACTATAAATGATCTAAAAGAGCAGGGGCTTTGGATAGTTGGAATAGATGCTCTTGGAAGCAACAAATTAAGTGAAGTGGATTATAGATTGCCTGTTGCAATTGTTATTGGCGGAGAAAATAAAGGGATTGCTCCTCTTGTTAGAACTAAATGCGATTTTATGGTAAGGATTCCTATGCGAGGTAAAATTTCATCACTTAATGCATCAGTCGCAGCGGCCCTGATCATGTACGAAGCCTACAGAATGCGAAAACCATCTAAATTTTAAATCCCAATTTCCAAGTTGGGATTTGGTCATTGGGATTTGGGGTTTTATTTACTATACATCCTCTGCATCACAAGAAGAACAATCAATGTAGAACAAGTAAATAAATTTGCGCAAATAATGATCATATCTCCGAGAGAGAACCCGTAAATTGCCCATAGAGCTGTTCCCGTACCTGACAGCAGCAATGTGAACGTTGAGACATCTTTTAATTGCTTCGTTTGAAACCCCTTGATCATCTGAGGCAAAAACCCGGAAGAAGTTAGAAGTGCCGCAACAATTGCAATAATTTTATATAGCATAAACGAATTATACCACCAGTAGCCCCACGACATGGCGTGGGGAATAAAATGAATAGCGTGTGGAAATAATTTGATAGATTATATCATTCAACGATTGTATGAAGTTCTATTTCTTTTAGTTTGAATCTGGCATATTCAAGATCTCCGCTGTCAAGATTCCATGTTGCAACATATTCTGTCGGTATCATCAGGTCGTTGATATCCTTATATTTCGCATAGGTTACAGACCACATGGTCTTTTCAAGCTTTTTTCCGTTCGCTCTATACTTGTCTGATGAAATGAAATATACTATCTCTCCGTTTTCGCTGAAGAAAAATGTTCCGGTAACTGCGATCCCGTTATTTGTTATCAATGCTTTTGCGCTTGTGCTGTTCCAAGATACCCATGTAATGGATTTGCTCAGGAATGCAGTCGGGAATAGAGGCATATCATTCAAGAATGCCACCAGACCTGATTGTTCCATCTCTCTGCCTTTAATTTCTGCAATTTTAAAAAGGGAATATAGTTTTATTTGAATTTCACTGCCATTGTTCGTAAAGATGTCTCTGGTCTTAATGAAGAATAGTGGAGTTAGTCTTGTTTTTGCGAACCATAATCTGGACATGGGATCAATTACGGTTACTTGTTCTGCTTCGGTTTTTAACCATGGATATTTTGCGTCAGCTCTTATTGTCCCTTCTTGTTTTATCCATGCATACTTTATTTTTTCTTTGCCAATTACCTTTGCATATCTAAGGTATTTCTGCACAGGAGGAGGTAGGTTTTGAATGTCTTCAGTAGAAATCAGTTCTTCTTCTTTTTGATCAGTGTTTTTTATGGATGTCATGAGCTCTTTTTGTACAAAATTCTTAAAACTGACATCAGCAAGAAGTATCGCGGCAACTAGAACTATTAATATTGAAATAACTGATGTTTGTATTTTTGCTAGCATTAAATTGTTAGATAAATTATAACATAATAGTGAAATTTGGCATTTACTTTGTCGACAGTTCAATATGACCAGTATAAGATCCCTTTGGTTACCATTCTTATCTCAATTTTTTTGTTTCCCATCTCCCATGCTAATATTAAGCCAATGGAAAACGATAAGAATTTAACTCCTCAGGAAAAGAATGTAATACTCAATAAAGCAACAGAAGCGCCTTTTTCAGGAGAATATTATAAGAACATGGAAAAGGGGACATATTTCTGCAAAAGATGCGGAACAGCACTTTACAATTCAACTGACAAATCCGATTCTGGATGCGGTTGGCCAAGTTTTGACGATGCGATACTTGGAGCTGTAAAAAGTGTTCCCGATGCAGATGGTAAAAGAACAGAGATAATCTGTAATAATTGCGGCGCTCATCTTGGGCACGTATTCATTGGTGAACATTTAACAAATAAGAACACAAGGTATTGTGTCAACTCCATATCGATGATATTTAAGCCGGCAAACGATTCAAAAGAAACTGCCTATTTTGCCGCAGGCTGTTTTTGGGGAGTAGAATATTATTTACAAAAAGCCCCCGGTGTTCTCTCGACAACAGTTGGTTACATGGGAGGGAGAAAGAAAGATCCTTCATATGAAGAAGTTAGCTATCACAAAACCGGTCATGCCGAAACAGTTCAGGTGTTTTTTGATAACAAGAAAACCTCTTTCGAGGATATCGCCAAATTATTCTTTGAGATACACGATCCGGCGCAAGCAGATGGGCAGGGTCCCGATATTGGAGATCAATATAGGTCAGAAATATTTTACACAAATGAAAAGCAAAAACTGATCTCTCAGGAACTTATTAAAACACTTAAGAAAATGGGGCTCAATGTAGTTACTCAGCTTGTAAAAGCTCCTCAATTCTATCCGGCAGAAGATTATCATCAAGATTATTACGCAAAGAACGGACAGTCTCCATATTGCCATATCCGCGTTAAACGGTTTTGATGGGGTCCCCACGCCAAAAAAGAATAACAGTCAACGATAAAATGCAGAAAAAGTATATTTATACTCTGACAGAGCAGATTGGCAAAAAATTTCATCCGGATTTTAACCCGCAACTGACACCAAAACAAATGCTTAAAATGGGAGTCTTTGGCGGAAAGTATATGACAGATTGCAAGTCTGAATTTCCTAAAGACTGGTTTTTTGATGCCAAGTTGTGCAGTGAAAAGCACGATGCTAAATTGAATTTCTTTGGGATCAATGCATCAAAACCTCTTTCATATTGGCGCGATAAGGACTGGATACATCCTGATGATCCTCGAGGATGGTTCCAGTGGTATTGCCGCTATTATTATGGTCGCCGTCACGATGATGATGCTCGTCAGATCAAACGTTGGAAGGCAATGACCCGACATATTGCGCAGATAAAGAAAAACTGTGTAAAAGGCGATCTTAGCTGCAGATCAAAACAACGACAGGCTCTTCTGCATTGGGCATATGATTCGAGGGGTATATAATAAGTATATTATGACGAATAAGAAGGTAGTTATTATCGGTGCAGGTTTAGGTGGACTCTCGGCTGCGGCTCTTCTTGCAAAAGAAGGCTACAAAGTTACTATACTTGAAAAGAACTCTCAAGCTGGGGGACGTGCAAGAGTAATTAAAGAAAAAGGTTTTGTTTTTGATATGGGGCCGTCTTGGTATCTAATGCCGGAAGTCTTTGAGCACTTC
>CAZWKB010000004.1:41638-43136 GCA_964633925.1 uncultured bacterium
AAAATTCCAGTATGACACAGCAATGAAGTTTTTTATGAATAGAGAATACAAATCTATATTCGATTTCTTTAATCTGGATCTTATTGTTAAAGGTCTCAAACTTCATATTTTTGAGAGCCTTGATAAGTTTGCAAGAAGGTATTTTGTTAGTAAAAAAATAAGACAGATATTAGAATATACTGTGGTATTTCTAGGGGGTTCTCCCAACAACACTCCGGCTCTTTATTCAATAATGTCACATGTAGATTTTGGTCTTGGTGTCTGGTATCCACTCAAGGGGTTGGGCGAAGTTCCAAGAGCATTTGAAGCGTTGTGCAAAGAATTGGGAGTCAACATCCTTTTTGATCAAAATGTTACAAAGATACAATGCTCAAACGGGGAAGCTACAAAAATCATAACAGACAAAGGGGTTTTTGATTGCGATATTGTATTAAATAATGCCGACTATCAATTTTCAGAAACAGAACTTCTCGAAAAACAAAATGTTTCGTATGACACAAATTATTGGAAATCCCGGAAGATGGGGCCTTCTGCTTTCCTCATCTATCTGGGACTAAATAAAAAAATTGATAGTTTAACCCATCACAATCTTTATCTCGATAATTCATGGGACGATCATTTTAAAACAATATTCGATGACCCGATGTGGCCTGATAGTCCTTCTTACTATATCAGCTGTCCGTCAAAAACAGATGAGAGTGTTGCTCCCAAGGGATGTGAAAATCTTTTTGTCCTTGTCCCTGTTGCTCCTGATTTGGAGGACACAGAAGAAATACGAGAAAAATATTTTGATAAAACCATATCGCATATAGAGAAATTACTAAAAGAACCAATAAAGCAACATATTATCTACAAAAAGATATATGCTCATAATGACTTTATAAGTGATTACAATGCCTATAAAGGGACAGCTCTTGGGATGTCACATACTCTTTTTCAAACAGCCGTATTCAGACCAAAGCACAGGAGCACTAAGGTTAGCAACTTATACTATACGGGTAGTTATTGCCATCCCGGAATTGGTGTCCCTATGGTTATGATTTCATCTGAAGTCGTTGTAAAAGAAATTATCAAAGATCAGGTCAGGGAACATAGATGTCAACATACTTACTGATAAACTTATTAATTATTGGGTTCCCACTATTATTTACATATAACAACATCAATGATTACCACAAAAAGTTGTTTCCGGTTTTTATTTCAATAATGATAGTAGGGTCATTATTTGTTTTTTGGGATATTGTAGCAACGGCAAGAGGAGACTGGTATTTTAATTATATTCATATAAACGGATTTCGGATTTTTGGTTTGCCGTTCGAAGAAATACTCTTTTTTATAACTGTGCCATACAGCTGCATTTTTATTTTCGAATCCCTTGTCAGGTTTGTAAAAGACATAAGAGTAAAGATCCCTGATGTTTTTGTGTCTGTTCCGATGGCTGTATTATCATTAATTGTTTCAGTCTTGTCTTTTTCAAGGCCATATTCTGCTTTGGCTG
>CAZWKB010000004.1:43146-49730 GCA_964633925.1 uncultured bacterium
TTGGCTGCTTTTTCATGTGCGATCACATTCTTGTTTGCTCCAATAATCGCAAAGAGGATCTTTAGCTCTGGCATTTACTGGTTTTTTATTTTAATATGCACAGGGCTCTTTATTTTATTCAACTATCTCCTTACATCTATTCCTGTTGTTCTATACAATCCGTCGGCTATTTCAAATTATAGATTCCTCACGATCCCAATAGAGGATTTTTTATATAACTATTCTTTGCTGACACTTTATCTTGCGGTTTATTTGAGATTTAAGAACAAAAGGCATAATAATTATTAGTATTCAGGTTTAAGGATAAAAGAAATGAAAAGACTCTTATTATTGTTAATATTCATGTTTGCATTAATCGGTACAACCTATGCTACATTGCTGGATTATCGTGAGAGCACAAAAGGAACGGTTAATAACACTGTTACCGAGATAACTAAGTTAGATCAGGGATATGTAATTACTGCCACAGGAAAGATGGGGTTGTTACAAGCATTCACTGCGAAGGATTTCAATGCTTACGCATTAGACTGGCATCAGAACGACGATAATTTTTTGAAGGTGACAACAGGATCAAGTGTCATGATCTTCGCTGGGAAATATAAAGGGGTTCAGGTAAACAAAAAAGTAGCAATTGAAGATCTTCCATGGTATCCAAACCTTTATTTGTTAAAGGGTTTTGTTATGTCTGAGAAGACTTCGCATTTATTCATAATGACAATGCTAAATGATCAAAGCATAATGACTCTCAAGGCCATTAGAGAAAAACGGGAAACTGTCAGTGTTAATGGCATGGATATCGATTCTATAAAGATCAGGGTTACTATCCCTGACTGGAGAAGTGCTTTTTGGAACTCGTACTATTGGTTCAGAGCTTCGGATGGAGTTCTGGTTAAATCCAAAGAGACAAGAGGCCCTCCGGGAACCCCGGAGACAATTCTTGAGCTTATCAAGGAAGAACCTCGATCGGCATTATAAAGAATATTTTATTCTCTTTCATCGCATAAAATTCGTAAGCCATAGTACATTTATAGTTTTTTTCTTGCGCATATTTAGCAAGGGCAGGATATGCTTTCATAGGGCCTATCATATATGAGAGTGTGTTCTTAATAGGGAATACTGCAACCGCGCTTAGTTCTTTTTTAATAAGTTTTGTTTTATATTTGTTCTTCAGTGTTTCAAGTTTCTTCAGATCCTTTTCTTCAATGACAGAACCACAGTCGCTTTTAAGTTTATCAGAAGCTACTTTTGAAGGGTCGTCGTAATAGATCCCAATGCCATTAACGGTTTCGATCCCGTCAGCTTTAAGGCTTTCATATACTTTGGTGAATACTGCTCCGGTATCTTTATAGGGTCCGGTAAAGGATTCATAGACCAATGTATAAGGTCCCATTTCTTTTTCTGTTATCTTCAAATTCGAAAAGAATCCAAGATAAGCCAAGAGACAAAATATTGCAACAACAATAATGAGAACAATCCTCAACAAAAATCTTAACGTTTTCATAATGGATCTCCTTTAATGTATTATTTTAAGAAATTATACCACATTCGACCTCGGTCTTTGATCTGTGGTACATGTCAATTGCCATTGACATAATAAATTCCGCAGCCTATAATATCCGTATGAATAAGCAATGCTGCACAACAAAAGATCTCAAATCAACTGCCGATATTTTAAGAACGGTATCAGAAGCCAGCAGGCTAAAGATAATTTGCATGCTTAAGACAGGTGAGCGATGTGTTTGTGAACTTCAGGAAGAAATTGACGCTCCTCATAATTTGGTCTTGCATCATCTGAACAGTTTGAAGAAGCTTGGAATAATCAATTCAAGAAAGGAGAATAGGTTTACTTATTATTCGCTTGATGAAAAGCTATGGGATCAATTTACAAAAGAGATAGAGTTTTTATTTAAAATTCAAAAAGGGGGAAAGAAACATGAAAAAAGTCCTATTTGTTTGCATTCATAATTCGGCAAGGAGCCAGATGGCGGAAGCGTTCGTTAATAAATATGGCAAAGGCGAGATCATAGCTGAATCGGCAGGTCTTGAACCAGGCAAGTTAAATCCCATAGTTGTAAAGGCAATGCAGGAGATCGGGATTGATATTTCCGCTAATGCAACAAAGAGTGTGTTTGATTTTTGGAAAGCTAATAAATTGTATTCATATGTAATAACCGTTTGTGATGAGACCAGCGGTGAGGCATGTCCCATATTCCCCGGGATTACCGAAAGGCTTCACTGGGGCTTTGAAGATCCATCTTCCCTCAAAGGCACAGATGAAGAAAAACTTGCCGGCACCAGGATCATTCGTGATCAAATAAGGGAAAAAATCATTCAATGGATAAATCAAATATTGTAGGGGCGGCCCTTGTGGCCACCCGTTTATCATTTCTAGACCGTTTTTTAACACTCTGGATATTCCTCGCAATGGCGATAGGGGTAGGGGGCGGCTATTTTTCCCCTGGGATAACAGCTTTTTGGGACAAACTTTCTATCGGCACAACAAATATTCCGATCGCGATCGGCCTGATTCTTATGATGTATCCTCCTCTAGCCAAAGTGAAATACGAAGAGCTGGGCGATGTATTTAAGGATACAAAAATACTTGGACTTTCACTTATACAAAACTGGATAGTCGGCCCTATTCTCATGTTCATACTCGCAATTGTTTTTCTTCAGGGCTATCCGGAATATATGGTTGGGCTAATAATGATAGGGCTAGCCAGATGTATTGCCATGGTCATTGTCTGGAATGATCTTGCTAAAGGGGATACAGAATATTGTGCAGGACTTGTAGCATTTAATTCGATATTTCAGGTGTTTCTATATTCTGTATATGCTTGGATCTTTATCACCGTACTGCCACAGTGGTTTGGGTTAAAGGGAATTGAAGTAAATATTACTATCGGTCAAATAGCACAAAGTGTATTTATATATCTTGGCATACCATTTATTGCCGGTATGCTCACAAGATATTTTCTGGTAAAAGCAAAAGGCAAAATTTGGTATCATGAAAAATTCATTCCAAAGATAAGCCCAATGACGCTAATAGCATTATTATTCACGATATTTGTTATGTTCTCTCTCAAAGGAGAATACATCGTAAAGATTCCTTTTGATGTTCTGCGTATCGCTGTTCCATTAATGATATATTTTGTCGTGATGTTCCTGATATCTTTTTGGATGGCAAAAAGATCTGGCGCTGATTATGGCAAAAGCGCGACTTTATCTTTTACCGCATCAAGTAATAATTTCGAGCTTGCGATTGCAGTAGCTGTTGCCGTATTTGGTATCAATTCAGGCGTTGCCTTTGCAGCAGTAATTGGCCCATTGGTAGAGGTCCCTGTGTTGATCGGATTGGTTAATGTGGCGTTGTATTTCAAAGGGAAATATTATTAATTAATTCGTAGGGGCGTATTGCTATACGCCCGTACAAAAAAAATCAGAGGAGGTCCATTGATGGAATCAAATGTTGATGATATAAAAAATATGGTTCGTGAAAGTTATTCCGGATTTATTAAGGAAGGAAGTTGTTGCTCTTCTTCAGGTTCCTGTTGTGGAAGTACAGGCAATGCAAAAACGATAAGTAAATCGGTTGGATATTCAGAGGACGAAATGTCAGCAGTGCCTGACAGCGCCAATTTAGGTTTTGGCTGCGGCAACCCGACAGCCATAGCTTCCATAAAAGAAGGCGAAACAGTTCTTGATCTTGGAAGCGGGGCAGGTCTTGATGCATTTCTTTCAGCTCAAAAAGTAGGGCCAAAAGGAAAAGTGATCGGCGTTGATATGACCCCTGATATGATAACGAAGGCAAAAAAGAATGCTGAAGAAGGAAAATATCAAAATGTGGAGTTCATGCTGGGAGAGATAGAAAATCTTCCGGTTGATGACTGCTCAATAGATGTAATAATATCCAATTGTGTGATCAATCTTTCTCCTGAAAAACAAAAAACCTTCAATGAAGCCTATAGAGTATTGAAAAGCGGAGGAAGGATAATGATATCGGACCTCGTTCTAAAAAAGGAATTGCCAAAAGAGATAAAAGAATCTTCACAGTCCTATGCAGCCTGCATTTCAGGAGCTGTTTTAATAGAAGAATATCTTGGTTTTATAAAGTCAGCCGGATTTAAGGATGTAAAAATAACTAAAGAGGCAGAATATCTAGATATGAAAGAATATATATTAAGTATCTCTGTTTTGGCGGTGAAATAACATGTTTCAATGGTTTGCCGATCTTGTAACTTATGATCTTTTAAAGCTTTCAAAAGGGACTCATCTTTCTGATAGCTTGAATTTCTTTCTTTACGATGTCCCAAAGATATATTTTCTGCTTATTGTAATAATATTCGCTGTGGCATTTATCAGGACATATCTGCCGCCTGAAAAGATTAGGTCCATTGTTGCAGGCAAGTCTGAATTTGTGGGGAATATACTGGCTTCAATATTCGGTATATTTATGCCTTTCTGCACTTGCTCAGCTATCCCGATGTTCATGGGAATGATACAGTCAGGTATTCCATTGGGGGTAACGATGTCGTTTTTAGTTTCGTCTCCAATGATAAACGAAGTTGCTGTTGTTATGCTCTGGGCTCTGTTTGGCTGGCAGGTATCTTTGATATACATTGCAAGCGGAATGGTCATTGCCACATTGTCGGGATATATAATCGGACGTTTAAAGATGGAGAGATATATATCCGATAATATATCAACTTCAAAATTCAATAGTAAAGCAATTGATATAACAATGACTTTAAAAGAAAGAGTGGTTTATTCATGGGCATATTCAATTGACGTATTCAAATTCGTTTGGCCGTATGTTGCCATCGGAGTTGGCCTTGGAGCATTGATCCATGGATATGCACCTAGCGAACTTCTGACTCAATATGCCGGCAAGGATAATCCTTTTGCTGTAATCATTGCAGTATTGGTTGGAGTTCCTCTTTATGCAAATGCAGCAGGAGCCATTCCTGTAGCACAGGCACTTATGGCAAAAGGGCTTCCCCTTGGCACTTCACTTGCTTTCCTTATGGCAGTGTCAGGTTTGTCACTGCCTGAATTCCTTATTCTGCGCACTGCCTTAAAACCAAGATTGCTATATATGTATTTCGTGATTGTCACTATTGGGATAATATTAACGGGATATCTGTTTAATTTTATTTTTTAATACAGATGTATAATATGGTTAACTAATGATAGAAGGAGCAATAAAATGAACAAATGGTACGAATCTCTTTTTGAAAATTATGCTTTAAAATACGATAAAGAGAGTTTTACGCAGGGAACTTTTGGCGAATGTGATTTTATAGAAAAAGAAATAAGTTTTGATAAGTCTCTCAATATCCTTGATATAGGCTGCGGGACAGGCAGACATTGTATTGAGCTTGCAAAACGTGGATACAAAGTAACAGGAATAGATCTTTCCCAGTCACAGATCAATAGGGCAAAAGAAAAAGCCTCTGCCGAAGGTCTGAAAATAGTTTTTCAAAGACATGATGCCAGATCTTTACCTTTTAATGCAGAATTCGATCTTGCAATAATGCTTTGTGAAGGCGGTTTTCCGTTAATGGAAACCGATGAAATGAATTATGAGATATTAAAAAGTGCGGCAAGATCAATAAAGAATAATGGAAAGATCCTTTTTACCACATTGAACGGGCTTTTCCCTTTATATCATTCGGTTGAACAATTTTGTGCCTCACAGACGAAAGAAGGAAATGCAACATATCAAGGCAATACATTCGATCTGATGACTTTTAGAGATCACAATGTCACAGAAATAGAAGATGATCTTGGAAATAAAAAAGAACTGATATGCAATGAGAGATATTATGTGCCATCCGAAATATCTTGGCTCTTAAAGTCATTAGATTTTAAAAAAATCGATATTTATGGTGCAAAACTTGGAGCTTTTTCAAGAGACGATAAGTTGACTACAGAAGATTTTGAGATGCTTGTAGTCGCCGAAAAAGGCTCTTAGGTGCATTGACCCATAAAATGACCAAGAAAATATGTTGAGTTTTGCTAATTATAGCGGCTATATATTTGGTTGCTTAGTAGTTATTATTGTTATATAATCTGTTTGACTGCTGTAAGACAGTGTGGATAGTTTCTTGGGTTCAGAGATGATTTTCTCTGGAGGAAAAATGATGGTCGGGCCGCCATCTGATAATTGATAAATATTATCAGACGGTGGCCTTTTTTTATTAGGAGGGATTTAATGAACGATATAACAGCTATGTACATAATGTTAGGAGCACTATTAGTTGGCGCAATAATACTTGGGATTGGGTTGTTAGTGATATAAGAGAAATGGATTCACAAATTAAAAGAATACTATTGTTCGTTTTTCCACTATTATTGATCATCTCAATAATAGTGATTGTGTTTGGCATTATTCAGGTCAAGGTAGGAGAAGACCGGCTGATGGAAGATCTCCAAAGGAAGGCTGAGACTGTCACCGACAGTGTTGAATTATCTGCCAAATATGTTCTCTCTTCCGGCAATACTGCAGAGGCACTTAGACTGGTTACAAAATTTCAAAAGAAAAAAATGATACAAGGTTGTGCTCTTTATGGAAGTGATGGCAA
>CAZWKB010000004.1:49740-85038 GCA_964633925.1 uncultured bacterium
TGATGGCAAACTCATAGCCATAACAGAAAGATTTTCAGGTTGGATAGATGAAGATAAACAATATTATAAAGATGTTATTTCAAGGAATGAAAAAAAGAATAAAATATCAAAGTTCAATAAAGCATACGTCTATAGCTTTATTGTTCCCGTCAATGATGAGAATGGCAAAGTTCTTGGTATGGTAGAAATGATATATGATACATCCTATTTTTTTGCAAGATCCATGGACACCTGGAGAAGCATAATAATCACTCTGGCAGTTCTGATAGTTTCTCTCTTAATGATAGCTTTTTTGTTTTTAAGACAGATGTTTATGTTGCCGATGGAAAAACTTACGATATGGTTTAAAAATTTTCAAAAAGGCGACCTCGATACTATGCATGGGCTCAACCCAAAAGGGACTTTTGGTGATCTTGCCAGTGAAGTTGAGCAGGTCGCATTAAGCCTGAAAGTTGCAAGAAGATCCATTTCTGAAGAAGCCTCTACAAGATTGATTAAAGATGAAGTATGGACCGAATCTAAACTAAAAGATCTGGTACGTGCAAAGCTTGATAACAGTACAATGGTGGTCGTTTCGAACAGAGAACCATATATGCATGTTATCGATGAGAAGACAGGATTGGCAAAATGCATAAGACCCGCAAGCGGAGTTGTAACGGCAATAGATCCGATAATGAGAGCTTGTGGAGGCACTTGGGTGGCGCAAGGCAGCGGTAATGCAGACAGGCAATTCGTTAATTTAAAAGATAAATTGGGAGTTCCACCGGATGATGTTTCTTACATATTAAAGAGGATCTGGATTACTCCTGAAGAAGAAGAAGGTTTTTATTATGGTTTTTCAAATGAAGGGCTTTGGCCTTTATGTCATATTACTCATACCCGTCCGATATTCAGGGAAACTGACTGGCAGATGTATAAAGCCGTAAATCAAAAATATGCTGACAGTATTATTGAGGAATTACCAGCTAAGAATGCATTCGTATTTATTCAGGATTACCATTTTACATTACTTGGCAAAATGATAAAAGAAAAAAGACCGGATGCGACTATCGCTCTTTTTTGGCATATCCCATGGCCTAATACGGAGGTGTTCTCAATTTGTCCGTATCAGCAGGAGATACTTGACGGTATGCTTGGATGCGATCTTATAGGATTTCATGTCCAATATCATTGCAATAATTTTCTTGACACAGCTAACCGCCTGCTTGAATGCAGGGTGGATAATGAGAAGAACAGTATCATAAGAAAAGGGAAAGAAACTTTAGTTCGACCTTTTCCAATCAGTATTGATGGGGCATTCGCTTCTTCCATTTCAGTTAATGAGGGAAAAGAGATACAAAGAATTAAACAAGAACTCGATCTTGAAGGGAAAATAGTTGCTGTTGGCGTAGATAGAATAGATTATACAAAGGGTATTGCCGAAAGGATATTGGCTGTAGATAGATTCTTGGAAAAGAATCCGCAATATATTAACAAGTTTGTTTTTATGCAGCTTTCTGCCCCAAGCAGAACAAAAATTACCCGCTATCACGACCTTCAGGACGAAATAGACTTGCTTGTTGAAAAAAAGAACAGCAAATATGCCAATGGTTCCTGGAAACCGATAATATACCTAAAGCGGTATTTCACTCCTGAAGAAATTCATCCGTATTACAGGATAGGAGATATTTGCATTGTAAGTTCTTTGCATGACGGGATGAACCTTGTAGCAAAAGAATATGTTGCATCAAAGACTGATCTTTCAGGATCCTTGATACTAAGCAAATTTACCGGTGCGGCAAGAGAGCTTGTTGATGCCATTCAGATCAATCCATATTCTATAGAGGAATTTGCAGATGCGATCAAACTGGCTTGTGAAATGACAGACGATGAAAAGAATAAACGTATGGAAAATATGCGCAGAATTACAACGGAAAATAATGTATATAAATGGGCTGCAAGTATAATCATGGAGCTAAAAAATTTACAAAAAACATAATATGGCTGATATCTTTAAGCTGATGAAAAACCATCATATATTATTATTTATGGATTATGACGGCACTCTTGTCCCAATATCCGACATTCCCGGAAAAGCCATGCTTTCAAATAAAATGAGAAGGATCTTAACGGATCTTACGGAATTTAGACATTTAAAGTTGGCTGTTATCAGTGGCAGGTCTTTGAGTGAATTAAAAAAAATAGTTGCCATCAATAACATTATTTATTCCGGAAATCATGGATTTGAGATTAGTACAGATGATTATGTCTTTCAACAAACTATTTCTGACAGATCAAAAACCGCTATTCAAACTGTGTTATTTGCATTAATTGCAGGATTGTCGGATTTGAAGGGGATCATTATTGAGGATAAAAACTTGTCTTTAAGCATTCATTACCGATTAGCGGGTAATAAGGAAGCTATAAAGGCAAAACAAATTGTAAAAAATATCGCTGACGATTATATCCGAAAAAAGCTGATAAGAATAACAGAAGGGAAAAAAGTCATTGAAATAAGACCTCAAAAAGATTGGAATAAAGGGAAAGCTGTCAGATGGATATTGAATGAACAGAAAGATCACAATAACAAAAATGTTTTGCCGGTATATATTGGTGACGATCAAACAGATGAAGATGCTTTTAAAGCAATAAGAAAAAACGGATTAACGATATATGTTGGCAGAAATGCGAAAACAACTGCTCAATACAGATTAAATGATACTAAAGAACTTCAGTGTTTTTTAGAAGATCTGCTAAAAATGAAAAGAGGCGAAGTCTTATGAATGAACAATTAAAAGAGTATGAGCCGTTCCGTTTTTATACGAGGCTGCATTTGTCCGAGCTTACAGGATTACGGGCTCGGAACTTAAAACAACTGGCTGAGCTGATTAAAATGGTGTCCGGTTCTTGTATTTATTATCATACTCATAAATACTTGCAGCAACATCAATATCTTTCTCCCGAACCTCCAAATGATTTTGCTTTTTGGGTCGCAAATGTCTGGGGAGATAATAAATTAGGCGAGAAACTGGCAAGCATAGACACTATCAGTTTTTCAACTATAAGGAGTCTCCGTGAAAAGATACTTGAGATTATTGAAAAACATATAGATGAAACTGTCCGAGCCAGAGAAGGATCAGTTAATGAAGGCGATGAGTTCCATTTCATCAAAGCGATAAGCTTTGTTCTTCCGACAAATTATATTGCAAGAGATTTAAATGAATTTGCAGATGCTTTAAATAAAATTACAATTGACTCTATATATTTTCATATTTTCGAATCAAGGCTGAGAAACAAAAAAGGCAAAAATGATTTTTCGTTATGGATAGAAAAGTCTTTTGGGGATATCGAAACCGCAAGGAGAATAGAAAAGCTTGATCCCTATACCTATACTCTTGAGGATCTAAGGAACAAACTGGTTTTGTTGATAAAAAAAGGAATAATTTAAAATGACAGAAATAAACGATTATCTCCCGATCGTTGGTGAAGCTGTATTAGACGACCTAAGGTTACTGTCTCAAAATCTAAAAGGCAAAGTCATTCAAAATATAAATTCAACAAGGGTCGGCGGTGGCGTTGCCGAAATACTGAACAGAATGATCCCGCTATTTCGGGAGTTGGGAGTTGATGCACGATGGGATCTGATAAAAGGGGGAGAACAGTTTTTTGAAGTGACAAAAAAATTTCATAATGCGCTTCATGGCGTCAAGGAAAACCTAACGAAAGAAGATTATGATATTTTTATTGAAACCGGAAAAAGCAATATCCAAGATATACATACTTATGGCGATGTCGTGTTTGTTCATGATCCACAACCGATATATCTTGTGGAAAAGAGAACTGATAATAAATGGCTTTGGAGATGCCATGTAGATGTCTCAAAACCGGCACCTGATGTTTGGGATTTTTTAAGAAAATATATTGATCAATACGATTCAGCCGTATTTTCGGCCCCTTCATTTTCTACTCCTCTTCCGATAAGACAATTCCTAATATCTCCTTCGATAGACCCTTTGAGCGATAAGAACAAAGAGCTAAGTCAGAATGTAATAGATGATGTATTAAAAAAGCACAAAATTACGAGCGACAAACCTATAATACTTCAAATATCAAGATTTGACAGATTAAAAGATCCTCTGGGGGTTATTGAAGCATA
The DNA here is from genome assembly GCA_964633925.1 of uncultured bacterium. GTDB lineage: Bacteria > Margulisbacteria > WOR-1 > JAKLHX01 > JAKLHX01 > CAZWKB01. The sequence continues at coordinate 53,876 of CAZWKB010000004.1, forward strand.
TTTGCTGGTAAAAAAATATATAGACTGCCAGCTGATTCTGGCGGGAGGCACTGCAGCAGACGATCCCGAAGGTTTTCAGGTGCTTGAAGAAGTGAAGCAAAAAGCGGAAAAGGATACTGATATTCACATATTGCTATTACCTCAAAATGATATTGAAGTGAATGCATTGCAAAGAGCCGCAACCGTTATCATGCAAAAATCACTTAAAGAAGGTTTTGGTCTTACAATATCAGAAGCACTGTGGAAATCAAAGCCGGTAGTAGCTTCAGCTATAGGCGGCATTCCGTTACAGATTAAGCACAAATATTCCGGGCTTCTTTGCAATTCAATAGAAGGAGCTGCATTTATGCTTAAACAATTACTGAATAGTCCAAAGTTTGCAAACAAACTGGGAGAGAACGGGAAAGAGCATGTTAGGAATAATTTTTTAATAACACGACACATTAAGGAATACATGCTCCTGTTTCTTTCTCTTTATAATACTGATGACATAAATTATTTGTGATCTTTTCTATTCATTATCAAGATTTTGCCGCTATGGAACTTTTAGACTATAATATATGTCAAAGAGGGTAGTGAACAATATGACTATATTCTTACAAGCTTTTGTGCTTGCGTTTTTTTTATTAGGCAGTTCTGTCGCCTATGCAGCTGTCACAATAGATTATTGCATTGATAGTGCGGTTTTAAATGACCAGAGGATACTTGCTATACAAAAGAACATGCAAGCTGCACAGTTCAAACAAAAAGAAAAGCAATATGCATATTTGCCTTCACTTGGTTTGACATCCGGATATATCAGATCTGCGCAGGCAACTTCATCCCGCGGCATAGATGATTATTCTCTATCTCTCATTTTAAGGCAAAATTTATATAGCGGGGGGAGACTCGACGGCGAAAAGCAGATAGCAGATATTGAATTAAAAAAAGCAGAATCACTTTACAACAAAACAAGGAAAGACATAGTTCTGGATGTGCAAAAAGCATATTATAGTGCAAGATATGCACAGGATGTCCTTGAGGCAAAACAAAACATAAGAGATAATCTTAAGGCATATTATGAAAGAGCAAAAAAACTGAATGCCATGACAAATCTTCCAAGGCTAGAAGACCTTTTGCAGATAGAAGTGCAGCTTGGCAATATGCAGATAGAAACAGCAGTTGCAAAGACAGATCTCCAGAGATCAAAAGCAGTGCTTGCAGATCTTACGTATACGGATATTAAAGACGAATATTTATCTTCTTCTCTGCCAAGAAAAGAGATCCCGGAAATAAACGAAAGCAATGTGCCCAAAGACAATTATGAATTTATTAACTCCATTTATGACGAGCAAATAGCTGAGCAAAATCTGATCTATTCAAAAAGTGCTCTGTTGCCGTCAGTAAATATGTCGGCATATACCGGCTGGCAGGGGGCAACCTTGCCTTCGATGAACAATAATGCATACTTTGCAATAGCCTTTGAAATGACACTTTATGATTTTGGAAAATCTTATTCAAAGACAGAACAAAGCCGCAGTATTTATGAACAAAGGTCCCTCGAAAGAGAAATTAAAGCTGATAAGATAGTTCTTGAGCTGTCCAATCTAAAAAGGGACTTAGCAACATATCTGCAAAATCTTGACATAGCGAAGCAGAATATGAAGAATGCGCAAAAAAGTCTGAAGATATATGAGGACAGATCTCTAAGTTTTACAACGAACAGCAGGCAATTGCTAGATGCTCAACAGTCATATCTCCAGTCGCAGATGAATTATCTTGGAATACTGCGCAACTATAACATCACCTTGATAGAAATATGCAGAATAATGGGTAAAGACTTAATATGAGATTAAGCTCAATAGCAATAAAAAGAATAGTAGGAACTCTTGTAATAACGACATTATTGAGTGGCATGGGCATTTATTTCCTTTTCGCACTATCGGTAGATCTTCTGCCAAAAATAACGTATCCGATAATTCGTATCAGAATTGCCTATCCGGGAGCATCGCCGGAAGAGATAGAGACAAACGTAACAAGACGTGTCGAGTCTTCGATAGCGGCCGCAGAAGATGCTGTCAAAGTTGTCTCAACTGTGACCGAAGGTTCATCCCGCACAGATGTGTTCTTTGATTACGGCAAAGACATGGAAGCAGCCCTGAATGATGTCCGTGCAAGGATGGACAGGATACGGGATCTTCCTGATGAAATAGAAAGCCCCGTAGTATTTAAGGCCGATCCGACACAGCTTCCGATATTTGACATTGCCATGTTCTCAGACATTAGAGACGATATAGAACTAACAAGATGGGCCGACAAAGAATTGATAGAGCTTTTTACAGGCATAGAGGGGCTTGCTTCTGTCACGGTAAGCGGGGGAAAGAACAGGGAGGTACGTGTAGTATTTGACCCTGCAAAGCTTAATCAATACGAATTATCGGAATCAAAAATAATATCAAGGCTTGCTCAAGAGAATATTGATACACCGGGCGGCTATATAACACAAGGCAACAGGGAATTAACAGTTCGCCTTGCCTCAAAATTCAGGGATCTAACGGACATAGAAAAGGTGATAGTAGAGAACAGGGAGGGGCAGGCAATAAAACTCGGTGATGTCGCCAAAGTGATAGACTCACATGCCGATCAGAGAGTAATGATGAGAGTGAATCAAAAACCGTCTGTTGTGATAAGTTTTTTAAAACAGCCCAATGCAAACACTGTTGCCGTTTGTGATGCAATACAAAAAAAGATAGCCGAGCTTAAAACAAAAGGGTTGATTGCAGAAGATATTAAAACAGCTGTGATCAATGATCAGTCCTATTACATTAACAATTCCATAAAGAGCGTCAGCGAAGCATTGCTATATGGTGCCGGTCTTGCCACAATAGTGGTATTTCTTTTTTTAGGAAGTATAATACGCACAATTATCGTAGCAATTGCGGTGCCTGTATCTCTTATGGTGACTTTTTTGTTCATGTATCTCCTTGGCATGAACATCAATATGATCAGTCTTGGAGGTTTGATGCTCGGAGTCGGGATGCTTCTCGATAATTCCATTGTAGTGCTCGAAAATATTACAAGGTATCAAAAGATCACAACCGACAGGCATAAGGCGGCGGAAGATGCCAGCAGCGAGATCGGATCGGCAGTTATTGCTTCAACTCTCACAAATCTTGCTTCCGTCGCTCCTTTCTTTTTAATAGGCGGCGCAGCTGTTCTTTTGTTCAGGGATATCATAATTACAATATCGATCGCTGTTATAGCTTCATTGCTAACGGCACTTACTGTGGTCCCTGCATTAGCTGCCAGGCTGACAAAGTATTCCGGAAAAAGAGAAAAGATGGGAGACAGGATCAACAACAAAGCTGCGGATATGTATTCTGCCATGCTAAAAAAAGTCTTAAAGTTCAGATGGTTTGTTGTGTCTTTGTTGGTCATATCTTCTATAGTTTGCTATTATTCTATAAATCCACAGACAGGAGAGTTTTTGCCGCAAACAGATGACGGCAAGGCCACCATTTCTGTCAAATTGCCGGATGCAACCGCAATACATATTACCGATGCACTTGCAGAAAAGATCGAAAAAGCTCTTATTGAGAAATATAAAGATATTGATGTTCTATATTCTTCTGTAGGTGGATTCTGGTTTGCCGGAGGGGTCAGTTCATATTCAAATCAAATAAGATTCAATATTCAGCTTGTTGACAAAAATATCAGAAAGAAGCCCACTGCTGATTTTGTTAAAAGTTTAAAGCCGTTTTTGACAAAGATGATGCCAAAGGATGCAGAGCTAAAAATAACACGGCCGAGGATACGTGGCATGCGAATAGGTTCTGCTGATGAATCTTTTGAAATAAAAATATTCGGACCTGAAATTTCAAAACTGCAACAATACTCTGATGATATGATCAGCAGGCTTTCAAGTGTCGAAGGTCTTGTGAATCTTGACACTTCGCTTAATCTTTCACGCCCTGAAATTCACATAACATTTGACAGAAAAAGATTAAGCGATTACGGGCTTAGTGCGGCAAGTGTCGGAGAAACCGTCAAAGCAAATCTGACAGGTGTTGTTGCAACAAGATTTACAGATCCAAAATATGAAGAGGATTTTGATATCCGTGTGATATATCAGAGAGAAATGTTTTCTGACATAAAAAAGATGAGATCCATGCTTATTCCGACAAATTCAGGTATGTCTGTTACTCTAGGAGATATTGCCTCCATCACCAGTGCCTTTGGCCCAGCAGAAATCGAAAGAGAGAACAGATCAAGGCTTGTCAGGGTCTTGGGAGATGCTCAGGGGGTGTCTGTGGGGCAGGTAACAGAAAGTGCAAAAAAAATATTGCAAAATTTCAAACTCGATGAGCAATACAGATTCGAGATCGCAGGCGAGGCAGAGAGCATCGCCGAAAGCAACCGTACACTTATGATAGCGGCTTTGATGGCTTTGTTTCTTGTCTTTGGTATTATGGCGGTGCAGTTCGAGTCGCTTAAAGATCCTCTTGTCATAATGTTTACAGTTCCGTTTGCAGTGATAGGGGCTGTTTTGGCACTGGCGATGACAGGGACTGCGTTCAGTGCTGTAGTATTTCTTGGCATAATTTTGCTTATAGGGATTGCAGTCAACAACGGTATTGTTATGGTAAATTATTTCGGGGTCTTGCGCAGTGAATATGGAAAAACAATATATGAAGCGGTTATGGAAGGAGCCCCCACAAGGCTAAGACCTGTTCTTATGACAAGCATAACAACTATCGCCGGCATGATACCTATCAGTCTTGGCTTTGGAGAAGGATCAGAAATGCTTGCTCCTCTCGGGATCACGGTTATAGGAGGGCTTATGATGGCAACTGTGCTAACGCTTTTCGTAGTCCCTTCGATCTATATGATATTTAATAACAGTAATAGAGATAGGGCATAAGAACATGGTTAAAACAAAAATAATCTGTACTTTAGGACCCGCATCATCAAGTCCGGCTGTTTTGAGAAATATGATCCTGTCAGGAATGGACATTGTTCGTTTGAATTTTTCTCATGGCAGCCACAAGGACAAGATACAAATTATAAAGCTTGTCAGGCAGTTGAACAAAAAGATGGGCAGGCACATAAAAATACTCGGAGATCTTCAGGGGCACAGAGTGAGGGTAGGAAGTCTTGCTTCTCCAATTGAACTGAAAAAGAAACAAATAGTCTGGCTGACAAAAAAAAGAACAGGCAATGATCCGGCAAGTATTCCCTTTGATTTTAAAGGTCCGCTGAAAAGTATAAAAAAAGGACATCAGATATTCATAGATGACGGCAATATATGCCTTGAGGTAATAGGCAGGACTTTGGATGGGATAAAAACCGCAGTAATAGTCGGCGGTCTTCTTAAATCAAATAAAGGGATAAATATTCCGGATGCAAAACTTGAATTTGGATGCATCAGCGCCAAGGACACCGATGATATTGAGTTTTGCAAAAAGAATAAAGTAGATTATATAGCACAATCATTTGTCAGAACAAAAGATGACATCCTCGAAGTGCGAAGCATCCTTGGCACAAAAACGAATTGCAAAGTGATAGCAAAAATTGAGAATGCGGATGGCATAAAGAATATAGACGGGATAATAAAAACATCTGACGGCATAATGATAGCAAGAGGCGATATGGGTGTTTCTTTACCGGTCTATAAAGTCCCTGTGATACAGAAGATGATAATCAATAAATGCAATGATGCCGCAAAGATCGTAATAACTGCAACACAGATGCTCGAGAGCATGACAGAGAACAAACGCCCCACACGGGCAGAAGTGTCTGATGTGGCCAATGCCGTCATAGACGGCACTGATTTCGTAATGCTTTCAGGAGAAACAGCGATCGGCAAATATCCTGCAGAGTCTGTCGACATAATGAACAAGACTATTCAGTATACCGAAAGATATCTGTCTACTTCAGTTTTTTAGCGAGCTTTCCTTATCATCTTCTCTATCTCCACAACTGTATATACTATTAACCCGCCTATAATTATTTTTCCCCAGGCTTCCAACGAGAGAGGTGCAGTGCCAAATAATGTGTTCATAATAGGGGAATATGTAAACAACATTTGAACACTTATCATAAGCAGCACACCGGCAAGCACAATTTTGTTAGAGAAAAAGCCAATTTTGAAAGGAGATTTATCAAATGATCTGCAGTTAAATAGATAGAACAGTTCACCAAAAACAAGCATATTCGACGCAAGAGTTTGTGCAATAATTACATCGCCGCTAGAAAGCTTTTCCTGCCTGAACAGGAAAAGAATAATTGCTATTAATAAGGCACTAACATACAGGGTTCGCTGCGTCAGTATTGTATCGAATATTGGCATTTTAGGGTCATTTGGCTTGCGAAGCATTATACCGTCTTCTTTTGGCTCAAATGCAAGAGTCATGCCAAGCAATAAGGCAGTCATCATGTTTATCCATAATATCTGAAGAGGAGATATTGGAAGAGCAAAATTAAAAATTATTGCGATAACCAGGATCATTCCCTCTGTAAGATTTGTCGGAATGGTCCATACTATGAATTTGCGCAGATTATCAAATACTCCACGTCCTTCTTCAACAGCGGCTTGTATTGTTGCAAAGTTATCATCAGTAAGTACAAGATCAGCGGCTTCCTTTGCAACTTCCGTACCGTCTCTGCCCATGGCAACCCCGATATTTGCTTGTTTGAGAGCAGGCGCATCATTTACACCATCTCCTGTCATAGCCGCTATATGGCCCTGTTCCTGAAGCGATTTAATTATTTTGAGCTTCTGTTCAGGTGTCACTCGTGCAAACACAGTGGTCTTAAGCGTATTGGCTAAATAATCTTCGTCCGTCCATGATTCCATCTGTGATCCAGTAACAGCGATCAGCTCGAGCTTGTCGTCTGTCAAAGATGCCTTAATGCCCATTTTTTGAGCAATAGCCTTTGCAGTAGAAGCATGGTCTCCTGTTATCATCTTGACCAACACTCCCGCTCCGTGGCATGACCTTATGGCTCTTATGGCTTCTTCTCTTGGAGGGTCCATCATAGCCTGAAATCCTAAGAATACAAGATTCTGATCAACATCTTTATGCTCTATCACCGAATGAGCAGCAGGCATATCTTTTTTTGCAAAAGCTATAACTCTAAGTCCTAATGCTGCCGATCTTTCAGCTATTTTTGTTATCTCTTCCTTATTTATTGCTTTTACTATGCCGTCATTCCCCATAAAATGAGAGCATCTTTTCAATATGGATTCCGTAGATCCTTTTATATATATAACATTTGCCGATTTGTTCATATCTTTGTGAAGTGTAGCCATATATTGTTTTTCAGATTCAAAAGGAAGGCCGTCAATTCTAGGATAAAGCTTCTCAAGATCATTTATGCGTATTTTTGCCTTCTCGCCGCTCACAATAAGGGCTCCTTCAGTAGGATCTCCCTCAACATAATAGGTACCGTCTTTTTCCGCGATCTTAGAATCATTGCAGAGCAAACCTCCTGACAAGATCTCATTCAGTGGAGCGTTAGCTCTGAAATCTGCAGTTTTTTTTGTCAACTCATCAATTATCTCGCCCGAACGGCTGAATCCTTGTCCTGTTACGCTATAAAAAGCATTCCCGGCAAAAAGGGTTTGTACTGTCATTTTGTTCTCAGTAAGAGTCCCCGTCTTATCAGAGCATATAATAGTAGTACTTCCTAGTGTTTCAACAGCAGGCAGTTTTCGTATTATGGCTTTTCTCTTTGCCATGCGCGCAACACCTATAGAAAGTATTATCGTTATGGCTGCAGGCAGACCTTCCGGTATGGCTCCAACAGCGATGGCAACAGCGGCCATGAAAGCATCAAGTGGCGGATTTTTGTAAATGACAGTAGAAACAAAAAAAGTGACGGCGGTAAAGAACATAATAATATAGAGAAGTAAATTGCTGAAATGAGCAAGTTTTTGAGTAAGAGGGGTCTCTATATTATCCGCATTTTCCACAAGTTGAGATATTTTTCCGATCTCTGTTTTGTCTCCTGTTGCGATCACTATCCCTCTGCCTATACCGTTCGTAATAAGGGTTGAGGCATACAGCATGTTCTTTCGATCTGCAAGAGGGGTGTTCTCAGCAAGCTCGGCTATACTTTTTTCTACGGGCAAAGATTCTCCCGTAAGAGCTGATTCATTAGACTTCAACTCCTTTGTTTGGAAAAGGCGAATATCTGCGCTTACTTTGTCTCCTGATTCAAAAATTACAATGTCACCAGGCACAAGATCTTCAGAGGAGATCTTTTTTTCTCCACCGTTTCTTAAGACTTTTGCTCTGGTTATCATGGTTTTCGCAAGAGCAGCAAGAGAATCAACCGCTTTAGCTTCCTGAATATAACCCACTATTGCATTTACGATAACAACTCCAAATATCACGGCAGAATCGATATATTCATGAAGGATAAATGTAATCACGGCAGCAGCAAGCAGTGCATAAATAAGAGGTTGGTGAAATTGCAGCAAAAAACGCATCAAAGGGCTTATTGTTTTCTTTTTTGTTAAAATATTTAGTCCGTATTTTTCTTTTCTTTCATCTACTTCTTTTTCATTCAGCCCTTTTTCAAGGTTTGCAGAAATATTCTCTGCTATTTTTGTAGCTTTCAGAGCGTGCCAATTTTTGATTGTTTCCATTTATTTGTCTCCTCGATTAAATTATATCATCATTGATATAGCTCTCGCATATATTGGTTGGAGTGCTTTTTGTGACAATTATGATATATATGCTAAAATTGTCAGGCAAGTTCCGATAGTGGGACAAAAGACTAAATGCTATAGGAGGAATAAGATGAAAAAGATTATCTTTTCGGTTTTTGTTTTGTTCATCTCTGCAGGGATTGTGTGTGCACATCCGGCAAAGAGTGTTGATGTTACGGTAAAAGGTGAGCAATTGACAATAGTAGCGGATCATCCGGTCAATGATACCAAAGCTCATTTCATTACGTATTTTAAAGTATTCTTGAATGGAAAAGAAATTATCAGACAGGATTATGGTTTTCAAAAAGGAAGCACTCAAACGGCAACATATTTATTGCCTCTTCTAAAAAAAGGGGATGTTATCAAGGCAGAAGCTGAATGCAATAAATTCGGTGAAACAGTAAAAGAGATAATTGTAAAGTAAGTTTTAAAACAGATCAAAGTGACCGGCTTTGATTGAACTATCTCATCGGGGCCCCAAAATTGTATTGGCCCAGGATTAATATAGTCGTCCTCGTATGCCCACGAAGCTCTATTTTTCTCGAACAATTTAAACAAAAGACCCTGTTCCCGATATTCTCACATAATGTTTTTTTTGCATCTTTATAATTAATTTAATGCAAGTATTTAGGTATTGTTCACGATGAATATAATAGAAGCGCATTTTTCCAGACGAGTTGAGTGGTCCCCGAACCGCCTCACAAAAACCCATTTAGTGAAATTTCTGAGATATCTGTACGATAATACAAGTAGGGGGGGGGCGGCAATGGAAATCGGATCAATATCAAACTCTAATCAAAAACCATCTATCGTTCCAAAACGTGGTGACTCTTTATCCTCTATTGCAAAAAAATATGGCACAACCGAAGAAGCACTGCTAGAACTCAATCCAAGCATTCAACCCCAGGATCAAATAACGGGAAATCGAAAAATATTTATTCCGGTAAATACAATTGTTATAAAAAAAGGCGACACTTTGGGCGAGCTCGCAAAAGAGTATGGGACAACGATTGATGTATTACAAAAACTCAATCCCATAATAGAATCCAAACATTGGATATATGCTGGCAAAAAGCTAAATGTTCCTGCATTGGCAAACAACAGTGTTGTTCCTGAGGAACCGGAAACAGCGGTAGCCACAATAGTCCCGGAAACAACAGTGCCCCCAGTCGTAATAAGTGAGCCTGTTTATGAAATCAAGCCGGCTATAGAATATTTGCCACAGCCACAAAAAGAAATTGATGTTATTCCAGCAATATCACTTCCGGAAGTAGCAAAACCAAAAATAAATAGATATGTAATACAACATGAAATGTACTCTGTTCCGATTTTTTCAATTGAGCCACTTCCCAATAATACTCAGAATGTTGAGGGTTCCGTTCAGGATGATATTAAATTTAAAAAAGAACAACTCGCAGACAGTTTAAGGAGTCTATTTGATGATACGATATCAAGCGCAAAAGACAAAGAAGAGTTAAATACAATAGCGGAAAAAGAAGCACAAGAAAAAAAATTAGAAGAAAAGAGACAGGCCAAGCTGGCCGATCTTAAGCGCCTAAAGAAGAAAAAACTAGACGAACTTGCACTTCTGTTACAAAGTTCAAAGAAACAGCAGGCTATTTCTACAATTATTGCCATCACTCAAGAGGTTAACTCCATATCCAGCGTCATCAAAGGGATTGAGTCTCAGGAAGCTCAGTTAAAGCAATCCTTCAAAGCGTAACCCCAAGGTCGGGGTCTAATCTGTTGATCCTAAATTGAATTATCCCTTTCTTTTTGCTAAGATGAATAAGTAACCTCAAATCATTCTTTCTGCTTTTGGGATTTGGTCATTGGGATTTGGGATTTCTATAGTGGTGAGGTGGCCGAGCGGCTAATGGCAACAGACTGTAAATCTGTCGACGCAAGTCTTCGGTGGTTCGAATCCACCCCTCACCATTTCTCTCTCTTTACGAACTCCCGCCGCCGCGCCCTCTAAAATATTATGGCTCTTCCCCAATAAAGGGGGCCTCTTCTTCCATCTTTTTCAGGCGTGTGTAATAGTCTTTGATCTCTTTTAAATGTGCAAGTGCTATTTTACCGGTAAGCACAAGATCATCATCCGTGACATTCGTTTCAGGATCTACGCTTCCATGTTCAAGCTCTACATGAAGCCCCATTCTAAATTGTTCAATATCGAATTGTTTCCAGTCGATTCCCATCGTATCTCCAACACTTTTTGCTTCTTCTGTAGTGAAACGTATAAGCTTACTCATTATATTTCTCCCTTCAGTATATTGTGTGTATTATATACCTGTGCGAACACAATAAAAATAGCCAATGATCTTGGATATGATGTTGTAGGATATAGCGTTATTGGTGATGGGGGAGCTACATTTTCAAGACAAAAAGTAAAAGCATCCTTGGTCAATGCAAAGCCAGGGTCGATCATAATTTGTCATATCAATCATCCTGAAAAACAAACTGGAGCTGGGGTTATTGATGCTATCCCTGAAATGTTAAAACATGGCATTCGTTTTGTAAAACTATCTGATAGACCGCTTAAATAACAGATTTACTCTTTATTTTTTGCCTCTTAATACCGTTGCCTTATTGAGTTCAAGGAATCGCAGATTGTTTTTTATGGATAAATTATATAATATAATTAACAACGTAGGGGCGGACCTATGTGTCCGCCCTAATAAACATCAAGGAGAGCATAAAATGAAAAAAATCGCCATCAACGGTTGTCTCGAAGCATATGATCTCGGGGTCAGATTGGTTGAAGCATGAGAATATACTTATATGTACTAAATACTTTAGCCGATTGGGAGATCGGATACTTTACTGCAGAAATGAATAGCGGCAGATATTTAGATAAAAGCAAAAACAACGCAGTGATTGTTAAAATAGGCGCTACAAAAGCTCCTATACATACAATGGGCGGTATTTCGATTGTTCCTGACGAAAGTGTAGATAATATTCAATTCAAAGAAGGCGATCTTGTTATTCTTCCGGGTGCCGATACATGGATGGAGCCGGGCAATCAAAAAATTATCAATCTTGTCCCTGAATTATTGGATAAAAAAGTAGTAGTTGCTGCGATATGTGGAGCCACTATCGCTTTGGCAAACGCCGGGATCCTTAACAATAGAAAGCATACAAGCAATGATATGGGTTATTTAAAAATGATCTGTCAATCATATTCCGGAGAAAATAATTATTTAAACGAGCCGGCAGTTACTGATGAAAATCTTATAACTGCAACGGGGCTTGCGCCTCTTGAATTCGCATATGAAATATTAAAAAGAATAGGGGCGATGAAGAAAAACACAGTAGATGCCTGGTATTATATGCATAAAATAAAAGAAGCAAAATATTTCTATAGCCTGATGGAATCACTAAAATAACCAATAATGCTGGGTTGTCCAAAAGGAAAACCTGAAAAACTGAAATGGTGGGACTGGAAGGATGTTAAATAATGATGCCGGCAGAATATATAATTTCTAATAAGGAAATTGACCGAAGAAAAATGGCTTTTTTAGCGCTGTCTTTAAGTTTATTGTTCGGGTTCACTATTCTAAGGTTATATTTGATTGTTTTGTTATTGTTAGTTTTCATACTACTTATTTCAAATCTTGCTTTATACAGATCTTCCAAGTATTTTTTAAAGATAAAAATTCAGTTTTGTGATGGATGTCTTATAAGGATTATTGATCATAAGCAGGAAGACTATACGCTTGTTGACCTGAGAAAAATTTATATAAAAAGAACATCAAAAGGAACTATAAGAGAAGTTAGCATGTTATTTTTAAACGGGAAAAGCCTTATAGTTAATGGTCTGGAAAATTTTGAATTGTTTTGGGAAGAACTGATGCGTAATACTGATAAATCTGTTCTTGTAAAACAATATCGCGAACCTATGGATTTTGACCATCCAATATTTTATCCGATTCTTGGGTTGCTGATAAGTTTGTTTTTCGTCTATATATTTAAGCTGTTAACAAATTTGAGTGCTGAAAATATTAGAATTGCAAATATTGCAATTTCTTTATATGTGATAAGCGTTGGAATATATTTCATCTATGCAAAGCCGATCTCAAAGAGGTATGGAAATATGACCTGGTTGGCCGATGTCTTGCCTGGTTTGCTAATGATCATTGCAGGGGTTTGGATAGTTGTTTTGGGAATTATCAGATGATAATAAAGTATTTATCATATTTTGCAGTTGCTATTATCATTGTTTCAATTTTATATAGTCTATTATTCGGTAAACTATTTGCCTTTTCCCCATTAACTATCGGCTTCACAAAACATGAAACTCAAAAGGTCATATTTTATGTTCAAAGAGGGGCAGAGTTCAAAGGATATGATCAGATAGATTCTATGCTGCCGTCTGTAGAAGCATTTCATAAAATGAAATTTACCGGAAAACCAAAAATATATATTTTCCGTGATAAAAATAGTTATTTGCGCCGCTCTTTTTCAAAAGCAAGGTTCTATGTCTATCCCAATGGAAGCTTTTTTATCTCTCCCTGGGCAATAAAAGAAGCAGGGGAAGGGAAAATATCTCTTGATATATACGTCAGGCATGAATTATCTCACGTTCTACTTTATCAACATATGAATCTGATTTCAGCATACAAATTTCCGGAGTGGCTAATGGAGGGGATAGCTGTATATAGTACCAATCAAATGGGGACTTCCTGGTATCCTGGCAAAAAAGAAACATATCAATATATCAGACAGGGTAATTTCCTGCATCCTATGGATTTCAAGACAAGCAGAGAAGAAAAAACAAAAATAGATGTAAAAAATAAAGTGACATTTTATTATTCGCAGTTCGCCTGTATTGTAGATGATTTGATAGAAACGGGCGGCAAAGAGAAATTTCTGGAGTATTTGAATAAAGTCTTAGATGGTAGAGATCATGATAAAACATTTAGTGACGTTTATAAAATGGAGTTTAACAATTATATTAATATGTTTAGGCAAAAGTTGTTGCTATAATGTTGACATGCACAAAATAGATTTCAACGGAAAAGTTGTATCTTACAAATCAGGAGACGGAATAAATATTCCTGCAGGTGAGGAACACAAACACAAAGCAAGAATACTGACTGATCATGCTGCTGTGTTTTTAGTAGAAGATACTAACATTACTCTTCCTCTTTGAATTCTTGCTTTTGCATTTTCTAAACTTATATTAAACATCTCAGCTATTTCTTTTGCAGAAAACCCTTCAATATCGCTAAGTATCACAGCCGCTCTATAAATGGGCGGTATTTTCATTAAATATTCTTGAAGCACGGCATCATTCTCAATTTTCTCAATATTTTTATCGTGCAATCCCTTTTCGTGATTATCTGATAATGGCTCATCGAGTTCCGATTTTTGTCTTTTTAACATACGGCAATTATTTGTTGCAATTTGAAACAGCCATGTTGAAAATTTAGAATCTCCACGAAAACCGCTAATGTTTTTATACACATTAAGCATTGTTTCTTGAAGCATATCTTCGGCAGTTGTTGGATTGTTGCACATTCTTGTAAGAAAATTCTGCAGTTTAGGTTTATAGGGGATAAGCATCTTTTCAAACGCGTTTTTGTCCCCAGACTGTGTCGCCTTTATTAATTCTGATTCGTCCATATTCATATCATATCATTGTATCTTTTCGTCTATTTGCCGCATCACATAGATGTAGCCCCACGCCATGGCGTGGGGAATCAATATCAAAGGAGGATCACGATCATGGAACATCTAACATTGGAATCATTTAAGGAAAAGGTTTTTGATTTTGAAAAGAATAAGGAATGGACATTTGAAGGAGACAAACCGGCAATAATTGATTTTTATGCTGATTGGTGCGGTCCATGCAAAATGGTTGCTCCTGTTCTCGATCAGCTTTCAAAAGAGTTTGAAGGGAAGGTTGATATTTACAAAGTTAATACCGAAGACCAACAGGAGTTAGCAGGTATGTTTGGAATAATGAGCATTCCTTCAATATTATTCATCCCTATGAATGAAAAACCGCAAATGACGCAGGGCGCATTACCAAAACAGGCATTTGTCGACGCAATAAAAGACGTTTTGAAAATAATATAAGATACTATTTATAATTTATTATTCATTATTCATTATTTATTATTGTAGAGGCGTATTGCATACGCCCCTGTCTCATCGTAGAGACGCATTGAATGCGTCTCATAAATTCACAGAAAGGTAAATAAACATGCCAACGGTAATAGAACGTCGATGCCCTCAAAATCATATTTGTCCATGTGTAAGAATTTGTCCTGTGAAGGCAATAACACAGAACGGATATGCAGCTCCTGTTATAGATATGAAGATCTGTATAGAATGCGGGAAATGCACCAGAATGTGCCCCATGGGTGCCATTGTACTATCTGATAGAAGTTCTTAAAATAGCCTGAGGACAAACTGCGATACATTTCATGCACATAATGCATTCAGTTGATTTTACTCTTGAGTTTGCTTTTACATATTCAGGAATATTTATTCCCATCGGGCAGTTCTCTGAACATGTTCCGCAGTTTGTACAGCTTTTATTATCTCCTTTTATGCGAAGGATAGTGAATCTGCTTGAGGCCTTAAGTATAGGGGCAATAGGGCAGAGATATTTGCAAAAAGCCCTGTTGTCTTTAAACTTAATAGCAAGGATTATCCCTGTTGCATAATACAAAGCATTCCCAACTAGAAACCATATTAGTTCTGTTGTAGTTCCCATAGAGTTTTTCAAAGACTCCGCATCGGTCTGGACAAAGGCATATTTTACGACAAAAAATAGAAATGCAACTGTGGCAAAAGACAATGCAAAGTGTATATATCTGTAATAACCCGGCATTTTCGCCTGATTGTTCTCCGTTTTTTTATATGGTAAAAGGTCAAAGATCATAGCTGACCAGCATCCCCAGCCGCACCAGTTCCTGCTAAAAAATATAGGCCCGAAAACTTTGGCTATACAATAATGTACGATGACTCCGCTCAATGTGCCTGACAAAAGATAAAAGAAAAATCCTTCGATCTGCAGATTGCTGCTGCTGAATATTCCGGCGAACAAAAAGAGCATAGTGCCTATTAAAAACATGGAGGTCATTCTTGCTTTCCTTTTGTGCTTATCAGGAAGCAGACCGAACATTGTCATTGCTATTATTTGTATGAGTGCAACAGTTATGAATACAGGCACTGCACTGGCATCTTTCATAACAAAAATGAAGAATAATACGACAAGCAAAAATCCCATCGCGATGCTCAGTGGCGCGCTCAAATATGCTGATAATTTTGGTTTTATATCGTTTTTCATTTATTTCTCCTTGCTGTTTTTTACGATAATACCAAATATTATATGCCATGGCAATGCACGCATACACAAAAAAGATAAAGGGTGGGGGACATTATTCCAAAACCAACAGCGAGCTTATCAACAAGCTTTCTTCCTGACAGCTCTATTTGTATTATTTAATATTCCCATTCCTTAAGGATCAAACGCCAATTCGATAAAATAAATGTAGCCCCACGCCATGGCGTGGGGAATCAATAAATGGCGTGTGGAACAAGGCCGCAGGCCTTTAACACATTGACACCCCGTGTCAATATGTTGTATCATAGTTCTTGGGTCTTTTGGGGAAGCCCCTAATTATGGAAATTACACAAAGACAAAAAGAATTTTTAGATAAGTTATTAGATCTGTATAATATGGCAGGGCAACCTGTTCATTACACCACTATCGCGGAAAAACTCGGAATAAGTAAATGGTCGGCTTACGACATGATGAAGCTTCTTGAAAAAAAAGGGCTCGCAAAAACTGAATATAATGTACCTGAATTGGGGCGTGGAGGTGGCAGGTCATCAGTAGTTTTTTCCCCCACGCAAAAGAGCGAAGAAATGATGACCCGTCTTGCTGAAGGGGATCCCGATGCTACTCAGTGGGCTCTGGTGAAAGAGAAGATCCTGACCAATATATCAAAACTGGAAGGGACCGAGTACGAAAAACTGTTAAATGAAATTACAGAGCAAAATCTATATCAAAAGGATGCTCTTTTATATTGCACAAATATGACAACAGCTTTGCTTTTGGTAATAAGAGGATTCAGAGATAAGCTAAAGGGAGGAATTCCTGTAAGAGAAATTCTTGAAGAGACTCCAAAGGTAAATGTGAAATTACTTAAGCTGATGGGACTTACAATAGGGCTTTCTCTAACAGGATTGAAAGCAAAATCAAGATTAGTAAAATTACTTGGCCAGTCAAAAAAATATGAATCAATGGTTCAAGACATGGACGCAAAGAGGTTGAAAATGCTCTCAGAATTCCTTGACGAAGCTGCAAAAAAACTGCTGGATTAACGTTGCTTTTTTTTGTTTAGCTTTTGGGTCTTTTGGGTGGTAAGTTAGAGTAGAAAGGAGATTGATTTGTGGTTAATAAATTTATAAAAGGAGTGTTGAAAAATGATGAATAGAAAAATAGCCGTATGTCTTTTTTTGGGATTGTTGTTTGTCGTTCCTGTTCAGGCTCAAAATGTGAAGGAAATTTCCCTTGAGACAGCATTGCATAAAATAATTGAAAACAATCTTACTGCGGGCATTTTAAAATATGAAGTGAAGCAGGCAGATTCCGATTATGAGAGGTCTCAGACAAAATATTCTCCTTTTATCAATGCTTCCGCTTCCCATCAGTATAGTGACATGGACCTTTCGGGTATGTCTCCTGCGCTTGATGCTATGTATGGGGCAAAATATTCTGCTAATGAAGCTGCTATAAATATTGGACAGACATTCAAAACCGGAACCTCCGTGGTTGGCGGGTACAAATATTCTAATATGGATTTTTCAAAAGCTCCTGCAGCAATGACAGGTTATCCAACTACCTGGAATAATCCAACGGCATTTATTCAAGTCAAACAGGCTTTGTTAAAAAACGGTTTTGGATATTCGGAGGCAATGCAGGAAGAGCTGTTAAAGAATCAGAGAGACAGCAAACAAATAGCTTCTAAGTATCAATTATCAGGACTGATGGTTTCCGGAATATTCGACTATTTCACGGTTACAGAAAAACAAAGAAAACTATTTGCAGCCCAGAGTGAACTTTCCTCATACAAAAAAATCTATGATGCTGTGAAAGACAACGTGTCTTTCGGACTTTATGAAAAATATAATTTATATCAGTTCAATGCTCTAATATCAGGTTCGCAAGCAAAACTGGCCGGAGCTGAATTGAATTATAAAAAAGCGACTCACAAATTACTTTGTGATCTCAATATGCCGGAAAGTAAGGAAGATTCTATATCTCTCGTAAGCGTTGATGAGTCTCTTCATAAATATGATGTTGTATCTCTTTATGAAACAGCACTTAAAAAAAGAGCGGATATATTGCAGGCAAAACTAGCTCTCGACAGTGCCGAAAAACAGGTAAAAATGATTGACAATCAGGCCCTTCCTGATGCCCAACTGGAGCTGCAGGGAGTTGACGAAAGACTAAATGCTGCAAGCACGGGTTCAAACGCTCTAAAATATCTTAATTGGAGTGCCAAGGTCTCGGTAACAAAATTATTATCGGATACTGATAGTTCCATTAAACAGCGCAATGCAAAATATCAGCTTGAGCAGGCAAAGTTGCAATATCAAAATCTGAAAAATCAGATAAAATATGAAGTTGCTGATGGTGTTGAAACTATACAAACGGCATATATCGGAGTAGAAAAAACAAAAGAGATGGTAAGAGACAGTGACTTATATTTAAATGCATTGCAAAAACGTTTAAGACAGGGCAAGCTTAGCACTGTCGAACTAAAAAACGCTGTTGATATGACCGTAGCTGCTAATAATGCCTACTCAGAGGCAGTAACGGGATATAACATGGCACAACTTAACCTTGATCTTGTAACTAATACAATATTTGAAAAATACCATCTTGATATAAATAAAGCAGTAGGAGGGATAAAATAATGAAAACTATAATAGATTTTCTTATTAAACAAAAGATGACGGTTTTCTTGTTTGTGATAGCGATCCTTGTTGCCGGATACTTTGCAATTACTTCTATTAATAAAGAATCGTTTCCGGAAGTTTGCCTGGACATGGTCGTTGTTCAGACAATATATCCAGGAGCCTCACCTGATGAGCTGGAAAATCTTGTCTCGATCCCTATAGAGAAAAAACTCAGAGAGATAAGCGGCATAAGCAAAGTTGTTGATTTTAATATTGATAATTGTTCTGTGGTTCTCGTGTCTCTTGATGAAGGCTTATCGACAGGTAAACGTTCCAAGATCGTTGATGATATTAAGAGCTCCGTAAATGATATAAAAGATTTTCCTTCCACTGTAAAAAAACCGGAAGTGACCGAGATCACTACGGAAAAAACTCAAGTATTGGATATTGCTTTAGTTTCAAACAAACAGGGAGATTCCGCCTATGCGGAGCTGCTTTCAACAGCAAAGAACTTGCGTGAAAAACTATTATTTGTAGATGGTGTGGCAGAGGTGAAAAAGAATGGATACAATGATCGTCAATATTTGGTAGAAGTAAACCCTGCATCTCTGCGGGATTTTCGTATCGGACTCAATCTGGTACTCTACAAACTGGCAACAAGAAATATCAATCTTCCCGGTGGGGTGCTTCGTGTAGGGGATAATGAGTTCGTGCTTCGTACTACCGGAGAGTTTAAAGGTATAGATGATATCAGGAATATGGTTATTTTCTCAAACGATGCCGGTTATGTAACAAGATTAAGGGATATTGCCAAAGTTACTGATACTTTCAAAGAAACAGAAATTATTCATAGGTTCAACGGTACAGATGCTATAGTTCTTTCCGTAAATAAAAAGCAGATTGCAGACACCATAAAAACGGCGGATAAAATAAAGGGTCTTATGGAGATTGAAAACAAAAATCTTCCCAATGGGATATCGGCTTATGAATTTAATGATATGAGCCGTTTTGTAAAAGTGCGTTTGTCTGCGTTGATCATAAACTCGTTGATTGGTTTTGCTCTTTTACTCATAATTTTGGTGTTGATGCTCGGCTATCGCATGTCTGCAATTGTCAGTGTCAGTATTCCTGTAACATTCATGATCTCTTTTATTTGCATGAAAGCACTTGGGATTACTCTGAATATTGTAAGTATGTTCGCTCTTGTAATGGTTCTCGGCATGGTTGTCGATTTTTCAGTCATAGTTTGTGAAAACACTTATCGTCACATGGAAAAAGGGCTGAAACGTCGTGATGCTGTTGAAAAAGGTCTAATAGAAATCCTTCCTGCAATGACAACGACAATGATTTGTATTGTAGTTGCATTCGCTCCGTTATTATTTGTTACAGGGCTTGTAGGCAAGTTCATTTATGCAATTCCGGCAGTTATTATTATCTGTCTAATTGCTTCTTTTCTTTGTGCTGTTCTGGTCATTCCTGCAATACTTGACTCTTTTGCAAAGCTGAATAAGAAACATATTGCAGAGTTAAAAAAACAAAAAACATCGGGTCCGAGTCTTTACCGAAGGCTACTGTCCTTCATTGTAAAACGTCGCTACTGGGCTGTTGCCACTCTGTTGCTTGTTTCTTTTATCGTTATGTTTGCTGCTGTCCATTATTCAAGTTTTGTTTTTATGAATGGGGCATCAGAGTTAATTGTGATCAAAACAAAAATGCCAAAAAGTACAAGTCTTGAGGCAAATAAAAGAGCCATCCTTCCGATCGAAAAGATCGTTAAGGATATATATCCAAAATCGATAGTTGAAAATTATTATACATTTATAGGGATTCAGGAAGGGGGCAAGACAGACAAGATTCTTGATATGTCTCCAAAGGATGGGACATCCAAGGGTTCTATTCATCTCAATCTTTGTCCGGAGGATGAACGCTCGATAAAGGGAGAAGAAATCCTTGAGACGGTACGCAAGAAAATTGATGAAGCTCAAAAACGCGGAAAAATCGATTCTCGCATGGAGATCAAATATGGAATAAGCAGGGTAGGTTTGCCTGTAGGAACTGCTGTCAATGTTGAAATTAGAGGAAACGATTATGATGTCATGAAAAAGATGGCCGATGAATACAAAGAATATTTGTCTTCAATAAAAGGGATAGAAGATATTTATGATGATCTGGAGCAGGGAAAAGAGGAATATCATTATACTATCAATGAAGAAAAGGCAAGCCGTGCCGGATTGTCTATGCAGGAAGCTTCTCAGGCTCTCTACGCTTCATTCAAAGGTGTTGCTGCAACAACACTAAATCAGGGCGATGAAAAAGTTGAAGTTCTTGTGCGTTTTCCGGATTGGGCGCGCCGTCAGTCAAGCAGCCTAAATGATGTTATGGTCTCAAATGCTTATGGCGCAGTGATCCCGTTGAGCGAGATCACTTCATATACAAAGCAGACAGGGGTTTCGATGATAAGCCGCAAAAATTATATGCGCATTGTTCAGGTCAAAGCTAATGTAGACGGTAAGAATCTCACTTCTATGACGGCAAATGGCATGCTAAAAAAACACTTCAAAGATATTGAATCTCGATATCCGGGTTATGTTGTAAATTATGCCGGAGAGCAGGAAGATTCAGAAAAGAGCTTAAAGAGTTTGGGCGTTTTATTCATATTTGCAATTGTCCTGATATACATGATAATTGCAGCTTTCTTCAATTCTTTATCTCTGCCGATCGTAGTAATGATTTGTATCCCGTTTTCTCTTGTTGGTATTTGTCTGGCTCTTTTTATGCATGGGAATCAACCCCTGACATTTATGTCAATACTTGGTTTCTTCAGTCTTGCCAGTATTATTGTCAGCAATACATTGGTGCTGGTGCAGTTTATTATTAATGCCCGCGAGCATGGAATGACTGTGACCGAAGCAGTTGTAGAGGGAAGTGCCGCTCGTATACGTCCGATATTTTTAACAAGCGGAGTTGTTGTGTTAGGTCTCATACCGACAATTTATGGCATAGGAGGAAAAGACGAATTCGTAGTCCCTCTTGCAATGGCCTTTGGTTATGGTTTATTATTTGCTACTATACTGACTCTTGTAATTGTTCCGTGTTTTTATCATATATGGAGTGATATTAAAGGTGAAAAATAGAGAATGGTTTTTAGTATTAATATTAATACTATTACCTTTATTCTTATTCGGTTTTAATCTTGGGCTTCCCAGTTTGTGGGATGAATCTGAAGCCATGTATTGCGAAGTCGCCAGAGAGATCCTTCAGACTGGGGACTGGATCACTATGCATTTCAATTTTCAGGAGTGGTTTATCCACCCTCCGTTTTACATGTGGCTTACAGCGTTAACGGCAAAATTTATCGGCTGGAGCGAACTTGTTTGCAGACTTTGGGCTGCCATATTTGGTGTCGGATCAGTACTCGCAACATATTATTTAGGCAAGGATTTATTTCAAAAGAAGGTCGGATTCTTTGCAGGGCTGATCATGGCAACAACGCTTCAGATAATCATTGCTTCTCGTATTGGAGTAATGGACAGCGCCTTGAACTTTTTGGTGACGATCTCAATCCTGTTGTTTTACAAAGGTAACAAAACAGGCAAAGACATATATTATTTGTTAGGTGTGATTGCTGCTTCATTTGCCGTTTTAACCAAAGGACCAATAGGTATTATTTTGCCTGTACTAATAGCTTTCGTATATTTGTTGTTGGCAAAAGAATTCAAGAGCTTAAAATTTGCGATGCTATTGAAGGCGGCTGCTGTTTTTTTAATAATAGTTGCTCCATGGTATATAGCAGAGTACCTGCGTCATGGTGGTGAATTCATAAAATATTGCTTTGGATATCAATCGTTTGGAAGGTTTTTCGGATCTGTCGAGGCTCAGTCTGGCCCATGGTATTACTATCTGGGAATAATCCCTCTGGGTTTTTTGCCATGGACGGCTTTTTTACCGGCATCTCTGATCCAATTATTTAGATCAAGAGCAAAAAAGGAATCATTATTACTTTTTGTCTGGATGGTAGTTGTGTTGGTTTTGTTTTCAGTTGCGGGAACAAAACTGCCAAATTATATTCTCTTTATTTATCCGGCATTATCCATAGTTGTGGCAAAATTTGTATGCGACTATATTTATAAAGACGGGGAGCAATCCATTGTAAAAGGGATGCATTTTTCCTTTGTCCTTCTATTACTAATAGTTTCTTTAATGGTTTTTGCAGCTTACAGATACTTGCAATTCGGTCTGCAGGTAGAATACATTGAAAACGCCCACATTTTTTCTGCTTTGGCTTATGTTGTTATCATTGGGACATCCTTATCTTTTGTCTTGTTTTTGTTTGGCAAAAAAAGATACAGTGCTTTCCTGGCAATAATTTTTACTGTGTGCTTAATGATTTGGACTTTGTCTGTCGATATTCTTCCTGTGATAGAGCAGTACAAGCCAATTAAGGCATTGGCAACAGAAGTGAAGGGGTTAATGCATCACGATGAACAATTAGCATGCTATAAAACCTCAAGAATTGCCAGTATCGTATATTACATGGGCAGTCCCGTTATTTGGATTGAAAAGGAAGACTCTCTCAATGCATTTGTTGAACAGAAGAATGATATATATTATTATATTATGAGAAAAAATGATTACAGCGAATTAAAAAATAAAAAATCTCTGTATTTAATAGGTCAAAAGGCGGACATGTTGCTCTTATCAAAAAAGAAAGGATCGAATTAGTGTTATCGATAATTATTCCAACCTACAATGAAAAAGAGAATATAAAAGAACTGGCTGAAAAAATATTTTGCATTTTTAAACAGAATAATATTGAAGGAGAGATAGTAGTTGTCGATGATAATTCGCCGGATGGAACAGGATCTGTTGCAGAAAAATTGAAAGATAAATACGCTATAGAAGTAGTTCATCGTCCAAGACGGCTTGGGTTGGCCAGTGCTGTCACAAACGGATTTATCGCTGCAAGAGGGGATGTCTTATGCGTAATGGATGCTGATCTAAGCCATCCTCCGGAGGCAATTCCTGATATGTTCAGATTAATTCAGGAAGAAAAGGCTGATTTTGTTGTTGGAAGCAGATATGTAAAAGGTGGCTCTTCAAAAGAATGGCCGTTCATAAGAAGATTTATATCGTCTTTATCCTGTTCTTTGACTAGGGGATTGACCGGAGTAAAAGATGCAACTTCAGGATATTTCATGATAAAAAAAGAAGTTATTAAGGATGCCGTTTTAAAACCAAAAGGTTTTAAAATATGTCTGGAAATAATTGTCAGAGGAACTTATAAATCCATTTGTGAGGTCCCGATTATCTTCACAGACAGAAAACACGGAAAAAGTAAATTGGGTTTCAGCGAATCCATTAAATATGGGGTGCATCTTATAGAATTGTATTCTCATAAATTTCCTCTCATGGCTCAATTTCTAAAATTTGCTTTGGTAGGTCTGATTGGTTTTTTCATCCAGATGATTATTCTATATAATTTAGTCGAGATCTTGGATCTTTATTATCTGTATGCAGCTGTCATTGCCTTTTTTGTGGCTGTAACCAGCAACTTTTTATTGAATAGGACATGGACTTTTACTCCAAGTAGCAATAGAAATATTTATCAACAATACATCTCTTTTGTCTCTTTATGCGTTTTAGGTGCATTGTTGAACACCTTTCTTCTCTTTGTTTTGGTTGAATATGCTCATCTTTGGTATTTGAATGCCCAATGTATTAGCTTTGTGTTTGTCGGTCTGAGCAATTTTTTATTTATTAGATCGATAACATTTAGCTAGTAATAAAATGAATTTGCTATAATTCAAGATAATTATTCAAACAAGGAGGATTTATCATGAAAACATTGGTGGTTTATTATTCCAAGACAGGGACAACAAAAAAACTGGCGGAGAAATTGGCAAAAGAGTTTAATGCCGATATAGAAGAACTGATAGATAAAACAAAAAGATCCGGGATTATTGGTTGGATTTTAGCCGGGCGTGATGGAATGCAAAGAAGAGCGACAAATATAGTTGATACAAAAAAGAATGCGGCAGATTATGATATGGTTCTGGTCGGCGGGCCTCTTTGGGGTTTCAAGGGAGTTGCCCCTGCCTCAAGAACCTATTTAATAAAGAACAAAGACAAAATAAAAAAAGCAGCTTTTTTTATGACCAGAGCTGGTAATCCTTCAAGTGACCCAGCATTAAATGATCTGATTTCTGTTTACGGAAAACCTGTTGCCGGCACTCTTGATATTAAAGAGAGCGAGATCAACAGCTCCGAAACCGCCATGCAAATAATCGATTTCGCCAACAAAATAGCTATATAAAATTTCTCGTGAAATTTATTCGTATCATTTCCGATACAGTAATGAATAACGTAGGGGCGGACCTTGTGTTCGCCCGTTAATAACCGACAAAATGATGGTTAGTGATATTGTTTCTGTTTCGTAAATACTGTATATTTATATATACAATAGATATTGCGTTTTGTCCCATTGTAAAGACGCATTGAATGCGTCTCTCAAAAATGAGGGGTAGTTTGTGCAAAAAAATCTGTGGTCCAGAATAAAAAAATATAGGTTTGCTTACTATTTCATAGCACCGACATTGATAAGTATGTTCCTTCTTCATATATTTCCTGTCGCCCAGGCGTTTTACATGTCTTTCCTGAAACTGAACCAAATGACCTTAAGTTCCTATCTCGGAGCTCCCTTTATTGGGCTTCAAAATTATTACGAAGTTTTGTTCGATGCAAACAGTCCTATCCATATAGGGCTTCTCGAAGCTGTTAGAAACACTATCATATATACAATCATCGTTACTACCGGAACCACGGGGGTTGGAATGCTAATCGCGCTAATGGTTCATCGCAAATTCAGAGGACAGGCAATGGTTAGGGCTTTATTTCTATTCCCATGGGTAGTCCCTACATATGTAACAGGTCTTTTATGGGGCTTTATGTGGCAAAAGGAGATAGGGATTATAAACATAGTTCTCGTTGACTGGTTGCATCTTTTTCCGTCAAAACCATTTTGGTTGCTGGGGCAAAACACAATATGGGCGATCATTTTTCCGACAATATGGAGATTTTGGCCGCTTTCAATGCTAATGCTTCTTGCCGGTATGCAGTCAATTCCGGATGAGCTTTACGAAGCAGCTGAACTTGATGGTGCCAGTGGGTGGCGAAAATTCTGGTCCATCACTTTCCCGATGCTAAGGCCTGTTTGGGCAATTCTCATTCTGTTTGGTCTAATTTACAACACATACTCCTTTAATATAGTAATAATGATGTTCGGTTTTGGTGCTGGATATCCTGGTGAGTGGGGAGATCTTATGATGACGAATATATTTAGGAATACATTCCAGCAATGGGCATTCGGAGTTGGAGCTGCTGCCTCTGTTCTCATAATGGTAGTCATGATAGTAATTGTTAATTTCTGGTATAGATTCTACAGAAAATCAGAGGAGCTAACCTAATGTTGAAAATTCCGTATTACGTACAGCAGAGGATCACAAAGAGAATTATTGATGTGATTATGATAATACTTCTTATCATTACATTGTTCCCGATCGTATGGATGGTCTTCTCATCTTTCAAAAGTAATACAGAGATTCTTTTGGGGCAGATCCCATTTGGCAGAGCAGGAAACGATGTTATCTATATGGAATCACGAGGCAAGAATCTTTTTGCCATGACCGCCGATGGAGGGATTAGTAAGTTTGACACGGATTCAAAAAATCTCATAGCATATGATTCACTAAAGTCTATGGCAACAAGTTTCATTATGGATGCAGGATATGTTTGGGCCGCCACGTCAGACAAAGGTCTTGTAAGAATATCAATAGATGATTTTTCAAAACAAACATTTTTTGATCCAAAGATAAAAGATCTTGACATCAACAAAGTTGCTGCAACAAATCTAATATTAGAAAAAAATTCCGTTTGGGTGTCATGGCAGCAAAAAAACACCGAATATTTAATGAGATTCAACAAAGATCTCATGACATTTTCAGACAAGATAGATCTGACCTGTGCACTCTCACCATTTCAGATAACGTCGATGACAACAATAGGAAATGTTATGTGGATAGGGACAACCAGAGGACTCATATCTTATGATCTAAGCAAAAAATCGATACTAAAATCTTATAATACATCAGATATCAATTTGCCTTACACTTCAATAAGCAAACTAGTTGCTTACAAAGAAGATCTCTATCTCTCAACAACAGATGGCTTATTTCAATTCTCACCAAAAAGCGGAAAGATAGTGAATTCATTCACTTCTGATAACGGACTCTCATCAAGTAGGGTAAGTTATGTTATGCCGTACAATGACAAGATAATTGCTGGAACAAACAATAGTCTTTCTATCGTTGATTTTAGAACAAAGAAAGTTGTAAATTATGACAAACTATTTGTTCCGGTTGCAAATTCAAAGGCAAAAGGACTTGTTTATGGGGATGTGTTCTATATTACAAAGGCTCCAAAAGGTATATTTATCGGATCTTCAGGCGGAAGAGTCAGTGCTCTTGATGGAACTTTTGTTGTAAAGGAATCATTAAAAGTAAAAGATGGTCACATAATGGTCAGGTGGCGTAACTATATAGACTTATGGAAAAACATAAATTTTGGCCTTTATTTAAAGAATTCCTTGATCATATGCGGAATAACAATGATACTCGCGATGATATTTGCAACAACAGCTGCCTATTCACTAGCAAGATTCAATTTCCCTGGCAATCAGTTCTTCAGCGTAGGCGTTCTTGCCACGCAAATGATCCCTGCAATTATGTATTTGATCCCAATATATATTATGTTCACTCAATTCACAAATTGGACCGGAATTCCAGTAAAAGGAACACATGTAGGTCTCATAATGATATACAGCGCGTTTTTTATTCCTTTCTCCATATGGATACTTCGTGGGTTTTTCGCATCCATTCCTGCAGAGCTTGAAGAAGCAGGTCGCATAGACGGTTGCTCTCAGTTTCAGGTGTTCTGGTATATAGTTCTTCCTCTAGCCATCCCTGGAATAATTGCAACAGGAGCCTATGTGTTTTTGACTGCATGGGACGAGCTTATGTTTGCTTGGGTTTTATGTAATGCCGATACAATGACTATTCCTGTTGGGATCAGACTGTTTGTAGGAAATTATCAAAACAGATTTGACCTGATGATGGCTGCTGCAACGGTAGCAACAATTCCTGTAATGGTCCTTTTCTTTATGCTACAAAAATATATCGTAAAGGGGTTAACTGCAGGAGCTGTAAAAGGATGATAAACAACGAGAAAGGAATTTCAAAGATGAATAGACTATTGACTATCTGCTTAGTTCTTCTTGGCCTCGTTTCAGTTTCATACGCTGCAACCACGGTTGCAAAAACTTCCACATCACAGGCTCCGGGTTGTTATTTTGGCATATTCAGAGAGGGTTCTCCTTCAAATATGGGGAACGTAGATCAGATAGAAGAAAAACTAGGCAAGAAATTCTCAATGGTAATGTGGTATCAGGATTGGGATTGTAAATTTCCAAAGGCAGAGATCGAGAAAATTCACAAAAGAGGAGCAGTTCCTCACATAGTATGGGAGCCATGGTATTGGGCAAACAGAGACAAAAATCTTATGGACGATATTATCTCAGGCAAACAGGATGCATATATTAAATCATGGGCAAAGGGAATCAAGGAATCTAACGGAACAGTTTTCATTAGATATGCACATGAATTCAATATCGATGGATATCCATGGGGCATTGTTCATAACGGGAAAAATCCAAAGAAATATATAGACGCATACAGACATGTATATGACATTTTTACAAAAGAAGGGGCAAAGAATGCAAAGTTTGTTTGGTGCCCAATGGCTCAGTCATGGCCTCAAGAACCTTGGAATGACATGAATCTTGCATATCCAGGAGACAAATATGTTGACTGGATAGGTCTAGACGGATATAACTGGGGAACCTCTCAAGATTGGAGTTCATGGCAATCTTTCACTGAATTATTCAGAGATGTTGCAAGAGAGATGTGGCGCAAATATCCGACAAAACCAATAATGGTTGCAGAGTTTGCATCGGCAACAAAAGGCGGCGATAAGGCAAAGTGGATAAAGGATCTCACTAATGAGCTAAAAAAGATGCCATACATAAAAGCTGTACTCTGGTTTGATGAAAAGAAAGAAACTGATTGGAGAATAGAATCAACTTCTTCTACATTAGCCGGTTTCAAAACAATGATTAAGGATCCTTATTTTGCATCTTCTTCAAAGGGGATTGAGATAATCGGGACATCAGCTATGGATCTTTCAAACAAAAAAAACACAAAGGCCATAATGGTATCGACAGCTCCAAAAATAGACGGTGTTCTAAATGATTGGAAAAAAACTTCACCAATCATAATCGACAAACTCAGTCAGGTTCAGGAAGGTTCAACCGTCTGGAAGAATAAAGATAATCTTAGCGGTCAGTTGTTTGTAAATTGGGACAAAAACAATCTATATGTAGCAGGAGATATTATTGATAACGTTCCTGTACTGAATCCAAACAAAAAAAGCAATATCTGGAAGGGTGATGCTATCGAGATTGTTATTGGTTTAGATAAGTCTGCAAAATCTGACAGGGCCTTTACGACAAAAGGAGATTTTCAAATTGGATTTGCAACAGGGGATAACAAGAAACAAGCTCCTTCTATCTGGGTTTGGAAAAATAATGAATCGCCTGCAGGTTCAAAAATAGTTGTAAAGAAATCAGCAAATGGCAAAGGTTATACCATAGAAGCCAGCATTCCGTGGAAGTCACTGAATGGTTTTACTCCGTCAGCAGGAGACAAACTAAGTTTTGATGTAGCTCTGGATGATGCAGATGTTGCAGGTAAAGACAGAACTGTCCAAATGGTTTGGTCTGGTGATTATTTGTTCTACAAAGATCCTGGGGTCTGGGGTTCAATCGAATTTGTAAAATAATATTGTAGGGGCGGACCTTTAAGGCCGCCCTCTCTGTATCCATGAATGAAATTCCCTGAAATTCTATCAACATTCTGTCGATAAGTTATTGTAGGGGCAGGCCTAGTGCCAGCCCAAATACATAAGGGAAATAACAATGAGAAAATTATTAATTCCAATTTTGCTATTTGCTGCGTCATTAAGCCTTTTTGGTTGCGGTTCTTTCTACGATGTTATTAGATACGCGCCCTCTGAAATTACTCTTGCCGGTAAGATTTTACCATCTACCGAAGGCTGCTATATCGGAGCCTTTGTTTCAGATTCAAATATCAAAGACCGCAGCACTCAAATGATTTTAGATGTTTACGAACATTATTTGGCCCGCAAGGTATCTGTTGTGATGTGGTTTGTTCCAATACGAGATTCATTCCCATTGCAGGAATGCAATGTAGTTGCTGCTCGTGGAGATGTCCCATGCATAACTTTTTCTTGGGAAAACTATATGTTCAGTGATTCTACGATCAATTTTTCTCTTCAGGATATTATTGACGGCAAGTTCGATACTAATTTTGAAATGTGGGCAATTGCAGCAAAGGAATACAAAAGACCTGTATTTTTTAGACCATTTCATGAAATGAACGGAAATTGGTATCCATGGGACGGAACTCACAACGGAGGTGCCGTAGACGGACCTGCAAAATTTATTCAGGCTTGGAAGCATATTCATAATATTTTTGCTAAAGCAGGGGCAACAAACGTAACTTGGGTTTGGAATATCAATGCGGAGAACATTCCAGATGAAACGTGGAATTCATCCAACAACTATTATCCGGGTGATGATTACGTAGATTGGATAGGAATAGACGGATACAACTGGGGAACAACTAATGGCAGTTCATGGAAAACATTTGACCAGATATTTTTGTCTTCATATTCGGATATAGTTGCAAGATATTTAACCAAACCAATCATGATAGGAGAGATGGGCTGTTCTGATATAGGAGGAGATAAATCTTCTTGGATCACAGATTCTTTTGCTGCAATGAAGTCAAAATATCCCGCAATAAAGGCGTATAATTGGTTTAATATCAACAAGGAGACTGATTGGAGAATAGATTCATCGTCAGATGCAAAGGCAGCTATTAAATCGGCAATGGGTGATGATTATTATTTGGGCGATATAAAATAAAATTTGAAGGGGGTGAAGAAAATTGAAAAACAAATCGATATTCTTAGCAGTGATTTTCGTGTTTGCACTTTGTGCAAATGCAATTTCTGCAGAGAGGTTGATAGATGATTTTGAAAAAAATCCTAACCTTAAGACTCCTGAATGGTGGATGTTTGACAGTACAAAAATAGCCGTAGTAAACAACCCTGCGTTTAGACCAGGAGACGCTGTCGCAAAATCAAACCAGAAAAAGGTTCTCAGCATCAAGGCTGAGGCAAAGAACTGGTATTGTGGCGGATTTGGGTCATATTTTGGAGTAGATGCTTCATCATTTAAAGGTATTTCTATGAATGTGTATGGGAATGGTGAGGGATCAGGAAAGATCAAGATAGAGCTTTATGATGATGAGAAAGGATCTTATGAAACTGCATATGACAGAACATGGAA
>CAZWKB010000005.1:0-298 GCA_964633925.1 uncultured bacterium
CATAAAAACGGCTTTGAATTTCTTACGGCTCTCAAATTACCGGAATACTGTCCTTGCAAAAAAACCTATAAAACCGATAGCAATAAAAGCAGCCACACATACTTGAAGAGCAAGGCTTTCATTACTAAAAACTCTAAAGGCTACCGAATAAAGGATGTATAGCTGTGCGGCATCAAACATGATCACCTTTGTCATTGATTTACTACCTGCAGCCAAATGCTGCATCTGGGATAAAACAAAAGCAACTGCAAAAAGCAACAAAAAAACCAAGAAATCTGTTGTGTAAAAAAAAGCGAGA
>CAZWKB010000005.1:308-2191 GCA_964633925.1 uncultured bacterium
TTGCTTCGAAGGCAAATGCTCTATCCAAATGAGCTACAGGCGCCTAGATGCTTTCTTTGCAACCGCAATATGTCTGACAATATATCTTGTGCTGTCTGGCAAAGTCTCTTGCTATTTTAAAACCATTCTTCTTTTTGAAATCGTATTGCACAAACATATCCATATCTATGGTGCTGCCGATGTCGTTTATAACGATCGCCTTTTTATGAGGGCTGACCGTAAGTGTTGTTGTAAAATAATTTATCCCGAGTTTTTTTGCCATGCTTTGAGTTTCTTTTAGCCTTATCTCATAGCATTTGCTGCATCTTTTGCTTCCTTCTCCAAGATATTCTATAGAAGACGTGCTTTCAACCCAATCTTCACTGTCATAAACCCCCTCCACAAGCTGAAACTCTTGCAGTTTTGCAACTTCTTTTAACGCATTCAATCTTTTTTGATATTCTTCATGGGGATAAATATTAGGATTATAGAAAAAACCAACAACTTCATATCCGTCTTCCCTCAGTTTTCTTACAGGCCAGGAAGCACAGACACCACAGCAAATATGAAGTAAGATTTTTTTATTGTCTGTCATTATTTTTGTTCCTGATATATCCCTCTGTATCCTTCTGTCACGGGAGATATCCTTTCAAACAATAATTGTATCACTCTTGTGTCTTTTTTTAGCTTTATCCCAAAAGGGTTTTCCACTATCAGCATAAATTCGCTTTTACCTGAGAACCCGGCATCCCAAACTCCATTTTGTGCAAAGGCGCCCATTCTCAAAAGAGAGCTTCTTGTAAAGGCTATTCCTATAAGGTCTTTTGGAAAATTCACCTTCTCATTTATTTGGATCTTGTAGGCACCCTTCTTGAGTTCCCACCATGCATCTTTAGCTTCTATTTCCTTGCACTTTGGGATAACTCTTTGTGCATTTGAAAAATCAAGAACACCCTGACAATCATATTCAAATATTTTTGCAACAGACAGATCAAATCCATTTGGTGTGAGCTGAGTCTTGAGATCTATAAAATTTTCTATCAGATTGTCTTTTGTGATAAGCTGTTCTATCTCATTCTGATTAAGCATTTGTTTGCCCCGTCACTTTCATTTTTTCTAGTTTCTCTAAAACTTCAGGAGGAATTGCCTTTGTTTTTATATTCCTATCAACACATATCATTAATGTTTTTGCTTTTGTCAAAAGAACGCCATGTTGATCCTTTATCTCATACTCAAACCAGACCTTGACCTTTCCTATATCCGTAACCCAAGTTTTTATATCGATCTCATCGGCATAATGTGCCGAGCTTTTATAATCGATCTCAACCCTTGCAACAACAAATAACACATTATTATCGGCAAGCTCGCTTACAGATATTCCGTGATCTTCAAAAAGAGAAGTCCGTGCTTCTTCCAGATATTTCAGATAATTGCCATAATAAACAATTCCTCCGCAATCCGTGTCGTGATAGTATATCTTTTTTTTCATGTTATTTATTCGGTTCGGGTTTCTTTTGCAGAGCGGGGTTTCTTCCCATATAATCCAATTCCTGCGCAATGATTGTTTTTATTTCTTTATAAGCATTTGCAAAATCCTGAGGATTTTTCACTTCCATCCCGGAAGCTGCGATTATCTTGTCTATAGAAATTCCCATTACAAATTTTGCCCCCTGCATTTGCATAGGAATTGAATATCCCGTATAAAATGCTTGCTTAAATCTGTATTGTTTATCTCCAAAAGGGATTCCATTCATCAGGCCGGGAATGCCTTCCAGTGACGGCCTTTTTAGCAATACATATTCACCTATTGCCTGATACATTTTTCCGTGTATTTGCTCAAAAGATTGTCGGGTATAGGTTTTTTGATATCGGACATGATCCTTATTACTTTGATGAATTTGCAA
>CAZWKB010000005.1:2201-5069 GCA_964633925.1 uncultured bacterium
TCGCCAGATCAGAAAGAAAGATAGTTCTTTGAGGGGCAGAACTTCGTCCGCAGTAACATAGATGCTATTCTTCGCAGGGCCAACATCCTGTATGAAATATACTCCATTCTTGAGATCAACCCCTCTTGGCCGGGTGATTTGGTTTTTCCAATCTGGATGGGCCAAATAATTGCCGGAAGAATTTGTTGGTTTTGGGGGCATATATCCACCGTAAGGGAACATATGTATATAATAATACGAAATGCTGATTAATTCAAATATGCTATAATTTTTTTGCATGCATATCAAAATAATTGTTAATCCAAGAGCAGGAAATGGAAAAGCACGAGAGATAGGTCATGAAGTTGAAAAACATCTATGCAAAAAAGGCATAGAATACGGCCTTGATTCAACATTCAGACCTGGAGGGGCAACTTCACTAGCAAAGAAAGCCGTAAGGGACGGATTTGACATGATCATTGCAGTCGGAGGAGACGGGACTGTCAATGAGATAGCAAACGGGATCATTGGATCTTCTGCCATAATGGCAATAATACCAGCCGGGACACAAAACAACTTTTCCAAATTGCTTGGACTAAACCCAAAGAATATTGCACAGGCATGTGACATTGCTTTGAGCGGTAATGTTAAGAATATTGATGTGGGAAAGATCAATGACAAATTCTTTTTGAATGACATCGGAATCGGACTAACTGCTGACATAGCAAAAGGATTTGACATGATAAAAATGTTTTCAAAAATATTCAAATTTGAACCTCCTCATTTAAAAATAAAAATGGGAGACATCGCCGTAGATTCGAAGATAGTTATGACAAAGATCTCAAATACAGGATCTGACGGACAGTTTGATGTCTGTCTTTTTAATGACACTGACAAATTCAAACTAATGTATCACTTGCCAAGATATTTTGCGGGAAATGAAAAATCGGCGCCTCTTTCGAAATATAAGAGCGAAAATATTACTATTGATTCTGAAGATCCCCTACAGGTAGTTTGTGATGGAGAGTTTATCGCCTGCGCATCAAAATACAACATCTCATTTTCACAAGAAAAGATCCCGGTAAAAAGCAGATGAGCCTCTTTGAACAATTAAGACAAACCCCTCTTTCGGTAAGAATGAGACCGTCGAAACTTGAAGACCTAGTTGGGCAATCGCATATTGTCGGAGAGACATCTCTCCTTTCAAGAGCCATTAAGTCGGATAAAATATTTTCTCTAATACTTTTTGGCCCCCCAGGATGCGGAAAGACTGCTCTTGCACATATTATTGCACAGAGCACAAATTCACATTTTGAAAAAATAAACGCCGTTACTGCTGGAATTCCCGATATCAGAAAAATAATTGGCGAAGCGAAAGAAAGAATTGGAAAAGTTGGCCAAAAAACCCTGCTATTTATTGATGAGATACATAGATTCAACAAACTACAGCAAGATGCTCTTTTGCCTGATGTAGAAGACGCCACCATCACTCTTATCGGGGCGACCACACACAATCCTTTCTTTTCTGTTATCCCCGCATTAGTTTCAAGATCTCAAATATTCGAGCTGAAACCATTGACAGAAAAAGACCTGAAAGCCCTCGTTTCAAGAGCCTTGAACGATAAAGAAAAAGGACTTGGCAATTATAATGTTGAGATTGATCCCGAAGCATTTAATTATTTATTAAAACATTCCGGAGGCGATGCCAGAAGAATACTGAATGCCCTTGAGATCGGAGTGATAACTTCAAGATCAGATAAGACAGGTAAAATAAAGTTCACAATTGATATTGCCAAAGACTCTATTCAAAAAAGAAGTATGATATATGACAAAGATGAAGATGCACATTACGACACGATATCAGCATTTATAAAAAGTATGCGCGGAAGCGACCCGGATGCAACTCTCTTCTGGCTTGGTAAGATGATCTTGTCCGGTGAAGACCCCAGGTTTATTGCAAGAAGAATTGTAATTTGTGCAAGCGAAGATGTTGGAAATGCAGATCCACTTGCAATAATTATGGCGAATTCAGCGATGCAAGCAGTAGAGCTAATTGGATTTCCGGAAGGCAGGATAGTGTTGGCCCAAGCTGCAGTGTATGTGGCTACGGCCCCGAAAAGCAATGCTGCATATGTAGGCATTGATGCCGCAATAAAAGATATTGAAGACGGTGCGTCTACCGAGGTCCCAATGCATTTGAGAAATGCCGTATATAAAGGCGAAAAGGAAATGGGCAAAGGCAAAGGATATAAATATGCTCATTCCTACGAAGGGGCCTTTGTCGAACAGCAATACAAACCAAATGACAACAAATACTATATCCCAACAGAATATGGGTATGAGAAGAAAATAAAGACGAGAATGGATGAACGATCAGCTATATTGCCTGATAGTAAAGACGCAAAATCTTGCGTCTCTATAAACGAATCTATCCCCTGCCCCAAACAATCCGGAAAATCCTATAAACCTAAAAAGTGATATCCTTATAATATGAAGAAGAAATTTGAAGATATAGGGTTCGCCAAGATAGATCACGACAGAGTAAAACGCAAAGGACATCCGGAAGTTATCTATTGCCCCGGCAAAACAAATGACCAAATTGCAAAGATATTCCTCCAGCTTTCAAAAAAGAACACAACTGTAATGGCAACAAGGGCGACAAAAGAAAATTACAATGCAGTTAGAGCGCAGAATTTAAAAGCGGTATATCATGAAACAGCAAGGATAATCTCTGTCGCAAATCCCAAATCTCAAATCCCAAATCCAAATAAGTCAACGATTTGTATAATCACAGCAGGGACGGCAGACATTCCTGTTGCAGAAGAAGCCGCTGTTACCGCCGAAATAATGGGAAATAAAGTAGATAGAATATTTGATGTCGGAGTAGCA
>CAZWKB010000005.1:5079-16917 GCA_964633925.1 uncultured bacterium
GGAATACACAGGCTTACAAAAAATGTTAATCGCATAAAGAAAAGCTCAGTTGCTATAGTAGTGGCCGGAATGGAAGGCGCGCTTGCAAGTGTAGTAGCAGGAATGATAGATATCCCTGTGATCGCCGTCCCAACAAGCGTTGGATATGGAGCAAATTTTAAGGGTCTCTCTGCCCTTCTTACAATGATAAACAGCTGCGCGCCAGGAATTGCTACAGTAAATATTGATAATGGGTTTGGTGCAGCCTGCATGGCGAATTCCATAATAAGGCAAATAAATAAATGAAGATCGCATATTTCGATTGTTTCGCTGGTGCCGCAGGCAATATGATACTGGGTGCATTGATAAATGCGGGATGCAATGTAAAAACATTGACCATGGAAATCAATAAAATTGTGCCGATGGATTGTCGTTCCATCGTAGAGCCGCAAAATTTTGCGGCTCTACAAAAAAACACCATTACAATCGAATCCGTTTGTAAATACGGCATATCAGGAACGTATTTTGATGTGGTCCAAACACATGAACATCATCATCGCAACCTGTCCGACATAATTAAGATCATCAACAAATCAAAATTAAAATCCAAAACAAAAAAAATCTCCGTCAAAATCTTTACCGAACTGGCAAAGGTTGAAGCAAAGGTTCATGGGACAACAATTAACAAAATACATTTCCATGAAGTCGGAGCTGTTGATGCAATAATAGATATAGTTGGAACCGTTATAGCACTTGACCTAATGAAAATTGAACAAGTTTTTTGTTCTCCATTACCAATAAGCCACGGAACAGTTAAATGCGCTCATGGAATTTTTCCTGTGCCCGCACCGGCAACTGCAGAACTATTAAAAGATCTTCCAACCTATAAAGTCAATATTAAAGGGGAAATGATAACCCCAACCGGGGCTGTAATTCTTAAGACATTGTCAGAATCCTTTGGGGATATGCCAAACATGAAAACAAGTAATATTGGATATGGAGCAGGCAGTAAAGATATGGGACTTCCTCCATTTCTTAGAGTTTTCATCGGCGAATCATTAAAGACAAAACGAAATGAAACCGTATATTTATTAGAAACGAATATCGACGATATGAATCCTCAAATCTATGATTATGTTATAGAAAGACTGTTTGATAATAAGGCTCTTGATGTTTGGCTTGAAAACATTCAAATGAAAAAGAATCGTCCGGGACAAAAACTGTCTGTTCTTTGCAAACAAAACGATATAAAATCTCTGGCTGAAATTATTCTAAAGGAAACAACGGCCATTGGCATCCGATATTCTCAATATCAGAGAATAATTGCTGAGCGAAACATTAAACCTGTTTCTACAAAATTCGGAACTATTAAACTGAAAGAATCTTCATTAAACGGGAAGATAATTAATTCATCTTTGGAATATGCGGATTGCAAGAAGGTAGCAAAAAAGACGGGGATTCCATTGAAAATAATTTTGAAAGGCAAATAAATCATGATAACAATTCACATTGACGGAGCATCAAGAAACAATCCCGGTGATGCCGGAGTTGGAATAATTGCAAAAGACGGGGAAAAGGTCCTTTTTGAAATAGCGGAGTATATTGGCAAAGAAACGAATAATGTTGCTGAATATACTGCATTAATAATGGGCCTTAAAAAAGCGATCTCAAAAAAGATATTAAGTGCAGACTTCTTTTCTGACAGCCAGCTCATTGTTGAACAGATCAAAGGCAATTACAGAGTAAAAGATGAAACATTGCAAACACTCTTTCATGAAGCAAAGGGCCTGATTTCAAAAATGAAACATTTTTCCATCAGTCATGTAAGACGTGAATTCAATAAAGAGGCAGATATGCTGGCGAATAACGGGATCGATTCTGCGATATAATTAATCATGGGCAAGCCGGATGGTCGCCCCTTTAGAAATAGAGGGGAGGAAAGTCCGGGCTGCAAAAGGCAATGGTGACCGATAACATCGGCCGGGAGAAATCCCAGGGAAAGTGCAACAGAAAATATGTGGCCGAATTCCAGCCTAAAGCTGGGATGGTCAAATTGAAACTGTGAGGTAAGAGCTCACATCTTTCCCGTGAGAGCGGGATCGAGGCAAACCCCACCTGCAGCAAGACCGAGAGAGGAAAGCGCCGCCTTTCGCGCCATGATCCTCGAATAGGTCGCATTCTCTTAATTGAGATCAGGTAGTCAGCAATGACTATCGCAGACAGATGATCATCTATTACAGAACCCGGCTTATAGGCTTGCCCATATTTAACTTACACCGACATTTATCGGCTTCACCAGAAATGAATTGCCATATTTTATTTTGATCTCATTAAAAACATCATCTGCGATTGACTCGTCTTCAATTATCCCAAACACAGCAGACCCGCTACCCGTCATTTGAGAAGCAACACATCCGGCTTTAATTAGGTCCTCTTTGATCTCTCCTATTATAGGATATTTAGTAATTGCAACTGCTTCTAAGTCGTTAAATATTTGATTTTCATTCCTTGTTGGGATTTGGGATTTGGGATTTGGGATTTTGTCAAATTGATCATATGCCCACTTAGTTGACACGCTAACATCCGGTTTGATGATTATAAAATATTCATTCCTTTTTGGGATTTGGTCATTGGGATTTGGGATTTTCTCAATTATCTCCCCTCTCCCTTTGCAAAGAGCCCTACCCCCATACATAAAAAACGCAACGTCTGACCCAAGGCGTGAGGCGTATCCAACCAGCTCCTCTTGAGAAAGATTCAAATTCCACAATTGGTTTAATGCTACAAGTGTTGCCGCGGCATTTGAGCTGCCACCACCAAGCCCCGCTTCTGATGGAATGATTTTTAAAATATTTATCTGAATACCTTTTGTAATATTGTGTTCTCTTATTATTAATGATGCAGCTTTATGACAAATATTCTTTTCATTGACAGGTATTATAGGATTGCTGCAAGATATTTCTATCCCGCTCGGGATTTCTGTAAAAGTCAAAGTATCGTGCAGGGATACTGTCTGCATAATTGTTTCTAGTTCGTGAAAACCGTCAGAACGAATACCCAGGATCTTAAGTGTGAGGTTTATCTTTGCGTAGGATAATATTTGTAGAGCCGCGCCATGGCGCGGCTTTACATAAACCATTATTATTTCTTTACCAATTTCTTCATCAGTCTGGATTTTTTTCTTGAAGCTGTCTTTTTGTGAAGGATTCCCTTTGAAACTGCTTTATCCAATTTTTTTACTGCTTCCTTTACTACTTTAGAAGCATCTTCCTTTTTTGAGATTATAAAATCGTTCGCTCTTTTTATGATAGTCTTGATCGAGGATTTTGCTTCCTTATTCCTTTTTTCATTTCTTTTTGCAGTTCGTATCCTCTTTATCGCTGATTTAATGTTTGCCATGATTACCTTCCTTGTTTAGCCAAATTTTGAGCCTCTATGCATATGTTATAATAACATATAAGTATAAGGAAATTCAATATGCCAATATCCAACTGGTTCTTAAAAAAGAAACAAGAACAAAACCTCGAGTACAAAAATGAAAAGCTAGACATTCCAGGAAACCTCTGGGTGAAGTGCTATAAATGTAAAGAAACGCTTTATAACAAAGATCTTGAAAAAAATCTTAAGGTCTGTCCAAAATGCGGATATCATTTCAAGCTTTCGTCCCGTGAAAGACTTGCCATATTACTGGATGAATCCAGTTTTTCTCCATATGACATCGATATGCATCCAGTAGATTTTCTTCAGTTTACTGATGCTATTCCTTATGAAAAGAGAATAATTGAACATGAAAAAAAATCTGGGCAAAAAGACGCATTGATCTCCGGAGAGGGAACTATTGGCGGTAAACATATAGTAATATGCGTGATGGATTTCTCCTTTATGGGAGGGAGTATGGGATCTGTTGTGGGAGAAAAGATAACAAGAGCCATTGAAAAAGCCATTGGGCTCAATCTTCCGGTTATTGTTGTTTCAACTTCTGGAGGTGCAAGGATGCAGGAAGGGATAATGTCTCTTATGCAAATGGCAAAAACATCCGCCGCACTTGCCAAGCTATCAAATGCCAAGCTTCCATATATAAGCCTTTTAACAGACCCAACAACCGGAGGAGTTTCAGCAAGTTTCTCCATGCTTGGAGATATTAACGTCGCGGAACCGGGAGCGCTGATAGGATTTGCAGGGCCAAGAGTTATCGAACAGACCATAAGACAAAAGCTGCCACCAGGGTTTCAAAGAGCAGAATATCTGAGAGATCATGGAATGGTAGATATTGTCATTGACCGCCTTGAATTAAAAAACACATTGATCAAATGTCTTTCGTGGTTTGGATTTTAAAGGATAATTATTATGATAGAAACAAAACATTTACTGGAATTTGAAAAACCTATAGCTGAGCTCTATAAAAAAATTGAAGATGTAAAAAAAATTTCAAAAGGACATAATGAAAAAGCAGTAACGGAAGTAAAAGTCCTTGAAGATAGAATTGATTTCCTAAGAAAAGAAATTTTTGCAAATCTCTCTCCAACACAAATAGTTACTATCGCAAGGCATATCATGAGACCGTCGACTCTTGACTACATTAAACTCATTTTTGATGACTTTGTAGAGCTTCA
Source organism: uncultured bacterium (assembly GCA_964633925.1). Taxonomy (GTDB): domain Bacteria; phylum Margulisbacteria; class WOR-1; order JAKLHX01; family JAKLHX01; genus CAZWKB01. The sequence continues at coordinate 9,672 of CAZWKB010000005.1, forward strand.
CGGAGACAGATGCTTTGGAGACGACAAGGCTATTGTCGGTGGATTTGCAAAATTTGATGATCAACAGGTTCTCGTTATGGGACATCAAAAAGGCAAAAGCACAAAAGAAAATATCGAAAGAAATTTCGGCATGGCCCATCCTGAAGGATATCGCAAAGCGTTACGACTTATGAAAATGGCAGAAAAATTTAACAGGCCAATTATAAATTTTGTTGATACCCCTGGGGCATACCCTGGGATTGATGCCGAAGAAAGAGGACAAGCAGAAGCCATCGCAAGAAATCTTCGTGAGATGTCCGATATTAAAGTCCCTATCATTGTTGTTGTTACCGGCGAAGGAGGCAGCGGAGGGGCTCTTGGAATTGCTGTCGGTAATGTAGTCCTTATGCTTGAATACTCTGTTTATTCTGTAATATCCCCTGAAGGATGCGCAGCCATTTTATGGCGTGATGCAAAAAAGAGTCTTGAGGCTGCAGAAAACATGAAAATAACATCCAAAGATCTTCTTAGACTTGGCGTTATTGAAGGCATTATCAAAGAACCTTTAGGCGGTGCACACAATGACCACAAAACCGCAGCAGCAAATATTAAAGTAACATTAAAAAAATACCTTTCAGAATTGATAAAACTCTCCGCGGATGATATTCTAAATAACAGGTACGAAAAGTTCAGAAAGATGGGCGTCTTCGAAGAATAAGTCCTGTGCCGATGTGGTGGAATGGCAGACACGTTCGCCTCAAAAGCGAATGATCCTTGCGGTCATGTGAGTTCGACTCTCACCATCGGCAATTTTTTTCAACGGGCCGTCGTGGTGGAATTGGTAGACACGTACGACTCAGAATCGTATGCTTAACGGCATGGGAGTTCGATTCTCCCCGACGGCAGATTTTTTAGCGCTTGACAAAAAAACATCATCTATAGTATATTGAATATAGACAGCCACACCATGTGTGTCTTCAAATTTTTCAATTTTCAAAACCGATGACAATAACTCAACTTTTTATACATTTTAATATCAGCAAAAAATAATTGAAGAAAAATCAAAAGGAGGTTCATTGATGGATATTACAGAATTACAGAAAAAGACGATACCGGATTTGTTCGAGCTTGCCAAGGAATTAAAGATCCCAAATTATAGACAGTTTAGAAAACACGACTTGGTTTTCAAGATACTTGAAGCAAAAACAGAAAGCAACGGACTGATATTTGCAAAAGGAGTTCTCGAGATACTACCAGAAGGATATGGATTTTTAAGAACAGAAACATATCTTCCAAGCGCAGACGATATATACGTATCACAAACACAGATAAGAAGATTCGATTTAGCGAACGGCGATGCAATACAAGGACAAGTTAGACCTCCAAAAGAAGGAGAAAAATATTTCAGCCTTCTCAAAATAGAAGCAGTGAACGGACAAGACCCTGACACCATTAAAGAAAGAGTTCCTTTTGATGCCATGACCCCTATTTTCCCTGACAAAAGAATTGAGCTTGAATATGTCGGGTGTCCTATCGCGACAAGACTTATGGATCTAATCTCTCCTGTTGGAATAGGACAACGAGGATTAATCGTATCTCCTCCTAAAGCCGGAAAAACAACAATTTTAAAAAACATTGCTAACAGCATTGCTGTTAACTTTCCTGAATATGTCATTAAAGTTTTATTGGTTGATGAAAGACCTGAAGAAGTCACCGATATGCAAAGATGTGTAAAAGGAGAAGTTATCGCATCCACATTCGATGAACTCCCTGAAAATCACATAAGAGTTGCTGAGCTGTGTCTTGAAAGCGCAAAAAGACAGGTAGAAGCCGGTAAAGATGTTGTTATTCTTTTAGATAGTATAACAAGACTTGCAAGAGCGTATAATCTTGTTACTCCTCCATCTGGAAGAACACTCTCAGGAGGACTTGATCCAACATGTCTGCATAGACCAAAAAGATTTTTTGGTGCTGCCAGAAACATTGAATTCGGAGGAAGCTTAACAATTCTTGCTACGGCGCTTGTTGAAACCGGAAGCAGAATGGATGACGTTATTTACGAAGAATTCAAAGGAACCGGAAATATGGAACTTCATCTTAACAGAAAACTTGCCGACAGAAGGGTCTTCCCAGCGCTTGATGTAAGGATGTCTGGAACAAGAAGAGAAGAACTTTTGCTTTCGGAAGATGAGCTCAGAAAAGTATGGATGCTGAGAAAAGTACTTGACAGCTTTGAAGGCAATGAAGCAACAGAACAGCTTATCGACAGACTTAAAGAATTTAAAACCAATAAACAATTCCTGGAATCTGCAAAATAGCTTTGCCATGGAACTCAAAGACATTGTATTTAAAGGGGTATCCATCGATACCCGAACTATAAGTCATGGGGATTTATTTGTAGCGATTAAGGGCAGTAACTTTGATGGAAATGACTTTATCAAAGCAGCCTTTTTAAAAGGTGCGAAATATGCAATTGTTTCAAAAAATCCGCAAAAAGAATTCAAAAACCGGTGCATTGTTGTAAAGGATACGCTAACAGCACTTCAAACGCTTTCTTCTATTCACAGACAAAGGAATAATGCAAAAGTAATCGCGATAACCGGCAGTAGCGGCAAAACAACAACAAAAGACATCATTGCTTCTGTTCTTTCACAAGCCGGAAAGACATTAAAAACAAAAGAAAACTTCAACAATGAGATCGGGACTCCTCTTACTCTGCTCAATATAAAAAAAGAGCATGAATTTGCGGTTGTCGAGATGGGAATGCAAGGCAAAGGGGAAATAGAATTACTGTCAAAACTCGCAAAGCCTGATATCGCGATCATTTCAAATATAGGCGAAGCCCACATTGAAAAGTTAAGAACAAAATCAAACATCGCAAAAGCCAAGAGCGAGATATTTAAATACCTAAAGAAAAACGGAATTGCGATCATCAACAGAGACGATGAGTTTTTTGATCTGATGAAAAAAGCTGCTGGCAAAAATCGAATAATCTCTTTTGGGATAAACAATGATTGTGATATAAAAGCAAGAAACGTTAAAGAGTCTCATGACAAGGTCTGTTTTGACACCTCAATAAACGGCAAAACAATAAAAGTTACATGCCCCGTACCCGGACTTCACAATGTATACAACTGTCTTTGTGCAATTGCAGTTGCGTCCGTATTTCATATCGAAACAAAAAAGACAACAAATGGAATTTTATCTTTTAAAACATCTAAAAACCGAATGGAGATCTTAAGATCAAAAAATGGATTGAGAATAATAAACGACTCCTATAACGCAAACCCGTCTTCAATGAAGGCTGCTATTGATGTTCTTTCTTCACAAATAGGAAGGAACAAAAAACTTATTGCCATATTAGGAGATATGAAAGAGCTTGGTAAATTCTCAAGAATATTCCATGAAAAACTTGGCAAGTATGTTGCGACTTCTGACATAGATTATTTGATCTCCATAGGACCCCAGGCAAAATTCATTCATGATCAAGCAGTAAAGTGCAAACCAAAAGGTTTGTTCTTTTACTTTAAAAACAATGAAGACGCTTTAAAAAAAGTTGTCTCTTTGTTGTCAAAAGACGCAATTGTCTTGCTAAAAGCCTCCAGAAGCATGAAATTTGAAGAAATTATGCAGAAAATCGTTGACACTAATATATAAGATATAATATTATATATGCATGCGTGCCGTCGTGGTGGAATTGGTATACACGTACGCTTGAGGTGCGTATGCCTCACGGCTTGAGAGTTCGAGTCTCTCCGACGGCAATTTATTAACGCATTGATTTATTTCTATACATGGTATATATTAATGCAAACGATGAGTTTAGTAGAGGGGAAAATGAAAAGCTCTAATATAAACTCGGTAAATAATATTGAAAACAAAATCTACGTAATGAAAAACGCCGACAACACCTCTTTGACTGAAAAAAACGACTTCGATAAAATGCTTAAGGACTGTGAAGAAAAGATAAAGGAGCTTTCGGGTGTTATCCCTTGGGGACAATTTCAATCCATTTTTACAAACAATTACAAATTTTCTTCCGACAATAGTATTTCTGAGATAAGCTCGGAGAAAGACCAGCAAAAACAATCAAAAATTCAGGCTCTGGAACCAAGACAAACAAACAGTGACACAAGCTCAAAAAACGAGCCTTCAAAAACTTCCGCCAATGAATCTGCTGAAAATAAAAAGGTTCAGGAAATTATACAGAAGGTTTTTTCTAAAGACACAAAGAACAACTTTGCAATTTCTTCTGTTTCCTTTGTGGACCTTGTAAGAAACATGCAAAAAGCCTCTGGAATGCTCGACATAAAAGGGATTTCAGACAAAATAGTGGATAGAGCAAAGATATTAAAGTCTAACGACAAGTCCGAAATGGTAATAGAACTAAAACCGGAATGGCTTGGAAATATCACAATAAACATATTGTCTGAAAAAGGATTGATCAGTGTGGTGATAACCGCCCCTCAAAACTCGAAAGACCTAATAGATGCAAACAAAGCCGAGCTTGAAGCTGCTTTGAAAAACTCAAATTTAAATATTGGCTCTCTTCAAGTATCTGTCGGCGGTAATAAAAATCAAAATAGCGATCAAAAAGAAAATAATTTTGTTGCGGATTACTCTCCTATGAATTATGATAGCTTTATGGAGTTTATGACAGATCAAAGGAGACTTGGCAGATCATGATGAATAATAGTGTAAACTATCCTATATTTTTCCCTTCAGGTAATAAAACATCTTCAAATAATGTGGCGGGTTCTACTAATATTAATTTTAATGATATTCTTCAAGCCCAGCTCAGCGCAGGCCCCGACATCACATCCCTACTGTTGGGAAACTCTGATGGATCATCTTCTTCCTCAGGATCAAATAATTCAATACTTGGAAGCTCATCAGGAACCGATAGCATCCTGAATTCTATGATGACAAACAGTAGCGGTCTAAACACAACGAACTCTATGGTATATCAGCTATCCGCATTAAGCTCCCTCATAGATAAGGATATAATTGCGGAAGGAAACATTAAGGGAAAAGTCACGGAGATATATATCGATAGCAGTCAGCAACTTAAGGTAAAGCTTGACAGTGGTAAGATACTAGACCCTTTGAGTATAAAATCGGTATTATAAAGGAGAAAAACTATGCTTGATGTAATGTCACAGGTAAAAGATGCAATAGAAGCATACAGCACTCGATTAAGAGCAATATCTTCAAACATAACCAACCTTCAAGTAACTGGGTACAAGAGATCGGATGTGGCCTTTGAGACAATATACAGTAAGCTCATCAGTCAAGGGACAAGCGGTGTTTCTTCGGATGGAGAAGGTGGAACAAACCCGATGCAAATTGCCGGATCTGTTGGAATTTCAGGAACGTCTGTAGATTTTAGACAAGGAGACATTGCATCAGGATCTAACCTTGATCTCGCTATTAATGGTGACGGATTATTTGCGGTCTCTCCAGATGACGGACAAACAATGCTCTATACAAGAAACGGGGAATTTCAGATTGTCGACAACAAGCTTGTTACAAAATCTGGAATGCAGGTATACGGGATAAGAGGAAATAACGGATCTCTTGAACCTATAGACATTTCAGGACTAAATGTTCCATCAAACACGGATCTGACATTTGATCAAACAGGTAATCTTGTAACATGGTACGATCAAACATCTGGGACATACGGAGATAAGCTGCCATTCAAGATTGCACTTGTAAATTTCAACAACCCCTCGGGTCTTCAATATGCTGACAATTCAGCATTCGCGGAAACCGCTGCATCAGGGAATGCATCAGCAGCATTTGCCCCTGAATCAGGAGGAATAAACAGAGCCAGTAAAGAATCATCAAACGTGGTATATACTTCTGAGTTAGTAGATTCAATGGAAATTCAAAGAGCGATGAGCAGTGTACAAACAGTTTTAAAACTTATGAATGACACGATAAGCTCATTTATCTCTAAGTTAGGATAATATAGTTGGCAAATAGCAATAAAAAAAACAGGACAAGACTTTTGCTTCAACCGGCAATAGGAGACTGGACAATATACAAACCAAGTCTTGATACAGGAGCTAAAAGAGCATCTACAAAAGGAGCTCCCAAGCTTTCTGAAAAAGATCTTAACAAAGCAAACCATCTCTTCTCTAAGATGATGGAAAGATATTTAAAGAATCTCGAGAAAAGCATTGACATTAATCTGACGCTTGCTTCCTGCTCACTTGAAATGCTGAATTATGTAGACATTCTCAAAGGCATAAATGTCCCTGTCGTTCAATTTAAAACCACAAACGAAAACAATCCTGAACAATTGTTTTTTTGTATAGATATGAACATCGCAAATTCAATGATAGATTGCGCGACAGGATCTACTTTTGAAACAAGCAAGGTAAAAGCTCTTACGGAAATCGAAGAAACCATATTAGAAACACTCGTCACAAGTTCAATCAACAGCTTTTTTGGTGAAAATGAAGGGTTTGATGCTAAATTCGTTAATTATCCTAGGATGTATTTCGATCAAAACATCAGCAACAATAATATTTTCGGATATTTTGAAGCAGAGGTTATTTCTTCTCAAGGAGCAAAAGGCATAATAATGTTTATTGCCCCCGTAAAAAACATTGAAGACATGCTGCAAAAGAATCTCCAACAAAGACCTCGATATAAAGTTGATCAACTGCCTGTGTCGGTAAAAAACAGAATATACGTACCTGTAAAAGCACATCTTGGAACTGCATCCATTTCTGCAAAAGATCTTTACGGACTGGCAGAAGGAGACGTTCTATTGCTTGATCATCCACTAAATGATCTCGTATCTTTGACTGTTGGCAATTCCATGATGCTGACTGCCCAGCCGGGAATTAGAAGTAACAAGATCGCCCTTCAGCTATTATCAAGCGGAAGCAGCAAAGTTGAGAGAATAAAAGAGTCTAATGATGCCACGGAATTATCATCATCAGACGAAGATGATAGTGAAAATCTTTTGCAAGATCTTTCAAATTCTGGTATATTTGAAGAAGAAGCTGTATTAATATAAATAAAGGGGGAATGAAAATTGGCAGAAAATGAAGCATATGAAATTGAACGTATCAAATTTTCTGACCTGAATGATTTTTCAGGCCCCAAGATAGACCAGAAAATGCTGGCAGATATACCTATCGAAGCAACCGTAGAACTCGGAAAAACAAAAACACTCGTCACCTTTAATGGAAATTTTGAACGAAAAGAACGCTCACTCACTCAACAAAAATTTACGGCGATTGCCACAAGA
>CAZWKB010000005.1:16927-19414 GCA_964633925.1 uncultured bacterium
CCCTCAAAGATGTTTTAGATTTGGCTGAAGGTTCTATCATTGAACTTGACAAGATCTCTGGAGAACCTTTGGACATAAAAGTCGGAGGACAAATAGTGGCGCGCGGTGAAGTGGTTGCTGTTGACGATTACTATGGTATCAGGATAACAAAGGTTCTTATAAAGTGAAAAGATTCTTATTCTTCCCAATCCTTTTTTTAATGAGCTCGGCTGTATTTGCTGAAGTGTCCCCTTCTTTCTTTTCGACAATGGAATCGGCAGCAATGCAATCCAGTCCTCCTGTTATTTCCTTCGGATATATAATCCAGTTAGTTTTTTCCCTTGGAGTCGTTATCGGAGCTATATTTCTGACAACAAAATATGTGTTGCCAAGATTCACTCCTGGAACCAGCGGGAACTATATAAATGTTGTTGACCGAGTAGTATTGGAACCACAGGTAACATCTTACATTCTTAATGTAGAAAAAAAATTCTACGTTGTTGTTGTCAGCAATAAAACTGCAACTCTGATAGACAAGCTTGACAGCTTTGAAAACGAATAACTATGAAAAAAAACTTCATAACGACTTTCCTTATTACCCTTGCCATTGCAGGAATTGCAACGGCAGCAAAAACAAATGACGTAGTAACACTGCCAAACCTATTAGCTCCAGCCCAGATAAGTAACAGCATTCAGCTTCTTGTCTCCTTGTCACTGATAACGCTAGCGCCTTTCTTTCTTATGTCCGTAACATCATTTTTAAGAATTGTTATTGTGCTTGGAATGGTACGAACAGCAATTGGAACTCAGCAGGTTCCTCCAAATGCCATAATAATCGGACTTGCACTTTTTATGACCGTATTCATAATGACTCCCGTTTGGCAGGAAGTAAACACAAAAGCAATTGTTCCTTATAATCAGGGGAAAATTTCGCAGGTCCAGGCCTTTGAAAAAGGATTAGATCCCCTTAGAATGTTCATGTTCAGACAGACAAGAGAAAAAGATCTCGGGCTATTTATTCAATTCTCAAAGATACCAAAGCCAACGAAATTTGAGCAGGTTCCAACATATGTTCTAATTCCCGCATTCATGATCAGCGAATTAAAAACTGCCTTTCAGATAGGCTTCCTGTTATTTATCCCATTTGTTGTAATAGATCTTGTTGTCTCGAGCATTCTTCTTTCATTAGGAATGATGATGTTGTCCCCGGTAATGATATCTCTTCCATTTAAAGTTATGCTATTTGTTCTTGCTGATGGATGGAATCTTATTGTTCGCGGACTAATGCTGAGTTTTAAATAACATGACAGCAGATACAGTTGCCCAAATTATTTATAATGCCGTTATAATCACTCTCATGCTGACCATGCCGGCAGTTGGGGCAGGTTTGATTATTGGATTTATGATCAGTTTGTTCCAAGCTGTTACTCAAATCCAGGAACAGACACTTACCTTCGTCCCTAAATTAATAATCGTGCTTATGGTAATAGCTTTTATGTCTCCGTGGATGATGTCACTAATGATAGATTTCATAATCACCCTCTGGTCAAACATTCCAAATATGGTGAGGTAAAATGGTCTTAACTCTTGTCCAGATTGAAGTGTTTTTGCTAATACTGGCAAGAATAGCAGGATTATTTATTGAAACTCCAGTACTAAATGCAAAGACTTTCCCTTCCTCTGGAAAAACAGCTCTTGCAATATGGATATCCATAATAATGCTTTTCTTCGTCCCCTACTCGCATAATCCAGTAAATAATCCGGTCGTAATGGTCTTCTTGATAATAAATGAAGTCGCGATCGGTTTTCTTATAGGCTTTGTATGTCAAATACTTTTTGGTGCTGTGCAGGCCGCAGGAGAGATCGTAGATCTTCAGATGGGTCTAAGCATAGCTTCTGCCTTTGATCCTTCCACAGGGGCGGTCACTTCTATCGTCGGAAAGCTTTTCTTTTATCTCGCATTGGTCATGTTTGTTATGCTCAATGGACATCATATGGTATTATCTGCAGTCTATCAAAGTTTCAGAGTAATCCCTGTTGGGACCTTTATACATATTTCAGGCAATCTTGTAACTCAACTCACCATGCTTGTTGCTTCCATGCTCCTTATTGCCCTGCAACTTGCTGTGCCTGCACTTCTTCTGATATTTTTATTTGATTTTTCATTGGGAATAATCTCAAGAGTTGCCCCTCAAGTTAATGTTTTTCAACTTGGATTTCAGATGAAACCGACAATTGGTTTGATAGCAATTCTATTTTCAACTCCTTTCTTAATAACTCATATATCAAACATGATTGCCCAAATGATACAGGAAATAATTAAGCTGTTGTACAATTTAATATGATCGGGAGAAAATAAATGGGAGAGCAAGGCGGAGATAAAACCGAGGAACCTACACCGCATAAACTTCAGGAAGCTAGGAAAAAAGGGCAAACAGTAAAAAGCAAAGAGATCACAACTGCATTTCTTCTGCTGGCCTCATATATTGTCTTAAAAGTAACTGCAGG
>CAZWKB010000005.1:19424-26217 GCA_964633925.1 uncultured bacterium
GATGTAGCGAATCATATGACATCTATGATGCGCTACATCTTCGAGCAAATACCAAGAACGACCGAATTCGGACCCTCCCTGATCGGAGCGGTACTCATAGTTGCCTTAAAAGCTTTTGCTATCGCCATTGCCCCTATCTTTGCTGTTACTTTCATAATCGCCCTACTCGTAGAATCTATTCAAACTGGTGGAAATGTATCTTTCGAATCCATATCTCCAAAATTTGAAAAATTAAATCCTCTTGAAGGTTTAAAGAAAATGTTCTCGATGAAAAGTGTTGTCGAATTGATAAAATCTCTCCTGAAGATACTCATAGTTTTTTGGATCACATGGGTCGTAATAAAAGATCAGCTCCCTTTTGTTGTCGGAATGATCGAATCAAGCCCATGGAATGCGCTTGTGCTTGGAGGAGAGATAGCATACACAATAGCCATAAGAGTTGGAATTTTTTATCTTTTCATTGCGGTACTTGATTATTTTTATCAAAGATATGAATTCATGAAAAATATGATGATGACAAAACAGGAAATAAAGGAAGAGTATAAACGTCTGGAAGGAGACCCACAGATCAAGCAGAGAATGCGCGATTTGCAAAGACAAATGTCACAATCCAGGATGATGGGCTCCGTGCCCGGATCAGATGTCGTTGTGACAAATCCTACACATCTTGCAGTTGCAATCTCTTATGACGCATCAAAGATGAAAGCCCCGAGGGTACTTGCCAAAGGGAGATATCTAATAGCCGAAGAAATAAAAAGTATTGCAGAAAGTTATTTTATACCTATAATAGAGAATGAGACGCTAGCCAGGGAAATATATAAGACAACAAAGGTCGGCGGAGAAATTAACAATGAACTGTATCAGGCAGTTGCAGAAATACTTGCTTTTGTGTATAAGATAAAGAAAGAACGCAAAAAGAAACACAATGAATGGCTTGGCCCTACAAAAGGGGTAAGGAGTAAATAATTGGCCGCTGTTGATTTAAAATCTTTAAAAAGCCTGTTTTCGATAAACGACCTTGTCGTTGCAGGGCTTCTTGTCGTGACTATTGGACTGATGTTGATCCCTCTTCCAACATTTGTAATAGATATAATAATTGCTCTAAACATCGCTTTCTCGTTAATAATACTTATGGTCGCCATGTACTTGAAAGAGCCTTTGGAGTTTTCTTCTTTCCCGTCAATACTGCTGTTTATAACTGTATATAGAGTTTCTATCGCTGTTGCAACTTCAAGATCTATTCTGATCAATCAGAATGCCGGATCTATCGTAGATGCTTTCGGTCAGGTCGTTGTTCAGGGGAATTATATTGTAGGGGCTATTGTTTTCATCATCATTACAATTGTACAAATGGTCGTTATCTCAAAAGGTTCGGAAAGAGTGGCAGAAGTATCCGCAAGGTTTACATTAGACGCTATGCCAGGTAAACAGATGTCTATTGACGCCGATCTTAATGCCGGACTTATTGATGCCAACGGAGCAAAAGAGAGAAGAAAAAAGCTTGAAAGAGAATCTAACTTTTTCGGAGCCATGGACGGTGCAAACAAGTTCGTAAAAGGTGATTCCATGGCCAGCATTATTATCACTCTTGTCAATATCATTGGAGGCATATTGATCGGATTCCTAATGCTGAGAATGCCGATAATGCAGGCCGTTATGACATTTTCTCTCCTAACTATTGGAAACGGACTCGTGAATCTTGTTTCCTCTCTGCTTATTTCAATAGCAACAGGGTTGATAATTACAAAAACAGTTACAGAGTCGAGTATCGGAACAGACATATCAATGCAATTGCTATCCCAGCCTAGGGCTTTCGCTTTTGTTGCGATGGCATTGGTTCTTTTTTCTATGTTTGGCATGCCGCCGGTGCCATTCATGTCAATGGCTTTGGTCTTCGCAATAATCACAATTGTTCTATTACAAACACAGGCAAAAAGAGACGAGATGTCTGTTACAACGGAAGAAGGAGCCCAAAAAGAAGTATTAAAAAAACCGGAAAGCATTATTTCAACGCTTGGACTGGACCCTCTTAGCCTTAAAACCGGAAGAAACTTAATCCCTCTAATTGATCCCGGACAAAAAGGGGCATTGCTTGAAAGAATAACCCTTATCAGGTATCACATAGGACAGGATCTTGGCTTTGTGATCCCAGGAGTCAGAGTAATGGATGATCTGAGCTTGTCTCCAAACCAATACGTCATTGAGATCAGAGGAACCAAGATCGCATCTGCTGAGGTTTTGATGGATCATGTGAGAGTAGACATGACACTGGAAGAAATAAAAGAAAAAGGGTTCCCTGCAATTGCTGGAAAAGATCCTGTATCAAATACAAATATAGCCTGGGTTCCTTCATCAGAAAGTCAAAAACTATCTGAAGCTGGAATAGCAATTACAGAAACGATAGAAGTAATTGCTTCTCATTTTTCAGAAACAATCAAAAGATATGCTGATGAAATTATTACCAGACAGAATGTACAATCACTCATTGAGCTTGTAAAAAATGCCAATGCGGCAATTGTCAGAGAATTGATCCCGGACATGCTTTCTCTTGGACAGGTTCACAAAGTATTGCAGCTTCTTGTCAGGGAAAGAGTATCAATAAGAGATCTGTCAACAATACTTGAAAAACTAGCTGATTATGCACATATGAGCAGAGATATAAATGTCTTGGCAGAATATGTAAGACAAGCATTATCCAGACAGATATGCGAAAGCTATACCGGCAAAGAAGGAACTATTACCGTAGTAACCATTGATCCTAATCTTGAAGAAACCATGATAGGAGCTGTACATCAGTCTGAATATGGATCATTTCTTGCGATAGATCCGAGTATTGGAGAAAGAATTCTGTCACAAATGGCATCTCAAATATCTGGCTTCAAAAAAATGAAACTGCCTCCAGTAATTCTTTGCTCTCCAAGGCTTAGACCACATTTAAAAAGATTTATTGAAAGAAGTTTCCCGGATACTGCCGTTTTATCGTATAATGAAATTGTGCCGCAGGTAAAAGTACAATCTGTTGGGATGATATCTCTGTAAAAGGAATGAATTATGGAAGACCAATCGATCAGAATTAATAATGAAGACAAGAGCAATGCTTTTGTAAGATCATCCATTTCTTATGTGTCTGATGAAGATCGTTCAGCAGATCATAACAAAAACATGTTCTCTGACATCAGCAATATTGACCTGTTTAGAGAGAGACTTGAAAAATATTTAATGTCTACTATGCCAGCCAGGGACATGGTCTTTTTTATTGTGAAATCAGCTCTAGAAATTGAGCTTGGCCCAAACTTTACTTTGATGAATGGCTCTGATAAAATGATAAGAAAGATAGCTGACAGTGTTTTGGTCAATCCGCAGCTGAGACGTCAGGCATTGTCTATATCGACAAATATTTTGGATAAAAAGATCAACATAGGAAATTATAATTAATGATCTCAACCAATAAGGTTTCATCATCTGCACAAAAATCTCAAGCATCCGGAACTGTTCTTAGAACTGCAATAAAGAATATCGGTTCTATCCCAAATAAATTAAAAAGATTCTTCCCATTTACTGAAGAAATGGCAGAAAAATTTTCTAGACATCTCTTAAAAAACCGCAAAGAAGAGCTTGTTGACTCAGTGATAGAGGAGTTTAAATAATGTCCGACAAGATGACCGAGGATCAGATCGTTTCAATACTTCGACGTCATTTTTTGAGATATTCAGACGAAGTTTTGGAAAAATACAAGAATCAGATAGACGCCACCATAAAATGGTATGTTAACAACCTCCCTAATCATGTTGCAAAAAGCGAATCCGAAGATCTGAAATCAGAAGCAAGAATGGCCTTTGTTGATGCTCTTAAAACCTGGGATCCAAGAAAAGGCGATCTATGGAATTATGTCGGCATAAGATTAAAAGGATCCATGCAGGATTATTTGAGAAAAAGAGGATCAGATCCTGTTACGGGAATATATGAATGGGTAACGCAGGCGGCAAACGTTTATCTGGCTTTTAACAAAGAAGTCGCTCATGTTGAAAACACTGAGGTTGCAACACAAATAGACAGCGCTATTCAAGACTTGGATGAAAACGAAAAAGCAGTAATTATCGGATATTATCAGGATGACAAAACATTTAAAGAGATTGGAGAATCGATCAATCTTTCAGAATCTCAAGCAAGCAGGATATGCAAAACTGCAACGCTAAAACTCAAGAAGCTTCTGTTTAAATAACTCTCTTAAGCGGGCCTTCGGTTCAGCGGTAGAATATCCCGCTCCGAGCGGGAGTGGTCGTGGGTTAAAGTTCGTGTATTAAGCGGGCGTAGTTCAGCGGTAGAATATCTGCTTCCCAAGCAGAGGGTCGTGGGTTCGAATCCCATCGCCCGCTTATCTCTCTTTGAATAAATCAAACAATTTAAAAATGCCGTTCAGGCATTTTTATTATCGATGGGATGAGAAAGACATTTTGCTGCCGAGCTGGCGAGGAGAAGTGAGCGATACCCCAGACCCAAGGCTGGGTGAGCGAACGAAAGGCAAAATGTCATGGCCCGAAGCCCCCGATCCCAATCGGGGCGTAGGCCGAATCCCTGCCCCATCGCCCGCTTATTAAAAAAATTATTTGAAATTATTCATCTGACATTCCGATACTAGAGTAGTGGCAAGCTATATAACAAACAAAATACGCCCAAGAGAGACTTTCGTAGCAGACATGCGAACGGTTATCGATCTAAGATCTTTTGAACAAACATATCGTGTTAATGAAACTCGTCTAATTGAAGACAACGAAGTGTTTGATATCGTATGCTCAAACATGGCAGATTTCTTTTGCGATAAAGAAGCCTCAAAAATACTTGCAAAAACAACAACAGGAATGGTGTTTGGTGCTGCCGTTGCAGAAAAGCTAAACCTTCCACTCGTAATTGCCGGAGAGGTAGGAAAAATGCCAGGACAGTCAATTAACATCAATTTCGTTGATGATTACGGCAGATACAGGTCCTTTGCCATTGATTCAAAACTTGTAAAAAGCGACGACCATTTCGGAATAATAGAAAATCTGACATATTCTGGAAGAACTACTGCCGCTCTTGGATGCCTTATTGAACAAACTGGTAATGCAAAAGTCGTGGGCTGTTCTTCAGTAGTGAAATTCCCTTTTGATCATGAAAGAGCTTGGTTCAACGACTGGTTCAAACATCATGAGCTGTATTCCTTTTTTAGCGTCAACGCAGCAGGAGAAAAAACCGTACATGGCAAGGACATTAAGAAACATAAAAACATTGTTTTTCGTCCAATGGATATCAAAACAATAAAAGAAACCATGATAAATATTTTCCCTAACTTCCCAAGCAACGGAATAATGTGGACTGAATATAACAACATTTTGGCTACTCCAGATGCATATAACACGGTTACAAAAATGATGGCAGATCATTATAAAGATAGTAATATCGATCTTGTGCTTTCCCTCGGTGTGAGAGGTCTTCATTTCGGAACATGGATAGCAAACAAACTTGGAGTTGGTCAGGTTTTAGCACTAAAACCTGAAAAGCTAAACTGGAAAAAAGATATTGTACAATATAGTCTCGAATATACTAAAAATGCAGAAATGGCAATAGAGAAAGCTGCGATAAAAGAGGGTTCTAGAGTACTTATTGTTGACGACATCCTCGCGACAGGAGGGACGGCAGAAGCAGCAACAAGGCTCGTTCATCTTCAAGGAGGAATTGTCGCCGGAATAACCTGCATGATCGGGCTTACAGATGTAATGGAAAATTCTCAGGTGTTCAGAAATAATATAAGATTATTTGATTATTTTACTCTGCTGAATTTCACATCGAAAGAACTTATAAAAAAAGGCAAGGGAAGATATTTTTAATAAGGCGACGGTCAGGTTCGAACTGACGAATAACGGTTTTGCAGACCGCTCCCTTACCACTTGGGTACGTCGCCCTATACCTAAGTATAACACGGAGGGATTAAACGATTTCCCCTATCTTAACTCCGATACGATAGGCGAAATAGCACAATGCAAGACTCAACAATATATTTAATGTTGCAAAAAGATACTGCCCATTCTTAACCAAAGCATCTGTTTCAAGAATAAAGCTTGAAAATGTTGTAAAGGCCCCACAAAACCCCACCATTAACATAAGCTTTTCACTTGGGCCAAGCATGAATTTTGTTTCTGACAACGAAAGCAATAGGCCGATAACCAGACAGCCTATAATATTGACAACCATAGTACCAAAAGGGAATGCCGATCCCAGAATTCTATATATATAGGTTGACAAAAAATACCTTGAAAGTGTTCCCGCAATGCCACCTACAGACAAACTAATTATTTTTTCTATCATATTTCTACCATGATACAAAGTCCTATAAACAAAGTCAAAGATCAAAATGTGTTAAAATTAAATTGTCTAAGGGTATATGGTGTGAAGGGCGTTTAGCTCAGCTGGTTAGAGTACTTGCTCGACAAGCAAGGGGTCGCTGGTTCGAACCCAGCAACGCCCACCATATTACCTACAATAGAGCTCGTCTTCAAATCTTTTTAGAATCGCCGTGTATTCATCTCCCAATGACATGTTGGTCACCGCACCAAACACCTGCATAAATGATGTTGCACTTTCCATTGACTTGCTTACATCCTGAAAAACATAGGCAGTCGGTATGCTGAAAAAGAATATCATCTTTGGAGTAGCATCATCCGAAATTATTGCTGTAGTAGAAATAGGCTCACCTGAAGCATTGGAGACAATAAAATCCGGGAATCTTCTGCCCAAAAGACTGATATCTGCAGGATCA
>CAZWKB010000005.1:26227-26560 GCA_964633925.1 uncultured bacterium
TCCCAGCAGGACAAGAAAAGTTATGGCCTGGTTCTTTATCGCTGACATGAGGAGATAATTTGTTCTTTTCAACAACATCGCGTAAAACATTTCCCAATGAATCAAGATCTCCCTGTCCAAAAATATCTTCAACTCTTTTGGTACTCATTAACACATTCTTGAATGCTATTACACCGCTTTTATCTAGAACTATGGCTTCATCGATCCTAAGGCCTTTGCTATTCAGCCAGTTAGAAAGCAAGGCAGGAATTCCCGTAGTTTTCTCATTTGTCCATTTTAGACCCGGAGTATAATAGAATTTTATATCTGGAAAATTCGCTTCATCAAATGTCG
>CAZWKB010000005.1:26570-29727 GCA_964633925.1 uncultured bacterium
AAATGTCGGATTCTTTGGTCCAACATGAATAGCAATTATATTTTTTGGGGCAAAAGGCATGGCCGCATAAGAAGGAACAATATTCAGGATGATCAACGCTGCGATCAGACAAATAACTACTTTTTTGTTCATGACATTTTCTCCTTTTTCCATACTAATTTGGTCGACGTAACAGAGCTCCATTACTTACATCAAATTGCTTATTAAGGCTAACAAAACCATGAAAGCCATTATGAGCAGATTCAACTTCTTCTCCACTTAGCTTTCTTATGTTCAAAGCTTTTACTGTTAAGATCTCTTCTATACTTGGGTCTATAATATCAAAAACATCCTCCTTCTTTAAACCATTACGCATTTCCACTTCGATCTCATTATTATCTGGGTTAGATCCAATCACCATACCTACAAAATCATACCCTCGCAGGCATGCGCTGTCTGCCAGGCTTTCTTCTTCTTTTCCAAAAAAGAATCCGGTAGAATATGGGCGATGAGAAATATTTTCTAATTCCGTTTTCCATTGTGCATCATGTGTATATCCTTTAGGATTGTTAAAACATGAATCAATTGCTTTTCTATACATCTTGGTTGCAATAGCTACATAGTAAACGGTTTTCATTCTCCCCTCGATCTTAAAAGAATCAATGCCGGAGTTTATGAGTTCCGGTATGTGTTCTATCATACAAAGATCTTTAGAATTTAGAATATATGTGCCTCTTTCATCTTCTTGAATCGTAAGATCGTTCTGCGGTCTGGTCGATTCCACCATGGTATATTCCCATCTACACGGCATGCTACATTCTCCCCTATTAGCACTTCTATCGTTAATGTGTTTTGATATCAAACATCTGCCTGAGTAAGACATACACATGGCTCCATGAATGAACATCTCCAGCTCAATATCAGGGACTTCTTTTCTTATATTTTTAGCCTGCTCAAGTGATAGCTCTCTCCCCAAAACAATTCTTTTTACTCCATTATCTCTCCAAAATTTAACAGCTTCGGTGTTAAGCGTATTTGCCTGAGTGCTTAAATGGATCTTGAGATTTTTGTGTCTCTTTCTAATTAAAGCAATCAGCCCGGGATCAGAAACTATCACTCCATCTATTCCAAGCAATACCGCTTCATCGAGATATTTAAGCATTCCTTCAAAATCATCATCAAACACAAAAATATTCATCGCAAGATAAAGTCTTTTGCCTTTACCATGCACGATATCAAGGCCTTCTTTTAAGTTCTCTATTGAAAATGACGTCTGCATTGTGCGCAAAGAATAATTACCGGCGCCAACATACACAGCATCAGCGCCAAAACGTATGGCTGTTTCCAGTTTTTCTATGTCTCCGGCAGGAATCAGAAGTTCGGGCTTTGCTATATTCATACCAAAAGTCTAGCATATGGTCACGTTTCTTGATAATATATATAAAGAATGTTTCAGGAAAAATGTAAGATAATATCCAATGAAAAAGTAGCCACAGACTATTATAAAGTGACTTTTTCATCAAATCTTATTTCCTCCTCTGCCCAGCCGGGACAATTTGTAGAAATAAGATTAACTGACGGATTTATGCTCCGAAGACCTTTCTCCTTTCATAAAATAGGCAACAACTCTTTTGATATCCTTTATCATGTTGTCGGTAAAGGATCGGAAATGCTTTCACAAAACAAAAATGGTGAGGAGATGGACATTCTGGGGCCGCTTGGAAAAGGCTTTGAAATAATAAAAAACAAAACAGCAATATTGATATCCGGTGGTTGTGGAACAGCTCCTCTTTATAGCCTTGAAGAAAAATTAAAAGAACAAAATATTGAAAGCCACTTCTTTATGGGAGCAAAAACAAAAGATCTTCTTTTGTGCAGAAATGATTTCACAAAAATAGGAACTAAACTATACATATCAACTGATGATGGCTCTTGTGGTGAAAAATGTACAATAGGAGCATTATTCTCTTCATATTTGGACTCATTCAAGAAAGAAGATCTCGTCATCTATTCATGCGGCCCAAAACCAATGTTAAAAGCCGTTGCGGAAATAGCCTTGCAAAATAATATCGCATGCCAGATATCATTAGAAGAAAGAATGGCCTGTGGTGTTGGAGCATGCCTCGGATGCACCGTAGAAACAAAAGATGGCAACAAAAGAGTTTGTAAAGATGGCCCGGTATTTAATGCAGAGGAAATAATATGGCAATAGATCTTTGCGGACTAAAAATGAAAAATCCGGTGACAGTTGCTTCTGGGACTTTTGGATTTGGCTTGGAATATAAGGATATCGTCCCTATTGAACAGCTTGGAGCGATAACAACAAAAACAATAACGTTAAAGCCAAGAAAGGGAAATCCCCAGCCAAGATTAATTGAAGTTGAAAACGGGTTGGTCAATTCCATAGGATTGCAAAATAACGGAGTTGAATATTTTATAAATACTTATCTGCCTGAGTTAAAAAAGATCAACACATCATTAATTGTGAATATTGCCGGTGAAACTATAGAGGATTATGCAAATGTTGCATCAATACTTTCAAAAGAATCTGGTATTTCCGCACTTGAAATTAATATTTCATGCCCCAATGTAAAAAAAGGCGGAATTGCTTTTGGAAAAGACCCATTACTTACAAAACAGGTCATTTCTCTGATAAGAAAAGAAACATCCCTTCCTTTGATCGCAAAACTAACACCAAATACTGATGACATACTGTCTATAGCTAAGGCAGCAATAGACGCAGGAGCTGATATTTTGTCAATGATAAATACTGTGCAACACACTGTAACTATCCCTGGAACTGCAAAAACGCTCACAGCAGGTCTTTCCGGGCCAAGGATAAAGGAAACTGCATTGAGACTGATACGGGTTGTCAGACGAGAATTTGCTTCCCCTATCATAGGAATAGGAGGCATAATGAATACGAAAGATGCAAAAGAGTTTTTTGAAGCCGGTTGCCAGGCAATTGCAGTTGGAACGGCTAATTTTATAGACCCCATGACCGCAATAAATATAATAAATGAAATTTAATATTTTTGGCAGGAAAAAGATTGGTATTGCATTATCCGGCGGCGGCGCCAGAGGACTTGCTCACGTTGGAGTAATAAAATCACTTATCGAAAATGATATCCCCATAGATTATATCAGCGGAACAAGCGTTGGAGCATTAATAGGGGCG
>CAZWKB010000005.1:29737-30148 GCA_964633925.1 uncultured bacterium
ATAGAAAAAATGTTATTGATCGCAACAAAGATCAAATGGAATAATTTTGCGAGAATAGTTCTCTCAAAAAGCGGTCTTGTTTCAAGCGAAGAAATAGAGAAATTTCTTATCAATACAATTGGGAGAAAATTATTTGAGGATTTAAGGATCCCTTTTTCCGTTATAGCAACAGACCTTACCACCGGACAGGAAATTATCTTAAATAGCGGAGACGTTGCCTCGGCAGTAAGAATATCCTGCTCTTTTCCATGGATATACATCCCTGTAAGATCAAACGGGCACCTCCTTGTCGATGGAGTTCTTGTAAACAATCTCCCAACAGATGTGGTCAGAGGAATGGGGGCCGAGATTGTTATTGGTGTCGATGTTATCCCGAGGAATAACGACCATTTATCATTGAACAATGCGGTT
>CAZWKB010000005.1:30197-31518 GCA_964633925.1 uncultured bacterium
GATAGAGCTGTAGATATTTTCGCTATCAATCAAAACAACAATGCAAATAAATCTTGTGATGTTTTGATAACTCCGGTAAAAGAAAAAATGACCTCTCTTGAACTGGACAAGGCATCATATCTCATAAGGCTTGGAGCTGAAGCAGGTTGTGCAGCAATTCCAGAAATAAAGAAAGCTATGGGACAAACCCTCTTCTAGTTAATCCTGTTCTTGAAATTGTTTTTCAACAACTTTGCTTTTTCAATAATGTAAGGATCAAGGCCGTCATCATTTAGAACTTCTGTAAATAGCTTTTCGGCTCTTTCCTTTTTAGATATTTCCGCAACAATAAGTTTGGCTCTTGCTGCAAGATCCCTGCTTGATGCCGATGTAAGAATTACTTTCTTACACAATTCTTCTGCTTTCTCAAGATCTGAGGAACTGCCTCTTCGGGATAACATTTCAGCTTCCACGAGCTTGGCTTTTGCTGCAAAATAATCGAACGGTCTGTCAAATAATATTTTTAGAGCCTCTTCACACAGCTTGATTCCCTTTGTTACAGAATCAATCCCAAAATAAAGGATTAATTCCGCCTTACCAACAGCGGCCCTTCCTCTAAAATATGAATTGGCAGCTTTCTTATTTATTAATTTGTCAAAAAGCTTTGTCGCTAATTTTATATTCTTTAATCCGGATTTTTTTACCAGCAACTCAGCCTCTACCGCTATGCCTTTTGCAACAAAAAACTCCCTAAGGTCTCCATTCAACAATTTGCATCCGTTTTTACAAAGGTCAATAGCCTCATCAACACTAATTTTTGAGACTCCAGAGATTGCCAGTTCTGCCTTACCTATCATAGCTCTGCCTTTTATAGAGTTGCTTTTGCTTTTTTTTATAAGAAAATCATAATCTTTCAATGCGGTTTTATTATCTTCTTCTTCTCCCCTTGCTACAAGAAGATCAGCAAGAGCAAATTTAATGTCGTCCATATATTCATGCCATTTTTCACCGACTTCAAGAAGTTTATATCGTCCAATAGCTTTGTTCAGTTTTGCTTTCGCACTCGGAGACGGATAGCTGGCTTCTTCATCAACGATTTGTTTCATCAACGGCGATAATATTCCCATTATTTACTCCATTCCTACTCTTATAGAATTTGAAACCTGTGCAACCGACGGAAGCTGAGAAAGCATCTTCAATGCTTTTGACATATTACTTTCTTTTACCTTATGAGTTATTATAACAAGAGTCGCAACATTATCAACTGTTTCTTTTTGAAGCGCACTTTGTATGCTTACCAGGTTATCTCCAAACACACCTGCAATAGATGCCAGCACACCCG
>CAZWKB010000005.1:31528-35652 GCA_964633925.1 uncultured bacterium
TCGCCCTAAGGCGTATATAATACCTGTTTTCACAATCATCTATCTTCTTAATCTTGACTTCCTTATATTCCTGATAGAACGTGTTTTCTTTTGAGGAAGCAATCTCTATGATATCCGAAACAGCTGCGGATGCAGTTGGAAGAGATCCCGCCCCTTGGCCGTAAAACATCACCTCTCCTACAGCATTTCCTCTAACATATATGGCGTTATAAACATCGTTTATTTTTGCCAGCGGATGATTCTGTTCTATTAATGTGGGATGCACTCTTACATCAATATTGTCGCCGTTATTCTTTGCTATGGCAAGAAGCTTTATCACGTAACCCAGCTCTTTTGCAAACCTGATATCTTCAAGGCTTATTTTGCTTATCCCTTCAAAGAAAATATCTTTGATGTCTACCTTGGCACAAAAAGCCACCCCTGAAAGAATGGCTGCTTTGTACAAAGCATCATATCCTTCAACGTCATTTTTTGGATTTGCTTCGGCAAACCCTTTGGCTTGAGCCTGCGAAAGTGCAACAGAAAATTCATTGTCTTCGTTTGTCATCTTTGAAAGAATGTAATTTGTAGTGCCGTTTACTATGCCGTAAACTTCTTCGATGACATTTGCAGACAAAGAGCTCCTTATTTGATTAATGATAGGGATTCCTCCTCCTACCGCTCCTTCAAAAAGGACTTTAACGCCCTTCTCTTTTGCTGCTTTGAATATTTCCTGACCGTGTTTAGCTATTAATTCTTTATTCGTAGTGACTACACTTTTTCCATTATTAATTGCCGACAGAACCAACTTCAGAGCAGGATCTGTTCCTCCGATAGCCTCGACAATAATTGAGATCGATTCATCGTTTATTACGTCCATCGGATCCGTGGTTAATATAGAAGGATTAACTATAGACTGTGGCTTGTTTGCAATATCGGCTATTTTTTTTATCTCAATATCAATACCGGTCCTGCAAAGGATCTGGGCACGATTTTTCTGCAAAACGGTTGCTACTCCGCTTCCAACTATACCAAATCCTAGTATTCCAATTTTTATCATATTATTCAATCAAACAATGAGCTGATAGAGTGGTTATCAAAAGCTCTCTTGATCGCTTCCGCTAGCAAAGGTGCTACAGACAAAACTTTTATCTTTGAAATTTGCTTTTCTTTTGAGATCGGGACTGAATCTGTAACAACCACTTCTGTTATTACGGATTTCTCTATTCTCTCTATTGCGGGCCCGGACAATATCGGATGAGTCGCCATAAGATACACTTCTTTATTTGCGCCCATTTCGAGTAAAGTTTTAACTCCGTTTGTGGCAGTTCCGGCAGTATCTATCATGTCATCAAAAACTATAACAGTCTTGCCTTTTACATCTCCTACAACATGAACTACTTCTGATTTGCTATGCTCAGGTCTTGTTTTGTGAATAATTGCCAAAGGAGCCCCGACTCTATCGGCAAGCTTCTTAGAAGTTTTTGCTCGTCCGGTATCAGGAGCAACTATTACAGGATCTTTTATTTTTTTCGTCTTGATATAGTTTGCGAATAAAGGCAATGCGGTTAAATGATCCACAGGAATATTAAAGAACCCTTGTATCTGATCTGAGTGAAGATCCATCGTGATTATTCTGTTCACGCCTGCGGTTGTTAGAAGATCAGCCATTAATCTTGCAGATATAGGCTCACGAGAAGCTGCTTTTCTGTCTTGTCTTGCATAAGGAAGATGAGGAATTACAGCCGTTATACTTTTTGCAGAAGCTCTTTTTAAAGCGTCAATAATAATGAACATCTCCATCATATCTTCATTTACATTGTGGGTCCCTGTCTGTACAAAAAAAACAGATCTGCCACGCACATTATCCATCAGCCTCGAATATATCTCTCCACATGGAAATCTTGAAATATTAATTGCTCCAAGATCGATCCCAATATACTTTGCAATATCCTGAGAAAGTGAAAGATTTGATGTGCCGGAAAATAACATAAGAGAATTGATTTTTTCATTCATTTGGGTTAAAAGGCTCCTTTTGGTCATTATATCAGTTTATGAGAGCCCCCTGCAACACCCATGACATAGCGCTATCTATCCTTACATTTACAATTTCACCTTGCTTGATGCTAGAATCCGCCACTTTGACTATCTTGTTTGTTCGGGTTCTCCCCTTCCCATCTTCTTCCATAAGCAACTCTTGTGTAGTCCCGATCAGTTTTTTATTGTTTGCAAGAGTAGTTTCTCCAACAACCTTCATTAGGCGCTGTAATCTTTCCGAAATAATAGGTTGAGATATCTTTCCCTCCATTTTTTCAGCCACGGTTCCAGGCCGAGGATCAAAAGCCAGTGTATTTATGCTGTCTAGCTCTAATTCTCTTATTAAATTTAAGGTGTTCTCAAACTGTGCATCCGTCTCCGAAGGGAACCCTGCAATTGCATCAGATGTTATAGCAGCATGCGGAATTGCCTTTCTTATTTTCTTAACAATATTCATATAATAATCTCTGGAATAACCCCTATTCATTTTCTTTAGAATTTCGTCATCTCCGCTTTGAAACGGAACATGAAAGCATTCACAGATCTTATTGTTTTCTGCGACAACGCTGATTATGGCATCATTCATATCTTTTGGATGTGATGTCATAAATCTTATTCTCTGTATTCCATTGATATCAGCAACATTGTTAAGAAGCTCTGCAAATCCAAACTGATAAGAGTTTACATTTTGTCCAAGCAAAATTATTTCTTTAAAAATATTCTTGTCCAATTCCTCAATCTCTCTTATAATGTCGGTCATTGGCCGGCTTTTTTCTCTGCCTCTTACATAAGGAACAATACAATAAGAACAAAAATTATTGCATCCTTCCATTACTGTTATCCATGCACTGCCACTTTTGCCACGTTTTGCCAGATTAGAAGGTTTAAACTCTTTACTGTCGCCAATTTCGATAGTCTTTTCTCCGCTTTTTTCTATGACCTCAGCTATTTTCGATTCTTGATTTGGGCCCAAAACAAAATCTATATGCTTTATATTGTTTAACAGATCTTTAGCCAAGCGTTCCGCCATGCAGCCGACTACACCGATTATCACTGAAGGTCTTTGCTTTTTTACATTTAGTAGATCTCCTATAAAACCTTTTGCTTTGCGCTCTGCCCCATCCCTAACGGAACAGGTGTTTGTAATTATTATATCTGCATCTTCGATGCTATTCGTCTCAACGATACCTTTAGAGGTGAGAATTCCGGCGATAATTTCTGAATCGTTAACATTCATTTGACAACCGTATGTTTTAATGAGGAATTTTCTTGGCATAATAATAGATTATATATCAGTAACTAAATGAATTTCTCTATCGTATCGAGAAGATCTTCAAATTCAAAAGGTTTTGTCAGAAAATCATTTACCCCAACCTCAGCACCACTTTTTCTATATGTCTCTTCACTTCTTGAAGTTACCATGACAACGGGGATTTCTTTTGTTAAGGAGTCTTCTTTAAGATGCGAACATACTTCATATCCGTCCATATTTGGCATTACCAGATCGAGAAGAATAATGTCCGGCTTATTAACCCTCGCCATTTCCAGTCCGCTATCCCCGTCATAAGCCAACACTGTTTGATACCCCTTCGCTTCGAGGAATTCTGATGTCAGCTCTGACAGATTTGCCGAGTCGTCTATAATTAGGACTGTTTTCATTTGTTATTAAAAAATGATATTTGTGTCTTCTATCGATTTTTTATTTTCTTCCTCAATTGCATTGGCTCTGCTATTCAGTTTTCCCAAATATGCCGCTGTCAATATGTGAGGAGTGATCAATACCATTATTTCTCTTTTTTCAGATACGAGTTCTGTTCTTTTAAACAGATCTCCCAATATTGGAAGAGCGGAAACAATAGGAACGCCTATCACTGTCTTGGTCTTATAAGTTTTGGAAAGCCCTCCAATAACAATTGTTTGTCCATCCTTGACCAGCACTTCATTTTTTGTTTCTGTGGTGTTTTCATTTGGCAAACCCGCACTTACATATCCTTCACTCAAAGATGGCTGTATCTCCATCCTGATAAAACCGTCTCTGCTGATATGAGGGGTAAACCTTAGCTTGGTCCCAACTTCTAAAAATGAGACCGTCTGAGTTACGGTTGTCC
>CAZWKB010000005.1:35662-37478 GCA_964633925.1 uncultured bacterium
CCCTGACGTTGTGCTTCCTGATACATATCCAAGTTTTGACCCGATAAGTATCTCTGCCGTCTTATGATTTATTGCTGATATCCATGGAGAAGCTATCAGATTATAGCCTCCCGTTTTTTCCAATGCTGAAAGGTACGCACTTGTATTTCCACTTATCAATTGAGCAAAAACCCCAACATCAGAGGCCTCTGATGCAGGGCTAAGTTTTGTAGTTGATTGAACATAGTTTGTTCCCAGATCAGGGTTTTTAACATATTTCCAGCTTAACCCAAATCTATTTGGAGTTCCGCTATCTCCGTTATTTGTCTTTATCTCAATTATTTTTGCTTCGACCTGAACTTGAAGAGGCGCGACATCTATCTCTGCTATTAAATCCAAGATAGATCTGATATTGTCATCATACAATCTCAAAACTAATTCGTTGAGAGCAGAATTAACAGAAACTGATTCACCTACAAACAACACATCTTGTAGAGCAGCTTTTACCTGTGCTCCTTCAACAAAGTTAAGTGCAACCCTTTTCAAAACGACATTTCTTACTACAGCTTTTCTAACAGGGGCAGATTCTCTTGCCGGAGCTGTTTCAGAAACTGCTTTAGGTTCGGCAGTTTTTTTTACATTTAGAAAAAGAGACCTGGCATCAGCATTTGCACATATCAATACCATCAAAAATATAACTGCAGAAATTTTCCTCACAATGTATCCTCCTTATTTGTATGGGGCAGTGAATCTTAGTCGAACTGCCAGATCTTCACCTTCTTGCCCTATAGTAGCATTGTCAATGTTAAAATAAGCTTCCATTGAAGACAGAGAATTCAAAAATGATAACAAACTCGAATACTGCCCCTTACCATAAATATCAACGATTATTTTATTGCTGTCATACGACTGATTCATAGACTGAAGCTTTACTTGGTTTTCATTGAGCTTCCCGTAGACATAATCAACAATGTATGATAATTCTTCATCTTTTTGCAAAAGCTTCGCTTTAGAACCAGCAGCAACATTTGTTACAGGAGCTTCCTTTATCCTTTTTATAGTATCGGCCGTAACTTTAATATCGGCTTTTGTTTTATCTACCGTGTTGAGCATAGGAACAAGCAGAAGATACCAACAAACCATAAATACAGCCGCAACCACAGTGACAATAACAATTACTTTTTCTCTTGCCGATAAGTTTTCTAGATTCATCTTCCAGCTCCGATCAATTTGCATTTTATTTCAAAATCAAATATTGGAATATCCATTATTTGAGATTCGTTCACATAAGAAAGCTCTATCCCGTCAAATATTTTGCTTGTGGAAAGGTTTTTTACGAATACAGAAACTCCGGGATTTTTCTCTTTCCTTGAATAACCGCCTCTAATAACGAGAACCGCTGATATTTTGTCGTAACTAATATCTTTTAGAAAAACGTATTCCGGAGTGTTTTTGTCGAGATCGTTCATGGCCTGAACAAAAAGATCTGCTGTCCCAGGAGAATTGTATCCTGCAGTAACTGCAAGGTCCCCCGGAACAATTATATTCGTCTGTTCAAGAGCAGATAGTTCTGCTTTTTGTTTTATTAAAACCGCCTTCAAACTGCTTTGCCTTGCCATAAAATATCCGGCTATAAGAAGGATGAAGAGTGCAAATGCAATAATCGCGACCTGGAAATTATTAAGCCTTAAATATCTCTTTATCATCCCTTTGTCTTCTTCGCAAAGAAGAGACAGAGGAGATTTTACTGCTGCTGCAGCCCCCAAAGCAAGATTAAGGGAATTCGTAAGTTTTATGGCGTCTTCTCTTTTGGCAATATCCGGCAGGTTTTTTGCGA
>CAZWKB010000005.1:37488-39234 GCA_964633925.1 uncultured bacterium
AAAAGATTTTTTGTGTTAGCACCGCTGCCGGTGAAATATATTTTCTTAAATTCATAACCATCTTCTGTATCGTTTTTGTAATACTCGAATGTCCTGACTATCTCCGCTCCCATTTTTTCAAGAACAGGTCTCATTAACGACATTATTTCAGACGCCGGGATTCCCGTTTCTTCTGTATATTGTTCGAAATCAGAAGGTATCCCATACTTCTTTTTCAGCTCTTCAGCCTTGGCATAATCCAACTCAAACATCGTGTCGCCGGAATATACGATCCCAACCATTGATTGAGTAAGAGTACTTCCCCCTACTTTAAATTCTCGTGCAAAAACCACCTGATTGTTGCGAATAAAGACAATGAGAGTAGAATTCTTTCCAATATTTGCTACTGCATATTCTTCTTCTCCAGGTACAAGTGATACATTTTTTAAAGAGAGACAGCCGGGAATAATGTCTATTACATTTAGACCTATTCTCCTAAGACTGTTATAAAGGCCTGAAACATAGCTTTTTGAAACTGCACAAACAAAATATGTCCACATGCTGGCGGCAGCACTGTTGAGACGATAAAAGGAGATCTGAGCATCATCAATTGGAAAAGGAAGATCTGAAGCAACTTTGAATTTTATTGCGGAAGAAACTTCTTTGTCAGGCATTACAGGAATTTGAACGACTTTGCAAACTTCTTGTCCTAATATTGACACCCTTGCATTCCTGGAAACAAAATTATTTGACTTCAAAGCTTGCTCGATAATTTGAACAGGAGATTCCTTACCCTGAGTAAAATAATCTATAGAATAACGCAGAGGCTTGATCTTTTCTTTTGAAAGTTCTACCTCAATTATCTTGACTGCATAATCCCTTATATCTATTCCGAGAATGTTCTCTGACATTTGGCCCCCTATTAATATTTATTATATGATAATATATCTTTCGATGATTTGCAATTTGTTTATGCGCATTATATAATTTGCCTATGCCAAACAGCAAAATTCTGATCGTTGATGACAGCCCCATGGCAATGGACTTGATAAAAGCAATTCTTGCTGATTATGAACTTACAACTGCAATTGACGGAGAAGAAGGACTTCGACTTGCGAGAGAATTGAGCCCTGACCTGATAGTTCTCGATGTAATGTTACCAAAAATTGATGGCTACACAATATGCAGACTTCTCAAGTTTGATGAAAAATATAAAAGCATTCCGATAATAATGTTCTCAGGCAGAGCGGGACAAGCAGATATAGACAAAGGAGGCCAGTCCGGCGCCAATCTTTATCTAGTCAAACCTGTAGACAAAGAACAGCTTCGAGAAGCTGTTGAAAAATTCCTCAGCAAACCTTAAAATCGTTTTACTTTAATACATTTGGTGATAAAATTTTAATATGAAAAATCAGAATGGGATGCTTCTCGTCGGAATTATCATCCTAATGGTAGTTGTATCTATTGTTTTTTTTCCAACAGCAAGATTTGCCAGTGAAAACATCAGGAATACTAGTATCAGATATTGGGAGCAGCAGGCATATCTTGCATCCCAGGCAGGAATAATGGATGCGGCATATAGGAATTTGATGCAATCATCATACAACGACATAGAAACGAATATCGGAGAAACCCAATACTACAAATACGCTATCACAGATTCGATTTTTATCGATTCAAGCAATACAACATTAGGAACTTCCAATACAAGAGTTAATTATTGGAATATTTTAAACAGAAGCTCGTATGAAGCCAAGACTGTATCAT
>CAZWKB010000005.1:39244-39659 GCA_964633925.1 uncultured bacterium
TATGGTGGGACACAGCGGCAAACCTTACTCGAGTAAGATCGAACAATGCCAATAAATGGACAGGAACAGCTTCTTCAGGAACGAGGCTTAATGTTACAGATTTTAGTATTGCACCAAAAAGTCTGATAGCCCTGAATAGCTTATATTTCAGTACCGATGTCAGCGACTCAAATATTACAATTAAATTTGAATTTACTGACGGCAATACGCTTACTGCTCAACTATATCCAAGGAACTCCCCTCTATATCAGGAAGCCCCTTCTATGATCCCTTCCGATTATGTCGCCTTATGGAAATTGGATGACGGATCAGGAACAAACGCAAATGACGTAACAACTAATCATAACGGCACACTAACAACAAAAATAGGATCTACAGAATTGCCACTTTGGACAAATGGTAAATATTTAAAAGG
>CAZWKB010000005.1:39669-47390 GCA_964633925.1 uncultured bacterium
CTGGGAGACGGAAATCATATAAGAGTAGCACATCATGCTGACTTCAATCTCACCAACAGCGGAACATTAATGGCATGGATATACATGAACAGCCAGTGCGATAATGCCGCTATCATTCAAAAAGGGATAACATCCGCAAATACAGACAGAGTCTATGCCTTTAGAATTAACACAGGAATCAATCCAACTATTAGACTTGAACAGGTCGATACAGAAGGAACTTTAAGATCGCTAAGTTCGACAAGAACGCTAAGCGCGGGAATGTGGTATCACGTAGCGGCAATCTGGAGCCCAAGCTACAGAAGAATAATAATAAATGGTGAACAATCAGGGAACAACACAACCCCATATACATGCAGAACAACCATCGGAGATGTATTGATAGGAACAAGATATGTAACAACAACGGCAAACATTAGGGGGTTTAACGGATATCTTGATGATGTTGCGGTATATGACAGAGCTCTTTCCGATGATGAACTTCTTCAAGTATATCTTGGATCTGTCAATCATTTTAGATCTACTGGAAAAGTAAAATATGGATCAACAACCTATATGAACAAAACGATGGACGTTGAATTTGAAAAAAATGGAGGGGTGATTTATTTATTGAACAGAAAAGAAATTAATGAACACAATTGAACTGAATAACAGGGGAATATCCCTGATTGAACTAATCATGGCGATTGTTATCGGCGGAATAATATTTTTATCTGTATCTCTGACTTATAAACAGATTTATGAATCCATTGCTGATAACATTATAATTTCAAGGGCAGTAAAACTTTCGGAAAGAGAATTTTCAATAATATACAATATTCCATATGGAGATATCACTCTTGCAAACGGATATGACCATATAACAAACAACTATGGAAATTCCGGTTTGAATTTGAGAAGAACAGTATCATACGAAGCAGGGACAGACGTTTCAGCACAAAGCATGAAAAGAATTGCAGTCACAATATATAAAACAGGATCGTCAGAAGTATTTATGAGATTAGTTACCATTAGGACAAAAAATGTGCGATTTGGAAAATAAAAAAAACTGTAAAGGATTCACAATTATCGAGATCATTATTGTAATTGCCCTTCTGGGAATAATATCGGCTGCAAGCTCCTCTTTTTTTATGCCAATGATAAATCTCTGCTTTATCACTTCTCCGCAAATCGAAACTCAAAGCGTGGGAGACTTTATATATTCCGACCTTATAAACGGAAACGGAAATATTAACGGCCTGAGAAATATACAAAATATAGTTTCTGCTGATTCTATCAGCATTAATTATGTGGACCAGAACAGCAATAATATTATAGTAACTTGGGATAGTTCATCAAAAGAATTAAAGAGAATAGTGTCCGGAATAAGCGAAACTCTTCCTATACTGTATTCCAATAATAATGTTAAACTTGCTGGCCAATCCTCAGGAAATATTTTTGTCTATTACTCAACATCCGAAACATTAATGTCAAGCCCAATAATAGCTCCTGTAACAATTGGAAGAATCCAACTTGACTGGATGTTCTATAGCGGGGATCCTTCAGGAAATCTTATGACCTACGATACAAAATATCTATTGAACAGCGGAATCAATATTCATCAGTTCTGATTATGGAGTAGCTATTCCGGCTTCGACTGTCCCTGTTGTAGGATAATATCTCCAGCCAACTTCTATTGAGGTTGTCATTGAAATATCGTTTTTGTCAGTAACAGGATTCATAGGAACTATACTGTCAGCAAACATGGTTGGTTGTAATGACAAAGGAAAAAGATAAGCTCTTTTATTTAAAATATTCTCAGCATATTGCATTGCAACAACAGCCCGTATGCTTCCCAGAGCTCCGTCCCTTACGCCTTCTTTTGCTTTATTTGAAAGATCAACATACTTTGGCAATGCTACCGCTGCTAAAATACCCAAAAGCATAATGACCATAACGATTTCTATTAATGTGAATCCTTTATTGTTTTTCATAAATCCTCCAATTTCTAAATATCCACATACAATAATAGCATCGAATTATTCCTTGTCAATAATTTTTGCCAAAAAAAAACCCGGGACAACCCCGGGTTTTTTAAAAAACTATTAGAAACCTGCCTCTATTGTTCCGGATGCAGGATAATATCTCCAGTCAGTAGCATCAGCCGAACCTGTAATTGCTACAGAATTTCCACCTGTGTTCGCATTTGTAGGGATTACTCCGTCTGCAAACATGGTTCCAGTAATGTTGGCTGGGTAAGCAGCCGTTCCATTTACTGCAGCGTTCGCATATGAGATAGCTAATGCTGATCTTATACTTCCCAATGCTCCAGCTGTTGCTGCTGTTCTTGCGTTTCCTTGAAGGTCGATATATCTAGGTAATGCTATTGCTGATATGATACCCAACAATACTATAACCATGATAACCTCTATCAATGTAAAACCTTTGTTATTCAAAATATTCACCCCCCCCATTTTCAAAATATTAATCAATGCCCTCTGACACTAGTAAATGATATATGCATCACCTATTGTTGTCAAGCTATTTCTTAAGCATCATGCCGTTCATGTCCCACATTGGCATAAAAATACCAAGAGCTAATATCAAAACAAACACGGCTAGTATCAATATTATTATCGGTTCAATCAGAGTTGTAAGATTTGCAACCAAAGCATCTGTTTCATCCTCAAAATAATCTGCCGTTTTTACAAGAAGATCAGGAAGATCTCCGGTTTTTTCACCAATTGAAACCATGTTCACTGAAAGCAATGGGAAAAACCCCGCCTTCTTCATGCCTTCAGAAAAAGAGAGCCCACCCATAATATCCCTTTTTAACCCTAATATTATTCCGGATATCTCCGTATTGTCTGATGTGCTTGCGGTTACATCAAGAGCTCCAATAATAGGGACTCCGCTCTTTAGCAAATCCGAGAGCATTCTGAAAAACCTTGCAAGGGCTACTTGTTTTACGATCTTTCCTATCAAAGGGAGTAATAAAATCAGCTTGTCAAAATTATTTCTGCCCTTTGGAGTTTTGATATACAGCTTAACACCCGTAACCGAAGTAACGATCACAATAAGAAGTAGCCACCAATAGTGTGAAAAAACATAATTCATGCCTATGAGGATTTTAGTTGGAAGAGGTAATTCCGTCTTCAGCGTTGCAAACATTGAAGTGAATTTTGGGATAATGAAAGCAACGGCAAGAGTAATCGCGGCAAAAAGAGTTACCATTACGATTATTGGATATCTTACGGCTGATGAAACACTGGCTCTGAATTTCGCTTCTTTTTCAAGATACGCAGATATTCTGGATAAAGTGCTTTCAATTTCTCCGCCTTTTTCACCAGCTTCTAGCATTGAAACCATCAAAGTCGAAAACACTTTTGGATTTCTTGCTACTGCCTGAGAAAAAGTTGCTCCGTTCTCTATCTCTTTTCTTGTCTCCCTTATTACCTCTTTCATTTTTTCGCTCTTCGTAGAGTCAATAACAACCGCGAGAGAATTGAATATCGGCATACCTGCTGCAGCCATTACATACATCTGTCTAAAAAAAACGGATAGATCCTTGAGGCTGACGCGGCCGATATCCATCATTTTTTTTGTCTGTACATTTTCGGGGCGTTGAAGAGATAGGTCTATAGGAGAAAATCCTTTTGAATTTAAAACCCGTATAGCTTCCTGTAAATTTTCTGCTTCTACAGAGCTTTGAATTAATCTTCCGTCTTTTGTTCTTGCTTTATAATTATATTTATTCAAGTTTTGTTACTCTCAATACTTCATCATACGTTGTTATCCCGGCTTTGATTCTTTCTATCCCGTCATCATAAAGGGTTCTCATTCCCTGTGATATAGCATATTTCTTTATATCGCTCATATCAGCTTTTGACGATATCATTTTTCTGATATTATCATCGATGGTGAATATTTCAAATATCCCTGACCGCCCTTTGTAACCTGTAAAACGACATTTTTTACATCCATTTGCTCTGTAAATTATCTGCAGATCAGGGTATAACGATCTTAGTTCATCTGGAGGTACATCTTCCTTTCTACATGAAGGACAAACAACCCTCACTAGTCTCTGAGCTAAAATTGCCTCGACTGAAGAAGATACCAGAAATGGCTCGACTCCCATATCAACTAATCTCGCAAGCGCCCCGATCGAATCGTTTGTATGCAGTGTTGAAAAAACCAGATGTCCCGTAAGAGCGGCCTGAATAGAAATATCTGCGGTTTCTTTATCTCGAATTTCTCCAATGAGCACCACATCAGGATCCTGTCTTAAGATTGCTCTAAGAGCAGTCGAAAAAGTAAGACCTGCTTTAACATTTACCTGAGACTGGGTGATCCCCGGCAATTCATATTCAATAGGATCTTCTACTGTAGTCACATTGAGTTTTTTTCTGTCAATCTCTTGAAGTGCCGCATATAGAGTTGTTGATTTTCCAGATCCTGTAGGACCTGTTGCAAGAATAATTCCGTGTGGTTTGTGAATTGCATTGGTAAATCTTGCATAATTATCACCATTGAATCCGATCTTTTCCAGCGAATACACCATGGAAGATTTATCGAGAAGCCTGATCACAACTTTTTCTCCGTATACCGTCGGAAAAGAAGATATTCTCATATCTATTTGTTTGCCTGCAATATCAAGAGCAGCCCTGCCATCCTGCGGGGATCTTGATTCTGAAATGTCCATTTCTGCCATGACCTTTATCCTTGAAACTACCGGCGCCTGCATATATGCAGGCATTCTTGCTTCTTCATGTAGAACTCCGTCAACTCTGAACCTGATCTTCATATCATCTTTTTCAGGTTCAATATGGATATCAGATGTTCTTGACCATATTGCATGCATGATAATTTCGTTAACGAGATTAACCACAGGTGGCTGATCTTTTGGTTTTGCTTTTATCTTTATCTCTTCAGGTGGAATATAGTTTTTTACTGCCTCTTCAACAATATCAGAGATCCCGTATGCATCTTTGACTGCATCCTCTATCCCAATCCTGCTGCTTTTTACTATAGAAACGTCCTTGTTAGTTAAAGTTCTGATGTCATCTAAAACCAGAACATTGTTCGTGTCCGCAATAGCAATTGTCAGTGTGTTTCCTACTAAAAACAAAGGCATAACATTGTTTTTTCGTGCAAAGGACGCTGGAATAAGCTTTACAACTTCTTCGTCAATAGAAAAACTTGAGAGGTCAACCTCCGGAATATTAGAAGATCCGAATTTATCGTTCATAATAAGAAATAGTATATTGTTTACAAATGAGTGTCAAGACTTTGGTTTTCATAACAGTTAGTAAACAACTCTGACACAGGACATATAAGATTCCAAATCGTCGATCAGTTTCTTGATCTTTACAAGATCCTTGCTCTCTGCTGCTGCCTGCATCGCTTGCCCGATATCTGTGACCTTGTCAAATCCATACCCTCCGCCAGATCCTTTTAACTGATGTCCGATGGTCCGTATGTTTTCATAATTAAGATCGTTAGCCAACTTTCTTAACGTTTCTACATCTTCTTTCACATGTACGATAAAGCCCGGAATTATTTCTTTAAGCTCAATGTCCCCTTTTATTACTATCTCTGCCAAATCTACGCTTTTTATGCGATTGCCAATATTACCAAATTTGATTATGTTTTCCAGCAGCTTTGCTTTTTTTATCGGCTTTGTAAGATATTCATCACAACCTGCATCCAGTGTTTTTTTTCTGTCCTCTTCCATGCTGAATGCCGTCAATGCAATTACGGGGATATGCCCAAGAACCAGACTTGCCTCCCTTTTCCTTATCTGTCTTGTTGCTTCAAAACCATCCATTACTGGCATTTGCATATCCATAAGTATGAGATTGTAATTGTTTGTCTTAACCTTTTCAAAAGCTTCCATCCCGTTTTCGGCAATATCAATATTGAAAGGAGTATTTTTTAGGTATGCTTTTATCAAAAATATATTATCTTTAGAATCTTCTGCAAGCAATATTTTGAGAGGTTTCATCTCTGTTGGCAGACAGGTTTCGCTCGATGAATCATCACAAACGGCAGTTGATGTTTCTTTTAGAAGTGCGGATTTTATTTCTTTTACAAGCTCCATTCTTTTTACCGGTTTGACAAGATATGTCTCAATTCCGATTTCTTTTGCTCTTATCGCATCAACTCCTTTATCATCAGACGTAAGCATAATTAAAACTGTAGACTTGAGATTTGGATTCTCTTTTATGAACTTTGCAACCTCAAAGCCATCCAGACTCGGCATTCTCTTGTCCAGCATGACCAACTTAAATTCATCTCCCTTTTCTTTGGCGCTCTTAATACTGGCAATTGCAGTATATGCACTGTCGGCTTCTACAACATAAGCCCCCCAGCTGGAAAGGAATCGACTAAGGATAAACCTGTTTGTCTGATTATCATCCACCACAAGGACCTTCATGCCCTTAAGATCTGCAGTTACGCTCCTAAGTGAGCTTGCAATGTTTTGCGAGATCAGCGTTTTGATTGTAAAAAAGAAAGTTGAGCCATGCCCCACTTTGCTGTCAACCCAAATCCTTCCGCCCATCATCTCAACAAGATGTTTTACAATTGATAAGCCAAGCCCTGTCCCTCCAAATCTTCTTGTCGTAGAAGAGTCTGCCTGAGTAAATCTTTCAAAGATCGCTTCCAGTTTGTCTTGAGGGATCCCGACCCCTGTATCAGAAACGCTAAACAATAATTCGGCTTCCCCGTTCTGAAGAGAATTGACACGCACTCTCAAAACAATCTCCCCGTTTTCCGTAAATTTAATAGAATTCCCAACCAAGTTTGTCAGTATCTGACGTATCCTGAGAGGATCACCAATAAGCCTTGCGGGAACCCCGGAATCAACATCATGTATTAATTCCACCTTTTTCTCATGCGCTCTTACTGCCAGAACATCACAGGTTTTTTCTATAGTTTCATCGATGTCATAATCTGTTTTTTCAAGAATTATTCCACCTGACTCTATCTTTGAAAAATCCAAAATATCGTTTATTATGCTTAGCAAATTCTCTCCGGCAGACCTAAAAACATCAACAAAATGTTTTTGTTCGTCGTTAAGAGATGTTTCGTGAAGAAGATCTGCCATTCCTATAATTGCATTCAAAGGAGTTCGTATTTCATGGGACATATTTGCAAGAAATTCACCTTTTGCGCTGTTTGCCGCCTCTGCAGCCTCCTTGGCATGCAAAAGTAATTGCTCTGAACGTTTTCTTTCCGTTATGTCAATGATCACCCCCTGATAATGAGTTGCATTGCCATTGGTATCGCGTCTTGCCCACTTTTTGCTCTCAACCCATCGCAGTGCTCCGTCTTTGTTATAGATTCTGTATTCCTGCGTGATTTCATTTACCACTCCATCAAATACTTTTTTCACACCCTCGAAATATTTGTCTTTATCTTCCTGGCAAACTAATTTTGCAAAAAGAATACCTCCCGAAATAAATTCATCCTGCTTATAACCAAACTGCTCCACACTGCTTGAAACATATTCAACCGGCATATCCCCCTCTGCTCTCCACAAAAAGGCAACAGCTTGACTCCTGTTAATAATAAATTCAAGCTCTGATCTTTTTTTCCATGCTGCATGCAGGGCGCGTTGGGCTTTTTCCTGCGAGGTAATATCGTTCATGACCAGAAGAATGGCTTTGCCGCCATAGTTTATTAGCTGGCTCTTGATAATGACGTTAATCAGATTCCCTGTAACATCGGCAAAATCCACA
>CAZWKB010000005.1:47400-50444 GCA_964633925.1 uncultured bacterium
CAGATTCCCAGGCGTTCAATCTTTTTAATTTGTCAATGAATATGCTTCGGTATTCTGGGGTTACAAAATTTGATAATTCAGCAGCGGAAATATTCTCTTTTGATATGCTAAGACGTTGGAGGCAGATATCATTGACATAAATAATCTTACCTTCTCGAAATATCACCACAAAATCAGGCAGATTCGATATTATCGAAAGGTAAAGCTCATTGCTTTCTTTTAGCTCTTCGAAGGCTTTTTCCATTTTTCCCTTATTTAACGGCTATCTTTAAAAGCAAATCTCCATTTTTAGAACAGCAAGGACAGGGATCTCCCAGTCCTTGAAGACGCAATTTTGCTCCTCCTGAAACTCCTTTTGGGATGTTTACAGTTATACGTTTTCCACTTGGCAATGTCAAATCAACTTTGCCTCCGCTGGCAGCAAGATCTTTTGGTATTTCAACTGAGGCTTCAATATTATTTGATACTTGCCTGGCAGCAGGTCTTCTTTTCGCTCCGCCGGAATTTAGATCAGTAAACATATCATCAAAAAGGTCATAATTCGTCCCTGTTGCGGTTCTCCCCTGGCTCCCAAGATGAGAAAACAGATCCTCGATATTAAAACCCTGATTCCATGTCGTTTGTTGTTGCCTTCCAGCTGATGGACGCTGAGTCCCCTGTCCCCGTTGAGAATAGCTATTTCCGCTATTTTTATACATGTCGAATTCTTTTTTTCTTTTTTCATCTCCAAGAACATAATATGCTTCCGAAACTTCTTTAAATTTTGCTTCGGCACCTTTTTTATCGGACATATTCATGTCAGGATGATATTTTTTTGCTAATTTTCTGTAAGCCTTTTTAATATCGTCCAGCGATGCGCTTTCACTCAATCCTAAAATTTTATAATAATTTTTATCTGGCACAATATATCCTCTCTCTCGTACGGGCGGGCATTAAGCCCGCCCCTACATCATTTCACCCTCGAACCTATCTTCATCTCTCTATCCGGCATTATTATCGCAACTCCATCATCATCGCTGGCTGCTAATAACATCCCGTTGCTCTCTACCCCGCGCAATATTGCGGGCTCCAAATTATTAATCACTATTATCTGCTTCCCGATCAATTGTTCTTTAGTATACGATCTCTTTATTCCCGCAACAATTTGTTTGTATTTTGGGACTGGGAGGATATTTTCATTTGGGATATCATTGCCTTGTTGTGCAGCCAAAATATTTTGCGGCTCTATATCCACATCACCTACATCAATTTTCAAAACATACAATCTATCCGCATTTGGATGATCCTGCACATCAACTATTTTTGCTACCTTGAATTCAAACTTTGAAAAATCTTCTATTGTTGGCATATTATTCTCCTATAACCATCCTATCATTGCGAATGCTGCGATCGATTTTGCATCTACCAATTTGCCGGATTTAAACAATTCTCTAATCTCTCTTTTTGAAAATATTTTGACATCAATTATTTCGTGCTCATCCAGATTCTGTTCTGATTTACCTGAAATATCCGCTACAAATATTTTTAATATTTCCGAAGAATAGCCGGGAACAGGAATGATATCTCCAATAAATTTAACCCTTGCTGCCTTGTATCCGGTCTCTTCTTTTAATTCTCTTTTTGCACATAATAATGGGCGTTCATTTTTTTCTAGGGTTCCTGCTGGCAATTCATAAATATATTTATCTATTGCTGGTCTGTATTGCCATATCATTACGACCTTGTCTTTAGATAGTAAAGGGACAATTACAACTGCTCCGGGATGCACGATAATATCAAATTTTCCTGTTGATCCGTCAGGAAGATCAACCTCCCTAGAAACCAATTTAAAGTTCCTGCTCTTTAGTATTAGCTTTTCTTTGTTATTCACTATGTTTCTTTATACAATAGTCTATCATAAACGCCTTGTTAGTTGAATATACTGCTAAACTGTGTCAAAATGAATCTAACGTCGCGGGGTAGAGCAGCCTGGTAGCTCGTCGGGCTCATAACCCGGAGGTCGTAGGTTCGAATCCTACCCCCGCTACCAAGTCTTAAAAAGCCACCTAAAAAGTGGCTATTTTTTTGTCCAAAAACACCCTTAGAAATATATAGCCAATAATCATTTGTGATCTCTGTTTGTTTTCTGGCAGGAGTAAATGAGCTAAGGAACTCCCTAATTGCGATTACTGGAATTTCTTCAACATTGTATAATGAATAGAGAGTTATCCTGTTAGATATGAAAGGTTCCCAGTAAATGTTTAGTCTGCTCATCATGATTGCTATGCTTGTTTGGAATGCAATATTTGCTGCATATGAACTTGCTCTTGCTTCTCTTAGTATTGAAAAAATAAAACTCCTAGCAGAAAGAAAAAAATGGGGAGCAAATGCGGCAATATTCATGAAAAGCAGAATGGAAGCCAGCCTTGCTATTGTTCAAATCGGAATCACATTGTCAGGAGCAATTGCTGCAGCAGTAGGTGGTGCAGGAGCTGATGAAGTAATAGCTCCTATACTAACTAATGCTTTCGGGATATCAGGACGACTATCAGAATTCCTAGCTTTGAGTTTTGTGGTGATCCCTTTGACATCTATAACTATAGTATTTGCTGAACTTGTTCCTAAAACGCTCGCCATAAATCATAATGAAACCATTTGTTTAGGGTTAAGTCCTTTAATGAGATTATTCGCCGTATTGTTCTATCCATTTGTATTATTTTTCGAGTGGATGACAAAGACTATAGTAAGTGTGATTGAGTTAGGAAAAACACCTGGGGTTGATGCTGATAATGATAATGAAAACAGTCTTGCAGAGTTGAGAACTCAAATAAGCATTCTCAGGACAAAAAGGATCATAGATATAGGACAAGAAGAAATGATGCATAAGGTCAGCAAATTGTCGCATATTGCGGTGTCAGTGATAATGATCCCTCTGTATGACCTGATAGTTCTGAGCAAGCATAATTCTCTTAAGGTGAATCTGGAGATAATAAGATCAGATCCATATACCCGCTTCCCTGTGATTGAAGATGAAAATAACCCAAGGTCTATAGTCGGATATGTGA
>CAZWKB010000005.1:50454-54140 GCA_964633925.1 uncultured bacterium
GCCCGACGATACTTCCTCCGAATCATTTGACATAGAAAAGGTTCTTCGACCAATGTTGTCCATAGACAGCAAAATGAACATAGGAGATGCTTTCTCCTTTATGATGGAGGAGCACATCCATCTAGCCTTAGTTATAGAAAATGATAATGATATTGTCGGGATGGTCACTATTGAAGACATTCTTGAAGAAGTCGTTGGTGATATTCAGGATGAATATGACAGATTGCCTAAACACATTATGCATGTTGGAGGTCGGATTCTTGTTGGTGGCGGAGCAAAATTGTCTTCAATATTAAAATTAGTCCACCATAATAAAAACGAACTCTCCTCAAATTCCAGTTTAAATGAATGGATAAAACATTCTTATAAGAAAAAAATTAAAGGAGGAGATGTGATCACAATTGAAGGAGTAAAGATATTGATAAGAAAGGTCAGGTTGAATCAGGTATTTGAGGCTGTTGTATCGAAATGATTCTTATGAGTGGTTCAAATACTCACAACCCAGAGGTCTAAAGAAAATAAGATTCGGAAATCTTATTTCAACTTTCCACAAAGGGCCTAGATTTATTTACAAAAGTCCATTTCCATTCTCTTTAAGATCGCTTTTTCTTCCTTTGAAATTTTTGATGTAATCCCTAAAAACCCGCCGTGTGCCTCAGCGACTGTTTTTGCCTTTGAAAGAAGGTCATGCTTTAATGCGGCTCTTTCATCTCCATTCATTGTCGCGCAGAGGCTTGAAACATAATGATCCCAAGCTACAAGGAGATTCTCTTCTGGTTTTTTTTGAAGCCATTTTTCCAGTAGTTCATAGTCTATGCTGCCTCGCACGAACCCGGAATCATTTGCAGTTGCCAATATTATTTCCTTCTCTTTTTGATCCACACTTCCGTCAGCCCATGCAACTTCTATGAGTGGCACCAGAGAAAGAGAAGCAAGAGTACTTAAAGAAATTTCAAGCTCAATAAGCTTATCAAGTACCGTCGTATCGCTTATTCCTGATATCCTTGCCATTTCATCTCTTGTAGTTTTTAACTGATCAAGTTTTTGCCTTTGAATTTTCAGGTCCATATCTTTTCTGAAGAACTGGGCCTCAAGCGCCAAGGCATGAGATCTTAGTTTTCTGTTCATGTTTCACCCTCCTTAAGCTTATATACAAATATTGTATCAAATTGGCAAATAGAGTTCTCAATGGAAGTAGAAATAATATTTTGGAGAGCAGTCTGGTAGCTCGTCTGGCTCATAACCCGGAGGTCGTAGGTTCGAATCCTACCCACGCTATGCTCTAGTCTCTTTCCGAAATACTTGTCATCTCAGCCAGCTTTTCCTGAAGAGGAATGGTGATCTGTCCCGAAGAAAGTCTCCACTGCCAGTTCCCTTTTTTTACACCAGGAAGATTCATTCTTGATTCTTGTCCAAGCCCTAAAATATCCTGCATCGGAAATATTGCTATGTCAGCAATTGAACCCATAACCATTTTTATCATCTCCATGCTGATCTCATCTGCATTAATCTGTTTTCCAAAATATTCAAACATGTTCATTTTTTCGAGCTCGCCTGCCTCATTTTCGAACCATCCTCGTACAGTATTATTATCGTGAGTCCCTGTATAGGCAACACAATTTTCAATATAATTATGAGGAAGATATGGATGTTTTTTTAGATCTTCTCCAAAGGCAAAAAGAAGTATCTTCATTCCAGGGAATTCAAAATCATTCATGACATTTTTTACTTCTTCAGTTATTATTCCTAGATCTTCGGCAATAATTGGGAGATCAGAAAAACTATCATTCAGTTTATTGAAAAAATCTCTGGCAGGAGCATTTTCCCATTTACCATTGATAGCAGTCTCTTCTCCATATGGAACTTCCCAGAAATCTACAAAACCTCGAAAATGATCTATTCTGACTATATCGAAAATATTGAGATTATGTTCTATTCTCGATATCCACCATTCATATTCTTCATCTTTAAGAACGTCCCAGTTATATACAGGATTGCCCCACAATTGTCCGGTTTTGCTGAAATAATCCGGAGGAACTCCCGCGACCAGAACAGGACGCTTGTTGTCATCCAGTTTGAATATTCTATGATTGGCCCAAACATCTACGCTGTCATAGTTCACATATATTGGAATGTCGCCTATTATTTCTATTCCCTTTTCATTACAATAGCTCTTCAAAGCGAACCATTGATCAAAAAATAGATATTGAATAAATTTCTCTCTATTTATTTCGTCGGACAATTCGTCCTTGATCCTATTCAGAGACTCGGGATTCCTATCTCTGAGCTCTACAGGCCAATCGCACCACATCTTTCCACCCTGACTTCTTTTTATAACTACAAACAGTGCATAATCTTCGAGCCATCCCATGTTTTCAAAACAAAAGGTTTCATACTTATCCTTGTTTTTTCCGGATTGTTTAAAATTTTCATAAGCTTTTCTCAAAAGATCTTCTTTGAAAGGGATCACTTTTGAGTATTGGCAAAAAGACTCGTCAAATTCAGGAACTGAACAAATATCATCTTTTTGAAGATATCCTTCCTCTACAAGAATTTCAGGACTTATAAATAAAGGAGAAGCCGCAAATGCGGAAAAACTGCTGTAAGGAGAATTATTAGTTGCTTGGTCAGTAGGACTTATTGGAAGTATCTGCCAAAATATTTGCTTTGAACTATGAAGAAAATATGCGAAACGATATGCCCCGGGACCTAGATCACCAACTCCAAACTGTGACGGCAATGATGATACATGTAACAGAACACCGCTTCCTCTTTCCACAAGTTCCTCCAGGGATTCGTATTATTGGACTATAAATATGATATCACGACAATATATTGTTACAAGATGTCTTTTGCAAAAAGATATTAACTTTTTGTAAAATGAAGCCTATAATGATTGGTGGA
This sequence comes from uncultured bacterium, assembly GCA_964633925.1. Taxonomy (GTDB): domain Bacteria; phylum Margulisbacteria; class WOR-1; order JAKLHX01; family JAKLHX01; genus CAZWKB01. Next base: position 53,359 of record CAZWKB010000005.1, read on the forward strand.
CGATGCAGAGAATAAAAACATGTGATTTTTTTTATTTTTGTGTCGATAACATTACAGAAAGTGAAAACAAATAATGGACATGTCACAAAACCTTGAAATGAATGTCTCTCTGGCAATTAGCATCATGCTAAATCCAAAAATGATGCAAATGCTAAAAATATTAAATTTGCCATATCACGATCTGATAGAAAAAATAAAGGAAGAAGCAGAAACAAACCCCATAATTGAAGTTGAGCGTCCGGATCTTATGGCAGATTATTTAAAAGCTTTTAGCGCAACCCCGCTCAATGAAAAAAGGCTTTCGGGACAAAATGAAGACAGCCCCGAAATGGAAAAGTATATAAAAAAAGGAATTGATCTTACTGAACATCTCAATGCCCAGGCAGACACTGCGAATATTTCAGAAAACGAAAAAAATATAATTTTGATGCTCATAAAAAATCTGGACAGCAACGGATATCTTAAAGAATATGGCTCTGTAAAAGCGGACATTATCAGCAGCAGCAATGCCACCGAAAGCGCCATAGATGACTGTCTGTCTATTTTGCAAACATTTGAACCTGACGGAGTCGGAGCGAGAGATCTGAAAGAATGCATACTCATTCAGATCAACGAGTATAATCTTGAGAACGAAGAACTAAAGAATATTCTAAAGAAAGCCGTAAATGAATGTATGGAAGAGATCGCAGCAAAAAACACAAAAGTTCTTTCTAAAAAACTTGGCATACCTGAAGAAGGAACAAATCAGATTATAGATTTTATTAAAAAAAACTTAAATCCAT
>CAZWKB010000005.1:54150-58733 GCA_964633925.1 uncultured bacterium
ATCCGGGAGCCTCCTTTTCAGCAACATCAACTCCGGCCATCCCGTCTTTTTCAATTACAAAAGAAAATCAAGGTTATAAAATAACAAATCTGGAAACTAAGTATGGTCCGGAAATAAAACTAAACAAACAGTATATAAAAATGTTGGAAGACCCTCAAACAGACAAAAACACTGTCGCTTACATAAAAGAAAAACTTCAGAAAGCAAAAGATCTTATTGAACAAATATCTAAAAGACATTCAACGATAGAAAAAATAATCAATGTCGTCATTGAAAGACAAAAAGAATATTTTGATGGCAAAAAAACCTGCCCCCTTCCTCTTTCCCAAAAAGAGCTGTCCGACAAATTTGGGATACACCCATCAACAACAAGCAGGGCCATAGCTGAAAAATATATTGAAACTCCTCTTGGGGTTATTCAACTAAAAACATTGTTCCCCAGAGAGACTTCAGGAACAACAAAAAATCAAATCATGATCGATGTTGCATCAATAATCAGGGGTGAAGATACAGACAAACCCCTTGCAGACAAAGAAATTCAAAAAAAACTTGCGGAAAAAGGAATTATTTCACAAAGAAGAACAGTATCGGACTATAGAAAACAATCCGGCATAGAAGATATTTATAAACGAAAGAAAAAATGAATCAAAAAAAACCAAAGATACTTGTAGTCGATGATGAAAAGAATATACGGGAATCCATAATTCTCGGACTAAAAGATGATTACTCAATTATCGAGGCAGGAAGCGGAACAAGTGCAATAAACATTCTTCTAAAAGAACAGGTAGATCTAGTTTTTCTTGACTTAAAGTTGCCTGATATTGATGGCATCAGGCTTATGAAAGAGATCCATCGTTTTGACGACATGCTAAATATTATCATGATAACTGCCGACAACTCTGTACAAACAGCTGTAAAAGCCATGAAACAAGGCGCATACGACTACATAACAAAGCCTTTTGATATTGATGAGCTTTCCTCTCTGGCAGCAAAGGCAATTGAAAAAACAAATCTTCAAAAAGAAAACCAGTATCTTAAGGCCTCATCAAAGACAGAGAACGGAAATATTATTGGCAAAAGCAAATTGATCAAAGAACTATTGAGCATGATCGATAACGTTGCAAAAACAAATTCCACTGTTCTCATAACCGGAGAGACCGGGGTAGGAAAAGAGTTAGTTGCAAGAGCGTTACATAAATATTCTGATCGCGCAAACAAACTTTTTGTAGCGGTCAATTGCTCCGCAATTCCTGAAAATCTATTAGAGTCAGAACTTTTTGGACATGAAAAAGGAGCTTTTACGAGTGCGATGGAAAGACACATAGGAAAGTTTGAGATGGCAAGTGGAGGAACTCTTTTTCTCGATGAAGTTGGAACTTTGCCTCTTGCCATGCAGGCAAAACTATTGCGGGCTATTCAAGAAAAACAAATAGAAAGAGTTGGAGGAGAAAAACCGATAAATATTGATTCGAGAATTATTTCTGCAACAAACATTGATCTAAAAAAAATGGCAGGAGAAGGTAAATTCAGGGAAGACCTCTATTACAGATTAAATGTTATTCCGATACATGTCCCTTCACTTAGAGAAAGAGAAAATGATATTGAATTGCTCTGCGAATACTTTATTGCAAAACACAATAAAGGACTGAGAAAAAACATTAAGGGACTCGACAAACATGCTGCAAAAAGATTAAAAGAATATTCCTGGCCTGGAAATGTCAGGGAACTTGAAAATCTGATTGAAAGACTTATCGTTCTTGGAAAAAATGAATATATTGCTGAAAGTGATCTGCCTTTTGAAATCACCGGCAGCAAACAATCTATTTCACATGCTCAACTTGATACTTTGAGCCTGAAAGAAGCAACGGGAGCGTTTGAAAAAGAGTTCATTTTAAAGGCTTTAGAAAAGTCTGGATTTAGTAAAGCAAAAGCCGCTAAAATGCTGGGAATTCACAGGAACACTTTGCTTAAGCTTGAAAATAGGTTAAAATAGCACATATAGGTGTGCAAGATGCCCACCAATGCGTGCGCATTGGGATATTGATTCTTATTATATAGAGGAAAACGTTGGTGGCATGAAAATTGCTATAACCAAGTAAAAATTTAAAAAGGAGTTACAGAAAAATGGAGACCCTAAACTATAAAAGCCCTGCAGAAAAAAGACAGGGGATCGGCTCAGAGGCTTTGCTATTTGGACTAAAGGATGAGGACAAGATAGAGAGATTTGAAGAGTTGATGGCGGAGCAGTTATCGGTATATGACACTATAAACGAAGCCATAGAAAAAATGGTAAAAGTATCTTTGCTGGTAGAATTCGGGCCTGGAATACTCAGAAAAAAAGTTGCAGGCAATATGATAAAAACCATCTCTGCAGGAATACTTTCTGACAGCGAACTTAGAAAACAATCGCTTTTAATAATTGACCGTTTTGCAAGGTTGCAAGAGCTTAATGCATGATCGAAGATAATTTAAAGCCTTCTATTCTAATTGTTGATGACGAGATCAGCATAAGAGAGGCTTTTTATCTCATTCTTCAGGATAAATACAATCTGGACTCTGCATCTTCCGGTGAGGCTGCTGTAAAAAAGATCGTAGACAAAAAAGCAGATCTTGTTTTTTTGGATATAAGAATGCCGGGGATAGACGGGATAGAGACCCTCAAAAAAATAAAAGCAATTGATGAAGAAGTTGAAGTGGTAATGGTAACTGCCGTTAATGATGTTCAAAAAGCTGGAGAAGCCATAAAAATCGGCGCATATGATTATATTCTCAAGCCTTTTGACGTAGAAGAAATCCTTGATATAACAAAGAAGCTCGCCGGCAAAAAACTTCTTAAGCTTGAAACAAAGAGCATAAGAGAAAATGCAAAATCGAATGTTGAGTATCCTGAAATGTCTGGGTTCAGTGACTATATAAAAAATCTTTTACAGAAAATAGACGACTTTTCTCAAACAGATGCCTGCGTTCTTTTGATTGGAGAAATAGGGACCGAAAAAGACACGCTTGCATTACAAATACACAATAAAAGCAACAGGAAAGAACATCCTTTCAGACAAATATGTGTTTCTGAATATTCCGACATGGATATCAATGAAAAACTATTTGGCGAAGGGAAAGGAGCCTCGTTGCATTTTCTTGAAAAAGACAGCGGATTGATAGAAGAGGCTAATGGGGGAACTTTACTTATCAATAATATCGATTCCGCTTCTTTGGAATTTCAACAAACATTACTGGATATGATAAAAACAAAAGAGGCGAAACGAATAGGGAGTGACTCTGTGACGGAGATCAATATCAGGTTCATGGTATCTTCTACGAAGGATATAAAAATGCTTGTTGATGAAAACAAATTCAACAAAGAGCTTTACGATATAATTTCTGCCTGTGTAGCAACAATAGTTCCATTGAGAGAAAGAAAAGAAGATATATCTAGCATTATTGCTTCGATAATTGAAACTAAAAAGAACACGGCAATAAAAATAGACCCTTTAGCATTGGGATTGCTCGAGCAATATCCCTGGCCCGGAAATACAAAAGAGATAAAGAATCTGATAAAAAGATTTGCACTTACATGCAAGTCGGAAATGATCACGGTTCAGGATCTACCCATAGACTTTATCATTAACTCAAGAACCATTTCATTATCAGAGTTGTCTCAATCTTTTGAAAAACAATTCATTTCTTCTATTATAAAGAGATACAACATCGACCTACAAAAAGCCTCTGTTGTACTAAATATAAAGAAATCACTGCTATTGTCAAAAATTGATGAATTGAATATTGGAGTTAATTAACTATTACTCTTTGATATTTTCCGGCATCTGAAACATCTTCTAAATCAACTCAGATCAACAGGGGACAGTATTGAATGCCTAAAAAAAACAACTATAGCCTAAGATGTGGCTGTAACATACATCTGGATTCATTACTTCGTTCAGATATAAAAAGCCCCCGATTTTATCAGGGGCTTTTCTATTATCAGTAATCAATTAGATGCTTTTGAATTTACCAAGATACCCTGTAAAACCAATTGGACCAGCTACATTTGTTGTGTAAATCACCAAACTACCCGCATTATTAGCTGCGTCTGTGTATGTAGTCGACGATATTGCCCCGCTAGTGACGAGAATATTTAGCCCGTTTAAATTGGTTCCTGTACCATCAGGGAGAGACCAAACCACGTAAGACCTCAGGTTCACGCCAGTCCCTCTAGCATAACCATATTGTTGTGCGATCTTAGAGACTTTTCTTCTCTCATCTAAAGGTATTTTTGATAATGCATTCATAGCAAATGCTTCATCAGTCAATCTCCAAAGATCTGATGGTGCTTCAGAAGAGTTTTGCAAATATGCCTCAACACCTAGTCTTATAGTTGCCAAATTTGCCCCTGTTTTAGCATTCATAGCTTCCTCTCTAAATGATGAGAAGTTTGGCAATGCAAGCCCTACCAACAATGCTAAGATCGCTACGACGATCACCAACTCGATCAATGTGAACCCTTTGTTTCTCTTCATCTCTTTTTCCTCCCTACTAAAAAAATAATTCGTCTTTTGCTAACCAAATCTATCACGTATCACCCCCTT
>CAZWKB010000005.1:58743-72259 GCA_964633925.1 uncultured bacterium
ATAAGAATTCCACGCTTTTGCTATTCCCTTCCAGAGACAAAACATCTGCATTCGTAGCAATAATAATAGATTCTGAAAACTTTGGCATGAAACCCTTATTACTTAATATGGTTATCTGCCCATTGCTTGTCCAGCCAATATTTATGGAGCTGGAATTATCGCTTTTGTCGGTAAAATTAACGGACTGTCCATCATCATAAACAACAGCCTTGCCGGAATCAGACACGATAAAATATTTGTTTTCTCCAAAAAACGAATAAACATAAGAGCTCTTCGAATAAGCATCTTTTGGAATCTTATCAACTTTAAGGAGTCCGTCCTCAGACTGTAATGCGTCAAGACTCTTTGGGGCATATCCATTTTTCATATAGTATGCATGGATGGATTCCTTAAGAAGGACCAGATCAGATCTGACAATATTTCTTTTTGCTTTTTCTCTAATACCTCCGATACCTGGCAAAATAACCGCCACCAACGATAGAACAACAATAATCACTATCATAAATTGAAAGTAGTCTTTTTTCATTATTTAACAAGCTCCCTTCAATGCCATCTCAAGGCTTTCATGATTGATCGCTCTGGCCAAAGCATCTTCATACTTTATTATGCCGGCCTTATACAATTTCTTTAGAGAATTGTCCATACTGTGCATCCCATATTTACTGCTCATTTCAAGCAGTGAATACAGCTCATGAATATTACCTTTTCTGATAATGTTCTTCACAGCAACATTCGCCCGCAACACTTCACTTGCAAGAACAACACCTCTTCCGTCAGCCCTTGGTATCAGTTGTTGTGCAACAACAGCAACAAGAGTTGCTGCCAGCTGTGTCCGTATTTGATTTTGCTGGTAAGGAGGGAATATATCAATAATTCTGTCAATGGTTTGAACAGAATCATTCGTATGAAGAGTTGATATTACCAAATGTCCCGTTTCGGCAGCAGTAATTGCTGTCGATACGGTCTCTAGATCTCTCATCTCTCCAACAAGTATTACATCAGGATCCTGTCTTAAAACACGTCTCAATGCCTCGTTAAAACTTAGAGAATCAAAACCAATTTCCCTCTGCTCTATGATGCTCAGCCTGTTATTATGAAAATACTCTATAGGGTCCTCCAGTGTAATTATATGAGTGCTGCGGGATCCGTTAATAAGATCTATTATTGAAGCCTGAGTTGTTGTTTTTCCAGATCCTGTAGGCCCTGTAACAAGTATCAATCCTCTGGGCTCGCGAGATAATTCGTGCACAACTTCTGGCAAGCCAAGCATTTCCGGAGTAGGAATGGCTTTTGGAATTGTTCTCAATGCTGCAGCTACTGTACCTTTTTGATAATGCACATTAGCCCTAAATCTTGAGAGTTTTGGAACATCCACCGGAAAATCAAGCTCTTTTTGCTTTTCAAATATTGTCTTTTGTTCTTCCGACAATAGCGAATAGATGAGATCTTTTACAGTTTCAGGAGTTAAAATGTTATCGTCTATCGCCTCAAGATGTCCGCTAATTCTTGCTATTGGCGCAGTATGCGCAACGAGATGAAGATCTGATGCTCCATATTCTACTGCTTTTTGAAGATAATAATATACGTCTTTCATTTTTCATCCCTCTCTTATTTTATTGCTTTAGCCAGCGAAAACACCGGCAAAATTACGGAAGCAACTATTACGAACACAAACGCTCCTAAAACTATTAAAAAAGCCGGCTCTATTAAAGATAACAATTTTTTAAGAGCATATGAAGATTCCATTTCATAATTTTCTGATACTTTATTTAGCATAAGCTCAAGATTTCCTGTTTCTTCTCCAACGCCAACCATATTAATAACCATAGGAAAAAAAACGTCTCTATGATCGGACATTGCACCGGACAAGCTTCTTCCCTTTGTCACAGCCAAGGAAACTTGCTCAACAGCTCTTGTGATAGGCCCGACATCAACTGTCAAAGCAGCGATCTCGAGAACTCTCATTATGGGAAGACCGCTTGCCATCAGTATAGATATTGTCTTGGTAAGCCTGGACATAGATATTTTTCTTAATAAATCCCCCACAGCCGGAAGTTTCATTTTTATGCTGTCAGAAAAGTATTTGCCTTTTTCAGTTTTGGAGCTCGTTACAACACCAAACCACAATGCAAAAACAATCGCAAAAATATAAATAAGGTTGGACGTAAAGAAATTGCTAATATTCCAGACTATCTGAGTTGGAAGAGGAAGAGGCACCTCAGCCTCAATAAACACCTTGACAAACTGAGGAATAACAGTAACCATAAGCCCTATAATAACAACAACTCCGGCTCCGATAAGAACAAAAGGATAAGCCATTGCAGATGATATTTTCTGTTTCAGCTCAGCCTCTTTTTCCATAAATATTGACAATCTCAAAAGTATCTCGTCAAGCGACCCTGAAGCTTCTCCTGCAGCTATCATGTTTACATAAAGCTTTGAGAAAACCTCCGGATACTTCCCAAGAGAATCAGATAGAGTCTGTCCTCCCTGAAGATTTGCCATTATCTTTGGAAGTATCATTTTCAGTTTTTTATTGTTGGTTTGCTCTTTTAGCGTGGCAAAAACTTTTGTAAGCGTCATCCCCGCTGCAAGCATGTTTGCCATTTGATTTGTAAATTGAACCAAGTCCTCAATTGATACAGGGGACGTCATTATAAAATAATTGTCCAGCTTTGTTAAAACTCCGAACTTTTCCTGATCCGGTTCGTCTGATTTTTCCTTGACAGAAATTATTGTATAGCCGGATTTTACCAATTTATCAACAGCATCATTTTCACTACTTCCCTCTATGACGCTGGTGATCTGCTTTCCTGTGTGGTCGATGACTTTATAATTATAGATACTCATTTATCAGTATTCTGTCGTAACTCTAAAAACTTCTTCTATTGAAGTTACGCCTTCTATCGCTTTTATAATACCGTCTTCTCGCAGCAATCTCAAGCCTTTTTTCCTGGCAGCCCTTCTAATAACATCGGCCGACTGCCTCTCAAGAACCAGAGATCTCAGTTCTTCACTCATTGTAAGAAGTTCGTATATTCCCAGCCTGCCGCTATATCCCTTATTCTTGCACTTGTCACATCCTTTTGCTCTAAAAAGATGAATGTTCCCTGCATCCCTGACTCCAATGGCACTCAATAATTTTTCGTTTGGCACATACATTTCTTTACATTTATTACAAAGCTTTCGCACAAGTCTTTGGGCCATTACCCCGATAACAGAAGAAGAAACAAGAAAAGGCTCAACTCCCATCTCTATCAAACGGGTCAACGCTCCTGGGGAATCGTTTGTATGGAGTGTAGAGAAAACCAGATGACCCGTAAGAGAAGCCTGAATAGCAATTTCTGCAGTCTCTTTATCTCTTATTTCTCCGACCATTACAATATCAGGATCCTGCCTCAATATGGCCCTGAGCCCTGTTGCAAAAGTCAGCCCCGCTTTGGTATTTATCTGCGACTGACGGATCATTTCTATCTGATACTCAACAGGATCTTCCACTGTGATGATATTCTTCTCAGGAGTATTTATTTCCGATAATATTGCATATAAAGAAGTGGTTTTTCCTGACCCCGTAGGTCCTGTGATCAGCACTATCCCGTGCGGCCTTGATATGAGATATTTTATCTGTTTAAGATCTTCGTGGAACAAGCCTATCTGATCTATCCCCAAAAGAACGTTGTTCAGATCCAGAATTCTCATAACAAGATTTTCGCCATGTATCGTTGGAAAGGATGAGACTCTGATATCGGCAAGAACACTATCAGTTTTTATTCTGAGTTTGCCGTCCTGCGGTGTTCTTTTTATTGCAATATTCATTTCTGCCATTATTTTTATTCTGGATGTCAACGGAGCCTGAACAACTTTTGGCAAAAAAGATTTATCAATCAAAACGCCATCAACTCTATATCTGATCCTAAGAACCTTCTCCTCAGGATTGATGTGAATGTCAGAGGCTCCTTCATCAACGGCTTCTGAGATTATTGTGTTCACAAGCTTAATTATCGATTTTTGATCAGCATCCGAATGAAGTTTTTCTATAGATAACTCTTCGTGATCTATAGTTTTTGTTCCGGCTTCTTCTTGTTTTTGCTCAGTAGAGTAATAGATCCCGAATGCTTTTTCTATATCCTCTTGAGATGCTTCCAGAGGCTCTATCGCACATCCCGACATTTGCTGCAAACGATCCAACACTGTAATATCAGAAGTACTCGACATAGCAACAGTCAGAATATCTCCGTTTCTATAAAGAGGAATTAAGAGGTTGGCTTTTGCATAATCCTGTGGTATTAAAGAAATTATTTCTTTTGATATTTCTATCGATAGGATATCTTTTTTTGTGTCTTCAGTCACGGCTTTATATTAAGCTCTCCATCATATTATCTACTATCTTATTATACAATGCCATGAAAAACAAGAATAATAGCGTTCCCTCAGTTATTCGAGTTGAAATAAGCGTCGTTGTATAATAGAATATTCAGAAGATATATATAATGAGTAATAATCTAACCAAAAGAGTTCTTTGTCTGCTGCTACTGTCCTTTATTGCCGCGAGCAATGTTCAATCTGCTGGCGCGAATTCCGGCGCTGCAAAAAAAGCTTTCCCGCCAACCGCTCCTGTTTTTCCAAAAGGCCCTCATGTTCTTAAAGTGTTCGTCAAATCATATGTTGCAGACCGGTGGGTAGACCAGATGTTAGCAAAGGTTTTTCTTATCAAGCAAAATGAAAGAGCTGTTCATAAAGAGTACTTTGCATTCATGACAGGCAAGGAAGAAAAAATCTGGGAAGCTCTGATTAAGGCAAAGTATATCAATGCCGATGGAAAGATTCTTTCAAAATTTACAAGCGAGAAAATGGATTTTAACATTGCAACCCCTGTAAAAGAAGAGGAGAAAAAGGAAATCTCAGAGGAAAAACCAAAAGAAGAAAAAAAGAAAGCCGAAGGTGGTCATGGAGGGGGGCATGGCGGCGGACATGGCGGCGGACATGGTGGCGCTGAAGGAGAAGCTGGAATTACTTCCAAAGAAAGCGAGACGGTATTTGGAGTTCTAAAACAATTCTACGATGATCTCATCGTGATGAAGGAAACAACGGAAGGTCATGTAAATTTCATATATTTTGGAAATATCGCCGGTGGCAAATACTATATTACATGCAATGAAAACATGCTCGGCATTCCATACGATCCATTTTGGGATAAAATCTCGCTAGACATTCCAAAAGAATATATAAATGTTGACAATTTTCTTGGAAAATACAACAGCATAGACTGGTTTTGGCAAACACTGATTGACCAAGGTGCCTTTGAAAAAAAGTCGCTGATAAAGGGCTCTGTAAAAGAAGACGACTTCATTGCCCTCTCTGATCAGGGGCTTAGTATTTGGAACGGTCTTGTATCAAACGGATATATAGACCGCAACGGAAAAATTTTAGGTGGATTTGACCAGAACAACCCGACCGTCGAAGTTGGAATTAAATTGTCAAAAAAACAAAACGAAGACTTGTTTAATACTTTGAGCATTGCAATAAAGGACAAATTTACAGATGCCATGATCTCTCTTCTTTCTACAAAAAAAGATATTGCAAGAAACATCAGAGATTTTAGTATCTTAAATGAGTCCCCAATGATAATTAAACTGACTCTCGATGGAACAAATGCAAATAAAGGGGACAATCTTGAAACAATTAGAGAGATTCTAAATATTTCGGGGATAACAAGTGAGGCAACAGGGTTCTTAGTCAATTTACCTACATGCGAAATGCAGTCCTCTCTATTATCAAAAGAAACTTTATGTGCCATCAATCCCGTACCAACAAAAGCCCCAATGCGTATGTTGTCATTGGTAATATCTAGCGAGCCAATGTATAAGAACGCAAAAAATCAGTTCAGGGCCATAGAAAAAAACTCAATAACAACTACTGCAAAAAAATGGAAATGGCCATTTCATTATAACTTTAGATTCTTGAGTTTTTTAAAAAGAGAAAAAACAACAACACATGAAAAGATGTCCTCTCCTTCATCACAAATAATACTCAAGCCATCAAAAAAAGAGTATTTAATTTCAACAAAAGAAGCACTGACAAAAACACCGGTAATAATGGAAGTAAAGCAAGTCGTTTTAAAAACCTCTTCTACAAAAACTGTTTCTCCAGAAATCGTAATATCTATAGAAACTCCTGAGACAACAAAAAAAATCGAGAAAAAGTTGACGCCCCCAACTCGAAGGAATCCTCCATTTAACCTGAAATCATACTTATACTCTCTCTTTGCAAAAAAGACTGCTTTAAAAGTATCCCCGATTGCAACTCCGATTGCAACCCCAGAAAAGACTATTCATATTCCAGTTCTTACTGTAACTAAAAAAATATCTGAAGAAGAAAGTAAAAACCTTTTCAACCGCAAGGCCCCAGTGGTGATTATGACTTCTGTTAATACAACCCCGGAAAACATGCTAACAAAAGAAGCTATTAAACGTAGCAGGGATCCATTTAAAATAAGGTTCGATTTTCTTTCAATATTCAAAGGCAAGAAAAAAGCAGCAATCCCATCCGGAACTTTAGTCAATCCACCATCAATAATCTTTTTGTCTTCCTCAATAGAAAAGATTGTAAGCCCATCGTCGGAAGCAAAAAACCCCTTTGCCCCCATCTCTGCAATAATAAAAAAGCAAACTGTCAAATTGCAAAGAAACACAGTCTCATTAAAGAAAAGCACAACAGTAAAACAAAAAAAAGTCAAAACTCAGAATCAACTAAAACAAAAGGGTAATTTCATAAAAAGGATTGTCATCTCCAACACTACGGAAGTTCTATAATCTTATTCCGGCTGAGCTTTCCAAATACGATATTAATGCACCTCTTCTTTGTTTTGAAGTGTTCTGACAAAGCCTCTATCAAAGCTTCATTTGCTTTACCGTCAACGGCCGGGGCATTGATATACACCTTGTAAAGGTCTCCTTCTTTAACCACCTTTGTTTTTTTTGCATTTGGGATAACTTTGACGTTGATTTTCATTATGTTTGCGTGTTAAACAATTCTAACATTATTCTTCAGTAATACCCCGGGAATCATGCCAGGGTGATGATTAAAAAATATGCTGGATTTCTATTCATAACCCATATTGTTTTTAAATACCCGTATGTTACAATAAAGCTAATCGAATATTGTAAATATCATAAATAAACTACGGAGGTGACGATTCATGGGAAAAGGCGACGAAATCAAAAATTTTGCAAACATCAAAGTGATCGGAGTTGGCGGCGCTGGAACAAACGCAGTAAACAGAATGATCGGAGCAGGACTAAAAGGGATTGAGTTTTGGATCGCCAATACAGATGCCCAGGCATTGAACGTTTCACTAGCCGATAATAAAATTCAATTGGGTGAAAAACTCACAAAAGGATTAGGCGCCGGTGCAAATGCAGAAGTTGGAATGAAAGCTGCCGAAGAATCACGTGAAGAAATTGCAAAGTTAGTTGAAGGCGCCGACATGATATTCTTAACCGCAGGATTTGGTGGAGGAACAGGAACAGGAGCAACCCCGGTAATTGCAGAAATCGCAAAAGAGATGGGAATTTTAACAATCGGAGTTGTAACAAAACCATTTAGATTTGAAGGTCCTGTAAGAAGTTCACAAGCAGAAAGCGGAATTGCTCTTCTTAAAGAAAAGTTAGATGCGCTAATCGTTATACCGAATGACAAGCTTCTACAAGTGATAGACAAAAAAGCTTCTATAATTGATGCATTCAAAGTTGCGGACGATGTTTTAAGACAGGGAGTAAAAGGAATATCAGATCTAATAACAGTACCTGGCTTGATCAACTTGGATTTTGCAGATGTCAGAACTATCATGACAGACGCAGGTTCAGCTATGATGGGAATTGGAACTGCTTCCGGAGAGAACAGAGCAATTGAAGCAGCAGAACACGCAATATCATCTCCTCTTCTTGAAGAAACAATTACCGGAGCAAAAGGCGTAATCTTAAATGTTACCGGCGGTTCAGACCTTACATTGTTTGAAGTAAACGAAGCTGCTTCTGTTATATACAATGCTGTTGATCCTGACGCAAACATTATCTTCGGTTCTGTTGTTGATGACAGAATGCAGGGAGACATCATGATAACAGTTATCGCAACAGGGTTCAGACAACAAAAGGAAAGCGACTATACTGTTTCAAAAGTAGCAAACAAATATGTAGTCCCTGAAGTAGGAACTGTTAGAAATATAGGAAACATCAAAAGAGGTTCAGGCATAGATGTTCCTCCTTTTCTTCAGAATATAGCTTAAAGATAATGTAGGGGCGGGGTTTCCCCGCCCAATAAAAAAATTGCATTGCAAAATATAATAAAGACATGGTAGAATATTTTAAATGAATAAAAGTTTTCAAACTAATCCGCTTCAAGAAAATACGTTACTGTCTGTTTCATCTGGTCTGCAGATAACATCCAGAGCAATCGAACAGGCTATAGAAAAAGGCGAAAAAATAGAATTCACACCGTTCTTCGCTTGGCGAAATGAAAACAATCATAAAATAATTCTAAAGAGACAAGATGGTTCAGTTTATAACGCCACGATCAATAACAACTAAGAAGAAATGTAACTCGATTCATAATATTGCCTTGCTTTAAACTCAACACCAATTTCCTGCGCGATGTTTTTACATGCATTTGAATCGACCGAAGGCAATGCAACTGCAGTCAGTATTACTTTTGGGATATAATCTTTTGCCAGTCTTGCAAACCCAAGTATTGCCTGATATGCCTTGTCTTTATAAACAGGCAGACACAATTTCTGATAAAGCTCGCTGTCTTGAGCATTCAAACTTATATTAATTTCATCAACTAATCCATTTAGCATTGGCAAAATATTCTTGCCATGAAAAAGATTGGCTTGTCCGTCTGTATCTATCCTAATAGTGCTGCCCTTTTGTTTTAGATGTTTCGCTATTGAAACTAAAGTATCAACCCTAATTAATGATTCCCCATATCCACAAAAAACTATTTGTTTATATTTCAATGGATCTGGGATCTCTTCCAACACCTGCGCAGCTGTTGGTTCTTTTGTCAGCCAAAGATCAAATTTATCCTCGAAATTTCTTTTCTTGAATTTTATGCAGAAAGTACACTGGTTGTTACATCTGTTAGTAAGATTAATATATAGATTATCGCCGAGTTCATATGTATAGGTGTTCATTAGCTCAACTGCTTTTTTAACAGCTCTTCCGCAATCTTGGGGTTCGCCCTGCCTTTAGTTTCTTTCATCATCGCGCCGATCAAAAATTTTAAAGCGGCTTCTTTGCCCGCTTTGTAAGCATCTACAGATGGAGCATTTGCTGCTATGACTTTTGCTGCGATCTCAACCAGCGCTCCCTCATCAGATATTTGAGTTGCGCCTGATGTTTCTACCAGTTTTTTTGGTGACTGGCCAGTTTCTAATATCTTGACCAGAATATCTTTGGCAACTTTACCGCTTATTGTTCCCTTTTTGACGATCTCCACCAATTCCGCCAAAAGAGCAGGTGTCATTTTTGTCTGACTTATTGTTAAGTTATTTGCTTTCATATATGCAGTTGCATCGCCTATCAGCCAATTTACGGTAAGCTTTGGTTCATTGCTCAATTTTGCAGCTTCTTCAAAATAATCAGACAATTCTCTTGATGATATTAACACTTGCGCATCAACGGCTGGAATTTGATATTGTTCCATCAATCTCTTATATTTATCTATCGGCAATTCCACAAGAGTCTTATTTATATCATCAATAAATTTGTCATCTACTTTGAGTGGCAAGAGATCCGGATCAGGAAAATATCTATAATCATGACTGTTCTCTTTGCTTCTCATCGAAGACATCGTTCCTGATGCTTCATCAAACAATAGAGATTCCTGCACGATTTTTCCGCCTTCACTAACAACTTCAGTCTGTCTAATAACTTCCATCTCGAGAGCTTTTTGTATGGATTTATAAGAGTTCATATTTTTTACTTCTGTCTTAGTTCCGAGCTTTGTTTCCCCCATTGGTCTTATAGAAATATTTGCATCGCATCTCATGCTGCCCTCTTCTAGCTTTGCATCACAAACCTCAAGATATCTTAGAATCTTTGCAACTTCTTCCATATATGCTTTTGCTTCTTCAGGAGTTCTCATGTCTGGTTCACTGACTATTTCCATTAGAGGAGTTCCTGTTCTGTTAAGATCAACCAAAGAATAATTTGCTCCTTTTATTCCCGCACTACCTTTATGTACCAATTTACCGGCATCTTCTTCTAGGTGAACCCTTGTTATCCCAAATCTTTTGAGCTCTCCATTTACTTCAACTTCTATGTATCCATGTTCGGCCAGCGGTTTTTCAAATTGTGATATCTGATAGCTTTTTGGAAGATCCGGATAAAAATAATTCTTTCTTGCAAAAACACTCTCGTGATTTATTGTACAATTGAGCGCCAATGCTGTTTTGATTGCAAGTTGAATAGCTTTTTTATTAATGACAGGAAGTGACCCTGGTTGACCTGTGCATACAGGACAAATATTTGTATTTGGCTTATTGCCAAACTTGGTAGAGCATGAACAAAACATTTTTGACTCTGTCAAAAGCTGTGCATGTGTTTCAAGTCCTATAACTGTTTCATAGTTCATAGTCCCGGCTTCCTTTTATGAAAATCTGTTTCGCTCTCATAAGTATAGGCAACTCTTATCAACGTTTCTTCATCAAAATGCCTGCCAAGAATTTGCATACCGATTGGCAACCCTTTATCAAAACCACAGGGGATAGAAATTGCCGGAATGCCTGCTAGGTTTACAGGGATCGTTGCAATATCCGAAAGATACATAGAAAGAGGATCTGATGATTTTTCTCCTATCTTAAAAGAAACTGTCGGACATGTAGGAGTAATAATTACATCGAGATCTTTGTATGCATTTTCTAGATCTTCTTTTATCAAAGTCCTGATCTTTTGAGCTTTTAAATAATATGCATCATAGTATCCTGAGCTCAAAGCATAAGTACCTATCATTATTCTTCTTTTAACTTCGGGACCAAAGCCTTCTTTTCTTGTGTTGAAATACATATTGAGCAGATCCTGTTGTTCAGATGATCTGTGCCCATAATGAACTCCATGATATCTGGCAAGATTTGAAGAGGCTTCTGCCGGTGCAATAATATAGTATGTCGCAAGAGCATATTTCAATGACGGCAAAGAAATTTCTTTAGTTGTTGCTCCGAGTTTTTCTAATACTTTGACTGCATCTAAAACAGACTTCTTTACGCTTTCATCAATTCCCTCACCAAACAATTCTTTTGGCAATCCTATCTTCAATCCTGAAACATCTCTGCGTAACGACTTTGTATAATCGGGAGTTTTAATATTAGCTGAGGTAGAATCTTTTGCATCAAATTTTGAAATGACATTCATAAGCATGGCTGCATCTGTTACATCTTTTGTAATTGGTCCGATCTGATCGAGAGATGATGCAAAAGCTATCAACCCAAATCGGGAAACCCGTCCGTATGTTGGCTTTAGCCCAACAACACCGCAAAAAGATGCCGGTTGTCTTATGGATCCACCAGTATCAGAACCTAGAGCAAAAGGAGCTTCGTCCGCAGCAACGCATGCCGCCGATCCTCCCGAAGAACCTCCGGGAACACAGCCTATATCCCAAGGGTTTTTTGTTGTTTTGAATGCGGAGTTTTCTGTAGAAGATCCCATCGCAAATTCATCTAGATTTGTTTTGCCAATTGGTATCATCCCTGCTTCCAGTAATAGATTTACAATAGTTGCATTATATGGAGGAATATATTTATCTAATATTTTTGATGAACAGGTCGTCCTGATCCCTTCGGTACAGATGTTGTCTTTGATGGCGATGGGGATGCCGTATAATGGCCCGTTTCGTAGAGACGCAAAATTTTGCGTCTCTACATCCCCGTTATCCATATCACGCGCCATCCCCATCGCCAATTCACGCGTTAAGGTATTAAATGCCTCGATCTTGTTTTCAACCGCATCAATTCTTTCGTAAATTGAATTTACAATATCTGTACAGCATATTTCTTTTTTATGCAATTTGTCCGATAATTCGTGTGCGGTTAAAGAATATAGGCTCATGTTTGAGAGTCCCCTATTATCTTTGGAACGCGGAACATATGATCTTCTTCCGATATTGCATTGGCAATAATCTTTTCTACATTTTCAAATTGAACGGCTTTATCTTCTCTAAGAGGAGTTCCTTCATTTCCGCCTGTATAGGCCGTTGGGGATATCATCCCTGTATCTACTGAATTAATGACATCTATATATGAAAGTATATTATTGAGCTGGCCGGTATAAAGATCTTTTTCCTCTTCGCTCATTCCGAGCCTTGCCAGATTGGCTACATATTCGGTGTCTTTTTTTGTGACTGTCATATGGTAATTATACAACAATCTACAATCGTGCCGTTGACTCCATTGCAAGCGAATAATCAGATCGAAAGCCTTTTTGAATGCGAAAGTATCCGGCAGAGCCTATCATGGCGGCATTGTCTGTGCAAAATTCAAATGGTGGGATTATGCAAGTAAAATTATTTTTATCGCAGGCTTCTTTTAAAGTAGAACGCAAAAGACTGTTAGCAGAAACTCCTCCGGCTAGCGCGATTGAATTTACACCTTTGTCTTTTGCCGCCTGTATCGTGCGTTCAACAAGAGTTTCTACAACTGCCTTTTGAAAAGAGGCTACTAAATCTGCCTTTGAAATTGTTTTTTCGTAATCCGGATATTTCTTTACATAATAAACAACGGCGGTCTTTATTCCGCTAAAGCTAAAGTCATACCCTTCCATATTAAGCATTGGCCTTTTAAAATCAACCGCCTTGTCATTTGCTCCTTTTGACATCTTATCGATTATTGGGCCTCCCGGATATCCAAGATCCAAAAATCTAGCAACTTTATCAAACGCTTCACCTGCCGCATCATCCCTAGTCCTGCCAAGCGTTTCGTATTCACAATGATCTTTCACCAAAACTATTTGAGTATGCCCTCCGGAAACTATAAGAGCTATAAAAGGAAATGTTGGGATTTGGTCATTGGGATTTGGGATTTTCGCCAAGTAATTGGCGTATATATGCCCCTCTAAATGATTAACTCCTATAAGTGGAATATTCAAACCAAAAGCAATTGCCTTTGCAGCACTGAGCCCAACTATCAATGACCCTGGAAGCCCCGGGCCAAAGGTAACAGCAACAGCATCAATATCTTTGAACGAAATTCCTGATCTGTCAATAGATTCTTTAATAACAGGAGCAACAACTTCTATATGCTTTCTTGCAGCGATCTCAGGAACTATCCCCCCATATTTTGTATGAAATTCATTTTGAGAAGCGATAACATTTGAAAGAATTGTTACCCCGTCCTTAATAACGGCGGCTGACGTTTCATCACAGGATGTCTCAATGCCGAGGATATTCATAGGTTTACATAGATATAAAAATAAAGAGTTGAAAATGGAAGATAGAAAAACGAAAACGGATGTTCAAACTCTCAGAC
>CAZWKB010000005.1:72269-73162 GCA_964633925.1 uncultured bacterium
GCTAGAATATTCATAGTTTTGAATTATTTAGTAAGCTTGTTAAGCGCTTCTAAATATTTTTCTGAGGTTTTTTGTATTACATCATCAGGCAACACAGGGGCTGGCGGTTTTTGGTCCCATTTCAATGCTAAAAGATAATCTCTTACATATTGTTTGTCAAAACTCTTCTGCCCTCTTCCGATTTGATAATCATCTTTCGGCCAAAATCTTGATGAATCAGGGGTCAACACTTCATCTATCAAGATGATCTCATCGTTAAAAAATCCAAATTCAAATTTTGTATCAGCGATAATTATTCCCTTTTTATCTGCTATTTGTTCTGCCTTTTTATAAAGTGCTATAGCTGCTTCTTTAATTTTATTTGCAGTTTTCTCTCCGATCATAGAAATCGTTGTTGCAAAATCTATTGTCTCGTCGTGACCTACTTCAGCTTTGGTAGATGGAGTAAATATAGGTTCAGGCAATTTCTGAGATTCTTTTAATCCTTCAGGCAATTTAATCCCGGATACCATCCCTGTCTTTTGATAATCTTTCCATCCTGAACCTGTAATATACCCCCTGACAATACATTCAACAGGAAGAGGTTTTGCTTTTCTCACAAGCATAGATCGGCCCTCAAGGGCCTCTTTGTACTCTTGGCATTCCTTAGGGAAATCTTCGACATCAAAAGAAATAATATGATTATTAATAACGTCCTTTAGTTGTTCAAACCAATATTTTGATATTTGAGTAAGCACTTCACCTTTTCTTGGTATAGGATTTGGAAGAACAACATCAAAAGCACTGAGCCTGTCCGTTGCTACAATAAGAAAATATTCTCCAAGATCATACAGATCCCTTACCTTGCCACGGTTTTTGAAATTCAACTTTGGAAAATCAGTATTTAATATCGC
>CAZWKB010000005.1:73172-74354 GCA_964633925.1 uncultured bacterium
GATAGTGCCCCTGTCTCTCCGAACACAATAATTATATCACCCGTTTCTACTGCATTGTCATCTGTAAGATTGAAGATAAGGTCATCCCCTCTCTTGATCCCAAGGATTGTAACCCTGAATCTTTTTCTAAAAGCCAGTTCTCTGATAGTCTTTCCTGCCATTTCTTTAGGGGTTTCAATACTTACAATATTAATATGTCCGCCAAGTTCAATATAGTCTAAAATATCTGTTGAAGTGAGCTTATTTGCAATTTTTATCGCTGCATCCTGTTCAGGATAAACAACCTGATCAACTTGCAGCTTTACAAGAATCTTACCGTGCAAAGTGTTCTGTGCTTTTGCAATTACTTTTTTTACACCCAAACTTTTACATAGCTGGCTGGAAATAATATTGGCTTCGATATTAGAACTCTCTGCTATCATTGCAACATCACAGTCAGGAACGCCTGCTTCTTTCAATGTTTCTTCATTTGTGATGTCTCCAATATATGCATGGGTTACTTCATCTTTTATCTTTTCTATTTTGTTCTCGTCCCTGTCAATAACAATCACTTCCTGCCCTTTATAAAAAAGTTCTCTTGCCACCTTTGTTCCAAATCGTCCAAGCCCAAGTATCGCAAATTGTCTTTTCATGTATTACTCCTTCTTCATCCTATCGAGATTCCCTCTTTTGGATATTTTATATTGTGTTTTATATCATCTGTCGACAATGTCAAAAGTAGTGACAAAGCACCGACTCTACCAACAAACATTGTTGTAATAATAATAATCTTTCCCAGTGAAGATAAGAACGGAGTGATCCCCATCGATAAGCCAACAGTACCAAAAGCCGAAAACACTTCAAATGTTATTGCCATAAGCGGAAAGCTCTCAGTAAAACTCAATACAGACACTGCCCAACCTACTATGACCAATGACAGAATAAATACAACCAAAGCTTTCCTTACGGTTTCCGGAGGAATTCTTCTTTCAAACATAATTGTATTTCTGTTATTGTTTAGAGTTGCGGCAATTGTCGCACAGATCAATGTAAATGTTGTTGTCTTAATTCCGCCCCCTGTACCTCCAGGACTTGCTCCAATGAACATAAGAACCATCATAATAATGAGAGAAGGATGAAGCATAGCTCCGATATCAACCGTATTAAATCCAGCGGTTCTTGTAGTCACTGATTGAAAATATG
>CAZWKB010000005.1:74364-77495 GCA_964633925.1 uncultured bacterium
AATATGAAGCCATTCCCTTTTGCCAAATATTCAATCCTGCCATAGTATTTGGATTCCCATATTCAAAAGCGAATATCATCAAGGCTCCAATAATTATTAAAAACAAGGTGGTCCAAATAACTATTTTTGAATGAAGGGAAAACCTTCTATTCTGAATTATATCTGCCATTACAAGAAACCCTATTCCTCCAAGAATAATTAGAGTTGTAATTGTAAGATTAACAACTGGATCAGCAACATATCCCGCGAAACTTGAGGATTTTTGAAAAAGAGCAAATCCGGCATTATTAAAAGCTGAGACGGAATGAAATATTCCGTAAAACAATGCCTTTTTTGTACCAAGATCAGGAATCCATCTAATGAATAATATTAGAGCTCCTATGCCTTCAATTGTCAGGACCATTCGAAATATTCTTCTTATTACATTTAAAACATCTTTGGTTGAATAAATATTAAGTTGCTCTTGCAATATAACTTTTTCGCTGATGAACATCTTTTTTCTGAAGAAAAGAACAAGAAATGTTGAAAATGTCATATATCCAAGTCCACCGATCTGAATTAATAGTGTGATGATCACTTTGCCAAAAACAGAAAAATGTGGTCCGGTATCAAGAACGTTAAGACCTGTTACACATGTTGCTGAATTTGAAGTAAAAAATGCGTCAAGAAAATTTGTATAAGTTCCGGCATTAGAAGAGATAGGAAGAGATAATAAAACCGCACCAATGAATATGATGAAAAGAAAGCTTATTGCAATTGTTAAATTAGGCTTCATTTATATAATACTTTACAAAAAAATATTATATCATGTTTGAGGGTTTGTTCTGAATTTTACCGCCGGGTTATTGATAGCACGCAGATCAACATATTCGACACTTTTTTGTTTATCGCCAAGATTAGTCATTATTGTATTAAAGACCCCCAGCTTTTTGTCTATATCATCAACATCCCCGATCTTAAGTTTTAAAGATTCATCCAACATGATTTCTATCTCTTCTGTTTTCTCCATATTTATACTAGCTTTTCTGCCGGCAAAACTCTTATTGATCTCAAATACAACTTTTGAGATGTCCTTTACAATATTCTTGTTTATCCTCTTATTTTTATAAGATGTCTGGGAAAGGCCTGTCACCATTGGCAAAGAACCAATATCCGCAATGTTTTTAATCTTGGCTATTTTCTCCATCTCACCAAGAACAACCCCTTCATCATCAATAATTATATTTCGGCCGTCGATCACAGCCACGGCAAAAGGCTTTCTTTCTTGAACGCTGATAAGAATAGAGGTCGGAAGTTTTCCTGAAACTGAAACAGTTTTAATTTGAGGAATTTTACGGACATTTGCACAGATCACGCTTTTATCGGCAAAAAATATATTTTCTCCAAGCTTAACGGCAGCTTTTTGTTTTATCAGGTCTTTGCTAACAATATGACTGCCTTCAACTATGACTCTCTTTGTTTCCCATATTGGAAGAAATAAAACCACGGTACATGCTATCAAGAGCAGTATGAAAAGAAAATATTTTAACCTTTTACTGGACTTTCTTGGGGATTTTTTACTGGACTTCTTAATCGGTTTCTTAACAGCTCTTTTTTTGATCTCTTTTTTCACTAAATAGCGCTCTTGAGTAATTTTATGGCAAGCTCATCATAAGAAATGCCATCAGCCTTGGCCTGAGCCGGCAGATCAGATAGATCTGTCATACCTGGAATTGTATTTGCATCATGAAAGAACGGAGTTCCATCTTTGTCGACAATTGCATCAATTCTTGCAAACCCAGAGCACCCCAAAGCCTTGAATGCTTTTATTGCCATTTCTTGCGTGTGAGTATAAACTGCCTTTGGAAGTCTGGCAGGAATAATAAATTCCGTCATGCCATCTGTATACTTGGCTTTAAAATCATAGAACTCTGATTTTGGATTTAGTTCCAGAATTGGAAGTGCTTTGGCAGTTCCATTTTCTTCAATAATCCCGACCGTAACTTGAACTCCCTCTATGAATTCCTCAACAAACATTTCATCGAATTTTTTAAAGGCATCCTTTACATATTCGTAAACATCCTTTTTATCTTTAACTATGGATATCCCTAGACTCGATCCTTCTTTATTTGGTTTTAATACCAATGGGAATGGGAATGTTTTTTCTATAAAATCGCATTGATTTTTTAAGTCCGCTTTTTTGTCGATCGCAATATATTTAGGTGTCGGTATATTTAGATTCTCCCAAATCCTTTTTGAAGCAACTTTGTCCATTGCCAAAGCACTTGCCAAAACCTTCGATCCGGTATAATTGATTCCCATTATTTCCAGCAATCCCTGAATAGAACCATCCTCACCGCCGATTCCATGAAGCAATATTGCAGCGAGATCTATTTTCTTGTCTTTAAGTATCTGGATAAAATCTTCCTTAGTATCAACAAGAATTGCATTCAGCCCCTGCGAAATGATGGAATCGAAAAACTTCTTTCCTGAACGCAGAGACACTTCTCGCTCACCTGAAATGCCGCCGTATAATACTGCTATTTTTTTTGCCCTTAATTTATCCATGTAATTCATCGTATCAAATATGGTGATATAATTCAATTTGTGAAAATCAGAAAAGCAAAACCAACAGATACTCCTATAATAGATGCTCTTGCTCTTGATATGGATCTTGATTCAAATGATACTTTCTTCGATCAATTCATTGTTGTAGAAGATAATGAACAAATTGTCGGATTTGGCCGTCTAATTATGAGAGAAAATGCGCTCGAGCTTGGAACTATAGGTGTAATAGAAGCTTATCGTGGCAAAGGCGTTGGAAAATTGATTGTTGAGCACCTGATTAACGATGTTAAACAAGATCTTTATATCACAACTCTAATCCCTAAGTTCTTTGAACAATTCGGTTTTGTTGCGCTTGAAACATCTCCACCAAGTTCGATGATAAGAAAGAAAGAATGGTGCGATGGATGTCATCAGGTGGGATGCACTGTGATGAAGAGAGCCTTGAAACAAAATCCCAAATCCCAATGACCAAATCCCAACTTGGAAATTGGGATTTATTTGATGCTTTCCCTTTTGTATGCACTTCTGTTACAATATTGTCAGAGGTGCTATATGAACAGGAAACCCAAAGTGCTGGTTGTTGA
>CAZWKB010000005.1:77505-79531 GCA_964633925.1 uncultured bacterium
CGAAGTTGATCTTGCCAAAGAATTCTACGAAATAATCAAAGAAACAAACGAATATGAAGTAGAAATGGTTCACGCCGGAATTGATGCAATAAACAACATAAAAAACAACATAACCGACGTGGTTTTATTGGACGTCAGGCTGCCTGATATGATAGGCCTCGAAGTTTTAAAAGAAATTAAAAAAATTGACGGTTATATAGAAGTCGTAATGCTTACGGCATATGACGAATCAAAATATGCATGGGAAGCCGCACAATCAGGAGCCTGTGATTATCTGACAAAACCATGCGACATACCAAACCTTCTTATAAGAGTGGGCAAAGCTTCGGCCAGCAGCGTTAAGAATAAGAAATTTAGAGACAACTGGGCAATTATAGAAAAGCTCCGCATGTTAAATCATTCTGAACCTGTAAGAGCCTCAAAGATTTGGGACAGACTCAGAGAAGTTACAGAAGAAAGAGGTCTTGCCAACGATACAGAATTACCAAACGAAGTGATGCAGGAGATATTTGATACTACCTTGTGATCATTGATGCAGGGAAATAAATTGTAAATGTAGTTCCTTTACCGACTTCACTTTTGACATCAACCTGACCGCCATGTTCTTGAGCTAAAATCTTATGTGTAATTGACAGTCCTAAACCGGTTCCGGTATGTTTTGTCGTAAAGAACGGATTAAATATTTGATCTATCTTATCTTGCGGTATCCCCTCTCCTGAATCAGAGATCTCAACAAGAACCGCCTTCTTTTCTTTACCCTTCTCATCAAACATAGTTGCGGCTTTTACTTTAACAGATATCTTGCCCTGCCCCTTCATCGCATCAATACTGTTAAGAATAATATTCAAAAACGCCTCTGACAAAGAATCGTGATTGCCGTCAATTAATGCTATCCCTTCAAATTCTTTTTCAAGAGATATCGCCTTCTCTTTCATTTTTCCCGCAAGAAAATCCAAAGTATCTTCTATAACATCTTTTACATCAACCTGCTTAAGAATTGACCCGTCATCTTTTGCAAACTTAAGCATTTTTGAAACAATTCCTAAAACTCTTGAAATGAATTCTCTTTATAACTACTTTATTTATGAATATGTTTCGTCGCCTGATTCAATTTATAAAAGCATAAAAAAACTACCGCAATCGTGTTTGGCGGAATTAGATTTAGAAAGTTTTAAATTCTCAATAACTCCTTATTTCGATTGGAATTATCGCTTCGATAAAATTCATAAGATTTCTCAGCAAGAAGCTTTGCGAGTTTTAGAAGAAAAACTGACGAATTCCATAAAAAAACGCTTGATTTCAGATGTTCCTTTGGGAGTATTTCTAAGCGGAGGATTGGATTCTTCGACGATCGTGGCAATTTTATCAAATCTTATTGATATAAAAAATCTTAAGACATTTTCGATCGGATTTAATGAAGCTTCTTTTGATGAATCAATTTATGCTAAAGAAGTTGCAACTTTATTTGGGACAAAGCATTACGAAAAAATATTTACAGTAAATGAGATGATAAATGTCATCCCGAAAGTTATCGATTTATTGGACGAACCTTTTGCAGATGCTTTCAGAATTTACTCGTAAAGAAGTAACAGTTGCGTTAGGCGGTGATGGCGGTGATGAATTTTTTGCAGGTTATGATACTTTTACTGCTGATTATTGGGCGAATTATTATGAAAAGCTTCCTAAAATTTTAGAAAAACCGCTTCTAACTATTTTATCTAAAATGATTCCGGTTTCATCTGAAAATATGAGTTTGAATTTCAAGATGAAGCATTTTTTGAAAGGACTTTATCACAAGCCGGCAATAAGAAATCAACTTTGGTTATCAGCTTTTACGCCTTCAAAACTAATTAGCATTTGTTCGGAAGAAACCAAAGCGGATTTGAATTTAAGAAATCCATTTTATGGGATTAATGATTTTTTTGAAAAACAAAAAGTTAGTAACTCATTGGAAGAAGTAGCTTTGCATTTTCAAAGATTTTATCTTTGTGATGATATTTTAGTAAAAATCGATCGAGCTTCGATG
>CAZWKB010000006.1:0-3234 GCA_964633925.1 uncultured bacterium
ATATTTTATCTTAGCTAAGCCTCTAAGGGGGTCACCATGTCCCCATACTTTCCTATCAAAACGTCAAAAAACAGTGAAATTTCATAAAAACCGGCCCGATATACAAATAGCGAGCATTAACATATGCCATAAATTAAAGGAGGACGATAATTATGGGTAGTGTAAATGGGGTAGATAATGGATCAAGTGCTAGGATAGTGACTAATTCAAGGGAAGAAATATTGATCGCTAAAAAGGAAAATGAAGGAAGACCAGAAATACAATCAGAACAACAATACGAATTGGTGGAGAAATTGGGGTGGCCGAAAGCCAATATCGGGAATATCGAATCTATGGATTTTGAAGACATTTCCGCTGATAGTAAGCTAGAAATCGTGATAAACAGTGAAGTTTCTTATGGGCAGTATCATAATATAACTTGTTTAAGTGGTGATGGGAAAGATATCAATGGGTTTCCCATAAAGATTGACTATATACAAGGCAATCCAAAATTCTTTGATTTTAGCAATTTGGGTAAAAAGCAAATTATGTTCTTCGATTTTCAGAATATCCAAATATTCGATGGTAATGGAAATAACAGTAAAACTCTTGAAATTAGCAAAGTATTAGACATGATGTTTTGCCCATGGTATGTCCAAGAATTGAATAATGACAAAGATCCCGAAATAATCATTGGATCTATCAACCCTAGAAAAGTAGTTTGCATAAATCAAGAAGGTGGAATTAAATGGGAAAAAATATCTGATGATATTTCAGCATGGGATATAATGATCGACGATATCAGTGGAGAGGGGAATAAAGAGATTATAGTGCCCATAACTGGATCGGCTTATCAAAAGATAATGGTTTTGGATGAAAAAGGAGTCGACGTATATGGTTGGCCAATGGGGGTTAATTTTGGAGCGCAATCGACAACATATACTTTTGTTGCGAACCTTGATAATACAAGTACAAAGCAAGTAGTCACAAATTATGGATTGAATGACAAATCATACTTTTACAATTATGAAGGATCCCTTCTAAATGAGAAACAAGCAATATGGGACGTTCAATTTGTGGATGATTTGGACGGAGATGGAATGGATGAGATAGTTTCATTTAATAAGAATTCCAATAAAACCGTAATAATGAAATCAGATGGAAGCTTTAATGAATTGGATATCCCTTTGAATTCTAACAATCTATATATTAATGAAGCTGTGGATATTAACGGGGATGGGATTAAGGAAATATTTGTAAATACTGGAAATGAAATTAGATCGTATAATTTAGCTGGAGAGCAGTTGTTATCATTTGTAACAGATCAAAATTGGAGTCTAAAGCCATTCTTTCGTGTGTCTGACGTGGATCATGATGGAGTGATAGAGATGTTTGTAGCTAACAATAACTATCTCAATTCCGAACTGCACTGTTATGAAATAATCAAAAAGCCAACAAGCGTAGAAGGCAACACAGGTAATACTGATGCATTTAAGTTGTCTTGTTCCCCAAACCCATCATCAGACAAAATAACTATCAATTATTTACTTCCAAATGCAGGCAAAAGTGAGATTGTTATAAGTGATGTATTGGGAAATGTTGTAAAGACAATTTCCAATAATGTAACCGAGGTCAAACAGTCTATAGTGTGGGAGGCATCTAGAGATAATGTTCAATCTGGTGTGTATTTTATTAGATTGAGCGCTGAAGGCAAGACGTTGGTTGAGAAGGTTGTGGTAAGTAAGTAGTAGTAAGAATAGAGTATGAAAGGAGAAATGTATGAGAATTGATGAATCGTTGTATCCGATGATCCTAATCAAAGAGAGGTATCCAAACATCGAAAAAGAAGGAGGAATAGATTTTAATGGCAACGGGAAGATAGAGGATGAAGAAAGGCTTGTTGATACTAATAAAAACGGGAAATATGATCCTTCAGAATACTCGAATTTCTTAAAAGAAAATGAAAAAGTAATTAAAAAAAATATAGCGCTTATCGGAAATGTCTATGACTGTGATAATATTGGCGAAAACAATATCATTCATGACGTAATGGCAGTAGAATCAGATTTGTTTACTCCTGATGAGATGAAGTCGGCATATAAGATCCTTGATGATTTAGTGGGGGATCTCACAGACTGGCTCGATCCTGATGCCCGAAGGAATTTCATGAACCCGATCCCTCTGGAACATATGATGGGAATTATCATAGACTATCTTGAAAATAAAAAAGGTATGGAATTTAAGATAAGTCCTGAGCAGCCCTCTTTAAAAGCGGCAAACTTGTTTACAGAAAATATTTTGTTAAAGACGATGAATAGACAGACTTTTTCATTCTTCATTCTTGCAGTAGCAGAAGAAATGGCGAAGAAAGACAAAAAATGGGAAAATATTGGGATAGTCGCTCTTCAGACGTATATATTCATAAAATATGGGGATATGAATCTCGATCTTGGAAGTATTATAGAAAACAAAAAATATTTGGACATATTTAAAAGTTATTCTGTAAATGACCTGAGAGCATTCAAAAAGAATGAAGAAATCTCTGTTTCTTACATGATGAAGGGTTGCTATTTGGGCATGAAAAATGATTATAAAGGAGCTATTTCTGCCCTGACTAGAGCTGTTGAGATAAACGATAAATATTCTTTTGCTTACAATTTACGAGGGATCTCAAAAAACTATGAGAAGGATTATAATGGCGCAATTGTTGATTTTGAAAAAGCATTAGAAATAGATCCAAAAAACTATAATATTTACAATAATAGGGCAGTCTCAAAGGAAGGTCTTGGAGATTATTTAGGGGCAGTCTCAGATTATACCAAGAGTATTGAGATAAATCCAAAAAACGATGTCGCGTATAGTGAGCGAGGACGCATTAAATACTACAACAATAGTGACACTGTAGGAGCCCTTGAAGATCTGAAAATCGCTGAAAAACTCGGAAGCAAGGCAGCGGGATATTTGATTAAGATGATAGAGTTAAGGAAAAATAAATAATAGCTATTTAAGAGTGGAAATGAAATTAACACTTCATAAAAACCGGCCGTTATGCAATCAGCGAGCATTATCATATGTCATATATTAAATGGAGGATAAATTATGTCTGAAAGAACATTTGAAGTTAGAGCAAAAAAGCTTGTAGATGTTTCCGGATATTCGTTACAGATAAATAGAGCTCAATCAGATATTGCTAAGCGTGGGCTATTAATAATTGGTAAAAACACTCCATATTATGATAATGATAGGAGAGATTCT
>CAZWKB010000006.1:3244-8920 GCA_964633925.1 uncultured bacterium
AATTACAAAAGATGGTGAAATACTAAATCATTTTGTGATGAATGCGGAAGATCCTTCGATTGATAGTTTTAGAATAGGGGAGGCCGACGAAAGTGGAAATGAGAAAATTTTCCTTTCGGGCTTTTCTTCAGGATATAGGAGTAGTACTGGTTATGCTAATACAGCATCGATTTTTAATTTTCAAGGAGACAAATACCCCAACTGGCCGGTAACAACAGATTATTGGGTTATGACAGAGCCTGTCTCTGCAGATTTTTATGGAAATGGCCAAAAGGAAATTGTGGTAGGTTCTTGTGATGAGAAAGTCTACTCTTTTACAAATGATGGAAAACAACTTTGGAAAACGTGGGTTAAATCATGGGTAAGTAAAGTAGAAACGGCGGATGTCACTGGTGATGGTATCCCAGATATTATTGTTAAAACGAAAACAAGTTATGCAAATTCTGGGTATGATGATTTATTAATTCTTAACAGCAAGACCGGGGCTATTCTTGATGGTTTCCCGATAGGGGAATCAAAAGACGGTAACGGCTATTATTATTTTTGGACGGCTAATATTTCCGGGGACAAAACAAAGGAAATTCTGGCATTAAAAATGAGGCAAGATTATACATTTTCGATTTCAGCCATAAGATCAGATGGATCGGAGATTTGGGAATCTCCGCAAGAATATGGTTATTTTAATGAAAAAAACACGCAAATTGGTGACCTTGATGGGACTGGTTACGACGAACTCATTAGTTACAGTAAAGATATTCGAATACTTGATAAAGATGGAGTTGTGAGAACGCTTCAAATCCCGGTAGATCATACGGCTGCTGATTATATCGGGGATTTTCATCTTGTCAATATTAACGGGAGTCTTGATATGTTTTTTACTTTTGCCGGGCAGGCAATAATGATGGATTCCAAAGGGAATATAATCAGCAAATTGCCTACAGTTGTTAATTATTCCAATGCAAATGGCAGCGGCACTATAGGTTATGGTGATGTCATGTTCAAAGGCTATGATTCTAACAATATGATGGTTCTTTTGGCGTTGAAAGACAATTATAGTGGGACTGCAGAATTAGTTGAACTTTATAATGAGGAAACATTTCCTCTTGATAAACATCCAAGATATGATTTGTCGGCATCTCCAAATCCATTTAATGACAAAGTGGTTTTTACATTCACTTTGCCTGAAGATCGTCAGGTTTCCGTTGACATCTTTAATAGTATTGGTCAATTGATCAGAAGCATTCCAGCAAAAGATTTTAAAATCGGGCACAACTCTACTGAATGGGATGGCAGGGATAACTCAGGCATCCGTGTAATAAAGGAAATGTATTTCGCGAGATTTAAAATGGGCAGTGATTATGTGACAGAAAAAATTGTGTTTTCGAAAGAATAGAAAGTCCCTTTGATTTATGATCGGTTTTAAAGGAGGAAGGATTTAGTGAGTTCAGTTAAATTTCTTGGCGATACGAACAGGCTTTTTCAGTTGGAAGTAAGATTTGGGATGTCTATTTATCCAAAGGTTGGATGTTCAAATGTTCCTGATTATGTCCGTAATGTTCCGGCACATAAAGATGATCCTGAAGCTGGCAAAAATTATCTTGTTCCAAATATGAAGGAGTCACTTTCAGGTAGCGGCTTTCTTGGAGATGCAACATTATGGGTTTTAAATAATTATGGAATAAGCCTAAGGCTGGGAGTGGGGAGATACGACACAGTGTATCCTCCGACCGCGAGATATAATTATCGCAATAATGGTGAGGCATATGTATATTATGATGCCGGCATAGACCAGAAGTTCGGTCCGACTTTTTATTATAGATTTCCTGTGATGGATGATTTTGACGATAAGAATTCATTCCATAAGATTCTTTATTTAGTCGCCGGTATGTCCATTGGGAATAGCCTTGACATAGTGACCAGTAATGGATGGGATCGATACGGAAAAACGGAAAAGAATGCAGATTATTTATTGGGCTCACTAAACTTTAATAGCTATGTATTTGGCGGTAAATATATGTTTGAAGGTACTGATCTTTCTTTTTCTCTGGGTTTTGAGCTTGCATACAACAACATATCAACATTAAACCTCAATATGAATATTCCTAACAACAACACCTCTGTCGGAGATATTTCAAGATGGCGAGGTAACCTTACGATGGCAATCGGGTTTAACTGGTATAAAAGTCAGAGATGAGGGGGGGGTGAGTGGTTTGATGAAATTTATCCCCATTTATCTCGATAATATATGTGATGGGGGATAAACAAATATATACCCGGGAGGTAAATTGATATGGGAGCCATTAATCCAACAGGTTATAAACCGTCAGTAAATTATGTTCAAAAAACAAACAAATCGCAAGATACCCTTCAAAGTGTTCATTCTCCTATAAAATTCGATACTTCCGGCTATTTTTTAGAAGGCGCAATAGATAAACATTATTTTTCAGATCCTTTTAGCGGGGTGAATGCTTCTGATGAGCTGACCTATCAGCCAGGAACAAATGGCATTGAGCTTTATATGGATTGCCTCGACCCGGATGGCAGCAATTTTGTAATGACATTCAACAGAAAAACAGGTGAATTACATCTTTTAGTATCTGTAGAAGGGATCGATCTGCTATCTGTTAATGCTTCAAATTTTCCGACGGAAGCTTCAACTGATACGGAAATCGCTGATTATAGGACCGCACTAAATGCAATTATCTCGGCTATTAATTATGGATTTATCGATAATGTTGCTCAAGATCAAAAGGATGATAATACTGCTAACCTGACTCCGATAATCAATGATATAAAATACATTAAATCCGGTTTGGTTGAAGTGGCTCTAAAGAATCCTGTGATAACAAATCGTTTCTATGATACAGTATTCCCGTTGCATGATTTTCAAAACGAAACTTTCTATGTTTATGTTTCTGACTCTGTACATGGGACTTTTCCTTCCCTTGTTTGTACGGCATCAGAAGGTATCGTGCTCACAGAGGAAGACAAGATTTCAAGATTCAATATTTCTACAGGAGAACTGACAGTGGGATCAAATGCTCCATTAAATAAGGGAGA
Organism: uncultured bacterium; assembly: GCA_964633925.1. Classification (GTDB taxonomy): domain Bacteria; phylum Margulisbacteria; class WOR-1; order JAKLHX01; family JAKLHX01; genus CAZWKB01. Next base: position 6,305 of record CAZWKB010000006.1, read on the forward strand.
TAAGACCTATGCGAAAATATTTGACACTTTTAGAAAGAAAATGCCACAATTCACGTTCGCGAGTGATAAATCTACAGACATTCAACCTCAGGCATTAGAAATTAAAAAATATTTGTATGCTTGTGATCCGGGCCCAATATCCATAACAGAAGAAATTCCGCTAAGCAGGTTATTCGGTCTGATACAAGATTGTTCCCCCATTACTTATGAAGTGGATGAAAAGCAAAGTTGTGATAAATATAATGTTGGGGTTGATATCACATCTGCGGAGGAATTCTCTTTAGCACTGGATTATTTTGGAGACCAAACCGATCCCGTTATTAATTATGCATTGAATCTGACAACCTCGGAATATTCTTATTCTTATGAAAAAGGTCAGGTAAAAGATAATTTTCATTCTTACCCAATAAGTATCTATTCCACGCCCCAAGAGTTGGGAAAGTATTTGGTGTATTTATCAAAGCTCGAATATCAGCTTAACGATAATTGCAGTAACCCAAAAATATCAAGATATTATGACCTTTCAACTTGTGCAGATGGCAAGATATCCGCATTATTAGCAGATATTTCTCTAAAAACTATTCCAGAGTCAGGAGTTGATCCTCTTTTAATGAAATGTTTACCTCTTACTTTCCAAAAGGGAGATTCCTGGGGAGGCTATAGATCGTATGAATCTGATAAACTAAAGGTCGTTTTATCATCTGCCGACGATATTAGTTTTACTATTAGCATTAGTGAGTCGGATACCGGGATGATTCTAACATTTAATACAATTGATGGCAGCTTGAAGGGCGTCTATGGGGAACACTCAGTAGACTTTGGGCCTTTAAAGAATTTAAAGGGTAAGGAGCTGAAGCAATATTCTGATGCAATTAAGTTAGGCGTGTTGCCGGTTATTACAAAGCTGACCGTGGATGGAACTATACAGATGAAGTACATAATAGATAATATTCCGGAAGCAATTGGATATTTGGATATATTCTTTGTTGATCCGGATCTCGACGATCTCACATTTGTTAAAGATGCCGAGTCTGTGATCGATGCCTCTTCTATGTCTGACAAGTCAAAATATCTTCTTAAGAATGAGTATCGTAAGATAAAGGGCTTTGATGCAATGGCAGATTGCAAAGCTTTCTTTGAAGCATCTCTGGATGTTGTAAAAACACTTAATCCAACAGTGAATGTTCCGACAGACAAAATAAACAAACTGATTATAAGTTGTGCTCCAATATCATATGAGCTAGAAGAGCTGCATGAATTTGCTAGCGGGACTGCAACATATTCGGTAGGTATTGTTAATGACAATGAAGAATATGTTCTCCCGTTGAATTTGATAGACGGTCAAAAATCAATAGATTATTCATTTAATATTACATCAACAGAATATTCTTATAGCGAAAAAGTTAATTCTGTTCCTATCGATGAATTCCATTCGTTTCCTATAGATAAATATTCGACCGTGCCTGAATTGGGAACTTACTTGACATACATGTCAAAGATGAAAGATCAGTTGTCGGATAATGGAGGGGATTCAAAAATATCGAGATATTATGACAATGCAAAATGTGCAGTTGAACAGATCCCTCTTCTTATTGATGATATATCATTAAAAATCGTGCCTGAAAAAAATGTAGACAGCCATCTTTTGACCTGTTTGCCTTTGACATTTCAAAAAGGTGATTCGTGGAATGGATATAGAACATATACAAATGGTAGATTTACTGCACAAATATATTCAGAGGATGGAGCTTCCTTTTTTATTAATGCCACAGATCCCGATAGTGATACAAAACTCGATATAGCATTATCCGATGTGAGTATGAAAGGTAAGTTTTCTGGAAAAGATGTTGATTTTGGATCTCTGGGTATTTTAAATCAGCAAGAACTTAAAGAATATTATGAAATCTTGAAAACTGGATTTCTTCCCATAATTGAAAAACTTGCCCAAGACAGACCTGTGAAGAAAGCGGATGTTTTGTCTGTTATTCCTGAAGTGGCAGATAAACTTGATCTGTTCTTCAAAGATCCATCACTTGATGAAATTCTTTTTGTAGATAATGCAGAAACTGTAATCAACGGTTCATCGATGTCTGACAAATCAAAATACTTACTTATTCTTGAATATCGAAAAGTAAGAGGATATGAGGCAATGAATGATTGCACTCTTTTTAACAGTTGTGCCATTGACATAGTGAATGACATGATAGATGTTACGGTAGTCGCTGATTCAGGATCTCGAGTTTTAAAGGTTTCTCCATTACCATCCAATAATCAGACAAAAATTGTTATCCCTGCATTGAATGGGAGAGCAACTCTTGAAATTCATGATGCTTACGGTCAAAAGGTTGCCGATCTAAGCGATAAATTGGGAATTGGCAATACATCTATAGTATGGAATAATGTATTTGATAATGGAAATCCGGCAATAAGCGGAGTCTATTTTGCAAGATTGACAACCGGGTTCGGGGTTGTTATGGTCAAGATATTGATAAACAAGTGAAATTTCTTGTTGGATATGTCGAAAGATATATGACGGCAATATAGTTCAAGGAGGTAATTTTTATGGCAGGAATCAATGGGGTTGGAGTGAAATATGTAAACGCAATTCAAAAAGTT
>CAZWKB010000006.1:8930-28616 GCA_964633925.1 uncultured bacterium
CAAAGGGAGAAAAACTTCAAGGCGCAACTCCTACAAAACTGGACGTAACTGGCTATGTACTCCCTGGAGTTGTGGATAAATTTGTTTATTCAGGTTATCTGTTTGTCGGAAAAACAGCGACTGACACATTGACGTATGATCTTGGAGTAGATGGAGCAGAATTAAAAGTTAATTGCACTGACAGTGAGGGGAGCCTGGTAAACATCTCTCTTAACAGGAAAACGGGAAAAATAGATGTGTTAATTTCTGCAGACGGAATAGAAATCGTAAAGATCAACATTCCTCAATTTCCTACCTCTGATTCTTCTGACGACGTCATTGCAAATAACAGGACTGCCTTGAAGGCAACAATTGCCACGATAAACGATGTGTTTATGACGGACGCCGATAACAAACAAAATCTGATTCATGTAATAAATGACATGCAGTATTTGCTTGAGGGCAATGTAGAGATTTCAAAAAGAAATCCTCTGATAACAGAAAATCCCTATAGTGTTGCGGCTCCATTGCATAGTTTTGAGGGGGAGGAGTTTTTTTCTTACTCTGAAGGCAGTGCGGACACAAAAAAGACCCTGACATGTACTATTGACCAAGGGATCACATTAATAGAAGAGGCTTTGACGACTAATTATAATATCAAAAACGGTGAATTGACTGTGGGCACAAATGCTCCTTTAAAAAAGGGTGAAGCAGGATTTTCTGATGCGTTTAACGGTTTTAGAAATAAAATCCCGCAATTTACAAAAACTTCATCTGCAGGTGTTGAGTATGATATTCAGCCTCAGGCACTCGAAATCCAAAAATATCTATTCGATCCTGGAATTGTCAACTCAGTAAGGGACAACTCAAACCTAGCATCCATCAACGTATATCCAAATCCTGCTACGTATTTGTTAAATATCAAGTTGTCGCTATCAAATAGTACGAATATAAAAATAGATCTTGTTGATGTAAATGGTAATGTACGATCGTCTGTTAGCGGATTCAACTTGGATAATGCTACTATTGGACTTGAGGATGTTCCAGTGGGAGCATATTTTGTAGTGATATCTGGCGAAAAAGTTAGCATAAGCTATCCAATAATAGTGGCGAGATAAAAAAAAGGGGGAATAAAGATGAAAAAAATATTAGGGACTTTGATCGTTTGTTTGATCGCGTCATTTGCAGTTTCAGCGGCTTTTGCTGATACAAAAGAATCGATAAGCACAGGAAATATACGTGTCGGATCCTATGTTAGTCCCTATACTCCATCATTTTTGGTTGGATATACCAATGGGAGTTGGCAAGCGACAAGGTTTGCAGGATTTGGTGTTGATGATGGTATTTTTAGAATTCCTTTAACATCTTTAGCAACGGCAGATAGAGGTAGTACAACAGTAGTTTCAAATGTTTTGAACGGTTTTGGATCTGATGGACAAGAGCAGGTTGTATCAAAGGCTGTAATTGATGCTAATACTACTTTAGTCGTTATAAATCATGCAAGTAATTTTGAGGTTACAAATAGAAAAGCAACTGCATTTTTCCCAAGTATTTGGGTAAAGGGAGATGTTTCTATCAACACATCTGCAGAAACCTATTTAGATGACGGCACTGCTAATCAAAATGAAACAAAAAAATTCTGGAACCAGGGATTAACAATTCAAGCCCCGTATTCTGGCACGGCAACACAATGGCAGTTGTACGTTTATGCGGCAAGTGATGTTATCTCAGGAGCTGTTCCTACAGGATCAAATGTTTACAGAGTTCTCAGTCCTGAAGTGAGTACATTAACTTGGTATGCTACCGGTGAGGCAGAAAACAATGAAGGGAGAAGAAGAGCATATCAAGGTATTCCATACGGTATGTGGGCATATAAGCCTTCGGGAATAGATACAAAGGCAAGCTTTTACAATACAATCCCTATTTGCACTTCGTCAAACAATGCTGTTATCAGAAGTTATCTAACAGGAACATCAGGCTTGTCAATCCCTGAAAACTTTTCAAGCATGGCAACTACGACTGTTGCTAATGTGTTAAACAATTCTATCAATCCGACTACAACATATTATGTTAGTGACAGAGTAAAAGCTGAGCGTGGGAATGGATTTACAGTAGGAAGTGGCTCTCATGCTGGTTTGATATTTGCTGCAAATTCAACCAGTAACCAGACCAGCCCTAATTACTCGGTCGGGAACTTTATTTTTCATATGTTCTTTTCTGCCAGATGGCCGGATGCATTAGGCAGCTCAGTTACGTCTGGAGAAAAAAAGACTACATTATGGTTCTATCAGCAGACGACATACTAGACAGTTAAAAGATCATTTAGCAAACAGGGGTGCGTTCCGCCCCTGTTTTGTTATAATTATTTGCTAGGAGGGTAACCATATGAAGAAAATACTATTCTCGTTTATTGTTCTGATATTTGCATTTGCAGGAATTGCATCTGCTAGTTTAAATATCAGGGATGGTTTTGTTCAGCTAAAAATAAAACCAGGAGAGACCTTTAAAGGAGCTTTAATTGTTGAAAATGTCACAGAACAGCCTCTTGCTGTTTCTATGGATTTTGCTGATACTATGAAAGATGGCGTAATTGTTCAAAGGGCATGTTCAAACTGGATTGATATCCCGGAAAAATCGTTTGTGATCTCTCCTTTGTCTTTAAAACGAATTGAGTATGCTGTAACAGTTCCGGGAACCTCCGAAGGGGGATATTGGACCGCATTGGTATATAGTTACGGGATGGGGAATATGGAAGGTCCGGGAGGAATGAATTTTAATATTGGCATGAAGATAGAGCAGGGGATAATGGTAAAAGTAATAGGAACTTTAAAACCATCTTTTGAAGCTCAAGGTTTTGCAGTAACATATGAGGGAAATAGTCTGAATGTTCATTCCACTCTGCTTAATATTGGCAACACTCCAACAAGAATAACTCCGATCATGGAAATCCTTAATGAGAAAAAGAAGCTATTGCTAAGTAATAAAATGGATACAGTTGGTTCCTATCCTGACCAGACACATCGTTTCAATTATACAAAAGATATTAAACTTAAGGACGGTAAATATTTTGCAAGATTGACAGTGAGATATGAAGAGGCAGGTAAGTTCTTTACTGTTACAAAAAAGTTTATTGTTAGTAAATCAAAGCCCAAAAAGAAAAAATAATACTACGGGTCCTTCCGCTCTTATCGTGATAAAATACTATAAAGTGCGTAAGGAGATCAATGCTTTCTAAACGAATAATACCCTGTCTAGATGTAAAAGAAGGGCGGGTTGTCAAAGGGGTCAACTTTGTTGAGCTTCGGGATGCCGGAGACCCTGTTGAACTTGCAAAATTCTACAACGGCGAAGGTGCCGACGAGCTTGTTTTTTTAGACATCACCGCTTCTTCCGATAAACGCTATATCATGCTTGACGTTGTCAAGAAAGTTGCGGAAGAAGTTTTTATCCCATTTACTGTTGGAGGTGGGATAAATGATATCGACACAATAAGAGAAATATTGTCGGCAGGTGCTGACAAGGTCTCATTAAATACCGCCGCAATAAAAGATCCTTCCTTAATTCAAAAAGCATCGCAAAAATTTGGATCACAATGTATTGTTGTTGCTATTGATGCCAAATTAAAATCCCCGCCTGCCACGCCGAACAATTTGGCAAGGCGGGCAGGCCAAATCCATGGGTGGGAAGTATATACGCATGGGGGAAGAACTTCAACAGGAATAGATGTTGTTGAATGGGCAAAAAAAGCGCAGGAGCTTGGAGCGGGGGAAATACTTCTTACAAGTATGGATAGAGACGGGACAAAGGTTGGGTATGATATTGAACTTACAAAGGCCGTTACAAAAGCAGTTAATATTCCGGTGATCGCATCCGGCGGGGCCGGAAATCTTGGGCACATTTATGATGCTTTCGATAAAGCAAATGCCGACGCCGCACTTTTAGCATCTCTTCTTCATTATGGAGAGCTGAAAATTGCAGATATAAAAAACAATTTAAGATCAAAAGGGGTGGACGTTAGATGATGGATATTCAAAAATACTTAACAGAGAAAAAGACTATAGTTGAAAAAGCATTGTTGGAATATTTGCCAAATGACGAATCAATATTATCGCAATCAATGAGATATAGTGTGTTGGCTCCCGGCAAAAGGGTCAGGGGTATACTTGTTTTGGCATCAGCAATTGTAGCGGCAGCATGTGCAATAGAATTCATTCATGCATTTTCATTGATACATGATGACTTGCCGGCAATGGATGATGATGAGTTAAGAAGAGGCTTGCCTACAAATCACATTAAGTATGGGGAAGCTGTAGCCATTCTTGCAGGGGATGCTCTTTTTGCTTTGGCGTATGAATCATTAGTTAAAGGCCAGCAGAAATATAATACAGATCCGAAAGCAATAACAGATGTTGTTTTACATCTGAGCAGATCTTGTGGTGTTGAGGGGATGTGTCAGGGGCAGGCTGTGGATCTTTTATCGGAAGGTGAAAAAATATCTTACGAAAAGCTTAGAAGAATACATGAAAAGAAAACGGGGGATCTTCTGATCGCCTCTGTTTATATGGGTTCCAGAATCGCAGGGGGAACAAAAGAAGAAATAGATCGTTTGGTAAAATATGCAGGGCATCTTGGAATCGCTTTTCAGATCAAAGATGATATACTTGATGTCAGCTCGACGCAGGCCGAACTTGGGAAGACCCCGGGGTCTGATGAAAGAAAAAATAAAGCAACATACCCGTCTATTATTGGTCTTGAAAGATCTTTTGAGCTGATGAGAAATGAAAGAGACTCGGCCATAAAAGAGCTGGAGATATTTGATGAAAAGGCCGATCCTCTTAGGGCTCTTGCAGATTATGTTGTTGATAGAAAAAAATAGGAGATACTAAATTGCATATATTGAAAGAGTTACTTGCTAATTTTCCGTTGGTTGCATCATTGTCTGGAATGTTACTGGCTCAATTTTTAAAAATACCATATTACTATATCATTGACAAGAAACTAAACTGGAAACATTTGTTCGAATCTGGGGGTATGCCATCATCTCATTCTGCTATGTCCGGAGCACTCGCAGTTGCTATTGGAATAACTCAAGGATGGGAATCCGGGGCTTTTGCAATTTCAGTTGCTTTTGCAAGTATCGTTATGTACGATGCTGTTGGAGTTCGCAGAGCTACCGGAAAGCAATCTTTATTATTGAATAGGATTTTAGAGGAATCATACAAAACTGGAAGAATGAACATTGAAAAACTGCATGAATATACGGGGCATACTCCATTTGAAGTCCTTGGCGGTTTGATACTTGGGATATTAGTCGCGCTCGCGCTTAATTATGGGGGGTATCATATTGTTAGTTGAAAACCTTAACCTGCCTTCGGATCTAAAAAAACTCTCTGCAACTGAACTTGAAAATATTGCAAAAGAGATAAGATCCGTAATTATCGATACGGTCTCAACCAACGGCGGACATCTGGCATCAAATTTGGGATCTGTAGAACTTTCTATCGCTATTCACACTGTTTTTAATTCACCGGAAGATAAAGTCATTTGGGATGTCGGACATCAGGCATATGCACATAAAATACTTACAGGACGTGTAAAACAGTTTAAGACTTTGAGGCAATACCAGGGTATCAGCGGATATCCAAACATCGATGAAAGCCCTCATGATCAATTTACTTCCGGACATGCAAGCACTGCAATATCTGCTGCTATGGGAATGGCAAAGGCCAGAGATATTCTTGGGAATGATAATAAAGTAATTGCTGTTATTGGGGACGGCTCTTTTTCGGGAGGGGTATCGCTGGAGGCAATTAACAATGCAATGCATCAAAAAAGTAACCTGATAGTGGTTCTAAATGATAATGAAATGTCCATATCAAAAAATGTTGGAGCATTTGCTGAATATTTTACAAAGACCAGAATGAATCCAATATATAATCAAACAAAAGAGCGAATTGAAAACATGGTCAAGAAGATTCCTAAACTTGGCAGCTCTCTTTTTAGTGTTGCGGAAAAAATTAAAAACAGGATGAAGAACTTCACTATTAATTTGCAAACTGAAGTCATCGTTGAAGAGCTAGGATTTCAATATCTAGGGCCGATTGATGGCCATAATATTGTGCTTATGATGAGCGCCTTGTCTTTTGCAAAAGAGATCAAAAGACCAATATTAATTCATGTGTTGACAAAAAAAGGTAAGGGCTATGAAATAGCTGAAAAAAATCCAACGGCATTTCATGGGACATCACCATTTGATGTCAGTACCGGCAAAGCCTTGCAGGCAAGTTCAACTACATACACAGATATTTTTGGAGATACTTTGTTGAAGCTAGCAAAAGACAACAAAAATATCACAACTGTTACTGCCGCTATGGTTGATGGTACGGGGCTTGATGAATTTGCTGTAAAATATCCAGACAGATTTTTTGATGTTGGGATAGCAGAAGAGCATGCGGTTGTGTTTGCGTCAGGTCTTGCAAAAGGGGGGCTCACTCCTATATGCGCAATTTATTCTACATTTTTACAGCGATCATATGATGAGATATTTCATGATATTTGTCTTCAAAATCAGCATGTAGTATTTTGTCTTGACAGAGCGGGAATTGTCGGAGATGATGGCCCTTCTCATAATGGTGTTTTTGATATGGCATATTTGCGGCATCTGCCAAACATGGTGGTAATGGCTCCAAAAGATGAGAATGAGTTGCAAAACATGATCTTTACTGCTGTTAATCATAGCGGTCCGATTGCTATTAGATATCCAAAAACAAAAGTTATAGGGCTTGAGATAGAAAAGGATTTAGTAGAAATCCCTGTTGGAGAGTCTGAGCTTGTTTACAGGTCTGGTCCTTTGACCGGAACTCAAAAAACTGCGGCGAAAAAAATATTGATAGTGGCAATTGGTTCGATGGTATATCCGGCAATGTTGGCTGCGAGGATGATTGAGCAGGATGGAGTGATGTCTTGTGTTATCAATGCCCGTTTTGTAAAACCTCTTGATAGCAAATCTATTGTTTCGGAAGCGCGCAGTGTCGATGCTGTTGTTACTGTTGAAGAAGGTTGTTTGCAAGGGGGATTTGGAAGTGCTGTGCTTGAACTTTTAGAAGAGAATGGGATAAACAAACCAGCAAAAAGAATTGGCCTTCCTGATAAATTTATTGAAGCCGGCAAAAGAGACTTTATCCTTGAAAAATACGGATTATCTATCGAGGGGATAAAGAAAACGATCAAAGAGTTTACAACTACATTGTAAGGAAATTATTCAGCAGCTTTTTGCCTTCCTGAGTAAGAATAGATTCTGGATGAAATTGAACTCCCTCAACTTGAAATTCTTTGTGACGAAGTCCCATTATTTCATCATCTTTTGTCCAAGCGGTTATTTCAAGACAATCGGGAAGTGATTCTTTTTCTACGATCAAGGAATGATATCTTGTTGCAGAGAATGGATTAGACAGATCTTTAAATACCCCTTTATTGTTGTGATGGATTTTAGATGTTTTTCCATGCATAAGATTTTTTGCTCTGATAACATTGCCTCCGAAAGCTTCTCCAATTGATTGATGCCCAAGGCATACCCCAAGAATAGGGACTTTGCCGGCAAAATTCTTTATTACATCAATTGAGATACCTGCGTCTTTCGGGGTGCAAGGGCCAGGGGATATGAGAATCCTTTCAGGAGTAAGTTCTTTGATCTCGTTTATTGTTATTTTGTCATTTCTATATACCGATACATTGGCCCCAAGCTCGCCGAGATATTGAACCAGATTATAGGTGAATGAGTCGTAATTGTCGATGACTAGCAACATCTTGTTATTTGTCCTATCTATTAATAATAGTACTACATTTTTTAATTATGTTAAAATCTCTATATGCAAAACGATCAAATTCTTCAGACAAAAGAGTGGGGAAGTGTTAAAGCTGCTTTTGGGTGGACTCCTCTTAGTATAAAGTTAGAAAGTAGAAAGTTTAAAAGTGGAGACATAAAAAAAGACGAAGAAATACTTGTCCTGAAACGGAAGCTGCCGCTGATCAAAAGATGTTTTTTTTATATTCCAAGAGGTCCTGTTATTGATTATCTAGATGAAAACGTTGTAAATGAATTTATTAATAAAGTATCTCAGCTGGCGAAAGAACACAATGCTTTGTTTATGCGCCTTGATCCTGAAATAGATGAGAAGGATAGCTCCGTTATCAACGGACTCAAGAAAAAGGGTTTCATCAAAGCCAAAAAGGAAATACAACCAAGAAGTACTTATATTGTAGATATACGACGGCCTGTTGATGAAATTAGAGCCAACTTTGAGAGCAAGTTTAGATATAATATCAAAGTTGCAATCAAAAGTGGGATTTTAGTAAAAGAGAACAATACGATTGAAGGTGTTCAAGAGTTTCATAATATATATAAGGAAACATCTTCCCGCCAAACATTTATTATTCATCCGCTTACATACTATAAAAAAGTATTTGAATTTATCATTTCAAAAGGGTTTGGAAGTATATTTATTGCATATAAAGACAATGTTCCTGTTGCAGGTGTTTTTATATTTACATTTGGCAAAAGAGCATGGTATATGTATGGCGCATCCTCAAATGCACACAGAAATATGATGCCGAATAATTTAATCCATTGGGAAGTGATCAAGTGGGCAAAAGAAAAGGGAATAGAAGACTATGACCTGTGGGGAATACCCTCAAATCCTACAGAAAAACACCCTTTGTGGGGAGTATACAGATTCAAAAAAGGATTTAACGGCAAACTAGTAAAATTTGTTGGTACGTTGGATTATCCTTTTAATAAGCTATTGTATATGTTTTTTGATAAAGCAATTATTATGTATCAGAATGTTAATCGGCTTATCAAAAAAGGAAGCATGTCAGATTCTTTAGCGGAGTAACTCCATCGGATTGTCTCTGACAGTTTTTAAGGCTTCTTCATCAGAAAGCCCGCATTCTTTGGCAAGGTCATAGGCTCTTTGTTGGGTAATGTAATTTTCAGGATGATGACAATCGGTATTTACCAGCATTTTTGCTCCAACTTTTGAAGCCGTTGCTGCAACATGTTTGTTTGTTTCTCTGTGAGAAGGTTTTGCTGATAATTCCAGATACACTCCATTTTCTTTGGCAAGCACGGCATCTTCTTCTGTTATATATCCCGGATGAGCAAGTATGTCGATCATTCCTTTTTGTTGTACGGCAATATGATTTGTGCCGGGAGTAACCGGTTCAGAAGGGGTTTCTCCATGACACACTATTATTTTTGCGCCAAGTTTTTTTGCATCTTTTGCCATTTGCGGAATAATGCTTGGATCTGCATGAGTTATTTCAACTCCCGGGAGGAAAATCGTTGTCAGAAATCTGCCCTGTTTTTCATAAAACAATAAAAGCTGTTTGATAACATTGTCCATAACAGAATAATCTACGTGATCTGTTATTGCCATTGCGTAATAATCCATTACTGTTGCATATCTCATTGCTTCGGCCGGCAGAAGGGCTCCATCGCTTAAAAGCGAGTGAGTATGCAAATCTATGCGTTTACCAAGGTCTAACATGTTAATATAGTAGCATGAATGTCAATGAAATAATAAGTGTAAAAATCGAGAAGCTGGCTCAGGGTGGAGAGGGGATTGCCCGTCATGATGGCATGACTATCTTTGTTGAAAATGCTGTTCCCGGAGATGAAGTAAAGATCAAGCTGACACTTCTTAAAAGCAGTTATGGTAAAGCTCATATTGTAGAAATGATAAATCCTTCACAAGATAGAATTACCCCTCCATGTAAATATTTTGAAGAATGCGGAGCATGTCAGATGCAGCATATAAATTATAAGGCACAATTAAAAATTAAAGCGTCAACGGTAAAAGAAACAATACATAAGATCGGCGGAATCGATACATCTGTAGTTCTTGATGTTATCGGGATGGATAATCCATGGGGATATAGAAATAAGATGCAGTATCCTGTGAGAAAAACCCAAATCCCAATGACCCGCCAGCCACGCCAAACAGAATGGCAAGGCGGGCAGGCCAAATCCCAACACAAGGAATTTGCATTGTCGATAGGGTATTACAAGAAGGGGACGCATGATGTAGTTGATATTGAAGATTGTATTGTATTGCATCCTTTTCTGAACGATATGGCCAGGGCCGTGAGGGATGTAATTAAAAAGAGCAGAGTAGAGATTTATAACGAAGACAGCGGCAAAGGCCTTTTGCGGCATATTCTTGGGAAAATAGGTTTTTCTACAGGAGAGGCACTTTTATCTTTTGTGATCAATGAAAGAGAATTTCAGGGAGCAAAAAAAATAATTGGACAGATAAATGAAAAACTGGTTGAAAAAAAAGAAAAGCTTGTCGGTATAACAAATAATGTAAACACAAGATCTACAAATGTAATACTTGGAGAGAGAAATAACAGCATGTGGGGGAGAGATTTTATTAATGAGACTTTGGGAGATCTTAAATTCAGGCTGTCTGCGTCATCTTTTTTTCAGGTCAATCCGGTTCAAACTTTAAAACTATATAATACTGTAAAATCATTTGCAAATCTCAAAGGCAGCGAAAAAGTTGTTGATGCATTTTGCGGGATCGGGACAATATCTCTTTGGCTGGCAAAAAACGCAAAAGAAATATATGGCATAGAAGAAAATCCTCAAGCCATTGAGAATGCAAAACAAAATGCGCAAGCTAACAACATAAATAATGCATTCTTTAGATGCGGAACAGTTGAGACCATATTGCAGCAATTTGCTGATACGGCATTTAAGGCAGATGTTCTTATACTTGATCCGCCAAGATCCGGATGCAGTGAAAAAGTAATTAGCAACATTTTAAAAATGGCCCCTAAGAAAATCGTTTATGTGTCTTGCGATCCGGCAACATTTGCAAGGGATCTCAAATTGCTTTCATCAAAATATATTGTTAATAAAATACAACCTGTTGATATGTTCCCTCATACATCTCATATTGAATGTGTAGGAGAGCTGCTGGGAAAATAGACTCCTATTTTGTTATCTGGAAATTACTAAATGTTGCTATTGGCGCATAATCGCTGGTGTTTTTTTGGTTTTTATATCCCGGGAGAAAAACAGGAAGGGCAGAAGCAGAATATTCGAGGGAACCTGCTATACTCATTAATCTAGTAGTCGATTCCATCTTTTCGATCATAGAACCCTTAAAAGTACTGTTATCTTCCAATAAAGGAGGAGGATTAGATCCATTGGTCAGACTATCGCTGACGAGTAACCCTTCAACATTACTGTTATTTTGAATTTTTGTCAAACCTCCAATAAATGTTCCTTTTAGCGAAGGGGATGAAGTTGTAGTTAGATTTAAGCCTGTTCCATATAAGGGACTCATAGATATCAATATGACATTTTTCCCATTAGTTTCGACGTTATTAAGTGTCAGATTTCCAAATACAATTATAGTTGTATTATCGCTTATTATCGTGTTAGTCAAAGTTGAGTCGTTCCCTGTTACAATAAGAACCCCTCCTCCTCTAATCTCGGTTATTCCTGGTTGTAGTTGATTATTATAATATTCTACAGTTCCAGTCATTAATATTTTGTTAGATGTGATAGAAATTATGGGAATGAGGGCCATTGTTTCAATGTTTTTCCAGTAATTTGTCAGATTAATAAGGTTTGAGTATTTGTTATTGAGATTAATCAAAGTATTGCTCTCATCGCTAGGAGTCCAACCGAATTGGCTGATATTGGGGTCAGACCAAGATTCAAATGTTCCTCCAACTATTGTACTTATACTCGCTCCGTCAGATAATCTGCGTGAAAGAACATTTAGAGAGGGGGTCGTGGATTTTAAAAGAATTGTTTGTGCCTCAATGGAACCTGCTACAAAACCGCTAGGATTAGCACTATTATCATTGTAATTAGCTCCTATCAAAACACGCGTTTTAGCACCTATGGCTTTATCAAAAAAGAATTTTTTTTCATTATTGTCTTCCGCAAATGGCAGCAAATGTATTTCTTTTTCAATGGTTCTTGTGACGTTGTTGTTCCCGGATACTCCTGTTGCGATAATCTTTATATTTCTCAATTTAAATCCTGAATCGCTAGTTGATCCAAATATAAATGAATAAGATCCATCGTTCATGAAGCTGACGCGAGCAAGAGACGTATTAATCAGCTTACCGCAAAATAGTTTATATATTCGCGCTTTTAATATTGCTTGCTGATTAGCGGTTCCTGGTAAAGTCAAATCCATTTCCTGTCCAGTTTGAACAACTCGAAATCGTTTTGATATTGCCCCGAATGTTGGGGAAGTTGTTGTGTTGGCAAAAACCAGACCTTTGTCTGATAATTCTTTCAGAAGGGCTATTCCAGTAATGCTATATCCTGATGGGGTAATACAATCTGTTTCTAGCGAATTTGCAGTAACTATTCCTAATGCAGATTCAAGATTAGGAATTCCTGACATTTCAGGTGTTGTTTCTGTTAGTACCCAGTTTATTCCTTCATTCAATCCTGCATATGCAAGGTAAAGTGCTTTTTCTCTGTTCTCATAATATCCAACATTAAAAATTCTGCCAACGAGTATTATTACAAATGGAACGATGATGGCAAATATACCAAAGAAGACAAACATCACAATAAGTATATTTGCTTTTTTGTTCATCTGTTTAGGCTCCAAAAATTTGCTGTTGTTTCTGCTGACAGGACTTGGCCTCTGTCGCTGGATATAACTTCTATCGTTGCTGCTTCTGAACTGTTTATTTTATAGTTAGTGATTCGAAACAGAACAACATTTGACAAAATCTCTTTGGTGCTATTGTTTAGTTTGTCAAACCTATATACTTTTCTCACGCCGGGATTTTGATCCCATGTGTATTCAACCGTTGATGGCTGTATGGATGGCCAGGATTCGAAGCTTTCCAATAATACGGCTCTAAACGTATATATCACTTTGCCGGAGGGGTATGATTCGGATGTTCCCCCGCTTGTTCTTCTTATGTCATTTGAGACAGAATCAAGTGCCATCATGTTTTTGTCAGAAAGAGAGGCTCTGGTTTTTTGTCTCAAAAACTCCCATGACCCCTGAGTGAAAAGATCAAAAACCGTTGGGATGAATATTGCTGTTATGACAACAACAACGAGAAGCTCTATTAATGTAAATCCTTTTTTATTCATATTATTCCCACTTTGTTCTCAATGTTTCCAGCCTCATTGAAGAAGATCCTCCTTCCCATGAAACAACAACAATTATTCTTGTCAATGAGGCCATCGTGGTGCTTTCTATGCTGGTGGTTCTCATAAATAGAGGGTTCCCTGCTGAAAACCCGCGGGCTTCAAAACCTGATTGTGACGGAAGAGTTGAGAATGGAAGAGTGTTGAGCTGTTCCATTTTTTGTCTGACCAATTGTAAGGATATTACATGCTTATTCAAATCGCTGTTGGTCAGCATATTCGTGGATATTAATTTGAATATTGGGATCACTGCCATGGCAAATATTGCAATACCGATAATCAGTTCGAGAAGAGAGAATGCTTTGTTATTCAATTTTTGCATAGAATTTTATTAGCATAATCTTACTACTTTGCCTTTATTTGTTCAAGAAGAGATTTAATATTTTTCTTGTCAGGGAACCAATAAGATGAAGATCCTTCTTCGCTTGCAAAATTACCAGGAAGGGTGTATGTCATTATTTTTTTTGACGAAGACATTCTCATGAAATTCCCTACGGCAGAAAGATCTCCAAAAGAAAGGTCTGTTGAAATTGAGCGCTTTATTTGAGAAATAATGAGAGGCATTTTTAATGTTGTCAAAGGATTGGCCAGTTTTTTTATAACCGCTTTCATAAAATCTTTTTGCCTGTCTACTCTTGAGATGTCTCCAAGAGCATCATGCCTGAACCTTACATATCCTTCGGCTTGTTTTCCGTTAAGATTTTGCATCCCTTTTTTTAAATTGATATGCAAATGTCCCCAATTATCGTTGTAGTTAAGATTTTTTTCTACAAAAATATCAACTCCTCCTAAAATATCTACCAAGGGAGCAAATCCTTTTGTGTTAACAATTAGATATTTATCGATCTTTAGATCCAGAAGTTTTTCAACGGTTTGTATTAAAAGGGCTACGCTCCCATAGCTGTAGGCAGAATTTATACGGTTTTTCCCGGCCCCGGGGATCTCGACAAAAGAATCTCTGGGTATTGAAATTATTTTTATAGTATCCATAAAGGGATCTATTTGGGCGAACATGATAGTGTCTGATCTTGCATCATCTGCAATTTCTCTGTTTTTGTCGTCATAATTAACATCTACACCTATCAGAAGAAGGTTTAGCTTGTTTTTTGGTGTTAACACCCTTAAAAAAGATGGGATGGTTTTTGGTATAAACAAGAATTGAAATGCATAAACGGCAACAAATACAAAAGTAATAAGCGCTATGATCCTCAATTGGTCAGGTTTTCTGGCTTTTCTGTCCATGTATACATAGTATTGTAAAAACGTGGAGTGTTCAAGGGGACGTAGTGAAAAGTGAGGAGCCCCAACATATGCTTGTTGGGGCTGTAGTGATTTTCAACACTTAATTTATTTCAACGAGGTCGTCTTCAGATTCTTGAGGGGTTGGAGCTTTTTTTGAGGCGTCATAAAACCTTTTGTCCAGCATGAGTAAATTATCAACAACAATTTCTGTTGACTGCTTCTTGACCCCTTTTATTTCATATGCCCTTATCTGGAGCTTTCCCTCTATTGCAACAAGGCTGCCTTTTTTTATGTAATCACCACAAATATTGGCAAGTCCCCGCCATGCAACACAGTTGAAAAAGTTCACTTCAGTTTCTTTATCTTTTCTTTTTACTCCATTTACCGCCACCGTAAAATGTGCAACAGGAATTTCTTCTTTTGTATAACGGATTTCAGGGTCTTTTGTCAGATTCCCAGTCAATATCATTCTGTTTAATCCCGGCATAATTATCACCTCCCTTGTTTCATTTGCCTGTATACAGCAATTTTGTTGCCAGCCCGCCTTGTTTATATGTTTGGCGTGGCTGGCAGGCCAGGTGTCTTATGTTAGAATTGTTTTCAATATGACAAAGAAAAAATGGATATTCATTATCGCGTTGATGTTGATCATTGTAGGGGGTGTTGTATATCGTAGGGACAATCCTAGGATTGTCCCTACCGAAAACGTCCAAACCAAAACCATTCATGGTTTTGGCAATATATATAACGAACTTGGCAAGGTCTTTGTCGTTGAATATCATAGGATTTCTACATACGAAGGAGATTGGGTCAGATCTCCAAAGGCTTTTAGAGCAGATCTTGAAAGATTCTACGACTTAGGATTTAGGCTCGTATCTGTTGATGATTTTTTTAATAAGAACAGAGTTGCTATTCCAAAAGGCAAAAAGCCAATGATCATCACGTTTGATGATGGACATATAAGCCAGTTTCGATATTTATTCAAAGGCAAAGAAAAAGTAATTGATCCTGATTGTGCAGTTGGTATTCTTGATGAGTTTAGCAAAAAACATGGAGATTTTGGTAAGTCGGCAACATTTTTTGTGAATTCAAATCCGTTTTACCAAAGTGATGCAAAAGATCTTTGGAAAGAAAAATTGCAGTATTTAGTAAAGACTGGAAGAGAGATAGGAAATCACACATATGAACACGAGAAACTGTCAGATCTTAGTTTTATTGAAATAAAAAAAACACTGGCATTGGAGCAGGCCAAAATTGAAGAAGCCTTGCCATCTTATGAGGCGTCATCCGTTGCTCTTCCATTTGGAATTCTTCCCAAGAGAGGGAGATGGCTTCTTCAAGATGGCGAGTATAACGGGATCCCTTATCATTACAAAGTTGCTTTTCTGGTAGGGGCAGGCCCGGCAATGCCCTCGTATCACAAAGATTTTAATCCATCCATGGTTGAGAGGATTCAGGCAAGCGATGAAGAACTTGATAAATGGATAGGAAAGCTGAAGAGAGATCCTGATCGATACTATACAAGCGATGGAGATCCAAATATAATATCGGTTCAGGAAAAAGACCTGATCAATCTTGAGAAGACAGAACTTTCTGCGGGAATGATCGTGAAAGTGTGCACGGGTGAAACCGTTGTTAGAGAGATCAAGATAAGATCCAGAAAAGAAATAACTGATCAAAAAAAAACGGCTGACAAAGGAGTTTACTTCACTTATCATAGCGCCGGCATTCCTGACAGGATAAATTCATTAATATCCTATTATAAAAAACATGATTTTAAAACGATCGTTATTGATATGAAAGATGTTGAAGGCATTCTTGGGGTAAGCATGGAAGTTACTTTGGCCAATAAGATCGGGGCTCAAAATAATTCTTATGTAAGAGATCTCAAAGGGCTTGTTAGCAAACTTCACAAAGAGAATATTAATGTTTCAGCTAGGATCGCGGTTTTTAAGGATCAAACACTTGCCAGAAGAAGACCTGATCTGGCAATAAAAAATATTAACGGATCGACATATATTCAAAACGGAGAGATCAGTTGGGTAGATCCTTTTTCTCAGGAAGTTTGGGATTACAATCTTGATATTGCGAATGAAGCAGTTAAAGCAGGGGTGGATGAAATTCAATTCGATTATATTAGATTTCCAGAGCAAGGAAGAGTGGAGAATATTGATATTCCGGCAAATAAAGAGAAGTATGATGCGATCGAGGGCTTTCTGAAGAAAGCTAATGAACGTTTTGAAAACAGCAATGTGTCAATTGCTATAGATGTCTTTGGTGTTATGTCCTGGCTTAAAGACAAGGATATAGAAACGATAGGGCAAAGAGTAGGGTATATGGCAAAATATGTGAATGTTATTTCCCCAATGCTATATCCATCGCATTTTGATAATGGATTTGACGGATTTTCCAATCCATCCAATGAACCTTATACATTTATGAGGAATGGTACAGAGAAAACAATAAAAATTGTGAAGGGAACGGATGCTAAAATCGTTCCATGGATACAAGGATTCTCATATAGAGTTAAAAACTTTGATGAAAAGTATATAAATGAACAAATAAGAGGATTGAAAGATTGCGGCATAAGCAACTATCTTGTTTGGAATGCAGGGAATAATTATACGGTTACGTATTCGGCGCTTAATAAATGACCTTATTTAACGGGTATTCCACAATTCCCTGTGCCCCGGCTGCTTTTAATGCAGGAATGATATCTCTGACAGTTTTTTCTTCAATTATTGTTTCGAGTGCAACCCAGGCAGGATCGCTCAATGTTGATATTGTCGGATTCTTTAATGCAGTTAGTTTATTGATCAGTTCATTTACTTTATCTTTTTGGACATTCATTTTTAATCCCACCAAAGTCTGAGCATTAAGAGCCCCTTCTAAAAGAAGAAGAATATTATCCATCTTTTGCTTTTTCCAGTTGTCTTTTAATGATGTGTTGTTTGCAATGAAAATTGTGTTTGATTCAAGAACTGTGTCCAATATTTCAAGATTATTTGCTCTTAATGAATTTCCTGTTTCAGTGAGTTCTACAATAGCATCCGCTAGATCAGGACATTTTGCTTCTGTTGCCCCCCAGGAGTATTCTATGATCGCGTTGACGCCGTTCTTCTTGAAATATTCCTTAGTTGTATTTACCAGTTCCGTTGCAATCCTTTTGCCTTCAAGATCCTTTATGGATTTATAAGGGGAATCTTTTTTTGCGCAAAGCACCCATCGGACTTTTCTCAGACCCTGTTTTGCATAAATAAGATCTTTGATCGTTGTTACCTTGCATCCACTGTCAACTGTCCAGTCTGTTCCTGTTAATCCACAATCAAGAAGCCCTGCTTCCACATATCTTGCCATCTCTTGAGCCCTGATCAGCATTATCTCTATCTCAATGTCGTCAATAGAAGGGAAGTATGATCTTGAAGATGCTTTTATTTTGTATCCAGCTTTTGCAAATAATTCAAATGTCGATTCTTGAAGGCTCCCTTTTGGCAGGCCGAGTTTTAGTTTTTGCATGATGGTCTCCTTGTTGCTATTTTAACATGATGTTGTATTTTTTTTCCATCCTGACGGGATGGTAGCTCATTTTTGCTTTACGCAGGCCGACATGTCCCATATCTTGTTCCCTGTTAATATAGGTTGCATCTGACCATGCATTTCTGACAAATTCTCTGTTGATTAATTGCGACATCCCTCTAACCAACGGATCTGCTTTTTCAATATGAATTACTGCTGTATCACTGTTTAACATTTGTCCTATACTAAAAGCAGTGATTTTTCCGTCAATTTTAATTACTCCTCCGGTTAATTCAAGAAATTCAAAATTATCAAATGCTTCCCGGACGACCATTCCTTCACATTCAATGTTTGGGAATTCCTCACTCTCTTTTTTCTTTTCACTGCACCATTTATCGTTAAGAAGTATGCACTCTTTGAAATGTGAGGAGTTCATTTTTTCATATTTGAACGAATGTGTTTTCAATAGATTGTTCAAGTGATTTCTTTTTCCGTCATATTTTTTGCCCTTTAGTTCCATCAGATCTTTGGCAAGATAGAGATAATCAAAATTATCGAGGTCTTCTTCAACAACAAACTCTTCTGTTGCATGTTTATCAACAAAGTCCTGCGATAAACGGATCACTTTTGGGCTGATCTTAAGGCATTCTTTTAGAGTTTGAGTCATTTTATTGTTGCCAAGGGGCATCATGAAATATCTTTGTTTATCCGGGGCTGTGGCAAATACGCAGAGATTGTCGTTTATCATGGTCAACAGTGAATTGTCGGCCAATCTCCAGATGTATATGTTTGTGAATGTGTACTCAGAGATCCTGAAAGGGTTTTCTCGATGGTATTTGTCGATAATTCCCTTGTCATCTTTTGTAAGTGGTCTAAAATCCGGGAATTGAGGGATGTTCATGGGTATATTTTAACATGGCTTCAAAGGAGCCGTGATGTTGAAAATCTCTTGTTTTTATAGTAAAATTAGGTATAAGGTGGAGGTAAATAACAAACATGTCAATTGCAGTAACTGATCTTAGGCCAGGGGTGACGATAGATTTGGATAAGGCTATTTATACCGTTGTTGAATATAACCATATCAAGATGGGCAGAGGCGGAGCAATTATTAGGGTAAAACTCAAGAATATTGAAAATGGTAATACTATCGAAAGAACTTTTAAATCAGGCGATAAAGTGCCAAAAGCATTGGTTGAAAGAAAACAGATGCAGTATTTGTATAACCAAAGCGGCGACTATCATTTTATGGATCAGGCAACGTTTGAGCAATTGGCACTTGATAAAGTGGCAATGGCAGGCGCGGACAATTATATTAAAGACGGAGACGTTATTCAGATGTTGACGCATAATGACAGAGTTATTGGCGTTGATCTTCCAACTTCGGTTGCTTTAAAGATCACTGAAACCGGAGCAAACTTTAAGGGGGACAGCGTATCAAATGTTATGAAGCCGGCAACTCTTGAGACCGGATTTGAAACTTTGGTTCCGATGTTCGTTAAAGTAAATGAATTGGTTCTCATTGACACAAGGACCGGAAAATATATTGAGAGGGCATAAAAAATGGATATAGAATTAATAAAAAAAGTTATAAAGCTGGCAGAAGATTCAAGTATTTCAGGTCTTAGCATTGAAGAAGGTGATCTTAAGATCGAAGTGAGAAAAGAATCAGTTGTTCATTCTGTTCCTGTCCCTGTGTCTCCTCTTCATCATGTTGCTGCCGCAGCTCCAAAAGCTGAAACGGTTAGTAC
>CAZWKB010000006.1:28626-29477 GCA_964633925.1 uncultured bacterium
TTAGTACTCCTGACGAAGATGCAGATCTTTCAGCGATTATTTCTCCAATGGTAGGGACTTTTTACAGAGCATCTTCTCCTGACAGTGCTCCTTATGCAGAAGTCGGTTCAGATGTTTTAAAAGGTAAGCCTGTCTGCATAATCGAGGCTATGAAACTTTTTAATGAAATTGAATCTGAGATAAGCGGTAAGGTCGTAAAAATACTTGTTGAGAACGGCAAGCCTGTTGAATATGGCCAGAAACTCATGTTGATCAAAAAGAATTAGAGATGAGTCTTCTAAATCGACGATGGGTTTTTTCGGAAACTGATGACATTGCCTCATCAGAAATTTCAAAAGAATTTAAACTATCTCCCATAACCTCACAAATATTGCTAAACAGAGGATTGCGTAACAAAGAAGAAATATCAGAATTCCTAAACCCAAGACTTTCTGTACTAAAAGATCCTTTTGACATACCAAATATGAGAAAAGCGGTCGATCGAGTACTTGAGGCAAAAGAAAAAGGTCAGAAAGTTATTGTATATGGCGACTATGACGTTGACGGTGTCACAGGAACTTCGATAATTGTGATCGCATTAAAAAAACTAGGCATCGATGCATCTTACTATATTCCTCACAGATATGACGAAGGGTATGGAATGAATATTGAAGCCATTAATAAAATACATTCCCTTGGGAATCATCTAATAATTACTGTTGATTGTGGCATTAGTAATTATGATGAAATAGAAAAAGCAAATCAGCTAGGTATCGATGTCGTTGTTACAGATCATCACAATGTTCCAACGCGTCTGCCAAATGCTATTGCTGTTGTAAATCCAAAGATGATAGAAGGAAATCACGCATCAA
>CAZWKB010000006.1:29678-37984 GCA_964633925.1 uncultured bacterium
AGGACAATCACCGTTACAGGTATGAAAGTTTTGAATGATAAAAAGAGAGTCGGAGTGAGATCTCTGGTTGATTCTGCAGGTATTTCAGGTAAACTTACCGCAAAGAATATCTCTTTTATGTTAGCTCCGAGAATTAATGCCCCTGGGAGACTAGAACATGCAGAACTGAGCGTAAAACTTTTGCTTGAGAACGATTCTCAAAGGGCGCAATTGCTTTCTACAGAAATAAACAAGATCAATGCAAAGAGGCAGCAGATAGGTTCCTTGATCGGGGAAGAAGCTTATGCAAAGCTTGTTGATGTTGAAAAGAGCAAAATGATCTTTTTGACAGGAAAAGGCTGGCACCCAGGAGTTATCGGAATCGTTGCATCAAAACTTTCTGAAAAATTCAACAGGCCTACAATATTGATAAGCGAAGAGGACAGCTTTTGCAGGGGATCAGCAAGAAGTATAAAAAACTTTGATGTTTATGGCCTTCTTAATTCATGTAAAGATCTTTTTGTGGATTTTGGTGGGCATAAAGATGCCGCGGGTTTTGAAATATTGGCGGAGAATATTCCAAAACTTGAGGAGAGATTGAACAAAGAAATCGAAGGTCTTTTAACTGTTGAAAATCTTTTGCCCGTGAAAAGAATTGAAGTGGAAATCCCTGCAAATATGATAAACATTGATCTTGCATATGAGCTGGAAAAGCTTGAGCCGTATGGCAGTTCAAATCCAATCCCGATAGTCGTAACTAGGAATTTAAAGGTTTTAAAAAGCAAAAGAGTCGGTAGTGATGGCAACCATTTAAAATTAAAACTATTTGACGGCAAATCAATATTTGATTCAATTGGGTTTGGCCTTGGAGAGATGCAGGATGAACTTGATTCATCTTGCTATTATGATGTAGCCTATAATTTATCTGTCAATGAATGGGATGGGTTTGAATTCCCACAGATGGAAATAGTAGATATGAGGAGGTCAGAAATATGAAAATACTTGTGATCGGATCAGGTGGACGAGAGGCTGCGATATGTTGGAAGTTAAAACAGAGTAAAAAATGCACAAAACTATTTTGTGCTCCCGGTAATGCCGGCATTTCTGACTATGCAGAACTTGTTCCACACTCAAAAATAGATGAATTACTGGTTTTTGTTAGGAAAGAGAATATTGACCTGACTATTGTCGGACCGGAAATCCCTCTTGTTGAAGGAATCGTTGATCTGTTTGAGAAAGAAGGGTTAAAAATATTTGGCCCATCTAAAAAGGCGGCCATGATCGAGGGGAGTAAAAAATTCTCTAAAGATCTGATGAAAAAATACCATATACCAACAGCGGAATTTGCAGAATTCAAAGAATCAAAAAAAGCACTAGAATATCTCAAGGATAAAAAATATCCGATAGTTATCAAAGCCGACGGACTTGCTGCCGGCAAAGGGGTCGTGATCGCCGTAAACAAAATAGAAGCAGAAGAAGCAATCCAGAATATGCTAGATAAAAAACAATTTGGTAGTGCAAGTGAGTCAATTGTTATTGAAGAGTTCCTTGAAGGAGAAGAGGCTTCCATCCTTTGCTTTACTGACGGGAAGACAATCGTCCCGATGCAGACATCTCAAGATCATAAAAGAATATTTGATAATGACCAAGGTCCAAATACCGGAGGGATGGGGGCATACAGTCCTGCTCCGATCGTAACAAAAGACTTGCTTGAAGTAGTTCAAAAGACAATTCTCGAGCCGACCATAAGAGGAATGGAAAAAGAAGGATGCTTATTTAAAGGTGTTTTGTATGCCGGTCTTATGATGACCAAAGACGGACCAAAAACTCTCGAATTCAATGCAAGGTTTGGAGATCCTGAAACGCAAGCGGTTCTCCCAAGATTGAAAACCGATCTTGTAGATATTATTGAAGCTATAATTGAAAATCGTTTGGATGAAATAGAAATTGAGTGGGACATGAGACCATCTGTTTGTATTGTGTTAGCATCCGGAGGTTATCCTGGTGATTATAAAAAGGGATATGAAATTGATGGCCTTGATAAAGCGGGGGATATGAAAGATGTTATTGTATTTCATGCCGGAACGGCAATGGCCGAATGCGTAACCGTTACAACAGGAGGAAGAGTTCTTGGGGTGACGGCTATTGGAGACAATATAAAAGAATCTATTGATTTAGCATATACTGCTGTTAAAAAAATCAGCTTTAAAGACATGCAGTATCGCATGGATATTGGGAATAAGGCGATGAATAGTAGAAAGTAAAAAGTTGAAAGTTTGTAAAGTTAGGGATTCAAGCATTGAAAATAGTATTAGCAACCAACAACAAACATAAAGTAAAAGAAATCAAGAAGATCTTAAAGATGAAGAATCTTCAATTACTATCGTTGGATGATTTTTCAAAGAAATTCAATGTTATTGAAAACGGAAAAACATTTAAAGAAAATGCATTAAAGAAAGCTAGAATAACAGCAAAAAAGCTTGGAGTAACTGCTATCGCAGATGACTCCGGTTTGTGTGTAGATTATTTGAAAGGTTCTCCCGGAGTTAAATCTGCCAGATTTGTAAAACCTCCGGCTACGTCAGAAAAGCTGTGCACGAAATTATTGAAAGTATTAAAAAATATCCCTTCATCAAAAAGGAAAGCTAGATTTGTATGCTGTGTCGCCATTGTAACCCCAGAAGGCAAATCTAAAACCTTTACAGGGATTTGTAAAGGTAAAATTACTGATAAAATGTCGGGAGGTCAGGGGTTTGGATATGATCCGGTATTTATCCCTGATGGATACAAAAAGACATTTGCGGAGATGTCGGGCAAACAAAAAAACGCCATTAGCCATAGGGGGGCTGCGTTTGCAAAGGTATCGTTGTAGGATTTTTCAACACCTGTTGTAGGGTTTTTCGACACCATTCTGTTATAATTTGAATATAATGAAACCAAAGTACTATATTACAACTCCTATATATTATGTGAATGATATACCTCATATTGGACATTCTTACACTACTATTGCTGCTGATATTCTTGCCAGATGGAAGAAGCTTCAGGGGTATGATGTGTATTTTTTAACAGGCACTGACGAGCATGGCATGAAAATTGCTATATCTGCTGCAAACGGCGGAATCACACCAAAGGAGCATGTAGATAAAGTGGTAACGAGATTCAAGGATGCCTGGACAAAATTGAACATACAAAATGATGGATTCATCAGAACTACGGATGATATTCATAAATTGACAGTGCAGAAAATATTTAATCAGCTTCACGATAATGGGGACATTTATAAAGGTCAATATGAAGGATCCTATTGTGCTCCATGCGAATCATATTGGACAGATTTTCAGCTCAACGGATCTGACAAATGTCCTGATTGTGCAAGACCTGTAACAAAAGTGATCGAAGAGGCCTATTTCTTTGCAATATCAAAATATCAGGATAGATTATTAAAATACATAAATGATAACCCTGATTTTATTAAACCAGTTTCAAGAAGAAATGAAATAGTTAATTTTATTGAAAGCGGACTAAAGGATCTTAATGTCAGCAGGACAAATTTCACCTGGGGGATACAAGCACCTTTTGATGCAAAACATATTATTTATGTATGGTTTGATGCTCTGATAAATTATGTTTCCGCAATTGGTTATGCAAATGACAGTGAAGAATTTAAGAAGTATTGGCCTGCAGATGTTCACCTAATGGGAAAAGAAATAGTACGATTCCATGCAGTGATATGGCCCGCAATATTAATGGCTCTTGATCTACCTCTTCCAAAGAAAGTTTTTGGTCATGGATGGTGGACTGTTGAAGGCGAGAAAATGAGCAAAACGACAGGGAACGTTGTTGATCCTATTGCTCTTTCAGAAGAATTTGGGATAGACACGGTAAGATATTTTTTAATGAGAGAAGTCCCTTTTGGTTCTGACGGAGATTTTTCTAAAGCAAATCTTATCAAGAGGTTTAATTCTGATCTTGCTAATGATTTAGGGAATTTGCTGAGCAGGACACTTACAATGATAGAAAAATATTATTCGGGAATTGTTCCTGAATTTAAAAAGATAGAATTGACAGATATTGATCAAAAGATAATGGCACTTATTGTTGATACTCCGAAAACATATTCTAATTGCATGGATAATATTCAGATAACAGATGCAATTGCGTGTGTTTGGGAATTGATCAGTTATTCTAATTTCTATATTGAGAATAAAGCTCCATGGAAATTAGCAAAAGAAAATAAAACGGACGAACTTGCTGTTGTCTTATTCAATCTTTATGAAGCACTAAAAGTGGTTTCTAATCTTATTGCTCCGATAATGCCGCAAACATCCGATGCCATTAAGGTTCAATTGGGGACTGACGGAAAAATTCAAAAGGGCAGTCCGCTCTTTCCACGAATACAAAACTAGAAAAAAACAATGTTAATAGATACACATGCACATCTGACAATGTCTGAGTTTAATGACTTGCCTCAAGTTATGGATAGGGCAAGAGAAGCCGGTGTTTCTACTATTATTAATGCGGGCTTTGATCTTGAATCATCGATAAAAGCGGTAGATCTTACAAAACAATATGAAATGATGTTCAGTGCAGTAGGCATTCATCCTCATCATGCAGATTCAGTTAATGATTCTTCAATTAATCGATTGGAAGAACTATCCAAAAACAAAAAGGTTGTTGCTATTGGGGAAACGGGATTAGATTATTATGAAAATCCTATGCCAAAAGAACTGCAGAAAAAAGCTTTTGAGGGTCATATAAATCTTGCAAAGAAGCTTAATCTGCCAATGATATTTCATGGCAGACAATCTGGGGATGATATTCTCGATATTCTAAAAGCAAATAAAGAGGTTAAAGGTGTTTTTCATTGTTTTAGCGAGGATGTTGAATATGCAAGAAAAGCGCTGGATATGGGCTTCTTTATTTCTTTTACGGGGATAATCACTTTTAAAAACGCCGATAAAATGCGTGAGGTGGTTTCCTATGTTCCCATCTCATCAATTATGGTGGAAACGGATTGTCCTTATTTAACCCCACAGCTTTATCGCGGCAAAAGAAATGAGCCGTCATATGTAAAAATAGTTGCAGAAAAAGTAGCAGAGATAAAACAAATTACTTTTGAACAAGTTTGTGAAATAACTAGCAGGAACGCCAATAACCTGTTTGGAGTCGCCATATGAAACAAATCCCCTTTAATGAACAGCTAAATATGTGCAAACAAATTTCTTCACTGCTTTCAAAGGGTTTGAGTCTGTCAAAAGCTTTGCAGATATCAAGAGTTCCTCAGGGGATGATCGACAAAGTAAATAATGGTGAGGATATTTCAAAAGCCTTTACGGGATATTTCTCAAATAAAATAATCCTTTTGGTTTCATTGGGAGTTAAGTGCGGCAATCTGGATAAAATGCTCAATATTGCATGGAAAGAATTGAAAGCAGAAAAAGAATTGATATCTAGTATATCAAGAGCACTTTCTTATCCTGTAATTGTTCTGATTACCAGTGTTTTTTCATTGATTTTCTTTGTTTCGTATATTATCCCTCAAATGCTCTTTATTTTTGGATCGCTTGGGGTTAATCCTCCAATACTTTTGATCATTCTTGTTAATATCTTCAAAAGGATCCCCTTATTTATAGTTCCTGTGACATTGACGCTAGTTATTTTAGCGTATTATTTTAAAGGCAGAAACATTGCAGAAGAATTCTTAATGAGACTTCCGTTGGCAAAAGAGATATATAGGTATGTGAACAACGCAAATATTGCGAGGTCCTTGTCATTTTTAATGACATCCGGTATTGGAGTCAATCAATCAATAGAAGAAACCTTGCCCACTATTAATAGCAAGATCTATAAAAAAGCATTATTTAATGTTAATGAAAGAATTAAAAACGGAGAGAAAATATCCGAAGCATTTGAGAGCGAATCTGTTTTTGTCCGTGATTTTGTCCAGATGATCAATGTTGGAGAAGAAGCCGGAATGCTTGAAGATATGATGGAGAATGCATCTTCCCATTTGTCAGAAGAAGCTCTTTGCAAAATCAGATCTTTCGCGACAATAATTGAGCCGGCATCAACAATATTTGTTGGTGCCATTGTTATGTCGCTTGCCATAATAATGCTGATGCCAATAACTCAATTGCTTAATAATCTTTGACAAAGAAGGGGGTGATAGAAATGAAGAATAAAAAGGGTTTTACATTGATCGAGATATTAATTGTGATAGGAATAATCGGTTTGCTGGCTGTATTTCTTATGCCGTCATTTGTTGGAGTCCAGGACAAAGCAAAAGATGCGGCCGTAAAAAAGAATGCGGAAAAAGTTCAGCTCAGCGTCGAATCATATAATCTGGAAAATGAAACACATCCTATTGCTACAAATATCTCACTAAAAACATTGTTTGATGATTATCTTAGTACCGGAGGATATATGACGACAATTCCAAAGAATCCTTATACGGGTAAAGCATATGAGGATGCGGATTCTGCGGGAAAAATAGTATATAACTTTGACAGTACAACCAACACATATACCATTAAAGGCTATAAGAGAAACGGCAGTACAAAAATAATCGAATTGACTAATATGCAGTAACATCCATATAATTGGATTATGTACAGATTCCTTGTCTTACTATTAGTCCTTCTTATTACAGGCTGCAGCCATAATAGGGCGGGAGAAATTGATAACAGCATATTGGTTTTTTCACTTGGTGGTGATGTCTCCATAATTAATCCCATACTTTCGAGCGATACTGCTTCATCGGCGGTAGAAGGAATGATATTTTCAGGACTGACAAAAGTTAATGAAAAGCTAGAGATAATTCCGGACATTGCAAAAAGATGGACCGTTTCAAGAGATGGACGGCAGTATACTTTTTATCTGAGAGATAACGTCTTTTGGCATGACGGGATCAAACTTACTTCGGATGATATTAAATTTACTTTCGATTCAATATTGGATCCAAAAGTAAACTCTGTCAGAAGAGGGGACTTTATTATTGACGGAGAGCCAATTAGATTTCTTACTGATGGACCCAAAATATTTAAAGCCGTTTTGCCAAAACCATTTGCTCCATTTCTTGGTCGTATAGGAATGGGTATTTTGCCAAAACACGTTTTGTATGGCAAAGACATTAATTCAAGCTCTTTTAATCAGCATCCAATCGGTACAGGACCTTTTAAATTTCAAGAATGGGTTCAATCTGATCATGTTACGCTTGTTAAAAATGCAAAATATTATGATGGGGAACCTCTGTTATCAAAAATTGTTTACAAAATAATACCTGATGAAAATTCAAGCCTTATTGCATTACAGGCTGGGGAAGTAGATGAAAGTGGTGTTCCTCCAAAAGATTATAAAAGAGCGAAAAACAATAAGAAGATTGATGTTTATGAATATGAGATACTTCAATATGTATTTTTGGGGCTAAATCTTGCTAATCCATTATTCCAGGATATTAATGTGAGACATGCTTTGGCTTATGCCACAAACAAAGATCAGCTAGTGAATTTAATATTTAGAGGATTAGCAACTCCTGCATATGGTCCATCATCTCCTGTTGCCTGGTCTTATGAAAAAGATGTTGAAAAATATAACTATGATTTGGCTAAAGCAGCTGCCCTTTTTGAAGGAGCCGGATGGAAACTAAATAAAGATGGCATTAGAGAAAAGGACGGGAAAATCTTCGAGTTTACTATACTGGTTAATCAGGGCAATAAGGAAAGGGAAAAGGCTGCTGTAGTAATTCAATGGCAATATAAAAAGCTTGGGATCAAAGTTAATGTAAGAACAATGGAGTGGAGCGCGATATTGCGTAAAATAACTGATCCAAAATTGCCAAGAGAGTTTGATTCTCTTATCATTGGATGGTCTCTTGGAATTGATCCGGATTCTTATAGTATCTGGCATTCATCACAGTTTCCAAATGGGTTAAACTTCATAAATTATAGGAGCCCTTCGGTTGACAGGCTGCTCGAAGAAGGAAGAATCGAAACCGACAAAGCAAAAAGAAAATTAATCTATAGCAGGATACAAAAAGAAATAGCAAAAGATCAACCATATATTTTTTTATGGTATCCAAAAGCGGTGTCTGCTGTATCAAAGAATGTAAAAGGGCTTTCGAAGCCTGGGCCTGCAGGATTGTTTCTAAATATGGAGAAAATATATAAAGAGTAGAGACATGCCATGGCATGTCTCTACATGGGTAATATAAATATGCGAATATACATTATAAAACGACTGTTAATGCTGTTTCCTTTATTGCTCGGTATTTCGATGATATCGTTCTTTGTTATGCATTTGGCCCCTGGGGATCCGACAGCCTTGTT
>CAZWKB010000006.1:37994-39692 GCA_964633925.1 uncultured bacterium
CCTTGTTCATCGATCCGTCAGTAAGCCCCTTGGAGATCGCAAGAATTAAAGCTAATTGGGGGCTGGACAAGCCTGTGGCAGTGCAATATATATATTGGCTAAAAAATGCTGTCAGAGGTGATTTTGGTACCGCATATATCATCAACAGGCCGGTGATTCAGTTGATATTTGAAAGAATTCCCGCAACTCTTATATTAATGGGGACATCAATATTCTTAACATTACTTATTGCCATTCCTCTTGGAATATTTTCCGCAGTAAAAAAGAACAGAGCATTTGATCACATTGTTACATTATTATCATTTGTTGGGATGTCTACTCCGTCATTTTGGCTTGCATTGATGCTGATGTTGTTTTTCTCTCTCTATCTTGGGATACTCCCTTCTACAGGGATGTATGATCCGATGATAAAGGACAGTTCGTTGTTTGTAAGATTTTCGGATCTTGCAAGACATCTGATATTGCCAGCTTTGACGATGACAATTGTCAGCATTGCAGGAATAACAAGATTTGTCAGATCGTCAATGATAGAAGTTCTAGGCCAAAATTATATAAAAACAGCAAGGGCAAAAGGATTACCGGAAAATACTATTCTATTTAAACATGCGCTGAAAAATGCAATGCTTCCGTTAATAACTCTTTTTGGGATGATAATTCCTGAACTTTTTGCCGGAGCTTTTATTATTGAAACTGTTTATGCCTGGCCGGGGATGGGGCGTCTTGGAGTTACTGCCATATTTTCGAGAAATTATCCTGTGATAATGGGAGTTGTTGTTTTTTCATCGTTATTGATAGTTCTTGGCAATTTAATTGCAGATATTATGTATTCTTATGCGGATCCGAGGATAAGGATATCAAAAAGTTAATATGAAGAACATAGCAATAAAAATCAGTGCGACCATATTATCGGTAATAATTATCTTGGCTTTATTATCGCCGGTAATTTCTCCTTATGATCCAAATGAAATAGGTTCTGTTGGACTTTCATCTCCGTCTATTACACACATATTTGGCACGGACGACTATGGGAGAGACGTTTTTTCTCGCGTAATAAGCGGAGCTAGGATATCAATTTCTGTTGCTGTTGTTGCAGTTACAATATCAATAATTATTGGATTGTTATTTGGGATGATCGCTGGTTTTTATGGAGGAATAACAGATTCAATTGTTATGAGATTTGTTGATACAATGATGGCTTTCCCTTCCATCTTTCTTCTACTGGCAATTCAGGCGATGTTAAAACCGAATATTTATAATGTAATGATCGTTATCGGGGCAACATCATGGATGGGAGTGACAAGGCTTGTGAGGGCAGAGATTCTTTCTATCAAAGAAAGACCATTTATTGAAGCGGAAAAAGCCATAGGCATTTCGAATAACCGCATTTTATTTAGGCACATAATACCAAATGCATTAGCTCCCGTAATTGTCGCGGCAACTCTTGGAACGGCAGGAGCAATATTAACAGAGTCTGCTCTGAGCTATTTGGGCCTTGGAGTTCAGCCTCCATATTCGTCATGGGGGAATATGCTTGAAAGTTCCCAGTCATATATGCTTGATGCCCCATGGATGGCGATATTCCCTGGATTGTTTATTATGATAACGGTTCTTTGCATTTACTATATTGGAGAATATTTAAGAGTAAAACTTAATCCGAAAGAAAACAATGCTTGAAGTTAATAACCTGAGTACATATTA
>CAZWKB010000006.1:39702-46787 GCA_964633925.1 uncultured bacterium
ACAATGATGTCAAAAAAGCCGTTGACAATGTTAGCCTTGTCTTAAAAAAAGGGGAGTTCTTAGGACTGGCAGGACCTTCAGGATGCGGTAAAAGTTCCTTAGGGTTTTCTTTGATGCGGCTTATTGATCTTCCAGGCAAAATCGTGTCCGGTAAAGTTCTTGTCGATGGGCAGGAGCATTATTTGCGAGGCAAGGAAATATCAATGATATTTCAAGACCCTTATACATATTTAAATCCTGTTATTACAGTTGGAGAGCAGATTGCGGAAACAATGAGATTGCATTTAAAAATATCAAAAGATGAAAGCCGTGAAAGAACAATGTCGTTATTGGATAGGGTGAAAATGACAGATCCGGCAATTGTTTTTAATCATTATCCTCATCAACTAAGCGGTGGGATGAGACAGAGAATAATGATAGCTATCGCACTTTCCTGCGACGCAAAATATATTATTGCAGATGAGCCAACAACTGCTCTTGATGTGATAACGCAAAGAGATATTATGGATTTGCTGGCAGATATAAATCAAAGCGACAACGTAGCCATAATGCTGATTTCACATAACAGAAAACTAACAGAAAAATATTGCAGCAGAACATTGCAAATGAAAGATGGGAAAATATTGTGAGTTATTTAGAATTAAAATCGGTTTCAAAATCTTTCAACAAAAAAACGGTTCTTGATAATATCAGTTTGTCTATAAACAAAAACGATTTGATTGGAATTGTCGGGGAATCAGGCTCTGGAAAAACTACTCTTTCAAGAATTATTCTTAAATTGCTTGGGCAATATGAGGGATCTGTTTTATTTGAAGGAAAGGATATTTCCATATTCAATAGGAATGAATTAAAAGAGTTTAGAAAAAAAACTCAGATCATTTTTCAGGATCCCATCGCCGCATTGAGCCCGAGGATGAAAGTTGGAATGCTTCTTGATGAAGCGAGTAAAAACAAACAAAGATCTTGGGAGATGCTTTTATTAATGGGTTTGCCAGAAGCTTATTATGATAAGTATCCTCATGAATTGTCAGGCGGTGAAGCTCAAAGGATTTGTATAGCGAGGGCATTGGCAATGGATCCTGAGTTGTTAATATTGGACGAACCTGTGTCGTCTCTTGATCAGGATCTGTCGGACACAATAATAGATCTTCTTATTGATATTAAAAAAACATTCAATCTAACTTATGTATTTATTACCCATGACATTAATATGGCACAAAGAACATGTAATAAAATTGCTGTAATGAAAAATGGATGTGTTGTAGAATTTCAGGAAACAGACAAGTTGTTTAACAGTCCTATCAGTGAATATACAAAGACATTGATTGAATATTCAAACTGACTATTTTATCCACCAGTCGATGCCACCCAACTCTTTGCCAAGTTTGCTTTCTTGTTTTTCTCTCATTGAATCCACTTCATTTTTCATGTCATTATTTTGATATGTTGGAGTGATCAAGTGAGGGGTTAATACTACAATTATTTCTCTCTTTGATTCTACTTGTGTTTTTTTCTTAAAGAAATTTCCTAAGTAGGGGATATTCATTACAACAGGGACTCCATCATAACCCTCTTGGGATCTGTTTTTTATCAGTCCTCCAATTATTATTGTTTCTCCGTCTTTAACAAATACAACGGTGGTTGCTTCGGTTGTTCTCTTCAAAGGGACTCCTCCGACTATCTCTCCTTCGCTTATTTCAGGGCGTATCTCCATTTTTATCGTCCCGTCCCTAAATATGTAAGGGGTAAATGTTAGCTTTGTTCCTACTTCTAAAAAGTTCATAGTTTCGGTTTGGACAACAGATCCTCCGGGTCCAGCAACAGCTCCCAAGGTTTTGTATCCCAGCATGTCTCCTGCAATAATACTTGCGCTTTTTCCTGAAGACGCGAGTATCTTTGGATTTGCTAAAAGGTTGTAGCCAGTTTTGCTTGCCAAGGCTTGAATTACCGTGCTCACTTTACCCTTGTATAAATTGGCATAAAAACCCTTTGATGTAGTATCTGGATTTGAAGCAAGTCCAACAGTTTGAACATTGTTGGACCCTTGAGCAGTAGATCCGTATAACATATTTATGCCCATTGAATCGTCATTTCCGGCATTTATTTCCATGACCTGAGCTTCAACAATCACTTGGTTTGGCGTATTGTCAATTTGACCTATTATCTTTTCAATCTTACTCATGGAAGCATCGGGAGCTTCTATGACGATCAGATTTCCTGTTCCAATGGAAGACATCTTTTTGATTTCCGGTACAAAATTTGTAAGTAGTCCTATGAGTTCTGCGCGATCGGTGTTGTTTATCGAGAACGCCCTTGTTGTAACTCCTTTTGCTCTTGAGATTATGCTGGTTCTTGGTTCCTCTTGCTTTTGTGACTCAGTTCTTTTGATGGCGGATATTTTTATTTCGTCATTATCGATAACATAATGCAGATCTGCTTTCTTTGTTATTGCCTGTAAAGCCTCAATTGGGGAAACGTCTTTAAGTTGTATAGTAATGTTCCCTTTGATATCTTTGCTTGTTCTGATGTTGAGACCGGATTCCTTGCCGAGAGCCGCAAGAACTGAATTGACAGGAGCATCTTTTAGATTTAAAGTTATGGTTTGTAGAGGAGCTGCAAAGCACCCTGTGGCCAAAATAGTTAATATTGCAACGGACACACCTTCTCTAATGTATGGAAAAAATTTCATTTGATATTACCTCCCTAACTGTAAAGTATAAGTCTTTGAGCCTCTTTTGACAACTACTTTTTGGTTCTTTATGGAGATAATTTTGTAGCCATCAACTGTTTCCCCTATTGATGCAAATGAATTGTTAATGAATACTTTAGAGCTTTCTCCTGTATATATACCTTTTAGTTTTGGAGCCCTTGCCCCTTTTTTTGTTGAGATCTTTCCAAATGTCTTGTGTTGGATGAATCCAGGGAAAGTTATCTCAATCAGATGTTTGTTTAGCATAATTATCTGGTTTTTTGAAAGACCGGATAATTCATAAAAGCTCTTGTCCCGTAGCTTATCTGTTGCTTTTACGAGAAGAAGGAGTTTGTCCTTGTTTGCCTTAGAAATAGAAATCCCTTTATTTTGTTGTATCCATGAATCATAAAACCCGGAGGAAGAAAGAATTTCGTTTAGTCTGGCTAAAGAATTGTCCTCACTTACAAGGTCCAGTCCATAATTTTTTGAAGAAATAAGAGAGCAGAGTTTTGATATTGACTTGTTGTTCAGGAAATCTTTCTTGGTAAATAGTAAGCTGTTTTTCGAGTCTAGATTTGAAAGTTTATTCTCTATATTTGCGTCACTTCCATAGAAAGGATCTGTGTTTGGCAGTTTAATAAGATTGTTTGAGTTTTCGGCTTTTTGTACTGATCCTCCTGGCATAACATAAACAACCATTGAAAGCTCGACGTCTAAATTCCTTGACGATTCAGGTTTTTCGATTTTTTTAATGTTTATCTGATCAACCCTAGTCACTATCTGAAGTGATTCCAGCTTTGTTAAATAAAATGTCAGGCTATCAAAATCTGAAGAAAAGGATACGCTAATCGGCAACTTTCTATATTCGCCTTCCGGCATTATTGTTGATGGTTGAACAAGAGTATAATCCAAATTCAATCCATTTGACGTGACATTAATTAGATCTTCCATAAGATAAGGGATGTCTGCTTCTCTTGGGAATTTTGAATTTAGGGTTGATAATCTTAAATCAATTTCCCTGTTTATCTCTGAAGGTGTCTTTTGTGGCATGTCTTTTGGTTTTGTCGAGCTTATTTCCCGTTCTATGGCATTGAGATTGTATTGAAGCTCTGTCGACTCTTTGTAGCTCACCTTGACAAAGCTGTTGTAGCCGAACCACAGGAGCAATATGAATACACCCAAATTTATTAACAGCTTGATCAGAAGTCCATTTTTCACTGGTCTGTTTTCCTATTCTTAATTATTTTATTGCAAATGTCATCTGAAATTGCACATAACTTTTCGTTACTTTGTTTTTGCCGGATTGAACTTCAATGAGAGATCTCTTTGCCTGTATCAGCTGAGGTGATTGCAGGAAAGTTGCATTCTGAATAATCTTTATTGTTGAGCTTACTGTATCCATTTGCTTGCATCGGCCATCAATGGTGAACATTGAACCATTAAAATTTATCGTGTCAAGGGAGACATCTTTTGGGAGGATATTTGAGAGTTCTATTATTGCATTTCCTACCGGTCTTCTGTTCCCGTTGAGTTTGTCAATATTGCTCTTTTGGGTTGCATAGCTTCTGAGATTGTTAAGTGTGACTTTTCTTTCATCAATGGATCTTTTGTAGTTGTCTATGTTCTTGCCTATGTTTAGGTTTGCAATAGCCACTATTGCAATTATCAGTGCTAATATGCCAAATGTTGCAGGAAGAATAGACTTCACCAAGTTTTTTGCGAAATCGTTATCGGTACTCATTCCCATTGATTCTTTCACAGGTTTTAACATTGGGATGGATTTTGTAAGATTTGATATTGCGCTTTCGATGCCGGCAAAAGATCCTGTCTTGCCACTTCCCTTATTGCTCTTTAGAAGATTAATATCATCCTCTCCAGACAAAGCTGTTCCTATCGCAATTGAGAGATGAGGTAGAACATCTTTAATGTTTTCGCTTGAAGTATTGTTGATGATCATGTCATTGCCAATAAGGTCGTCGAGATGTTCTATTTTGATGTTCAGAGTTGAAAATAATATCTTGTCAAGATTTCTCAGCTTTGAAGTTCCTCCTGCGATGATGACTCTGTCTATTTGGCTTTTTTGGAACTGATCTTTGTAATACGAAATTGATCTGGATATTTCATTGACAAATATTCTAAGTACCGGTTGAATCGCTTTTCTGATCAATGAAAGAGATATGCCTTTTTCTGTTGTTTCCTGACTGTCTTCATCCGGTATTCCAAATGATTTTTTTATTGTTTCTGCTTCCTCTTCAGAGAGATCGAATTTTTCAGATGACGTCAGTATCTTTGTAAAATTGTTCCCTGCGAGATACAATTCTCTGTAGAATTCGAGGTTTTTTCCTTTAAAAAACACTATCGTTGTTGTTTCGGCCCCAATATTTATAAAGCAGGTTACTGCCGAATCGTTTTGAAGGAGGTTTGTTTTTTTTAGCAATGTCCAGATAGAAACAGGAATAATGGATATCTTGTCAGTTTTAATTCCCGAGGCATCAAGACAAGCCATTCTGTCTTCGATGTATTTTG
The DNA here is from genome assembly GCA_964633925.1 of uncultured bacterium. GTDB lineage: Bacteria > Margulisbacteria > WOR-1 > JAKLHX01 > JAKLHX01 > CAZWKB01. Next base: position 44,921 of record CAZWKB010000006.1, read on the forward strand.
AAGGGACGATCACTGCCAGAATATCAAGTTTTTCGGTATCGGCAACTCTTACTGTTCCAATAATTGAGAAATCAATAGTTGCTTTGTCTAGTGGAAATGTTATGTAGTTTTTTAACTCCCATTTTAAAGCCTCTATTATGAGGTCACTATTCATTTTTGGGAGTGTCAATCGTTTGATCACAACTTCTGATCCTGAAATGATCGATGATATTCTTGAGTTTTTGTCGTCTAGCTTTGAGATTATCGATTTTAATGAGGAAGCAATTTTCATTACATCCTGAGGGATATCGTTTGGTAATGATGCTATGATGAAATCTTTTAAAGAAATAATACCGGCAGTATCGCTAATTTTTACGGCTCTGATAAATCCGCCGCCGATATCTAACCCTATATTTAAAGACTCTTTATTGCTTTTTGATGTGCTAGCCATATTCCCCTATAATAAATAACAATTGGTCTTCTTTGAAATAAATAATATCATTGCATGCAAAGGGTGTCAATAATATTCTGTGATATAATCCAACTAATGAAAAACGCAAAAGCTTTTACATTAATTGAATTGATGGTTGTAATCGCAGTTATAGCCATTCTGTCAGGATTGGCTGTTGTGGGTGGGAATTTTCTGAAAGAAGAAATGAAGCGAACAAAAGTTCAGGCCGATCTTTTAACAATTAAAGTCGCTGCGGAGAAATATTTGTTGGAGCACGGGAAGTTTCCAACTTTTGCAAATACATCGTCCGATGAAAGTCTCTTTGTGGTTGCAAGTTATTCAGGTGGCCCAATGGCGATAGCTTATGACATAAACAATTCGTTTCTAAAGACGGGTGGGTATATAGGAAATATGACATCACCTTACAGAGATGCTCACGATTGCAAATACATTTATATGTTCATTGCTGCTGGAACCTGTTTTGGGGCACTTACCGTGTCTAATAGTTCTAGCATGTTTCAAACAGATTTAATTCATAGTGGAGTTGAATTGCGATTGTATCCAAAATCCTCAACCATTACATATTATGTTCATGGGACTACAGATGGCGGAGGTCTAAAAGCAGAGGACGGATTTGGGATTACGAACTGCAAAAAAATCGTTCCAATTGGGGCGATGGGGGAATGGCTTCAAGTTCCTTAATAAGGCGGAATTTAATTTAACTAGCTTTAAAGGAGGACGCTTAATGTCAAACAGATCAGCTTTCACCATAATAGAGCTACTCATAACAATTACGATACTGGGAATGCTAGTTGGGCTTGCCATTGTCGGATCTAACTTTCTGAAAGAAGAAATGAAGCGAACAAAAGCTCAGGCAGATTTGCTCATTATAAAAGTCGCCGCGGAGAAATATTTGTTGGAGCATGGTAAATTTCCTGCAATTACCGGACCTGTAAATTCAAACTGCGAAATTAACAATACATTTTTGGTTACCGAAAAATATATTGGAAGGCAAACTAATCCATACGCTTCAATAAATATTTATGGCATAGAGTCATATGTTTTTCGTTCTTTTGGAAGAAAGTACATTTGTTTTGCATTGAAAACATATCGTCAAGGGGGGATCGGGTGTCAACTGTATGACGATTCAAACCCTATGGATTTGTTCCTATATCAGGATGGAAGGCCACACCCATCAAATGCCGGTAATTATTCAGATGAGTTTATGGGAATAACAAACTGTACCAAGCTATGGTATACATTTAGTGATTGTAAGCGTTGTTGTTGGGCTCCGAGCAACGAAGGAACAGACAAATCAGAATGGTATTAGCCATACACGGAAACACGATCAAATAAAAAGGGGAAGAATCTTATTTAATCGGCTTTAAAGGAGGACGACTAAAAAAAGATGTTGAAGTTTTTTCTTCCCCTCTATTA
>CAZWKB010000006.1:46797-49539 GCA_964633925.1 uncultured bacterium
GAGAAGGTGAAATTGCTGTCTGTAGCATCGTCTTTGGTATAAGAAGCGATGCTTTTAACCTTCTCCTGAGACTGATTATACTCCTCAAGTTGAGCATGTCAAGGACATTTTTAAAACTTCAGCGTAGCTCCTAGAATTTGAGTTCTGTCAAAAGCTCCTCCAAGATAGGCATAGTCTATTATGAGACTGGCAACCGCTACAGATGCTCCAGCTGTTTTGTTATTGTCTGATAATCCTGCTCTTAATGCAAAACCATTGAATGGGCGAATCTCTGCACCGTAGTGCATGGTCTGTCTCCCGTTGTTTTGATTAAATATGTTGTGAACGTCAGCTGCAATTGTCAGATTTTCTATAGGATCTATTGCAATACCTCCATTTATTAGCATCTCATACCTGGTTGAAGCACTGTTTTGCCAGTTAATATCTGTTGTCAGAACTTCTTTTGCAACAAGTCCTATTGAAAAATTTGATAATGGTTTAGCAATAGCCCCTATGTCAACGCCAGCTCCAAAACCTTTCATGTTGATACTGGGTATCTTGAGATCGTAAATGTTGAGGTTTGCTCCGAGAGCAATTCTTTCTTCCCATCCTGAGGCAAGTGAAAATGTGTACCAGTTGGCATCCATATCCAAGCTTTGGTTTTTATCGTTTAACAGAGTAAATCCAAATGCGAATTGGGCTTTTTGATCAGGGGTATCGCTGGCCTCTGAGTCTCTTCTGTTGCTCCAGTATGAGTGATAATGAGGAGAGAAATCAATGTTTAAGTTGAATGGTCCGACCCATCTATTCTTTATTGAGCTTTCGGGCTTTGGAGTTGCAATTTTGAAAGGATTAATTGAGGATGTTTTTTCTGTGCCTTTTTCTACTACTTGTTCTGACATAGACTCTTCTCTATTTGTTTTGACAGCGTTTCTTCCCCAGTTCTTTTTTAATACTCCCATGTCTCCCAAATATTGAGCGGTTTCTATAGCAATCGCGGATATTGCTCCCACGCCAAGTATCCATTCAAAAGGTGATGACATGCCGGCTTCGTAACAGAACTTTGATGCAAAAAGATTATCTCCAATTACATTGTTTCTGTTATTGAGAAGAGTGCTCCCTGTTATGTCTACCCCCGGGTTCATTGCAAATCCTGCAGGGTTCCAATATGCTGCATTGGCATCATTAGCAATCGCGGTAAATGCACCTCCCATACCCATGGGTCTTGCTCCATAATATGCCGGGGATGGAGCCGAAAGTATTAATATTAGACAAAGTATCATTATCAGCTTCTTTTTCATTGTTTAGTGCCTCCAGTTAATGTATATTGTACTATAAATATTAGAGTTTTTATATTGACAAAAAAATACCATTTGATATAGTTATGTTATACGGATTGATAACTAAAGATATGGAGGGTATGAAATGGAAGAACAAAACGATATATACAAAAAGTTTGAGGAGCTGCAATGGTATCACGGTGAATTGAAAGCTCAAAAAGAAGCTATAGAAAATGCTTTAAGAAATTCCGAAAGAAGATGTGATGAGCTTCAGAGTGAAATAGATCAGATGAGACTAGAATTTGGGTCAGTTCAAGATGAGTTGTCAAAGACTAAATGGTATCTTGGAGAGGCTCAGGCAGCAACCAACAGAAACTAGTTCAAAACTACAAAAATTAAAAGATAGGCGAAATATCGTCTATCTTTTTTTGTTTTAGACCATTATTTATGCGATAATAGAGGAAGAAAAGGGGTAAAAATGAATAAGATTATAAATATAGCAATAATTGCGCACGTGGATCATGGAAAAACCACTCTAACAGACTTTTTGTTAAGGCAAGGGGGAGCATTTAACGACAGAGAAGAGCTGGTTGAACTTGTCATGGACAGTAACGATCTTGAAAAAGAGCGAGGGATCACGATATTTTCAAAAAACTGTTCAATCAACTATAAAGGCATAAAAATAAACATCGTTGATACTCCTGGGCACGCAGACTTTGGATCTGAGGTTGAGAGAGTATTGAAAATGGTTGATAGCGTTCTTTTGCTTGTTGATGCACAAGAAGGTCCAATGCCTCAGACGAAGTTTGTTCTTTCTAAATCATTAAAACTGGGGCTAAAACCTATTGTTGTTATTAATAAGATAGACAAGAAGGCGCAAAGAGCTAGCAAGGTAATTGATATGGTATTCGATCTTTTTGTTAAGCTTGATGCCACCGACGAGCAGTTGGACTTCCCTATAGTGTATTCAATATCCAGAGAAGGAATTGCAAAACTGAATTTTGATGATGAATCGAAGGATCTTATCCCTTTGTTCGAAACTATAATTAAACATGTTCCTTTGTATCCAGACAGAACAAAAGAGCCACTCCAGGTGCAGGTAACAAACTTAGGGTATGACGATTATGTTGGAAGGATCGCTATTGGCAGAGTCACCAGTGGTTTACTGGAAAAGAACGAGAATGTTGTTGTTTGCAGAAGAGATTCTTCAATTATTCCAGCAAAAATTGTTAAACTTTCGATTTTTCAGGGATTAAAACAGATTGAAGTGGATGCTGCAGATTGTGGAGATATTGTTGCAATTGCCGGTATTCCAGACATAACTATTGGAGAAACTATTTGTACTGCTGACAATCCAAAACCGATGCCGCTTCTTCAAATAGATGAGCCAACTCTTACAATGGAATTTCTTGTAAACGACTCTCCTTTTGCAGGCAGAGAAGGTAAGTTCGTTACTACAAGACATTTGAAGGAAAGACTAGAT
>CAZWKB010000006.1:49549-50337 GCA_964633925.1 uncultured bacterium
GGTTATAAGGTATCGGGAAGAGGCGAATTGCATTTGTCAATTCTTTTAGAAAGAATGAGACGAGAAGGATATGAAATTGCAGTTTCACAGCCGGAAGTTATTATGAAAACCATAAACGGTGAAAAGATGGAGCCAATGGAACAGGCCATAATTAGTGTTCCTGAGGAATTTGCGGGAGTAGTTATTGAAAAGTTAGGTAAACGCAAAGGTGAAATGACTGACATGAATGTAAAAAATGGCGTTACTCATCTTACATATACAATACCAACAAGAGGGTTGTTGGGTTTTAGAGCGGCTTTCATTATGGATACAAAAGGTGAGGGGATATTAAATCATGCATTTCAAAAATATGAACGGTTCAAAGGGGATATTGCAAAAAGACAAAACGGTGTTTTGATTTCCGGAGATGCCGGAAAAACAGTTGCATATGCGCTTGATAATCTTCAAGACCGAGGAAGCTTGTTCATTGGTGCCGGTGTAAATGTTTATGTCGGAATGATCATTGGAGAAAATGCAAGAAGAGATGATATTACTGCTAATCCATGTAAAGAAAAGAAATTAACAAACATGAGAGCTTCAGGATCTGATGATTTGGTGAAATTGGTCCCTCCAATAAAGATGACTCTTGAACAGGCACTGGAATTTATTGATAAAGACGAGCTTGTTGAAATTACTCCTGAAAATATCAGACTTCGTAAGAAATATCTAACGGAGAATGAGAGAAAAAGGTTTTCGAAGAAGGACGATTAAATTGATGGTGAATCATTTGTAGGGACGTTGCATTGCAA
>CAZWKB010000006.1:50347-53656 GCA_964633925.1 uncultured bacterium
GTCCCTACGACACTGACATTGTTATTTCTTTTCGAGGCGTCTTCGCAATAAATCCCATTCCTGCAATAATTCTTTTGGAAGGTCTTTGCCGAATGTTTTGAAGAATTCTTTTTGATCATCGAGCTCTGCTTTCCAGTCTTCTTTGTTCACTTCAAGCAATGTTTCCATTGTCTCTTTTGTTACATTGAGCCCTGTAAGGTCGATATCACTTGCATCAGGAATATAGCCGATAGGAGATTCTACTGCCTTGACTTTTTGTCTGCAGCGATCCATTATCCATTCTAGAACTCTGAGGTTTTCTCCAAATCCAGGCCAGATAAAGTTTCCATTATCATCCTGTTTGAACCAGTTTACATGGAATATTTTTGGAGGATTGACCATGGTTTTTCCCATTTTTAACCAGTGTTCAAAATATTTTCCCATGTTGTATCCGCAAAATGGAAGCATGGCCATAGGATCTCGTCTTACTTCACCCTGTTTCCCAACTTGAGCAGCTGTTCTTTCTGATGCCATTGTCGCTCCTATATACACACCATGTTGCCAGTAAAATGATTCATATACTAAAGGAGCAAGCTTTGCACGTCTTCCGCCAAATATTATTGCGCTGATTGGAACTCCATGATGATGTTCAATTCTATTTGTTACGGACGGACATTGTGATAATGGCGCTGTTACTCTGCTGTTTGGATGAGCTGCAAAAACCTTGTTCCCTTTTTCATCAACCATGCCAGGATGCCATTGTTTGCCTTCCCAGTTAATCCCCTCTGTTGGAGCCGATCCATCTCCGCCTTCCCACCAAACGGTTTTGTCAGGCTTTAACAGGACATTGGTATATATTGTGTTCTTTTGAATTGCTGCCATAGCATTTGGATTTGTTTTTGAATTTGTTCCTGGAGCAACTCCAAACATTCCTGCCTCTGGATTGACAGCCCATAAAGATCCGTCAGTATCTATTCTCATCCATGCAATATCATCTCCAACTGTCCAAATCCTGTATCCTTTGCTCTTTAAACCTTCCGGCGGGACAAGCATTGCCAGATTTGTTTTTCCGCATGCGCTTGGAAATGCAGCGGCAATGTATGAGATGTGCCCACTTGGATCTTCAACTCCCATGATCAGCATGTGTTCAGCAAACCAGCCTTCTTTTTTTGCCAGCCAGCTTCCGATTCTTAGAGAAAGACATTTTTTGCCAAGTAATACATTTCCTCCATAACCGGAACCAACACTCCATATCGCATTGTCTTCAGGGAAATGCAATATCAGTCTTTTTGTAATATCCAATTCGGCTTTTCCATGCAGACATTTTGTGTATTTCCCATCAGTCCCAAGTTTTTCAAGAACAGCCTTGCCCATTCTTGTCATTATTCTCATATTAAGGACTACATATATACTGTCTGTAAGCTCTATTCCTATCTTGCTGAATTCAGAGCCGACAGGGCCCATGCTGAAAGGAATTACATACATCGTTCTTCCGACCATAGAGCCTTTAAAGATCTCTGCTGCTTTTTTATAAGCTTTTTCCGGTGTCATCCAGTTGTTTGTAGGTCCAGCATCTGATTTTCTTTTTGTGCAGATATAAGTCAGGTGTTCCGTTCTTGCCACGTCGTTAATGGCAGTTCTATGATAAAAGCATCCCGGCAGCTTTGTCTGATCAAGCTCAGTTAATTCTCCAGTGTAAAGGGCTTCTTTTTCAAGTTTCTTTTTTTCTTCTTCAGATCCGTCTATCCAAACTATTTTGTCGGGGGTGCACATATCGGCCATTTTTTTTACCCAAGTCTTGAGCTCTTTGTGCTTAATTGTCATGCTCGATATTTGTGTTGGTGTTGCCATTTTTTAGTATACTCCTTCAAGTTTAATTTTATATTAAAATACTATAAATGGCAACGGCTGGATTTTCTTTTGTATCTATCCATGTGGTGTTTTGAAATCTTCTTAGCCAAGTGAGCTGCCTTCTTGCAAAATTCCTAGTTTTTCTTTTTATCAATTCAATAGTGTCATCAATAGAGATCTCTCCTTCGATATACTTGATGGATTCTTTGTATCCGAGTGCTTGTAATGAATTAAGTTCTTTTGAATATCCTTTTGCGAGCAACCCTTTCACTTCTTCGATAAGGCCGTCGCACATCATTTTATCTACTCTGTTATTGATATTCAAATAGACAAGGTCTCTGTCGGTGTTCAGGCAAAATAGCTTGTATTTCGGATCCGGATTGCTTTTTTGCATTTTGGATATTGGAATTCCTGTTTGTTCAAAAACTTCAAGAGCTCTTATTATTTTTTTCTTGTCATTAACATTTATTTTTTCACTCGATACAGGGTCAATCAGTTGCAGTTTGCTATATAATTCTTCGGATGTTAATGAGTTGAGTTTTACTCTTATGCCGTCATCTCTAGATACTATAGGGAAGTCATATCCGTTAATAAACGCGTTTATGTATAAGCCCGTTCCTCCAACGATTATTGGAGTCTTTTTTCTTTCAGATATTTCCTTTATTAGTTGATTTGTTCTTTCAATAAAACACGAGACATTCCATGTTTCATCGGGATTTACGATATCGATCAGATGATGAGGAATTCCTTGTCTTTCGGCCATAGTTGATTTTGCAGTTCCTATATTCATAAAGCGGTATACCTGCATGGAGTCTGCAGAAATTATTTCACCATTTATTTTTTTAGCGAGCTCAATTGAGGCGGATGTTTTTCCTACGGCTGTTGGACCTAATATGAATACTGGTTCAATCATTCCCTAGAATTTCGCATGATCAACATTCTTATCAATTCAGACGCTGCCATAGCTGTTGTTGCCACATATGTCAGAGCTGCCGCATTTAGGACTTTTTTTACCATTCCTATCTCTTCTGTTGATACGTATCCTCCTGCATTTAGCATCTCCACTGCTCTGTTGCTGGCATTAAATTCCACAGGGAGAGTTAGTAGAGCAAAGAACAGTGCAACTGAATAGAGAATAATCCCTGCATCCATGAGGGGTCCAAAGCTCACAATGAAACCTATGAAAAACAAAGGGAAAGCTAGATTTGATCCGAAATTTGCAACTGAGACCAGACTGGATCTTAATTTTATCGGTGCATAGGCTTTTGCATCTTGAACAGCGTGTCCTATTTCATGAGCTGCAATTCCTATCGCTGCGATCGAAGAGCTGTTTATTACCCCTTCTGAAAGGTTTATGGATTTTTCCAAAGGATTATAATTGTCTGTCATTTCTCCTGGCATGGCATTTATTGATATATTGCCAAGCCCGTTCTTGTCGAGTAAGCTTCTTGCTATATTTGATCCGGTAATTCCTGACGT
>CAZWKB010000006.1:53666-57185 GCA_964633925.1 uncultured bacterium
TAATGGCTGGGATCAGTAATAGAAAAGTTGGATCGAAAAATGAATGCATAATAATTCCTCCTGATGGAATTATAACATCAGTCAGTGAGTTTACTCACTATCCAATCGATATATTCTTTGGTTATGCAGAACGATACAGATCCATTATCGTAGTAAGAGAGTGCTAAGGCTTGTTTTTTCTCATCGCTAAGCCCCTCATTTTTTAAAAGTAGAGCCGCATTATTCTTTGAAATGTCTTTCATGATGATGACTGAATTTGTTATTTCATCAGTAGATGCTGGAATTTCTTTGCCGCTGATAAACGCCAAACATTTGGACAAGAAATTCAACAATAGATTGTTGTTCGTGTTGGGTCCGATTCCAAAAATAGCAGGATTCCCCGGAGTTATATTGATAATATTAAGCATTATACTATTGGTTTCTTGTTCATTGTATCCAAACTCTTGTATTTTATCGATCAGCTTTTTCAAGGTTTCATATTCTAATATTTTTGCAGGGTTGATCTTTTCATAGTAAATTGCTTTTTCGAATATCTCAGTATATGGAGGTGAAGATAGGGTTGAATTGTTTGCGCCTAGCAATAGATTTGCCCGGTTAATGATATCGTTTTCTAGTTCTAGGCGATTTGTGCAAAAAGCGATCTCCTCAGCATTTAATTTTAGTGCAGATGCATTGTTAATAATGCTAGAAATAAACAGAGTTGACGATATATATGCATTCCTTTCAGTTATCATAGAATTTAAAAGACTAGGCAAAGTAGATATTTCATTCGGATTAAGTTTTAGATAATTATTCAAGGCGAACATGTCAAGCTTATGGCTTAACTCGTGCACACATATTTCAGCCATAAACACTCGGTTCGGATTTTTCGGGTCATAGGTTATTACAATAGAATTTTTGTCTGTCGGAGCGTAACCGGCAAAAGAAGTGTTGTTGAATGGAACCCAATAGATATTGAGTTTGTCATTGTTTTGAAGGAAGACCTCTTCAAGTCCTCCTGCTTTAATAAGAGATTTTATTTCCTTTGGAATGTTGTTATATCCGATTGTCCTGAACACTTCATTTGAACTTTTTGTTGCCAACGTTTTTATTGAATCTAATTTACATGACGGAATAACGGGATTCTCGTTTGAAAATGCAGCCCATTCATCTTCAGTTATTAGATCTGTTTCAATTAAGTTTGAGCTGAACAGAGCGAGATAATTGAGTTTATTGCTCATCTCAGAGGACCCTGCATAGGCAGGATCTTTGGTAATATTGTTTCTTATAGCATCGATATAGGTCTCTTTTAGCCATGACAGCATATCATTTTTTGTTTTTGTGTATATGGGTTTAATTTTGAAAGAATGCTCATCGTGTTTCGCCATCATCAAGTCAAGAAAACGTTGTTTGTAATCATTCATTATGGGGTTGCTTGAATGTCCAGGTAGACTGAAGCGTGTTGGGGAGCTTTTTAGGATCTCGTCTATGAAGTTTTCATCAGCTTGAGAACTGGTGAATTTGCGAGACGAAATGTGTCCACTTATCAAGTCCCAATGGTTAATAACTCCAGGAGCAAGTTTAATAGCTTTTCGAAAAAAATTAATATACTGATAATCATCAAATCTTTCCGGAGTCAACTCTGCAAAAGTATTCCCCAGTATCGTGTTGTTACTATAAAAGAAACCTTGTCCATAGGCCGAAATGATTGATCTCCATCCTTCGGTGCGGCCTTTTTTTGCATAAACCATCCATCTTAGACATTCCCAATCCTTTCTGGTCTCTACAGATGAGTTCCCTTTTGCATATTCCGTATTACATTTCACTGTTTCAGAGATAATTGTTTCCAATGGGGTTTCTTTATTGATAAGAGCCTTCATCCTAGGACTTAAGTTCGCATAGCCGAGATCCCCTCCAATATCTAGAAGCTCTTGTTCGGGGATTCCGCTACTTTGTATTGCATAATATAGCGTGTGCCAGGTTCCTTCTAATGATTCGCTTGCCCTTCTGTTTTCTTCTGGTTCCTTCTCAAGATATTTACTTAGAAAAGCCTTGTATGAAGTCAACAAGTGTTCTTTGTCGGTTATTGATATTTCATTCCCAGATGCAGTAATAGAGTGTAATTTTATGAGTTCTTTTCTCTGTTCCGCAGTAATGTAATCGCTGGATAATCCAGAGTAATATCTTATGTCCTCATCAACTATTTCAAGTTTCCCTGCGGCATAAAGCAAATCGTCTAATTCCTTCTTTTTTATGATATTCCCGTCTCCATTGAATGCTTCGTTATATAATTCTTTTGTTCTCGAAACTATATTTGACTTAGCCTTGTCAGTTTCAGTTGTGTTTTTAGAATATTCGGATTCCTGGCGTGCGTGGGAATATTTCTCTACCAAGTATTTATCAAATGAACTAGAGATGTTTTTTGTTATATTGTTTAATATGTTTGGCTCGAATTTGTAAGCAAACAGTTCTTTTTGATAATTTTCAGCCTGCACCTTAAATTCCGGGTGCAATTCTTTAATATATTCGGATATTGTGAATGAAAAATACTCAAATTGTTCTTTATAGATATCAAAATATTGATTAGCCTTTTCCAACGAAAGATCCATAGCGCACCAGCGACTTAGATCATGAGTCAATAAGTTGAATTTGTGTTTTTCCGCAACTGAGAATTTGCTTCCATCAACTTTACTCAAGTCCAGTGGGTTTTCTATATTGAATTTCTTCATAATTTGAAATAAATCGTTATATCCGTGTTGTCCTTTTAATTGGGATAACTTTTGCGTTGCTAGCTCTTTTGTAAGATCAAATAATTTGTTTCGATATTGTTCAATGCCCGGAAGATTAGATTGTTCAAGTTTGTTTGAGACTATGGAATGTATCTTTAGAAAATCTACTAATTTATTTAGTTTCTCATATATCTGCTTATCATTTTCGGTTGGGGATGCCTTTTGGCTCAAGTTGTTTAGACAACCCCCGATCCAGTTTTCTTTCTCAAAAAAAGATTGTTTTGACAGATAATCAAATTCTTCCGGTGTGATTCCCGAAAATAGTAAACTGTTGGTGTTCTCTATATTAAATCCCTTGAACTTATCTAATGTTGCATAACACAGACGCTCAGTTGCCTTTTTGGCTTTGTTATATGAGTCAATGCCATAATCTTTTAAACATTCTGCCATATCGGCGGCTTTGAATTTATTAAGAAGAGAGATGTATGATTCTATCGACTTGCCCACAGTTATGTTGTTTGATTGAGCAAGCATTTTAGCTTCATTTATATATCCGCAGTAAAAAAGAGAATCCATGCGCAGCTCTGTATTTAAAGATGCCATTTTACTTTCTAGGAATGAAATTGTTTTTATATCATTATTTGAAATGGGGTCGTTCTTTAAATATTTGATCTCAGCATCTAGCTCAGATATCGCTTCTGTGCATTTATAGGCCAACAATGAGGATCCTTTTTCGGTTATCGCAAATATGTTTTCTCCTTTTTGGTTATAAATGGTTAAATAGTGTTTCGTGTCACCTTTAGCTGCTAGA
>CAZWKB010000006.1:57195-62002 GCA_964633925.1 uncultured bacterium
TATTGCGACAATAATATCTGAAATATTCGAGGCTGGGATCCCGTCGGCGTGTTTTTTAAATAGATCAATTACATTCTTGCAATCCTTGAAGGCCTTTCCAAGCATTATTTTAGCTTCGCTGAGAGATAATATTCCATCATCTCTAAAAGCCCAAAATCCTTTGTTTAATGCACTGGTCATAATTTACACCCCTCTATCATGTCTATCGATATTTTTATTGCCATATTTCAATTCTCTGGTTATATATCGATATCTGATTGAGGGAACTTGTATGGAACAGCTGGGAATAGGGGCTGTCGTTTACAACCCAAACCCTCCATGTTTTTTGAAGTGGCTTACAAGGCCGCCATCCGATAACAATGTTTGCATTGTTTTTGGAAATGGTTTTATTGGGATAACGGTTCCCCTGGTAATGTTCTTCAGGACTCCGTTATCAAGATCTATTTCAAGTTTGTCAAGATCTGAGATAAGGGCTGTGTCACATTCGATAAGAGGCAATCCCAAATTAAAACAATTTCGATAAAATATTCTTGCAAAAGATTTTGCAAGTACGGCTGAAATTCCGGCGTATTTTATTGCCATCGGAGCTTGTTCGCGGGAAGACCCGCAACCAAAATTGGATCCGGCTACAATAAAATCACCAGGAGATAGCTTTGAATAAAAATCAGGGTCAAGATCTTCCATAACATGTTTTGCAAGTTCATTTGGATCCTGGATTTTAAATTTGTATCTTCCCGAAATTATATAGTCTGTGTTTATGTCGTCACTTATCTTCAGTGTGTGTGAACTGCCTTTTAATAACATTGTCTACCAACCTCCTTATATAGTAATTTACCGAAACAACAACAACGATGCCAGCTATACAGGCAATAATAATGCTCCTGTAATCGATCTCAAACGGGCTGATCTTAATATACCTCGAACTAATTCTGTCCCAAACTACAGTAGACTCTTTTATCCCATCATTTGCTGCAACAGAACTGCCCGATGGCAGATCCGGTGGCAGAAACAAATAAATCCCCAAAACTGTCAAAATGAACAAAATTGCAAAAGCTGCTGATCTTTTAACAAACATATTTTCTTGGATCTGTTATCTTTCCTTCTATCATTGATGCTGCTACGGTGGCAGGAGAAGCTAAAAAGATCTCTGCTTTTGTATTTCCCATTCTGCCTTTAAAATTTCTGTTGGCAGTAGAAATTACTTTTTCGCCGTCTGAAGGGACTCCGTTATGCGTTCCGACGCATGGTCCGCATCCTGGAGTTACAAATAAACCTCCAGCGTTAATAATTGTCTCTACGATCCCCTTGTTTATTGCTTCAATAAATATGGTTTTTGATGCAGGGGCTACGATCAATCTGCAACCATCCTTTATCTTTTTACCTTTTAAAATATTTGCAGCTATTTCCAGATCTTCCAATCTGCCGTTTGTACATGTCCCGATATATCCCTGTTGAAGTTCTGTCCCTTCTACTTCTTCGATGGGGCATACATTATCAACAGTGTGCGGTTTTGCAATCATAGGGGAGAGTTTTGAAACGTCATAATTAATTACCTTTGCAAAAACGGCGTCTTTGTCGGACTCAACAGGATTAGCCACTTTTTTTGAATGTTTTTTTACCCATTCCAGAGTTTTTTTATCTGCATTCATGATCCCTATCTTTGCACCCATCTCTATTGCCATATTTGATATGGTAAATCTCGCATCGACTGAAAGAGCGTCTATAGCTTCTCCAACATATTCAGTAGCCATATATGTTGCTCCGTCAGCACCGATATCCCCGATCATTTTTAATATCAGATCTTTTGAGTAAACCCCTTTTGGCCATTTGCCTTTTACAATGTATTGAATTGTTTCAGGAACCTTGAACCAAAGTTTTCCTGAAATCATGCCCGCTGCCAGATCAGTAGATCCTATTCCTGTGGAGAAAACATTGATCGCTCCATATGTGCAGGTATGGGAATCAGCTCCTATTACAAGATTTCCTGGTACAACATATCCCTGTTCAGGAGTTATTTGATGGCAGACTCCCTGTCCCACATCATATAAAAATATCCCCTGCGATTTTGAGAATTCTCTTATCTTTTTGTGTATCGCTGATACCCCCTCGTTTGGAGACGGGGAGCTGTGATCGATAATAATCGCAATTTTATTCGGGTCGCATACTTTTTTCGCTTCCATTTTATTAAAAACATCTATCGCTATTCCGGATGTCCCGTCCTGTCCGATCATAAAATCCAAATCGGCTATTACTATATCCCCAGCACATACTTGCCTGCCGCTGTGATTTGATAGTATTTTTTCCGCTATAGTTTTTCCTGTCATTTTCCCTCAACCTTTCTTTTTTCGATTGTCGTTTTTAGCTGCTTGGCTCTTTCTAAAAGATATTTGTCGATGACTTTTGTATTTAGAACTTCTCCAACAAGCTTTAAAGCTTTTTCTTTCTCTGATATTTCTGCAAGGTTTAGTTTGGCTCTGGCTACAAGATCCACATCTGCGTTTTTGTTGCCGATTATTCCCATAAATATTCCTGTTGCGCGGGATTTATCATAATGAGCCATACGTTGCATGATAAACTCACCCTGAAGTAGCTTTGCTTTTATTACGAAGTAATCATCAGGTCTGTCCTTGAGATATTCTATTGCGCTGTGGCAAAGCTGTATTTCGTGTTCAATATCAGTTTTGTCTGAATAAAGATAAAGTTCTGCATGGTTTACTATGGCTCTGGCTTTGAAATATGGATCTGCCATATCGTTAGTGAATACCTTTTCAAAAAGCTTCATTGCAGCGCTTTTGTCCGTTTTATCTGATCTCTTCAATCTCAGCTCTGCTTCCACCACAAGACATTTTATGCTATAAAAATCTGTCTCGCCAACTAATTCAAGAAGCTTTTTATATGCACGATGAGATAACTCAATGGATTTTTCGAGATCGTCTTTTTCGACAGATCGGATGGAAAGCTCCGCTTTTCCTATCATTGCAGCTGCTCGCAGATATCCGTAGGTTGCTTTTTCCAATACGAAATCGTAATGGTTTTTTGCTTCTTTCCAGTCGCCCGATTCATCCCTTGTTATCAACAAATCAGCCAGCCCAAACCTTATTTCAGAAACATTGAAGGATCCTTCTGCGAGAGAGAGCATTTTTCTGTACTTATTTATCAGTCGGTCAATTTTTTCTTTTTCTCCGACCGATGCGATAGTTGTCTGGATCAGGTGTGTCAGTATCGGCGACAGCGTTCCTCTCATATTGTTCTCCTTTTCACTCCTAAAACTTGATATTTCATTCTACCTATTGTAAAATATAAAGTCAAATGGACTCTAACCTTCGAAACACTAAACTTCTCGAGCTGGAAGAAAAATTCAAGATAAAATTTCCTTCATTTGAATTGATCGGTCAGGCGTTAACTCATAGCAGTTATGTTAATGAGCAAAAGCAGGACGGGCTTAATGACAATGAGAGAATGGAATTTATGGGGGATGCTGTTCTTAAGCTTGTAGTTTCAGAGTATTTGTATAAAAGATTTCCTGGATATTCAGAAGGAGATTTGACAAAGATCAGGGCTGCCGTTGTTTCGGATCTTTCATTGTCAGAAATTTCTGTTCAGCTTGATTTGGGTTCATACTTGTTGTTGGGGAATAACGAGAAAAGATCCGGGGGATCAAAGAAACGTTCAAACACAGCTAATGCGCTTGAAGCAATAATCGCCGCGATATATCTTGAGAATGGGATTGAAAAAACCAGCCAAGTTGTAATTGATCTGCTAAAAGATCAGATAGACAAGGCAAGTGCCGATGATTTTATGATAGATTATAAATCAGCGCTTCAGGAACTCTCGCAAAAAAATAAATGGGGGTTGCCAAACTATCAAGTAATAAAAGAGTTGGGACCAAAACACAAAAGAGTTTTCTTGATAGAGGTTAAGGTTAATGGAACTAAATGCGGTACAGGAAAAGGTTTGTCAAAAAAAGAAGCGGAACAGGATGCGGCTATGTCGGCTCTTAATAAAGTAAAAAGTGGAGGGGTAAAAAAGTGGAAACCCTAATTAAAGGCGGGAGGGTAATTGACCCATCTTGCGGACTTAACGAAGTCAGAGATATTCTTATTGTATCAGGCAAGATCAAGCAGATATCTGCCTCAATTAATCCAAACAATTTACAGGAAGTCATCAATGCATCCGGGAAGATTGTTGTTCCTGGACTGATAGATATGCATGTTCACTTTAGGGACCCAGGAAGAGAAGATAAAGAAACTATAGAATCCGGTACTGCGGCAGCTGCTGCGGGAGGGTTTACTTCTGTTGCCTGTATGGCAAATACAGATCCTGTTACCGACAATCCTGCGATCGTAGAATATATAATTTCCAAAGCAAAAAAACGCGGGTATGTGAATGTCTTTCCTATAGGGGCAATTACTAAAGGATTAAATGGTGAAAGCCTGACAGAGATGGGAAAAATGATTGATGCTGGAGCTGTTGCTTTTTCTGATGATGGAAAATGTGTAATGAACAGTTTGGTAATGAGGCATGCTCTTGAATATGCAAGACAGTTTAATGCATTAATAATATCTCATAGTGAAGAGCACAATCTTTCCGATGGGGGGTATATGAATGAAGGGGCATTGTCGACAATCATGGGTATTAAAGGTATTCCTGCACTTGCAGAAGAGATGATGGTCCAGAGAGATATTGATCTTGCCAGCAAATATGGCAGAGTCCATATTGCACATGTTTCAACGCAGGGATCAGTAGAGAGAATAAGAAATGCTAAGAGCAAAGGAATTCCTGTTACATGTGAAACCGCTCCTCATTA
>CAZWKB010000006.1:62012-70097 GCA_964633925.1 uncultured bacterium
ATGAATCTGAAGGAAAAATTTTAATCAATTATGATTATTTTTCGCTTACAGAAGTGCAAGTAGAGGGGTATAACACAAATGCAAAAATGAACCCTCCTCTTCGAAGCGAGAAAGATGTAAAAGCAATTATCGAGGGATTGAGAGACGGAACAATTGATGTTATAGCATCAGATCATGCCCCTCATACAACTGAAGAAAAAAATGTAGAATTTGCTCTTGCTGCAAATGGTATTGTTGGACTTGAAACTACGCTTGGTTTGGTTATTTCTGAACTTGTTGATACCGGGGCATTAAATATATCCGATGCAATAGCAAAAATGACATCAAATCCGGCAAAAATACTCGGAATTAATAAGGGTTCTTTGCAAATTGGGGCAGATGCCGATATAACGATTATTGATCAGGGTAAGGAATGGGAAGTGGATGCAACAAAATTCTTCTCAAGAAGCAAAAACACTCCATTTAACGGATGGAAGCTAAAAGGAAAAGTAATTCAGACTATTGTTGGCGGAAAGAAATGCATATTGCTTGACTCCGGTTCCTCTTCACACTAAAATTATACTGATGTATAAATATTATTGTCTTTTCATAGTCTTCTTATTCATTATGTGCCAAATTGCAAATGCCGCATCTGTAAATGATCCTTCAAATATTGGCGTCGGCGCGAGATCTATGGGGCTGGGGAAAGCATGTATAGCAAAATCAGATGATTCTTCATCTGTGTTCATTAATCCATCAGGATTGGTCCGTATGAATAGAGCTGGTTTTTCTTCAATGAGGGCTTCTTTGATAGGGGATGTGAATTATACCGTTTTGACTGCGGCGGCTCCTGTAACTTTCGGTTACGTAGGTATTGGATATATCCTGTCATCAATCTCAAATATTCCTCTGACGAGATGGACAAATAGTGCAGGAGTTGAAAGACCAGAGATCTATGGCAATACGGAGTATTATTCTGGGGTTCTGGGTATTTCTTATGCAAACAGTTTGGGCGCAATCTTCAAAAATAAACGGCTTAATAATATTTCGATCGGAACAACGTTAAAATATTTCAATCAATCTTTTTCTTATAATCTGGGTTCTCTTGAGGCTGCATCAGGGTCGGGAATAGATCTTGATATTGGCTTAAAATGGCAGGTCAATAACTGGCTCGATATGGGGCTAGTTGCTACAAATATTTTGCCAAAAAACTGGGGAGGGGACTTTGTCTGGAGCAGGAATGCAATTTCGGAGACTATTCCCTCATCTATCAAAGCTGCCGCCGCCATAAAAATGCCAGCAGCTGTTACGTGGTTAATCGATTGCGAGCAGAATATTGATCAATTCGACAATCCTCTTCTATTACATAGCGGGATTGAATGGAAACCATCAAAAATGTTGGCAATACGGGCGGGACTTGATCAGCAGCAAAAAGCTTCAATTTCCAAAATGGAAACGGAAACGAACTTTACATGCGGAGTAGGTTTGAATATTTCGCAGTATTCGTTTGATTATGCATATCATCAATATGGAGAGCTTTCCGATAACACTACTCATTATTTTTCCATAGGATATTGTTTTGACAATAGAAACAATCAGCGAGATGTCATCGAGTGAGAAAAACATTTTTTACATTTCTAATTTCAACGACTTTGGTAGGTGCGTGTTTTTCAGGAACAATAGATATTCTGTTGCAAAAATCGATACAAAGTTCTTCTGCGGATGAAAAAGTATCAATAATTGTCAAGGTTAAAGACGGGATCAATTATTCGTATCTTCCAAATGATCATCGAATGAAGATTGCTGCAATGCAGTCTTTTTCAAGAGCGTCACAGCGGAACATAATCGATAAACTGCTTTCTCTTAAGGCTCCTGGAAGTATTAAATCGATTAAGCAGTTTTGGATATTTAATGGTTTCTCGGCTGTTGCTGACAAGCAGACAATTGATGAAATATCTAAAATGGACGGGGTAGAAAAAGTCTATCTGAATAAAAAAATATTTCTTATGGAAAACATGCCGGATAAAGTGATTTCTACTCTGGCATCTGCTACGATCGAGCCAAATATTGTTCAAATAGGAGCGGATAAAGTATGGGCAACATTTGGTCTTAGGGGGGATGGGGTCAAGATTGGGGTTGCAGATACAGGCATAAAAAGAACTCATCCTGATCTTGTCGGCAAGATAGAAAAGAATGCCTATGTAATCGGAGCTCACGATTCTGATCCTGATACTCTTGTAGAACCGTCTTCAGCTGCCGACACTGGCGCCGATGATTATAGAGGACACGGGACGCATGTTGCAGGAATTATTGCAGGAGGGAACAGTTCAGGGGCATCAATAGGAGTTGCTCCAAATGCAAAAATATTAAATGTGAGAGTTTTTGATCCTTCAGGAGCAAGTGATGTCTCAACTGACACTATGGTATTGACAGGTGTAGAATGGCTAATTTCGAACGAGGCGAAAGTCATCAATCTTTCTTTAGGTGGAGCGGCAACGTCAGAAGTTGATCCTTTTTGGGAAGAACAAACTGGGAGATGGAAGGCTTTGGGAGTTTTTGTTTCATGTGCAATTGGTAATTATCAAGTGGAAGTTCCTCCTCAAGCCCCAATTAATCAAACATCACCTCCTGGAAATTCCCCGAGTGCTTTTGGCGTTGGAGCTGTTGATGTTAGCGATAATGTTACAAGCTTTAGTCGCAGAGGTCCGGTGTTCAGTGGAGTTGTCGAAATTGAAAAACCAGATATTACAGCTCCCGGATCATCTATAAAATCTTCTCTTAATAACGGGGCATGGGGGGCTATGTCTGGGACTTCAATGGCATCGCCTCATATAGCAGGTATCGTTGCTCTGATCCTTCAGGGAAATCCTTTGATAGATGTCGATGGTATAAAGGAATTGCTTAAGAATACTGCTTATAAGAAATCAGGAGTTACTTATCACAGCAGAGATTATGGATGGGGCAGGGCAGATGCTTTTAACGCAATAACTTTTCTAGTAAATGAAAATGAACCACCTGTTATTTCGCATGTTCCTGTCTTATCTTCTAATCTGAACAAAGCGATAATAATAACTGCGGTAATCACAGATAATACAGCGTTTTTTCCGCCATCTGCATCTGTCTTTTATAGGAACAGATATAATATTTGGACAGAATTAGTGATGACTCGTGTTGGAAGCTCATACACTGCGACTATTCCTGCCGAAGATAATATTAGTGACGTAGAATATTACATCAAGGCAAAGGACTTTATCGGTAACATTGCTTATTCTCCATCACTCGGCTCTGTTGCTCCCTACAGAGCGCTATTGACACTGGGAAGTGATTTGGAGCTAAGCCTAGCACAAGCGTGTCCTAGCCCATTTAAATCGGGGGCTGAGAGTTTTTCGTTCCTCTTTTATTTATCAAAACCTGCAGACGTTCAGATTAGAATATACAACAATCTGGCGCAGCTTGTGAAGGTCTTATCTATAAATGGCATTCTTGGGTACAATAATGTTGTTTGGAATGGTGTTCTAGAAAATAATGAAACAGCATCTTCCGGAGTGTATATCTACCAAATGCTTGCTAAAGATGGTAATGGCAGAAGTGTATTTAAAAAGGGTAAGTTTATAGTTCTCAACTGATCAGAAATTCAGCGTTCCTTCAAATGAAAGCAGATTGGCTTTAAAGTTTTTTGTAGGATCTAGATAGTCAACGTACATTACGTCTTTATAATTCAAACTAAAAACGATGCTTGATAATACTATACTTGCTTGTGGAATGGTGGTGCTAAATGAATAATCGTTCGATATTTTTAATATGTCAAGTCCGGTAACGACTCCTGCAAGAACTTCTCCCTGATTTCTTTCTTGTGACCAATTATGAGATACCGTTCCCCAGTCAAAAACTCGAAGAGAGTTGTTTGCAGAGATCACGATCTTTGGTGTTTCAGTAAGGGTTTTTTGATCTTTTGTTCGTTTCTCAGAGTAGCTTATGGACGATGATAGTATTGGTATCGGGGTCAGTGAAGTGCTGTATGTTGTTGATATGTTTTGGGTCTTTGTGTCCACAGGGATTGTGTCATTGTTGCGATTTGAATAATCTTCGATAGCATATTCTCCATTTAGAGTGAATAATCCAAGCGGCGTAATACTTGCCCTGTAGTTTCTCGAGTCGGTATTCAGTATAGTTGTTATTTCATTGGATCCGTTTATTGCAGATGAGTCCCTTAATTGGCTGTTCCATCCCGTGGATAGTTTCAGGAAAGATAGAGGAATAAAATCGAATGAGACCCTTTTTAAGTCGCCCTTGCTTCTTGCTCCGGTTTCTTGATATGATTTGTCATTGGTCTGACCGTAAGAGCAGCTAATGCTAGAAAACGGACTAAAGCGGACGTTGTAGTTGTCGCTTTCAGAATATGGATTGCTTGCTCCTGCTTTTACACTTAATGTTTCGCTTCTGTTCTTGTCATATGTTCCTGATAAATTGTTTAACGGATCAAAGTTGACCCCTGCGGATTCATTCTTTGTTGCTGTGAATGCATTTGTCAAAAGATCTGTTTGTTCGTGTTTTACAACTCTTGCTCTTGTTCCAAATCTTTTTATTGGATTAAAAGTGAGATCCCAGTCAAAATTGTATGAAAGATCCTTTGAAATGCTGTGAGATGTTGTTTCTGTTGAATTTGCAGAGACTGGTTCGCTTTGTTGATAATCTATTCCGAAGTTAGCCCTTTTTAATAACGTTAAGGTGTTCGCTGTATGTAGATAGGTAATGTTTGTTGATGTGTTGTTGAGATTGTTAAATGATTCGGATTTGGAAAAATCATTCTTATTAGAGAATGTGTAATTGTCAGTTTGTATCTGATTTGGAATTATTGTAGCTGAAAACGCATTTGAAATGCTGTCATTGGAATGTGCTTCAGTTGATGAAGCAACATCATCAAATCCTTTATAATTCCTTAGGCTCATACTTAATTGTCCAAAATTATCTGGTAGATAGCTCAATGATATTTTTCTATCAGTATTCCAATTAAATATGCCGACTTGACTCCCTTTTTGACTTTTTGTTTCGAGCATGCTGGTTGACATATTGAATTTACTGTTTGGTGTGTAAGTTAGGTGAAACTCTTTTTGTTGACTTCCAGCTCCTATTTGTGTTGTTCCCATCGGAGAGAAGTTTTGGTCTATCTCTCTATATGTTCCACCAAAATCAAAATCTTTATATTTTGCACTTGATGTCAGTCTGTATGCGTATCCATTTCTCATTTCTTTTCCAGTTGAAAGACCTGAAGATGATTGGTAATTATATCGAACCTCAATAGTATTTCTAGAAGTAGGTATTTGATAGTAAAAGGTTACTCTTCCGTTGTCATAATCAATCAAGTAGTCCATGTCTTTGTTCAGTTTATTGCCGTCTAAAAACACCTGTTCTGAATTTTGAATTAATTTCAATCCCTTATTATTTGTAAG
Source organism: uncultured bacterium (assembly GCA_964633925.1). GTDB lineage: Bacteria > Margulisbacteria > WOR-1 > JAKLHX01 > JAKLHX01 > CAZWKB01. The sequence continues at coordinate 67,442 of CAZWKB010000006.1, forward strand.
AGAGTATGGCCCTCTTGTATTATTGCCCTGTAGAACATCAACCCCTGGTTCTGATATGGTCGTTTGATCTGTTCGGCTAATTCCTATTGCGCTGTCGATTAAAAAATTATCGCCAATAGTTGCACTTGCATTTATGCCCGTAACATCATGATTTAAGTCTTGATCGGTTATCGTTCCACTTGCCGGAACGCAATAATATGTCAATTCGAATTTTTTGCCAGAAGGAAGCGGACTGTTGAAGGTTATCGTGGGGGTATATGGATAACTGTAATTTATGGAATATTGTCCGTCTTTCAATGTTTTACTGCTGTTGGGAATATAGGTTTCAGTAATACTGCTCCCATCATTTCGGATGACTAACATTGTAAACTGAGTCGGTATCATACCATTAACACTTGAGAGAATATACGGGCCCGTTGACCCGTTGCCGGAACCAGAATATGATCCAAGGATTTTCTTGTTATAGGAATAGGTTACTGTAACATTATCTGTATTTAATATACTTCTTATAAACTTTATCGATCCGGTTGCATATCCGTTTGTTGTATCAGATTCGCTGTTTATGTATGGAAGATTAATAGCGTTCACTTGTGCTTCTGTTGTCGGTATATAAAAGTCGATTCCCTGAACTAGAACTTCAGGTGTTGTGCTTCCTGTTGCCGTTAATTGAACAGTTATGGGTTGAGAGCTATCAATAGGAAAGTTTTTGGTATTGAGAAGAAAATCCGGAGTTTTTATTTCATTTCCTAATCTGCTTTCGGTGACAGTTGCTGTTGCAGCTCCTCCTCCTTTTTTTGATGACTCCTTTAGGTATGTAGCTCCAAAAGCAAATTGATTTTTGCTTGAATCTGCTTCTATTGAGGACGTGTTAATGCAGTTGTAGTTTGCCGTTATTGAAGAAGCCTGAGAGATTCCCTCGTTGAATGTTATCTTGCCTTCAGTGTAGTCAATGCTATAGTCAAGTCCTTTATAATTTTGCTTACCATTGACAAAGATTGATTCGCTGTCATTCACAACGAATTTGTTGTTTAGTTGGTATGGTCCTCTGGAATCATTGCCGATTATTGATTCTGTTTTTAGGCTTGTTAAGTAGTAAGAGTAATTTATCTTAAGCGTTTTTTCGGGGTCGGGAATTATTTCCGATACGATCTTTACTGTTCCTTTAGTGTAGTCTATAGAGTAGTCTTCATTTAATTTTAGGGGCTGGTTTTTCAGTGTTAATGATTCAGAAAATTTTACGATTGGCTTATTCTTCAGGTAGTAAACAAAAAAGGATGTGCTTTCGTTTGTTGTGTTTCCTTCGGATGAAAGAGTCTGATTTATGCCGGGAGCGTTGAATATTTCTGTCTCAGATGTTGAGTAAGTTTGCACGTTGATCGCTTTTTCCTCTTCAAAGAATAGTTTGTTCATTTTTGTGGATCCAGAGATACCAAAAAATTCTCTTTTTGAAACTGTTGGAAAGAAAAGGTCGATTAGGTTTGTGTATTCGTATGAATAACTGAATTTATCAAGAGACGAAAGTATTGCTGTGAATGTTATTTTTCCTTCGAAGTAATCGATCGTGTAATCTTTCCCCCTAGTCATTAGTTTGTCATTCAAAAAGACTTGCTCACTTCCCTCCATAATTGATCCTCTGCCTATGCTGTAAGGACCTCTTGTGTTGTTTCCGAAAGCAGTTGTAATTCCTTGGGTTTCGCTCTTAAGTTTTACTGAAGGGACCAACTGGACTTTTGTTGTTTTGTCATCGTACGACACCATTGCTCCATTGAGAGATTTTGTTGTGTTTGCAAATTCATTTTCGTTGAAAGTTGCTGTGAATTCACCAAAAAATATCTTAAAATTATCTTTGGTAAACTGAACATCAACATTTGTTTTTTGAGGGGTATCAGGTTCCTGCTCTATATCATAGTTTACGATAAGTCCTTTTGTTATCTCGCTGTTAATTCGTAAGGAAAGTCTTTCTTGCCAAGGGCCTGAACTTAACGAATACGATAATCCTCCGAGTTGAGATTGAGCCAAGAAAAAATTGGAGGGCGGATCTACCTGTGTCTTGTATAATCTCCATTTTTTATATCCTGATATGTCGAACTTGGGATACGAGTCCGCAAATATTGCGGAAGAAAATGAAATGACGAGCAATAATAATAATGAAGCAAAAAAAACGCGTTTCATGTCCACACAATTCTAACATACGTATAATTTTTATCAAAACTTTCGATCTTCAAATAAAATGTATGCAAGTATTCATGGCAGATAACACGAATTCTTAAAATGTGGGCAAAAAGGAGAGAAGTCTATGAAAAACCGTATTGACAATTTTGAGATTCTGCATCAATATATATATATTATCAGTTTGTCTAATAGTAAATTAAGCTTTAAAAAAGCAAGAGTATTAAAAAGTGCCAATGTTTACTTGAAAAAATTCGTAAACATTGCATGTTTTTTTTCTATTATCGCTGTGATTCTGTTTTCCTTGACCCAACAGAGTTTTTCTGTTCCAACTCAGATGGCATACGAAGGAACTCTCTCAGATATCTCCGGAAATCCTCTTAGCGGATTATATAATATGAGGTTTTCTATCGTCAGAACCGATGCGTCAAGTTCAGTTAGCGTTTGGGGGCCAGAGGCTCATCCCAGCGTGAACGTTACAAAGGGT
>CAZWKB010000006.1:70107-71735 GCA_964633925.1 uncultured bacterium
GTTTTTTCCATCATCCTCGGTGAATCAATAACTATCCCAGCTGCTGTTTTTTCGAACAATCAATTATTTTTAAAAATAGAAATTGCAAATCCTCCAAATTCATCAAACTATGAGACCCTATCTCCTGTTACCCCAATTGTAACTGTCGGCAATGCCTTTAAAGCCGCTGTTTCTGAAACGGTAATGCCAAATTCTATTATTCCTGAAAATCTTGCGAGGGGATCCGTTACTGCTGATGCCATTGCTGCTTTTTTGCCTGCAGGAGGCGATAAAGTGCTGAAATGGAATAGCACGTTGAGTAGTCTTGAATGGGCTGATCTGGCTGGGGAGTCATTGGATTATTCGCGAATTTCCAGAACAATTTCGGACCATGTCACAATAACCACAAATGAAACGACAGGGTCTATTGAAGTCAAAGCAGGGGGTATCACGAACATTCGGTTAGCAACAGGAGAGTTTGCAAATATAACAAAAGTTGGGAATTTAAGCAGTCTTTATGTTGTTGGTACTATTGAGGTGGAAGGAGATGTTAAAACAAACTCAAGAACCATTTTTACACCAAGTGCAATCAACCTAATTGATGCGGGCGTGGGAATTACTGCTTCGATGATACAAAAAACGTTGATATTGGTCGCAGGAAATGGAATCCCTGTCGTTATTACTGCAGACCCTCCAATTTCTGCCGGAATAAATGGTCAGGAAATCATAATTGAGGGGAATACAGGTGGGGTTAATTCGGTTAAGTTTAACCCGGGGAGCACACTTAAACTTTCAGGCAATGTTTCATTCACAGTTGGGAACAGGGATGTTTTGACGCTGATATACAATTCAGGCGATAACGCATGGCACGAAAAGAGTAGGAGTGACAATTACTAAATTTATGTCAAGCAAAAATTATATAAGTAATTGGTTTGATGATAGAATAGTTTCTAGATTTCAAATGAAAAAATTATTCGCCATTATTTGCATTTATTCTGTGCTTCTGATCTCGTCTTCACACGCAGTTGTTGTTGGAGGAGAAGGACCGTCTGTTAATGAAGAAGTTTCCGGAAACTTAAGAGTTGTTGGTAATGCAACTTTCGAAAGCAGTATTTTAATATCCGGAACTATTGAACCTCAATCTAATGGTGTTTTTGATCTTGGGTCAGATACTCGCAGATGGAATAAATTGTTTTCAGTGGATCTTTCGGTAACCAATTTAAACTTAACAGAATTCAACTCAGGAAGTGTAATATTTGCTAGCGCTGGTGGGAGTTTGAGCGAAAACAATTCTAAATTGTTCTGGAATGATACATCTTGGATGCTTGGTATCGGAACAAATACTCCATCAAAAGCATTGGATGTTAGAGGGGGTATGGTTGTATCTAATGAAGCCGTTGTTGGAGGTTCTTTCTATGTGTTAGGTGGCACGACATTAGAGAGCACGTTAAATGTCGGCGGACTAAGTACATTGGCTAATTTACAGGTAACCGGGGACACAACGATAAACGGAATTTCGTTAGTTAACAATCAATTCACAGCGACTGGGGCAGCAACGATGAATGATTCGTTGCACGTATTGGGTGGGGCGACGTTAGAGAGCACGTTAAATGTCGGCGGACTAAGTACATTGGCTAATTTACAGGTAA
>CAZWKB010000006.1:71835-73955 GCA_964633925.1 uncultured bacterium
AATTCACAGCGACTGGGGCAGCAACGATGAATGATTCGTTGCACGTATTGGGTGGAGCGACGTTAGAGAGCACTCTGAGTATTGTTGGACTTTCAACTTTTGAAAGTGATATCACGTCAAGGAATATTCTTCCGAGTTTGACTGGTGTGTATGATCTTGGATCTAACACAAATAGATGGAACAGGTTGTTTTCTGTTAGTTTGGAAGTAACAAACTTAAAACTAACATCATTTGTTGGCGGGAGTGTCATCTTTGCCAGTTCTGAAGGCAGCTTAAGCGAAAACAACTCACAATTGTATTGGAACAATTCAACAAACAGATTAGGTATAGGAACCAATGCTCCATCAAAAGCATTGGATGTTAGAGGTGGGATGTTTGTATCTAACGAGGTGGAAGTTGGCGGATCACTTCTAGTCACTGGCAGGACGACTATTGATGGAGCGTCATTGATAAACAGCACCTTGAGAGTGAGCGGGGAGACCACTTTAGATAATACTTTAAATGTTTTTGGAGCCACAACGCTTGAAAATTCATTGACAGTTTCAAATAATGTTGTTGTCGGAGCTGCGGGGGCATCAATTGAAGCTCTTACCGGAACTTTTTATGGGAAATTTATTGGAGATGGCTTTGGTTTGGCTGTCCCAGGAATCACTGCAATCCTTCCAATAAGCAAAGGTGGTACGGGGACAAACGAATATCCAACGTCTGGAAAAATTCTAATAGGAAATAGTTTAGGAAGCTACGAACTCAAATATATTTCCGGAACAAACAAACAAATTCTAATTTCGAGCGAAAGTGCTTCAATAACAATGTCTCTCCCTCAAAATATTGATCTGAACGCAAATGTGTCTTTTGACGCTTTGCATTTAAATAGAACTTTAGATGTTTCTGCAGAGACTGTTTTGGATTCTCTTAAAGTTAAGTCTCTGTCAACTTTTGAAAATCATGTAAGTTTCGAAAGTACACTTCATTTGCAAGGAGATGTGGTTATTGGTGATCAAAAAGCGTCCATTGAAGCTGATGCGGGTAAGTTTTACGGCATATTTCAAGGTAGATTTATTGGAGATGGAACTGAAATTGAATCTCTTGGAGGGTTGGTTGGTGCTTTGAATCAGATATCAACCCCTGAAGTTGGGTCTCTTCTTATCGGGAACGATACAGGAACCTTTGAGACGGGGCATTTATTTGGGACCGCAAATCAGGTTTCCATACTTAGAGAAAGTGGGAAGTTAACTGTTTACTTGCCTCAAGATGTAAATCTCACTTCAGAGGTTAGATTTAAATCATTAAGATTATCGGACAAGTTGACAGTTGAAGGGGCTTCTTCATTTGAGAGTTCTGTTTACATCATGGGCGGCACAACAATTGAAGGTTCTCTTGATGTCGGTGGAGATATACGGATCGGTAATAATGGGGCAAGTATTGAAGCCGCAACAAGAATTTTTAGGGGTAATGTAATTGGCGACTTTGTAAATGTTAATACCGTGGAAGCAAACAGAATGGTCGTTGGGGGAACAGTTATAGATGGGACAACGGGATCATTTAATGGAAACTTTGTAGGAGGATACGGATCCTTTGATTCTCTGAGTATTACCAATGAGAGTAATTTTAGGGGGCCTGTTACAATCCTGTCGTCTTTGACTCTTGACGGAACTGCCACGATTTCAGGCAATTTGAATGTTGGATCTGGAGAACTTTTTGTTGATGTTAGTCAATCAAGAGTTGGAATAGGCACTAATGAGCCTACTTCGAATTTTGATTTAAGGGGCAATTCCATTATTTCTGGTAATTCTGATGTACAAGGCAATCTGAGAGTTTTTGGATTGATTACAAACGAAAGCGATTTAAGAGTGTTGGGTGGGGTCTCTGTTGAGAGAGGTTTATTTATCGGAGGGACAATTGAACCGATCGTTTCTGATTTGTACGATATTGGAACAGCAACTAAAAAATGGAATGGGATATATACAAATGTATTGCTTTCCAGAGGCATAACTGTTAGTGATTTCTCAACTTTTGAAGGAACTATCAGAGTCGGAGAAAGTACACTGTTTGTAAATTCTGCAAATGGGAGGGTCGGGATAGGGACCACTGAACCAATATCCGAGTTTGATTTGAGGGGG
>CAZWKB010000006.1:73965-75772 GCA_964633925.1 uncultured bacterium
CCATTGAATGTTACAGGGTTCACGACTATAGATAACGGATTGAGAATCTCCGGAGCTACAACAATTGAAGATTCTTTGACTGTTCTTGGGCAAAGCTTTTTCAATTCAAAACTAACAATAGCAGGAAGTGTTGAGCCTTCGATTACGAATCTTTATGATCTTGGTAGCACAACAAAAAGATGGAATAAGCTTTATGCTGATGCTCTTGATGTGGTAAATATGACTGCCGGTGATTTTGTAAAAGGCAGTGTGATTTTTGCTAGTGATGGTGGTGTTTTAACTTATGATGCAGAATCTCTGTTCTGGGATAATGACAACAAAAGCCTTGGGCTTGGGACAAAGATCCCGGGAAGTAAGTTAGATGTCAGGGGGACAATGGCTGTGTCTGGAGATTCTGTTTTTGGAGGGAATGTTTCTGTTGTTGGGAGTGCAACTATTGAAGGGGATTTTAAGGTAATCGATAATTTTACAACTCTTGGGAACGTAACGATTGACGGAGTTACAACGATTAACAATAACTTAAGAGTAACTGAAATTGCAACTATAGATGGAGCTCTTGAAATAGGCAACAGATTAAAGGTTACGGGAATTTCCTCCTTTGATGGGAATGTGACCATTGGCGGAACTACAGAGCCTCTAGTGGATAGAGTGTATAATTTGGGAGCTGTAGATAAACGATGGGGGAAGTTATTTGCAGTAGGACTAGATGTAGTTAATATGAGCGTTGGTGATTATTCAAAAGGCAGTGTTATGTTCGCAAGTGATGAAGGTGTTTTGACTCAGGATAATGGCGAGTTTTTCTGGGATAGCACAAACAAGAGACTTGGGATCGGAACCAATGTTCCAAATAGTAAATTGGATGTTTGGGGGACGATGACTGTATCCAGCGATGCTCAAATAGGAGGGATTGTACGAATTACAGGAGCGGCCACTTTGGATAGCTCTCTTCAAGTGGAAGGGATAACAACATTAAATAACATCCTGAATGTTACGGGAATTACCACTCTAGAGAATAAATTGCGCGTTGGCGGCGACTCTACTTTTGAGGGTTATTTGACAGTTGTTGGAAGATCCTCCTTTGAGTCAGGAATGATGGTTAATGGAACGATAGAACCATCAGTCACTAAGCTCTACGATTTAGGTAGTGATACGAACAGGTGGGCGAAGTTATATGCATTGGATTTAGATGTTACGAATTTAAAAGCAGGCCAATTTGATAAAGGGAGCATCGTTTTTGCCAGCGATGAGGGAGCTCTGGCCCAGGATCCAACGGAATTATTTTTTAACAGTGAAACAAAAATGGTAGGGATAGGGACTAATCTTCCAGGAAGTAAGTTGGATGTAAGAGGAACGATGGCTGTGAGCGGCGAGTCAACAATGAATGATTCGTTGCATGTAATCGGTGGCACGACTCTCGACAGTAGTTTGTTGGTGAGAGGTATGACAACGATAGATGGATTGACGCAAATAAACAATGCATTGAAAGTGACTGGTGGAGTTACACTTGATAGTACGCTAACAGTTGAAGGGTTATCTACATTAAAGGATCTTAATGTAACAGGATCAGTAACCATTGCAGGAATATCATTGATCAATAATCAATTCACAGCAACAGGATCATCAACAATGAATGATTCGTTGCATGTAATCGGTGGCACGACTCTCGACAGTAGTTTGTTGGTGAGAGGTATGACAACGATAGATGGATTGACGCAAATAAACAATGCATTGAAAGTGACTGGTGGAGTTACACTTGATAGTACGCTAACAGTTGAAGGGTTATCTACATTAAAGGATCTTAATGTAA
>CAZWKB010000007.1:0-1931 GCA_964633925.1 uncultured bacterium
AAAAACAATGGAGGTGAGGGGGATCGAACCCCTTGCCTCAAGTATGCCATACTTGCGCTCTACCAACTGAGCTACACCCCCGACAGCTACGCTGTAAATCCCAATGGCCAAATCCCAAATGGGAAAGACAACAAAGAACTAATCCAATTCTAACACGAATACCCCCTGTCAAAATTGTGATATAATTGACACTGTTTGGGATGAGATTTGTGCCCATTAACCCCCAACTATATAGAAAGGATGGATTAACCATGGCTTCAAAGAAGACTTCCGGTTCAAAAAGTTCCAAAAAGTTCGTTTATTACTTCGGAGGAGGAAAAGCTGACGGAAATGGTAAGATGAAAGACCTTCTCGGAGGAAAAGGTGCCGGTCTTGCAGAAATGACCAGCGCAGGAGTTCCAGTCCCTCCAGGAATGACCATTACAACAGAAGTTTGTATGGGATATTATGACAACGGAAAGAAAGTTAACAAAGAAGTTGATGTTCAGATAGTTAAGTATATGGAAAAGATGGAAAAAGAACTAAAGATGGGTTTTGGCGACAAAGAAAATCCTCTATTGGTTTCAGTAAGATCTGGCGCAAAGTTCTCTATGCCAGGAATGATGGACACAATTCTAAATTTAGGGCTAAATGATGTTACCGTTGAAGGTTTGGTAGCAAAAACAAACAATCCTAGATTCTCGTATGATTGTTACAGAAGATTCATTCAAATGTTCGGCGGCGTTGTTATGGAAATTGAAAAGAACGAATTTGAACACTGCTTACAAAAGAAAAAAGACGAAGTAGGCGCCAAGGTTGACACAGACCTTTCTGCAGCCGATCTTCAAGATGTAATCGTTAGATATAAAAAGCTTGTAAAAGAAAAAACGGGACAAGATTTCCCACAAGAACCAATGAAACAGTTAGAAATGGCAAGAAATGCAGTATTTAGATCATGGATGAACCCAAGAGCTATTACATATAGAAAGCTAAACGACATACCTGACAACATAGGAACAGCAGTAAACGTTCAGGCTATGGTATTCGGGAATATGGGAGAAGATTCTGCAACGGGTGTAGGATTCACAAGAAACCCTTCCACCGGTGAAAAAGTATTTTACGGAGAATTTTTAACAAATGCACAGGGCGAAGACGTTGTTGCCGGTATCAGAACACCTCTTCCAATTGCAGAGCTTGGCAAAGTTATGCCAGCCGCATTCAAAGAGCTCAGAGACATCACTTCAAAGCTGGAAAAACATTACAGAGACATTCAGGATTTTGAATTCACAATTCAGCAAGGCAAATTGTTCATGCTTCAAACAAGAACTGGTAAAAGAACAGCTTTTGCAGCAGTAAAGATCGCCGTTGATATGGTAAAAGAAAAGTTGATCACAAAAGACGAAGCTATTTTAAGAATTGAACCAGCTCAGCTAGATCAGCTTCTACATCCAGTACTGGATCCTAAAGCAAAAGTAAATGTAATTGCAAAAGGTCTTCCAGCTTCTCCGGGAGCTGCTACAGGAAAAGCATATTTCACAGCAGATAAAGCAGCCGAGATGGGCGAAAAAGGCGAAAATGTTATTTTGTGCAGAGCAGAAACCTGCCCAGATGATATTCATGGAATGTATGCATCAAAAGGTATTTTGACAGCACGCGGAGGAATGACATCTCATGCAGCAGTAGTTGCAAGAGGAATGGGAAAGACCTGTGTTGCCGGTGCAGAAACAATCAAGATAAATGAGAACGAAGGATTCTTCTCAGTTGGTGGAGTTACAGTTAAAGAAGGCGACTGGATCACACTTGAAGGAACCAGAGGCGATGTTATTCTTGGAAAAGTTGATACTATCGAAGCAACATTGTCAGGCGAATTTGCAGAACTTATGAAATGGGCAGATGCTGCAAGAACTCTTAAGGTAAGAGCCAATGCAGATATCCCTGTTGACGCAAAGAAA
>CAZWKB010000007.1:1941-3049 GCA_964633925.1 uncultured bacterium
GAATTTGGAGCAGAAGGTATTGGTCTATGCAGAACAGAACATATGTTCTTTGCAGAAGACAGATTATCAATAATGCAGGAAATGATATTGGCTCCGACTCTTGAAGGTAGAAAAGCAGCTCTAGCAAAATTATTGCCGATGCAAAAGAGTGACTTCAAAGGTCTGTTTAAAGAAATGAAAGGCTTCGCAGTAACTATCAGATTATTAGATCCTCCTCTTCATGAATTCCTTCCAAAAAGAGAAGAGCTCATGGTAGAAGTTGCAGTTCTAAAAGCAAAGAATGCTTCTGCAAGTGAGATCGAGAAAAAAGAATCTTTACTTAGAAGAGTAGAAGATCTTCATGAATTCAATCCTATGTTAGGTCATAGAGGTTGCAGGCTTGGAATCACATATCCTGAGATCACCCAAATGCAGGCACAGGCGATATTTGAAGCTGCAGTTGAGCTGAAAAAAGAAGGATATAACATTGTTCCTGAAGTAATGGTCCCATTAGTCGGCTTGATCGGTGAGTTCAAAAATCAAAGAGCTCTAATTGATGCAGTTGCAAAAGAAGTGATGACAAACACCAAGACCAAGTTTAACTATATGGTTGGAACAATGATCGAGCTTCCAAGAGCAGCTGTCATTGCAGACAAGATTGCAGAAACAGCAGAGTTCTTCTCATTCGGAACAAACGATCTTACACAGACGACATTTGGATTTAGCAGAGACGATGCAGGTAAATTCATCAAGGTCTATACTGAGATCGGTATTTTTGAAAAGGATCCATTTGCAACCCTTGACCAGGAAGGTGTTGGCGAGCTTGTAAAGATGGGTGTAACAAAAGGAAGAAAGACAAATCCAAAACTTAAAGTTGGAATTTGCGGCGAGCATGGCGGAGATCCAGCTTCTGTAGAATTCTGTCACAGAGTAGGATTGAACTATGTAAGTTGCTCACCGTTCAGAGTACCGATTGCAAGACTTGCAGCGGCACACGCAGCATTAAAAGGAAAGTCAAAAACATCGTATTCAACAAAGTAAGGGACTATGCGTAAAATACGCGAGATAGTTGAAGCAAAAGAGAAAGAGGCGCTCTCAAAATGGGCGTCTCTTTCCTGTAATAGCAAGG
>CAZWKB010000007.1:3059-7641 GCA_964633925.1 uncultured bacterium
AGGGCCGGCTTGTTAAAGAATCTCAATGTGAAATACGCACAGCCTATCAGCATGACAGAGATAGGATTATTCATTCAAAAGCTTTTAGAAGATTAAAGCACAAAACACAAGTATTCATTTCTCCAACTGGAGATCATTACAGAACACGATTAACCCATACTCTCGAAGTTTCCCAAATTGCCAGAACGATCGCCAGAGCATTAAACTTAAACGAAGACCTTGCTGAAGCAGTAGCTCTTGGCCACGATCTGGGGCACACTCCTTTTGGTCATGCAGGAGAAGCAGTTCTTGAAAAACTACTCAATAAATACGGCATGAGCTTTTGCCATAATGAACAAAGTTTGCATGTTATAGATGATATTGAAAAACTCAATCTAACGCATGAGGTAAGAGATGGGATATTAAATCATCCTTTCTCATTTCCAAGTGCAAAAACTCTTGAAGGACAGATCGTCAGATTTTCAGACCGAATTGCTTATATCAATCACGACATCGATGATGCTCTTCGGTCAGGGATATTAAAAAAGGAAATGATCCCAAAAAAGTTCTCGATGGCAATTGGAAAAAGTCCCATAGATTATTTTGTTAAAGATGTCATAAAAAACAGCTCCGGAAAAAATCAAATGGCCATGAGTAAAAATGCATTGGGAGTGTTGAATGGGCTTTATAAATTCATGTATAAAAATGTTTATACCAGTACAAAATCAAAGCGGCAGGACGTAAAGATTAATCATATTCTTACAACTTTATTCAATCATTATTTATCAAATCCAGATCAAATGCCGGGGTATAAAGGTGAAAAGAACACTAAGAAGCTGGTCGTTTCCGTCAGGGATTTTATTGCAGGGATGACAGATAGATACGCTGTTAATACTTTTGCAAAATTGTTTGTCCCCAACGAATGGGAATAATGTCATGGTAGAAAACTCTAAAATAGAAGAAATTAGAAATAAGGCGGATATTGTGTCCGTTGTATCCGATTATCTTTCTTTGCGCAAAAGAGGAAAAAATTATTTAGCGCTTTGTCCTTTTCATAATGAAAAGACCCCGTCTTTTACTGTGAGTCCTGATAAACAGTTGTATCATTGTTTTGGATGCAGCGAGGGTGGAAATTCAATTTCTTTCATTATGAAAATTGAGAATGTGTCTTTTCTTGAGGCGGTAAAAATTCTTGCAGACAAATTCAATATTCCTTTTGATTTTCAACCAAGTGTAAATACGCACCCGGAACAAGCCAGTTTGCACACAATACTTACTGAAGCAATGAATTTTTATGAATCTGAAATTAGGCAATCAAAAGCCGCAATAGACTATTGTCTAAAAAGAGGCTTTGATAAAAAAAGTGTAGGAACTTTTAGAATAGGATATTCTCCTGACAGTTGGGACAAAACCTACAGGCATCTTATGTCAAAAGGATTTTCTCCGGTTGATATAGACAAGGCGGGGCTTCTTGTTCAAAAGGAAGGCTCAACGTCATACTATGATAGATTCCGGAACAGAATAATGTTTCCAATATTCGATATTAAAGGAAAGATCGTAGGTTTTGGCGGAAGGTCAATTGACGGAACAGAACCGAAATATCTTAACTCTCCGGATTCTCCGATATATAACAAAGGGAACATTCTTTATGCGCTGAATCAGACCAGAGATCACATCAAAGCAAAAGACAGTGTATTGATTATGGAAGGATATGTAGATACAATAACTGCGTTTTGTTTTGGTTTCGAGAATGTTGTTGCAAGTCTTGGCACAAGCCTTACTGCAGGGCATATAAAAAATCTTTCAAGGCTTACCAATAACTTTTATCTTGTGTTTGACAGTGATGCAGCAGGAGAGAAGGCCTCGGATAGAAGTATTGAAATGTTGAGAGATCAAGGCATGTATCCAAAGGTTGTGGTTATGACCGGAGGGAAAGATCCTGATGAAATAATTCGCAAAGATGGAAAAGAAAAGTTTGCTGAAATGATTGCCGCTGCGAAACCTTGGTTACAGTACAAGATAGACAAAGTTATTGAAGGCAATAACATTTCTACTCCTGAAGGTAAGTCAAAAGTTGTTAAGGAAGTTGCTCAAATACTGGCAAAAGAAAAAGATACTATCGTAAAGAATGAGTATATAAAAAAGATATCAACATTGCTGGCTGTAGATATAGAAACTGTTAATGTTGAGGTAAATCGCATTGCTAGATATTCAGAAAAGTACACTTCAAATTATGAGGCTTTTAAACGCCCGATCCCAAAGCTGATAAAAGCATTCAATTGCATTATCAGAGCTATCGCCGATGACGGATCAAGCAATAAGATGATTTTCTCGCAGCTTGAGCCTGAAGATATATCTGACAAAAACAGAAGGGATATATTTGAAAAGGTATTAAGTGCTTATAAGACGGGAACAATGATCAATTCCTCTCTGCTTATCGATGCTTTGGAAGACGATCAAAACAAAAAAGTATTAACAGAGATAATGTTCGATGAAAACAGTCTCCTTGAAACGGAAGATGCATTAAAGGACTGTATAAAAGTTATCAAGGATTCGCATACAAGAACAATGATCGGCAGTATTCAGGATGCTATTAGTAGTGCAGAGAAGGCAAAGGATTTTGAAAAGGTCGAAACTTTGCAAAATGAGCTAAAGAGGCATCACAGCGAATTAACAGTAATATAAGTGAAATTCTTTGCGGAAAATTTCGATGGAATATATGAACGATGTAAAAGTTTGTCAATAGATGACAAAAATAGGGTAAAATGAATGTTTAGGCATATAGCCGGAAGGAGATCCATACAATGAGAAGAGCAGGCACAGCCCCAGGTGAGGGCAAAAAAAGATTCATACCTCAAAGTGAGGAATATGTATCTTTGTATCCAAATCCTGTAAAAAACATCAGTGATATTGAAGATATGCTGAAGCATGTTGAATTAAACGATGATAAGCCAAGGAAGATCGCGCATGAAGAAGAAGCTCATATGCATTTGAATGATCCAAAAGATGCAAAGGGTGCAGGCGTTGACGATACAGTAAAAATGTATCTTAGAGAAATTGGTAAGCATCCTCTTCTTGCATTCAAAGACGAAATTGATCTTGCAAAGAGAATGAAAAAAGGAGAAATGGCGGCTAAGCACAAGCTGACAAATTCTAACCTTAGGCTTGTTGTTAGTATTGCAAAAAAATATACTGGACGCGGCATGTTATTCCTTGATCTTATTCAGGAAGGAAATCTCGGTTTGATCCGAGCCGTTGAGAAGTTTGATTATAGAAAAGGCTACAAATTTTCTACCTATGCAACTTGGTGGATTAGACAGGCAATAACAAGATCAATTGCTGACCAGGCAAGAACGATAAGAATCCCTGTTCATATGGTAGAGACCATAAACAAAATGAGAAAGATAAACAGAATTCTTGTTCAGAAATTGGGAAGAAAGCCTACCGAAGAAGAGATCTCAAAGAAATCAAGAATGTCTGTTGAAAAAGTAAGAGAAATTATTAAAGTATCGCAGCTTCCTTTATCCCTTGAGATCCCAATAGGAGACGAAGAAAGTTCTCATCTTGGAGATTTTGTAGAAGATTCTACAATTGCACATCCTGATGAAACAGTTCTTCACGGGATGTTGAGAGACGATCTTGAAGAAGTGATGAACTCCTTATCTGAAAGAGAACATACAGTTCTAAAACTTCGTTTCGGTCTTGAGGACGGACATCCAAGGACTCTTGAAGAAGTTGGAAAGATTTATAAGGTCACAAGAGAGAGAATTAGGCAGATAGAGGCTAAGGCGCTACGCAAATTGAAGCATCCGACTAGGTCTCGCAAGTTGCGAGAATATTTGAAATAATGTACGGGCGGCTCTTGCCTGCCCGCTAACGCCTGAGCGTAGCGATGGCAGGCGGGTGCCCGCCCTTTTTGTTTATTAAGGGCCTGGCGGCCTTAATAATCCCAAAGCCTACGGCTTTAAACCTAATATTGCTTTTAAAGCAACGCAAATTGTTACAACTTTTCTTTTAAAAGAAAAGTTGTGCAAAAGAAAGCGTTAAGGACTCCGTCCTTAACAATCCTGCAAGCGGCAAACTCGTCCGTTGCGGCATCCCTTCGCTTAAGCTCGGGCGCCTCACGGCCGAATCGCCGCTTGACCCGCAAGGAAGGATAGATATATAAACTTAAAATTACTTGTTAGGTTTTGATTTGAAAAATGTTTCTATAATTAGTTTTGCAAGATTGTATATGACATATAGGGGGTTGCTTGCCAGACCAAGTCCTGCCGCTCCAAATAATGCTGTGCTCATTGTTCCAAGTGGAAGCAAAGCCCACGCATCAGGAATGCCTTGAAGTCCTTGTATTATTGATAGAGTTATCCCTGTTGTTCCTCCCAGTCCTGTTCCTATTAGTGCTCCTTTTATAGCAACTTTCATAGCATTTTGTTTTAATGTGTTTTCAGTTTTCTTGTAAATCTTACTGTTTAGCCACTTTCCTAGATTTGTTGTAGCCATTCCTAGCTCCTGTTCTACTATATTCACCTTTACAACAGTTGCCTTTGTCAGATAAGTCGCAATTACATCATCAATGGCTGCTTGAATTTCTAGATTGCTAGTG
>CAZWKB010000007.1:7651-19238 GCA_964633925.1 uncultured bacterium
ATCTATGGACATGGCAGGGAGTTCTTGGATTTCTTTAATTAAAAGGCCTTCTGATTCGTCCACACTCAAAGATGTTATTGATAAGACGTTGTTTTCTATGTTTACACTCACATTTCCACTTAAAGCAATCGTTTCTATTTCGGACGCAATTCTATTTGGGATATCGATTAATATATCTCTTTCAAGAGATGAAATTGTTGTTGATGTCGGATTCCCAACCAGAGTGTTAATTCTAGGCGAGAAAGCAGTTAAATTAAGATTTGTGTTTGTCATTGATCCCATGATTAGAAATCTCCCTACTAATCATATATCGTAAATAGTCACCAGAAATCTCATTAAATAAATCACTCATGCTTCACAAACCCCCATTGTTTCTTTGGCTTTTCTTCTTCGTCTTTCATGATCTGGCGAATGGCGTTGAAGATGGCAATGATGTCTTCATCATGCTTTTCAAATTTGTGTTCAAGCTCTGTTAGTTTGTGGGAGAGTTCTTTATGTTCTGAAATTATCTGCCGTAGTTTAACAAATGTTCGAATTATTGCGATATTTACCTGAGTGGCCCTGTAGCTGTTCAAGACACTTGATAACATTGATATTCCTTGTTCAGTAAAAGCGAAAACATTTTTTGAAAACTTCAAGGATATCACAGATTGTGATATCCTCAGGGAATCTTTCGATATTTCGTTTAACTGCTTGATTCAACACCATTGTCTTAACTTCATAAAGTTCCGCCAGATGCTTGTCCAACATAACCTTATGCCCTCTTATTAAGAAAATCCTATTTTCTATTACCACCGGCACTATCACTATGGAACTGTGGGGTTTTTCAACACCTTTTTTCATAAATGGATCCTCCTATGACATTTTAGTACCAATTTTCATGTCCGCCTGCCACGCCGACCAGTTGACAAGGCGGGCAGGCCAAATACAACCGTTTTTTAAATATTTATGTCGCAAAGCGACACCTTGTTGGGATTTGGACATTGGGATTTGGGATTTTAAATTTGACATTTGACATCTCAGCATCAATTCATATAGAATATCCCTATCTTTAATAAGGGAGGTACTATGATGAAAAAGGTTCTTGCTGTTTGTGTGATGACAATGTTTGTGGCGACATCTGCGTTTGCATTCTCGAGTGCGTCAGCTCCATACGGTGTTGGTGCAAAGCATGCAGCCATGGGAGGAGCCGGTGCAGCAACTGTTGATGATATCTTTTCGGCATATTACAATCCAGCCGGGATGGCAAAGAGTCAGGCAGTAGCGCTAAAATTAGCAGGAGGCGGTGCGTCTGATGGGCTTTCAGACCTTTTAACAGCGTTTGGAAATTCAGGAGATCCTTCAAAATTTATTACTGGCGGATCATCAAATGTTAGTGGCTCATTAGCCGGGATGATGGGATTGAATTTTTCAAAAATGGGGCTAAGTATAATTCCTATCGTTTCAAACCTTACCGTTGCAAAAACTTCAGTAGGTGGAGTTTCTGCAGGAAGTGTTTTAATGTCAGGAGGGGTTGAGGTTCCATTTTCAATAGGATATGGAGTTGGCCTGCCATTTATTGGTGGCGCTAATGTCGGGGCAAACATCAAAGCCGTTAACCTGTTCAATTCTTCAGGGACTGTTACGGTAGCCGGCGGAACACAGACAAAAGTAAACACAAACACTACATATACTGGAGTTGCTTTTGATCTAGGTATGCAGGCAAATCTTGATGCGATTCCAATGATGCCATTGTCTGTAGGCATAGTAATGAAAGATCTTGGCGCAAATCTTAATGGAAAGACAGAGACTTCTACTCAGGTAGGATCTTTAGCTCCTTCAATCACTTCCACAGATCTAGGAAGTGTTGCAATGCCAACAACGTTGGTTATTGGTGCGGCAGGAACAATACCTGTTGTCGGTGTTAAGGCAGCAATTGATATCGATAGTGTTTCAGGAAGCGGCACTTCTTATTCTGTAACCCACATAGGTGTTGAATATCCTTTATTTGCAGGACTAATTGCAGGTAGAGCAGGTATCGTAACCGGTGGTCCATCAGGTTCTCCAATAAATATGACAACACTTGGAGCAGGATTATTTGGAAGCATGCTTAACGTTGCTATGGTTTCAGACAGCAACAACAGCAAAAATAATCAGATCATGTTCGATTTTGGAATCGGCTTCTAACAACACGATTGATGATCGATAAACGTAGGGACGTTGCAATGCAACGTCCCTACAAATTTCATCCCCCCCATTATTTGATATAATCAATATATGCCCAAACGCACCGACATTAAAAAAATCCTTCTGATAGGTTCTGGTCCCATAGTAATTGGACAGGCTTGTGAGTTTGATTATTCCGGCACACAAGCATGCAAGGCTTTAAAAGAAGAAGGCTATGAAGTCGTTCTTATCAATAGCAATCCCGCCACAATAATGACAGATCCTGAATTTGCCGACAAAACATATATCGAACCAATAACTCCGGAAGTTGTTGCGAAGATAATTGAAAAAGAAAGACCTGATGCACTGCTTCCAACGGTTGGTGGTCAGACAGCATTAAACACAACAGTGGCCGTTGCTGAAATGGGTATTTTGGATAAATACAATGTTGAACTTATAGGTGCAAATTTAAAATCGATAAAAAAAGCTGAAGACAGACAGCTGTTCAAAGAGGCCATGCAAAAGATCGGACTGGACCTTCCAAAAAGTCAAAATGTTTATAGTGTTGAAGAAGCAATTAAGGCAACAGAGGAAATCGGATTCCCTGTCATCATAAGGCCGGCATTCACTCTTGGTGGCACCGGTGGTGGAATCGCATACAATCTTAAAGAATTACAAAAGAAAGTCTCCTATGGTATAGCACAGAGCCAGATAGGGCAGGTGTTGATAGAGGAATCTGTTCTTGGATGGAAAGAATATGAAATGGAGGTCATGAGAGACCTTAAAGATAACGTTGTAATTATTTGTTCTATAGAAAACTTTGATCCGATGGGCGTTCATACGGGAGATAGTATTACAGTAGCTCCTGCTCAAACATTGACCGATAAAGAATATCAAAAACTAAGAGACTATTCTATTGCCGTAATAAGAGAGATCGGCGTAGATACAGGCGGGTCAAATATTCAGTTTGCAATTAATCCTGTAGACGGAAGAGTCACAATAATTGAAATGAATCCGAGGGTTTCAAGAAGTTCGGCCCTTGCCTCAAAAGCAACAGGATTTCCAATAGCAAAAATAGCTGCAAAATTAGCAGTTGGATATACACTTGACGAGATCCCAAATGATATTACAAAAAAAACACCTGCGTCATTTGAACCAACAATCGATTATGTGGTCACCAAAATCCCTAGATTTGCTTTTGAAAAATTCCCCGGAGCAGATCAGACTTTGAATATTCAAATGAAATCTGTCGGAGAAGCAATGGCGATCGGCAGAACATTTAAAGAATCATTGCAAAAGGCTTTGAGATCTCTCGAAATAGGGGCTTTTGGACTGGATGATCCCAAGAATTCAAATGATGATCTTGAAAAAATAAAAGAAAAGATCGCAGTTCCTAATCTCGAAAGAATATTCTATATTAAAAAAGCTATTAAGCTTGGCGTGACTATTGAAGAAATATATGACCTTAGCAAAATTGACATGTGGTTTTTGGATAATATTAAACAAATTGTAGATATGGAAAAAAAGATCATGACCGCGAAGGACGATAAAAGTATTTTGTGGGAAGCAAAAAGAATGGGCTTTTCAGACAGACAGATAGCAAAATATTGGGACAAAACAGAACTTGAAATAAGAAAGACCAGAAAAGATATTGGCGTTGTCCCTGTTTATAAAATGGTAGATACCTGTGCCGCAGAATTTGAATCTTCCACACCATACTATTATTCTACTTACGAAAAAGATGACGAAGTTCTCCCTTGTGACAAACAAAAGATAATGATACTTGGAGGTGGACCAAACAGAATAGGGCAGGGGATAGAATTTGATTATTGTTGTGTGCATGCTTCTTTCGCATTAAAAGCAGATGGGTTTGAAACGATTATGGTCAATTGCAATCCTGAAACAGTCTCAACAGATTATGATACATCAGACAGGTTGTATTTTGAGCCTATGACATTCGAAGATATCATGAATATCGTTGAAAAAGAAAAGCCGCTTGGCGTAATTGTTCAATTTGGTGGCCAAACCCCGTTAAGCTTTCTGTAGCACTTGAAAAAGCCGGTGTTAAATTGCTTGGCACTTCTTCCGACTCTATCGATATTGCAGAAGACAGAAAAAGATTTGACAAGCTTTTAACTAAGCTGGATATATTAAGACCCGAAAATGGCTGCGCCATGAATTTGGATGAAGCAAAGGCTATTGCTACTTCAATTGGATATCCTGTTCTTGTCAGACCATCTTATGTTCTTGGTGGCCGTGCAATGGAAATTGTTTATGACGAAGAAATGCTAACCAATTATATGAAGAAGAACGTAGACCTTTCTCTTGAACATCCGATATTAATAGATCAATTTTTAGAAGATGCTATAGAAATTGATGTTGATTCAATATCTGATGGCAAAGAAACAATTATTGCAGGGATAATGGAGCACATAGAAGAAGCCGGAATTCATAGCGGAGACAGCGCCTGTGTTCTTCCTCCGTTTTCTATAAGTGAAAAAGTTATTAGCAAAATAAAAGAAAATACAAAAAAAATGTCTCAGGAATTACACGTTATAGGACTGATGAATGTTCAGTATGCTGTTAAGAATGAGACTGTATATGTCCTGGAGGTCAACCCAAGAGCCTCTCGAACTATTCCTTTCGTAAGCAAAGCTACCGGAGTATCCTGGGCAAAAATGGCAGCAAGGATTATGGGCGGAAAAACATTAAAAGAATTAAAACTAAAAGAGATCGTTCCAAAACATGTTTCAATTAAAGAGGTAGTACTGCCGTTTATAAAATTTACCAATCAAGATGTTATTCTTGGTCCTGAAATGAAATCAACCGGTGAAGTTATGGGGATATCAGACGATTTTGGTCAGGCTTTTGCAAAGGCGCAATTCGGCGCATGGGAAACAATCCCGACAAAGGGGAGGATATTTATTTCAGTTACCAATAAAGATAAAAAAGTTATTATTCCTATTGCGAAAAGATTCGCAGATATGGGTTTTGATATTATTGCAACAAAAGGAACTGCTAAGTCATTGACGGATGGCGGCGTTGCAGTAAAAGAGGTGAAAAAAGTCAGTGAGGGACGTCCAAATATTGTTGATGAAATACTATCAGCGAAAGTAGATCTAGTAATAAACACCCCTCAGGGCAGAGGTTCGAGAGAAGACGAATTCTCTATTAGACGTGAAGCTATAAGTAAGAAAATATTAGTGGTAACGACCATTTCAGCTGCATCAGCGTTGGCCAGTGCAGTTGAGTCTTTGCAAAAACATGGGCTGACTGTTAAGCCGCTGCAAGAATACTTTGACCGAGTTTGATCCTTGATGCTGTAAAGAAGTGCTAATTCTTGACTTTATTTGCATATTGTTTTGCAAGATTGTTGATTTCATTTACTGACAAAACCTTATTGCTAATCTCATCAATGATTTGACTTGCAATATGGCCGACATTCCATGGCGTATTATTGTTGTCATTGTGAGAGGAAATAACGATTTTAACAATATCGTAAATGTCTCTTGTCTTTAACCCTAAATCTGATAATTTAATGATCAGGTCAGTAGAAAGATCATAATCAGCCCCAAATGTTTTTTCATTCTGTCCGAGTTTTATGTATAATTCGGTAAATTGAAGGATCTCTTTTCGGTTGAATATTTTACTTTGTGCAAGAGTGGAAACTGCTAATGCAACTTCACTTATATTTTCACCTTTAACATTGTCGATTATCATTATCATGGGGTTGTTGTTTTTAATAACTGGATTTTCAAAATTTATTATTAAAGAATTATCAAGGGACTCCCAGGCAACTGTCAACTCTCCGATACGGTGATAGGCAGAGGGAGGTACATTTTTATCTGCCATTTTTCCAAATTTGCTCATAGTGGTCTCGGTGTCTTCTTTTGTAGTTGCTAGATAATCTCTAATAGCGTCAAAAGCAAAATTACTGAATTTTTCTTTGTCTATTATTTGGATGAATTGATTCACTTTGTCAGGATCGGCTCCTTTACCTATCAACATTGCTTTTATCAATTCTGGACCGGCAAGTGATTGTCCGTCTGCTCTCGTTGCTGTCAATTCCTGCTTTTCGTTGTTTTTAATTTCATTTTTAACCATGAAAGCCAGTGTTTCAACATATAGAGGGATTAAACATACATTAATTTCATTAATATCTCTGGACTGAATTGCCTTAACTATTTCATCAGAATGTTTATTTATTGCATTATATATAAACAAAGTCTCTTCGGATTCCGATCCATTTACAGAGGGATGATTCCCAAGCCAAATATCCATAAGATGAAAACCCAATTTCTTCAATGTCGACCATTCGGGCTTTATATTAGAAACAAATGAACTGTCGTCTGGGTAAATTCTCTGTTTAATATCTGGAAATGTTTCCTGAAGCCTATTATTTACATAAATGTCTTCTATCACATTGAGAAAGTATTGAGTATCATTATCGGACAGTAGTTTGTTAAAATCGGTTTTGCTTTCTACTAATTCTGGTTCGGTTTCGGACAGCTTTTGTAATGAAATCTGGATCAATGTGTTTATATCAACTCTATCAGCGTTATTATTAGAAAACATGTAATGACCTGATTCGTGTATTAAAAAATTATCAAGATTATCCGAAAATAAGAATTCTAAAGGAATAACAAGAATTTTATTTTCTGTGTCGAAAAAGATTGTACAGCCGGGATTGTTAATTATTTTTACATCTTCTATTTCTTTTCCTGCTATTTCTTTTATGCGTTTTTTTATGTTTTCTTTCACCTCTTGAGTATTATTTAATATCTGTGACTTCAATAGTTGCTCGACTTTTGTTATATCCCCTTGATTATTAACAATTTGTGTTGCTAGAATATCTTCTTCCGCAGTTGAGAGATTGTTAATATCTCCATCTATTTTTTTTGCTAAAGAAATTAGTCTGTCGGCTGAATCGGCATTTAACTTTACAGATTGCCCACTTTTTGTCTTTACAATATGATTCTCGTTGTTAATTTCCATTTTTTCATCCTTTCCGTGTTAATGGGAGATTTTAGTATCCCCCCCCCATACATATATATCGAATAATAAGCAGGGTAATTGCATAATTAGTGTAGTAGAGCTAAAATGACTTAATGAACATCCTATATCAAGACGATCATATTATTGCTATAAACAAACCTTCAGGAATGTCAACAATTCCTAATGACAAAACTACCAGAGAATTGTGTCTCGTTGGTCTTGCTGAAAAGGAAACAGGGCAAAAACTTTTTGTTGTCCATCGATTAGACAAAGACACGTCCGGCGTCGTGGTTTTTGCAAAAACTGCACAGGCGCATAGAGATCTTAGCATGCAGTTTGAGCATAAAAAAGTATTAAAAAAGTATATGGCAATAGTTGCAGGAGCAGTTGATTTCACTAAGCAGGAGATCAATATCCCAATATCAAAAAGCAAAAAGAATTCTAGGAAAGTTGCTCTTTCTAGCAAGGGGCTTGAAACTATAACGGATGTTCGACTATTAAAAAAGTATGAAGGGTATTCGGTTCTGGATATATATCCTCGTACAGGTCGCAGACATCAGATCCGGCTTCATTTAAAAGCGATAAAATATCCACTTGCAATTGATGCTTTGTATGGCAGACCGGACAGCATAACGGTTAATGGAGTTACTCTTTCAAGAATGCCATTACATGCCAGCAAGATCACTTTTTCCCATCCAGACACAAAAAATGAAATAACGATAGAAGCTCCACTGCCAAGTGATATGAGCGAATTCATTTCCGCATTAGCAAAATGATAGTTTTACGGGTATAATATACCTATTGAATTTCCAAGTTGGGATTTGGTCATTGGCTCGCCCGCTAACGACTGAGCGTAGCGATGGCGAGCGGGGATTTGGGATTTTAAATTTTTATATTGAGGGGGTGATCAAATGGAAGCGTATTGCGTTAAATGCAAAAGCAAAAGAGAGATGAAGGATGCCCAAGAGGTCAAGTTGAAGAACGGTAAGCCTGCAGTTTCAGGAACCTGTTCAACATGCGGAACAAAAATGTTTAAGATCGGGGCAGTTAAGTAAAAATGATCCGTCCAAAGGATTTTGTACATCTTCACGTTCATAGTGAATTTAGTTTGCTTGATGGTGCAAGCAAACTTAGCAAGATCATTAACAAGGCGAGTCAACATGGAATGGATGCTGTTGCTTTAACTGACCATGGGAATATGTACGGAGCCGTACAGTTTTATTTCAAGGCCAGGGACGCAGGCATCCATCCTATCATCGGCTGTGAATCATACCTCGCTCCAAGAACCAGATTCGATAAAGAAACAAAAGAAGACAGATCCCCGAATCACTTGACACTTCTTGCAAAGAACAGCGAAGGTTATCAAAACCTGATAAAACTGGTTTCTATTGCAAACCTCGAAGGCTTTTATCAAAGACCAAGGATCGATATGGAGCTTCTTGAAAAATATGGCAAAGGGCTTGTCGTTATGTCCGGTTGCCTAAAAGGGCAGATCCCGTCTTTTATCCTCAATAATGAATATGACAAAGCTGTTGCAACTGCAAAAAAATTCAAAGAAATGTTCGGCGACGATTTTTATTTGGAATTAATGGACAACGGCATTCCAGAGCAGAAATTTGTTCTAAATAAAATGATAGAAATGTCTAAAGAGCTGGATATTAAAGTTGTTGCAACAAATGACTCTCATTATATCGAAAGAGAAGATGCCTATGCTCAGGACGTTTTGGTATGCATAGGGACCGGGAAGTTCATAGATGATGAAAAGAGAATGAAATTTAGTGCTCAGGAATTCTATTTTAAATCCACTGAAGAAATGGCGTCACTTTTCTCTGATATCCCGAGTGCGATAACGAATACACGTGAGATCAAAGAAAAGTGTGCTTTTGAGTTGTCAACAGGGAAGCTTCATTTTCCGGATTATATAGTCCCTGATGGGCATACACCGTTTAGCTATCTTAGAAAAATTTCCGAAACTGGAATAAGAAAACGGTATGGTGAGAATATTACAGCAGTTGTTCAGGAAAGACAAGATTATGAGTTGTCTATCATTGAAAAAATGGGATACGCTCCTTTCTTCTTGATCGTCCAAGATTTTATCAATTATGCTAAAGATAAGGGAATAGAGGTCGGTCCGGGAAGAGGATCTGCCGCTGGAAGCATCGTTTCTTATGCTATTGGGATAACGGATATAGATCCTTTAAAGTACAATCTTATTTTTGAGAGATTTTTGAATATAGAAAGAGTATCGATGCCCGATATCGATACGGATTTTTGTTATCAGAGAAGGCAGGAAGTAATCGATTATGTTTCTCAAAAATACGGTTCTGATCATGTGGCTCAGATAGTAACATTTGGAACAATGGCGGCAAGAAACGCAATAAGAGATGTTGGCAGAGTTTTAAGGGTTCCATTGTCTGAAGTAGATAAAATAGCAAAAATGATACCTCAAAAAGGACCAATTGCAACTATTGACGGAGCTCTTGAAAATGTTAAAGAACTCAAAGAAATTTATGACAGGGACGTAACCATAAAAAAATTATTGGATACGGCAAGAACTCTCGAGGGAGTTTCCCGTCATGCTTCAGTTCATGCTGCAGGAGTTGTAATAGCACCAAAAAAACTTGACGAATATGTACCTCTTTCGATAATGAATGATACGCAAACCGTCACGCAATATCCTATGAAAGACCTTGAGAAGATAGGCCTTTTAAAAATGGATTTTCTGGGGCTTAGAAATTTGACGATGATCGCAAATTCTCTTGTATTGATAAAAAATAACTATGGGATCGATGTTGATAAAAAAAACCTTCCGCTGGATGACAAGTTGACATACGAACTCTTGTGCAATGCTGAAACTGCCGGAGTGTTCCAGCTTGAAAGTCGAGGGATGAGAGGGATAATCAAAGAATTAAAGCCAGATAAATTTGAAGATGTTATTGCCCTTCTTGCACTTTACCGGCCGGGACCTCTGGAAAGCGGAATGGTTGACGATTATATTAAGCGAAAAAACAAAATTACAAAAACATCCTATGAATTGAAGGAGCTTGAGCCTATTTTAAGTGAGACGCATGGGGTCATTCTTTATCAAGAACAGGTCATGCAGATAGCCGGGGCCATAGCCGGATTTACAATGGGACAAGCAGATGTTCTCAGGGCTGCAATGGGGAAAAAGAATCCAAAAGAAATGGCGAAGTAGAGGGAGAAATTTATTGAAGGGTCTATTACTCAAGGGTTTGCAAAGAAAAAAGCGACAGATCTATTCGATCTGTGTGAAAAATTTGCCGGATATGGTTTTAATAAATCTCACAGTGCGGCTTATGCAGTCATTTCTTATCAAACAGCATATTTAAAAGCTCATTATCCAAAAGAATTTATGGCCGCATTACTTACGTCAATAACCGGCGATACTGACAACGTAAAAGCATATATTGCAGAGTGCCTAAGAATGGGCATAAGTGTTTTACCTCCAGATGTAAACAAAAGTGAAAAGGATTTTTCTACAGAAAATGATGGGATACGTTTCGGGCTTTCGGCAATAAAAAATGTGGGGGTT
This sequence comes from uncultured bacterium, assembly GCA_964633925.1. Lineage (GTDB taxonomy): Bacteria > Margulisbacteria > WOR-1 > JAKLHX01 > JAKLHX01 > CAZWKB01. Next base: position 18,345 of record CAZWKB010000007.1, read on the forward strand.
AATGCCGTAGACTCTATTGTGAATATGAGAAAAACAGAGCCGTTTGTTTCGTTCAATGATTTTTGTAAAAGAATCGATCAACGGTCAGTGAATAAGAAAGTAGTTGAGAGTCTTATCAAATGCGGAGCCTTCGATTCTCTTGATAAAAACAGAGCTGCCCTTCTTTCGAAATATGAAAGCGTTCTCAATAGGGCAAGCAAATACATAAAAGGCCAAACAACTTTGTTCGGTGATATTCAGGATATATACGAGAGCGAAGAAAGCAACGATGTCCCTATAGAGGATTTTTCAAAAGAACAAATGTTAAGAATGGAAAAAGAAATGTTGGGGCTGTATATTTCCAGTCACCCACTACATCATTTAAAAGATATCCTTATTGCCAGATCCAGCTTAGCGATTGCCGATATTACAGAAGGCAAGCAGGGATCAACCATAAAAATAGCTGGAATGCTGACAGAGGCAAGGAAGATAACAACAAAAAAGAATGACATAATGATGGCAGGGAGAATAGAGGATCTTACAGGTTCGGTAGCAATAGTGTTTTTCCCAAGGACTTATGCAGCATTTTCGACTCTCATTGTTGAAGATAGCCCGATATTTATTAAAGGTAAAGTGGATGTTCGCAATGACGAGATACAGATAATCTGTGAGGAAGTGGAGTTGCTTGACAGATCAGCTGTTAAAAGGTCATTGCATATAGATGTTGGAAACTCTATAGAGCAGGAAGCTCTAGTCAGGATCAAGGGTTTGCTTTCAATATTTGCGGGAGAAGACCCCACATATCTTCATTTTGGTGATAAAATAATATCATTGCCGAAGAGTTTTCACACGAACATCAGTCAGACGCTGATTGAGCAGGTGGAAAGAATTACAGGACAAGGAAGTGCAAAAATT
>CAZWKB010000007.1:19248-25671 GCA_964633925.1 uncultured bacterium
ATTCGAATGAGTTTAAGTTTGATAAAGACGGTCTTATACCAGCAATAGTTCAGGATCATCAGAACGGTGAAGTTCTTATGCTCGCATATATGAATAAAGAATCTATAGAAAAAACTCTCGCAGACAAGAAGGCATGGTATTGGAGCAGGAGCAGGCAGAAGTATTGGATGAAAGGAGAAACCTCCGGACACGTGCAACATGTAAAAGAATTTTTCTACGACTGCGATCAGGATGCGATCCTGATTAAAGTGGAACAAATCGGTCCTGCGTGTCATACAAACAACCGAAGTTGTTTTTATCGGGAAATTAGGTTATAATAACATTATGGAAAAGTTTGATATAAAAAAGAACGTTTTGATCAATATGGATGTAGAGGGTGGCGATAAACCTTCTAAGCTTTCTGTTCTGGCACACGATCTTCAAATAGATGCCATGAGTGACAAGATAATGCATGTGGACTTTCTAAATCTTAATATGAACGAAGAGATCAAGACAAAAGTTCAGATCGTTCTTAAAGGAGAAGCAACAGGAGTTAAGCTTGATGGTGGTATTCTTGTTCATTCTCTCAGACAAATAGAGGTCAGATGTTTGCCAAATGCTATACCAGACAGCTTTATCGTTGACGTAACCCCTCTTAAAATAGGTGATTTGTTACATGTCGGTGATATCGTTCCTCCAAAAGGCGTTACAATACTATCCCACAAAGATGAATCTGTGGTTATCATTTCTTCTCCGATGAAGGAAGAAGCCGCTCAGCCTGGTGCAGCAGCAGCCGTTGTTGGTGCCGTTGCAACTGATGCTACCGCCGCAGCTCCAGCAGCCGGCGCAGCAGCCACCGCTGATAAGGGTAAAGCAGCTCCAGCAGCAGCTGACAAAGCTAAGCCTGCCGCAAAACCTGCAAAATAGCAACAAATCGAATTTATTCAACGCAAGTCGGTATTAAAGTATCTCGATATATTATACGTAGACCCTTGCCATGGCAAGGGTCTGCTGTATAAAAAATTGACTTTAAATAACCCTGGGAGTATTATAAAATAAAATTATGTCAGAAATGCAAGCAAATACCGGCGGGATTCATCCAGGGAAGCCAATAATATGGCCAACCAGCAAACCAACTTCAACATCAGAAAGTTCAACTGCAAAAACGGACTCTACATCTCAAGCCTCATCAAGCTCTTCTGCTTCTGCGACATCTGCTGCTACTTCGTCCTCTCAGGCGGCAGCAACATCACAAACTTCAAGTACCTCAAGGACTTTGACTTCGGGAGATATTGGGGCTCATTTGTCAACAATGGGATTGGCAAACTCAAAATTAAATATTAGTTTGGCATCTTTGATGCTTAGTATGGGAGTGGAGGTAAGTAAAGAAAATATTATTAAGACTTTAGGGATGCTAGAGGGGACAGACAAATCTCCTTCCGCTCTAAAGGCCGCAATAATAACAATGACAAAAGGAATTGATTCTCCGGAGGCTGTGAAGATCTTGGCTGCACAGATCGAACAAAATCCAACACTCGCAAATCAACTGTCCGGTGTAAAATCTTCAATGGGACAGCTTTCAAGTTCTATGGCTGCAAATCCAATGAATTTTTCTCCGGCAACTCTGGCAAGTCTTACATCTATGATAGGACAATTCTCTGCAATGATGGATGACTTACCTAAAAAATATCAACTGACAACGAATAATCCAACATTGACAAGAGGAGGATTAATAACAGATGCCAAAGCCTTAAAAGCTCTCCTCAATGGTATTCAGGAAAAAGTATCAACAGAAAAGAATGACGGAGCTAAAAACAGGGCAGATGTTATTGCAAACCTTGGCAAAGCTTCTGAAAAGCTTGATGATCTATTGAATAATCTTGTTTCACAAATTGTATTGAGCCAACAGGCAAAAAACAAATCATTGGGGCAGCAGGATTATTTGTATTATCAGATTCCAAATGCCATGACAAATCCTGCTACAAATGTAGACATTATTATTCGACAAGAGGAAGATGCGGACCCTAAAAATAACAAAGCAAAAGATACCAAACTTATAATATGTCTGGAGACAGAGCTTGTCGGAAAAATGGCGATAACGATTTACAAGCTGGAATCCATAGACGGGAAGTCTGTTAAGGTTATGTTTGTTTTTCAAAACAAGGAAGCAAAGAATCTTTTTGAAGAGGACAGTCAGGAGAAAAAAGATTTTAAAAGGATTCTTCATGAAAAAGGTTATAAAGTTCAAGATATTGTTGCAATAGTAGATCCTGCAAAATGTAATATTAACCATTATTTGATACCAATGATCGGGCTTGATAGTTTTTTTAGAGTAAATAATGTCATATAAGATAGGAGTTCATGATGGTAGAATCTGAACATATCCGACAACCTCAGGGAAGAGCGGCTGTAGCATTGAAATATGATGTTGAAAAGGATGCTGCTCCGGTTGTTCTTGCAGCTGGGAGGGGTGTCGTTGCCGATGAAATATTAAGGATCGCATCAGATAATGAAATTCCCCTTTATGAAAACAAAAAACTTGCCGATGTATTATCAAAATTAGAAATTGATTCCCATGTTCCTCCGGAATTATATACGCTGGTTGCGGAGGTTCTTTTTTTTGTATATAAGCTTGATAAGATGGCTGAAAAACGCGAAAAAGTGTTTAAAAAGATCAGGCAGGAAATAAAAAAGTGAGCATAAGGAGATCTTTGTGGACTTAATGATTCCAAAAAACACTCTTCATTTCAAGGGTTTTGGTAAGTCCTTAAATTTCTATTCGGGCAAAAGATTTATTGGCATGGACAAAGGGGTTTCCGGAACAGAATTTATCGCAATTGATAAATTCATAAACGGTGAGTTTTTTATAAAGAGAGAGTATTATTCACAGACCAGAGGGCTTTGGGAAATATTTAATTATACAACAGGGATAATTAAATGTTATTCAGTAAATCAAGGTGAAAATGAAGATACAGAGATCCTTTATCCATCGATGGATATGGGAGGGGAAAATTTTGAAAAGTATTGCTCATATCTTAACAAGATCAGATACTACGCAAATTCATTCATTAAAGAGTTTGGATATTCCGATCTACTTGTCCACGTAGAGTATTTGGATTATGTTCTTTCTTTACTACGAGAAAAGAAGGTTGTTTATTTTTTTCCAGTAGAGTTTGAGATAAAGGAAGAAAAGCACAGGGTTTCTATTTTTATCTACAGGGAAAGTGGTGAAGAAATCAGAAGGCTGATTAACGACATGATTAAGCCTGTCGGGAAGTATCAGGAAGAATGGGACGGTTGCGACGATAAAGGAATCCCTGTTGAAAATGGTCAATATTACTATGTTGTTCAATCAGGAAACTCAATAGAACCTGGCAAAGAAATCGAAGTCCGTAGATAATTTTGCTTGCAAATTTCGCTTTATTGGATATAATTAATAAAAATAATACATGTCAGGAGATCTCACCTCAATAAATATGACAGACAGAATACTCGAGATAGGTCAGGGGGCATTAGAAACATCAGACCTTAAAGTTAAGGCCATGATGCAGAATATTGTTAATGCCCAAACTCCGGGGTATAAAAAAGAAGATCTTTCCATTAAGGCCTTTCCCAGCTATCTGGAAAACGCAACCAATAAAATCGAAAAAACAGATTCCCTTGTTCCTCGCGCAGCAGGCGTTTTTACCAGTTATCAGCAGGGTCCTTTGCAAAAGACAGGGAACTCAACAGATATTGCTTTGGGTGGGAGTGGTTTTTTTGTTCTTCAGGGACCAGACGGAGAAATATTTACCAGAGATGGAAGATTTACTCTTGATGAAGAAGGCAAACTGATATCCGTTTCCGGTCATTACCCCGTTTTGGGGCAGGGAGGGCAGATAAATATTGTTCCTGGGGCAAAACTTGATATATCGCAATCAGGAAAGATTCTTGTCGATGAAGTTGAGACCGATAAATTAAAAGTCGTAGAAATAGACAACACTCAAAAACTGGAAACTAAAAATCATACTTTCTTTTCACTTCCAAAAAATGCAAGCAATTCTTATTCTGAAATAGAGTCGCCAAGAGTTTTGCAGGGATTTGTGGAGGCTTCAAATGTCAGCATCATGGATGAAATGATGAATATGGTAAGTCTTAGCCAGATATACAACATCAATACTAAGGTTGTTCAAGCGCGTGATGCAAGCTTGTCTAGGGCTCTTGAAATGGGCAAGCCGTCCCAATAAAATAATCCGAAGGGAGAAAAAATATGTTCCAACCTCTTTATGTGGCAGCCACAGGACTCAATGCATTCGAAGATGAAATGACAGATATTACAAACAATCTGGCAAACGCAAGGACTGTGGGGTTTAAAAAAGGAAGAACAGAGAAAGAAAGCACTTTTTATGTTGATAAAAGCTTTTCTGATTTTCTAAAGGATGCAACTGTAAAATCAACAAACAACAATCAAATGGAGCTTGGAACCGGTGTTAGGGTTGTTTCAACTCCAAAAGATTTTACTCAGGGGTCTTTGGAAAAAACAAATAATGCTCTAGATCTTGCTATTCAGGGAGACGGTTTTTTCCAGTTAAAAATGCAAGATGGGCAGATCGCATTTAGCAGGGCAGGCAGCTTTCATGCAGACAGTGCAGGGAATCTTGTAGATCCAAACGGAAGGCTTCTGGATCCGGCCATTGTTCTTCCTGAGGGCGTTTCAAGTGTATTAATCAGACAAGATGGAACCGTTCTGGCATCGATCAATAATTCCAGTGAGCTAAACGAGGTTGGTCAATTAACGCTTGCGAAATTTACAAATCCTGCAGGACTAAAAAGTGTGGGGCAAAATCTTTATATGCAAACGCCAGCTTCCGGAGAACCAATGATCGGTCAGGCAAATCAGGAAGGATTTGGGTCCGTTAATCAATTCTCTCTGGAGCAGTCAAATGTTGATGTTATTTCAGAGATGATGAGAATGGTTATGATCCAGCGGGTTTTTGATACAGTAACCAAAGCAGTTCAGAGCTATGATGGAATGTTGACATCTGTTGGGAGGATAAAGGGATAATTATTAAGCAAATATTTATTTCAGCAATTATTTTTTTAGTATTGTTCAGTTCAGTTTCGATGGCATTTGACGAGAATAAAGTGTCAGCTTTTGTTAGAGAAGAAGTTTTTAAGAGCTCATCTCAATACAAAGGAGCCAGTATTGAGATCTATTACAAAGACCTTGAAATGGTCAGGAACATTGAAAAGATTGGCAAGGATATTAATCTAGAGTTAGTTTATCCGCAAAACAGCAGACTGGTTGGCAATATTGTTTTGTCGGTAAATGTTTACAGTAAAAGGAAGTTAATGTGCAGAGTCGATATCCCTGTCCAAATAAAGGTTTTCTCAAATGTCCTTTGTAGTTCAAAGAATGTTTCAAAGGGTGTTGTCATAGATAAAAATAATACGGTGTTGATTAACAAAGATCTTTCAAAACTTCCTTTTAGTGTGATAATGGAAACAAACGAAGCGTTTGGTAAAGAGACAGTTACGTTTTTGCCGAAAGGTGTAGTGTTTCAGAATTGGATGGTAAGAGAAGTTCCTTTAATTAAAAAAGGAGCTATAATAAGATTAGTAAAAAGATCGGGAAATGTTCTTGCAGAAGTAAAGGCAATATCCATAAGCGACGGATATCCCGATAAGATCTTTAAAGCAAGAAATATGTACAGTAAAAAAGTGGTTGAAGCGATGCCGATTAATTCTATTGAAGCGGAGGTTCGATGATGTTAAGGCAGATGTGCAGAGCAAAAATACATAGGTTAACAGTGACAGATGCAAATCTGCAGTACGAAGGAAGCTTGACCATTGATTCCGATTTGTTGAAAGAAGCTAATATTGCTGTGTTTGAAAAAGTACAGGTAGTGGATATTAACAACGGCAGCAGGTTTGAAACCTACATCATTGAAGGCAAGGCAGGATCAGGGGTTGTGTGTCTAAATGGGGGAGCTGCACGAATGGGCACTGTCGGGGATCTGATAATTGTTATTGCTTATGGGATGCTTGATGAAAAAGAAATTTTGAACTTTAATCCATGCATAGTTCACGTCGACAAGGATAACAAGATAAAGAATCTAAAGTAAGGAGACTGCTTTGATAAAAAAGTTTTTCTTGGGATTTTTGGCAATCGCGTTAATATCAAGCATTTCAATTGCCGATTCTTTATGGAATTCAAAAAGTTCCTCACCGTACACAACACAAAAGATGCATCAGGTTGGGGATATTATTATGGTTCTTGTTGTTGAAAGCACGTCAGCCGCGCAAAAAGCAGGGACGGACACCCAAAATCAAGATAATCTTAGTGCTAATTTCAATCATACTATTGAAAAGCTTTATGGGGCGATAGGTCCTAATAACTCTTTGTCAGGTTCTGCAGGTAACACCTATAAAGGAGCCGGAACAACTTCAAGGTCAAGCAATGTA
>CAZWKB010000007.1:25681-35371 GCA_964633925.1 uncultured bacterium
GCGGCTGTTTCTGCAACAGTAAAAAAAGTTCTTCCTAATGGGAATCTCTCTATCATTGGTAAACATAAAGTATCCGTAAACGAAGAGTCTCAGGATATTTTTATCGAAGGCATAGTAAGACCCGCAGATATTACTGCATGGAATACGATCTATTCCTATCAGGTGGCAGAATCGACTGTTTATGTTAAGGGGGCTGGTGCTGTTGGAGAAGCAGCTTCTCCTGGAATGCTTTCAAGGATATTAAATTGGATTTTTTAGGAGTAAAAATGAGGAAAGCTTTTTGTCTCGTTTTGTTTACAGTAATTGTTTCCGCAATATCTTTTGCAGGAGAAGTCAGGATAAAGGATATTGCCATGGTGAAAGAAGCCAGAGAAAATCAGCTTATGGGTTTTGGGCTTGTTGTGGGGCTAAAAAGAACTGGAGACAGTCAACAAACAGAGTTTACAAAGCAGGCATTAACAAATTTAATTTCTAGAATGGGGCTGCAATCTCCATCTCCTGTTGGAAAATCTGCTACAAATCCAATTTATAATTTTACGGGGATTCCAAAAAACCAGGAATTCAAATCAAAGAATGTTGCTGCAGTAATGGTGACGGGGATATTGCCACCTTTTGTAAAATCAGGTCAAAAAATAGATGTAACGGTTTCTTCTCTAGGTGATTCTTCAAGTTTGAAAGGTGGAATGCTTATTTCAACACCAATTCAGGGTCAGGACGGGGATACTTATGCTGTTGCCCAAGGCCCCATTTCATTGGGAGAAAATGAAGATTCTGTCGGTGTTATTGTTACTACTGTTGGGAGGATCCCAAATGGAGCAATGGTTGAAAAAGATGTTCCTGTGACTTTCAAAAAGAATCTGAAAGCAAAGTCTGATACTGACGACAACTTTAATATCGTCACGTTTCTCCTAAAGAAACCAGACTTTACAACAGCATCAAGAGTTGCTTTGGTGATATCAAAGGGAGGTTTTGGTGCAAGAGCCGATGATGCAGCTTCAATATCTGTCTATATCCCAACTACAAAAGATGTTATCTCTACCATCTCTAATATTGAAAATCTTTCAGTGTCAGTAGATAATCCTGCGAAGGTAGTTATTAACGAAAGAACAGGGACTATCGTGTTGGGAGAGAACACAACAATACTTCCCGTTGCTGTAACGTTTGGAAGTATCAGCGTGTATGTGGGCGAAAAGACTTCAAAAAACACAAAAACAGATAGTCTGGTAGCGTTAAAGGAAAATTCGAATCTAGGAGATCTTGTCAGGTCTTTAAATGCAATAGGCGCAAGCCCAAAGGACCTAATAGAAATCCTACAGGCTATTAAAGCTGCAGGCGCTCTTAATGCAGAAATAGAGGTATTGTAATGGAATATTTTGATATTCCAGTCAGTCCTATTGCAGGTTCAATAACAAGAGATCAACAATCTCCAGTTCAAAATGATGCAACAAAACAGATCTCCTCTTTGTTCTTAAAGAATATGCTCAAAGAAGTATATAAAAACGAGACTGAAAATAGCATGATTTTTTCTGATATGATTTTTGATAAAATGATAGAACAGCTTTCCGAAAGCGATGCTTTTGGTATTAATGCGTTGATAAAAAATCAAATGGACGATAATAAAAAGGAAAAAAATGTAGATGAAACCAAAGGATAAGAAAGTAATTCAAAAGGTTACATTCAAGCCGGCAATGGCTGTTGAGACATATGTTCCTCTGGTACATTCTATTGCGGCCATGATATCAGGCAAGGGGCTTCCTCCAAATATAGAATACAGCGATCTTGTAAGTGACGGAATGATAGGGTTGATGAAAGCATGGGACAATTTTGACCCAAAAAGAGGTGTAAAATTTGAAACATACGCTTCTTACAGGATAAGAGGCGAAATTTTAGACGGTCTTAAATGCTACAATCCTGTGCCGTATAGAGTTCAGGTTTTGATAAGGGATATGGCAAAAAAAGGGGAAACTACCCAGCAGAGAGATGAAGAAGGAATTGTTATAAATTCAAAAGACGCAAAGCTTCTTGAAAAGAAAAAGTTAAGCGAGGACGAATTTAAATCTGCGGTTACAAAGATACACAAGATAGTGTCGGCATCTGCGCTGATGTATCTTATCTCTCTTGAGCAACTGGCGGAGACAACAGAGGTCCAGATTTCCGGCGAAAAAACTCCCGTAGATGAATTCGATTCAAAGGATCTTCAGACAAAGCTTAATAATGAGATCAATAATTTGCCAAAGATGGAAAAGACAGCGATAGAACTTTTCTTTAGAAAAGGGATCAGTCAGAGAGATATTGCAAGCAACTTAAAGCTTTCAAGAAGCAAAGTTAACAGGCTTATTTCACGTGGCATTACTAAGCTCAAAAAGAAGATTTTGTAGAAAGGGTTAAATGGAAAACTTCTCTCTAAATTCATTAACAAACTCTCTGGAAAGATCAAGGACCTCTATTGTAAATGTGACCAATGATCCAACAACGCAACAAGTCGCTGTGGAAAACAATGTCATTCAAAATAAAAAGAGTTTTGATAATATTTTAAAAACGGAAATTATAAAAAAAGAAAACAGACTTGCCGCAGCAGCACAATCAGCTGCTGAAGCAGCAATATCAAAAAAACAGGAGATGATTCAAAAGGATGAAGATGACGCTCCTGAAAACATCAACACTTATTCTGATATTGTCCCAAGTGGAAGAGAACGTAAAGTCGCAAATAGCAAAAGCTATTACTATTCTAGCGAAGGGAATAGAGAAGAAGGACTTTTTGATAACACAATGGTTTCTGTAGAAAAAGAAATAGGTAAGGCCAGCAAGCATCAAGAGGTAATTGCTCAAAACATTGCAAATGCAGCAACAAAAGGATACATTCCAAAAATGTATGATGGTGAGACGGGGGAAATAGTCAATAGGCCTGGAAGAACAAGTGTTAATATTGAAGAAGAAATGGCGGAAATGGCGCAGATAAGACATTCGTCATACATAAAGATAATGTCTTCAAAACTGGCCATTTTAAGATCAATCGTGACTCAAGGAAAGAAATAAAATATGGGACTTAGCAGAGCTTTAGATATTTCAACTTCTGGAATTATGGCTGAGCGTCAGCACATGGAGCTAATTGCAAGCAATATTGCAAATATCAATTCGACAAAAACTGTCGATGGCACGGCATACAAAAGAAAAATGCAGGTTTATCATGAAAAACCACTAGTTTTTTCTGATGAGCTAGACAAAGCAAGCAATAGATTGGAAAAATCGGCAGGAGTAGAATTTAAAGTTGTAGAGGACAATTCTTCAAAATTGCAGCGTATATATAACCCATCACATCCTGATGCAGACAAAGATGGTTTTGTAACAATGCCAAATGTGTCATTAGCTACGGAAATGACCGATCTTGTATATGCAGGCAAGCTTTATGAAGCAAATATTACTGTTTTTAATGCAACAAAGAAGATGAATACGGATATTTTGCAGTTGCAATAATAATCAGAAAAGGAAGGTAAAAAATGGCTGAAAGCATTTATAAAATCGACAAAAATTTGATGGCTCAAATAATGGGTCCGGATGCAATTTCTGTTCCCTCAAATTCTGCCGGCGCGGTCGGAGATGTTAATGTCGGACAGTCTACCTCGCCTTTCGATATGATATTGAACAAGGCTGTTGATTCTCTTGAGAGTGTTAGCAAAGTAGAATCTCAAACAAATGCTCTTATCAATAGCTATATTGCAGGTAAAGCGGATCTTTCTGATGTTATGATAGCAACAGCAAAAATGAATATTGCAGTACAGCTTGCGGTTACAACAGTAACTTCAACTGTAAATACGTTCAAAGAAATAACACAAATACAAATTTAGTAAGGAGGCCTAAGTGGGGGAATCGCCGATAGCAGCTTTGAATGATAATAACAGAAGAATTCTGCTGATAGCAGTTTTTGTTATTGTTTTCGCTGTTCTCTTTTTCGGTTTTAAATCATGTTCATCCCGCGGGCCTGCAGATGACGGATACATAACAATATATTCAAACATGTCTTTAAAGGATTCCTCGGCTGTAGTTGCACAGTTAAAAACGATTAAGATTGCCTACAAAATCAGAGAGAACGGGCAGGCAATTGCTGTCCCGAGAGAAAAAGCAGATGAAGCTAGACTTGGGCTTGCAGAAAAAAATCTTCCAACCGGAGGCAGTGTTGGCTGGGAGATCTTTGATGAATCAAAGCTGGGGACAACAGACTTTGACAGAAGAGTTCAATTTGCAAGAGCTATTTCAGGAGAGCTTTCCAGAACAATCGCCAGACTCGAGGCTGTTCTTGATGCGCGAGTTCAGATTGTTATGCCGCAAACGCAGTTGTTCGAAGTAGCAAAGATCCCTGTAACTGCTTCTGTTCTTTTGCAATTAAAATCCGGACATTTGCTGACAAAATATCAGATAAACGGAATTGTCAGGCTTGTGGCCAGTAGTGTTGAAAACTTAAGACCTGAAAACGTAACAATCGTAGATATTTATGGCAATGTACTGAGCGATCTGGAAGAAGGTGATTTAAAAGCTCTAAGCCAGTCAACATCTCAGACCTTGGCAGCTCAACCTGTAGTAAAAGAAGCCGTTGACATCAGTAAAGGGACAGATAAAACAGAAAAATCCATAGAGTCTTCATCAAAGGAAGTCAATTTATCAGCCCCAACAATTATAGAGCAAACAAAGGAAGTTACTCTTGTTCAGATCCCGTCTGCCTCTCTTGAAGCTGAAAAACTTCCACTTACACCATTGGAAATCAAAGAAGAGTATGAGAATTTCATGGCAAAAAAAGCGCAGACAATGCTTAACAAGTTTTACCCTCCTAACAGCATTTTGGTTAAGATAAATGTCGACTTTGCTAATATCAAGCTAAAAAAAATCAAGAGGATGGATGTAGTGATTTTGGTTGATAACAGATTCAATATGACAACATCGACTAAGAAAGCTACTTATAAAACAATTGCCGGTGTATTACCATACAATGCAAAAAGAGGCGACAAAATTATTCTCAATCAGGTGCCTTTTCAGCATGTAGTTTCAAATAGCAAAGCTTTGCCGCCTGGGTCTTTTGCACCAAAAAAAGATAAGTACCTTTTTGTCAAGATGATAGGATATGCTTTTGGCGATAAGATATTAAACATAGTATTCATAGGGTTTTTAGTAATTGTCGCAATTTTTGTTACACTTAGAGTATTACGCAGAAAAGAAGAGACCCTCGAAGAAAAGGGGACAAAGGAAACTGAGCCCAATTCTCCTATTGACGATCTTAGGGCCCAGGTTTCCAGATCTCCGGAAAAAGCTGCAGAAGTATTAAAAAAATGGTTGAGCGAAGACGATGAGGAGAAATAGCCGATGGCATTAACAGGACGAGAAAAGGCGACAATATTGCTATCAATTCTTGGCACCGATTTGTCAGGAGAGGTGTTAAAGCATTTGCCTGATGAACTTGCAGATCTTATTACTTCCGGGATCAACAATTTGCCGACCCCGTCTCCACTTGCAATATCTTCAATACTTGAAGAGTTCTCAAATTTCTTTACGCTTCAGGCAAAACAAAAAAAAGTGTTACAGGAACCCGCTCCAGAGCCTGAACAGAATGATCAAATAATAAGAAATGATGAGAGAAAAACCCAGGAAATCCCCATGGAGTCCAACAAGAGCGATCTCGATAAAATATTTTATTCTTCACCAAAAAAGATAGCAATTGCTTTGTCTGCCGAAAGACCTTCTGTTGTTGCTTTTATTCTTTCTTTACTCCCGCCTGTGCACATAAATGAAGTTCTTTCTTTCATGACTGACCGAAAGAAGGAAGTTGAGGAATTATTGAAAAGCATGAAGACAAACAGTATCAATGAAAGTTTGAGAGAAAAAATAGTGCCGATAATTGCAGACCGACTTGAGAGGCTTTCTGAGAGGTAAAAAATGGGGATAATAAAAAGATCAAAAGTAATCGAAAAAGGCTATTTAAATTTAAAGCAAAGTAATTCTTCTGTCCAAAATGAGCAAAAGCCTTTAATAAATGAACAGGTTCAACACAGGGCAGAAACTCAAATAGTCGCGGAAGATGATTTCGATAATTCCCAAGAAGTAAATATGGAAAATGTAGAGGCTCAAGCACAGGAGTTGTTGGAACAAGCACAGTCACAGGCTCAGGAAATTGTTCAAAACGCCCAAAATGAAGCATCTCAAATTAGGGAAGAAGCAGAAAAAGAAGCTGCAGAAATCAAAGAAAGAATAAAAGAAGAAGCAATTGACGAAGGTAAGCGTGAAGGTGAGGAGAAAGTAAAAGAATATGTAGAAGAAGCTTTTTCAACTCTTAATAGTGCAATTGATGAAAAAAGCAATATCATTAAAGCCGTGGAGGGGGAAATTGCCAGACTTTCTATTAAGATCGCAGAACAAATAATCAGATCAGAGGTTGTTACCAATAAGGAAGTTGTCATGAATATTATTGCTGAAGCAATAAATAGGGTCAGTGATCGTGACAATTTGATCATAAAGGTAAACAGAGAAGATCTGGATTATGTAAAAGCAAATAAAGACAAAATATCGGGGATCGTTGATGGCATAAAAAACCTTACAATTCTTGAAGATACTCAGGTCGAAGAGGGTGGTTGCGTTATAGAGACCAATCTTGGTTTTGTAGATGCAAGAATAAGCACGAAGATCTCTTTGATCGAGCAGGCTTTTAAAAAGGTGGCTTCTAGTGACGGAAACTGAACAGACAACTTCAATTCCCCAATATGATTTTGATAAATATCATCGAGCAGTAGAACGAGCTGAATCAATAAAAGTTATCGGTAAAGTTATTCAAGTTGTGGGATTGATTCTTGAAGCTCAGGTTCAGGGCGTCTCTGTTGGTGATCTTTGTATGATCAAGCTCAATAATAAATCGGATACAGTCACTCCGGCAGAGGTTGTTGGTTTTAAAGAAGGCCGAGTTTTGTTGATGCCTCTTGGGACTACAGCTGGAATATCTCCGGGGTCAGAAGTTCTGGCAGCCGGTCACCCTCTGATGGTAAAAGTAGGGCATGGATTGCTTGGCAGAGTTCTTAACGGTCTTGGAGAGCCAATCGATGATAAAGGTCCTCTCCAGTTTGAAGAAGAAAGACCTCTGGATGCAAATCCACCGGATCCTGTAAAAAGGCCTAGAGTTACAGAGATAATGTCTGTTGGTGTAAAAGCAATGGATGGATTACTTACAATGGGAAAAGGCCAAAGAGTTGGAATATTTGCAGGTTCCGGTGTCGGAAAATCAACTCTCATGGGTATGATAGCAAGAAACGCAACTGCCGATATTAACGTGATATGTTTGGTTGGAGAAAGAGGACGTGAAGTAAGAGACTTTATGGAAGAATCTCTGGGAGAAGAGGGACTAAAAAGATCTGTTGTAATAGTTGCAACTTCTGATCAGCCTCCGTTGATACGTCTTAAGGCCTGTTTTGTTGCAACGACAATTGCAGAATTTTTTAGAGATCAGGGAATGGATGTTATATTCATGATGGATTCTACGACTCGTTTTGCATATGCCCAAAGAGATGTTGGGCTTGCGTCAGGGGAACCTCCAACAACAAGAGGATATACTCCTTCAGTTTTTGCGATGTTACCAAAATTGATGGAAAGATCAGGAACAGATGTAAATGGATCAATAACAGCTTTCTATACAATATTAGTAGAGGGCGATGATTTTAATGAGCCGATTGCAGATCAATCAAGAAGTATATTGGACGGACACATTATTCTGACAAGACAATTAGCTGCAAAAAACCATTATCCCGCAATAGACATTCTTCCAAGCGTAAGCAGAATTATGTCTTCCCTTGTAAATGATGAACACAAGGAGGCTGCGGGCAAGCTCAGAGAGGTTTTGGCAAGGTATAATGAAGCTGAGGATCTTATAAATATCGGAGCCTATGTTAAAGGGAGTAATCCGAAAATTGACAACTCTATTGCAAAGATCGATGCTTGTAATGAATTCCTCAAACAGGGAACATTTGATCAGATAGGGTTTGATGAGATGCTTGATCAGCTTCTTGCGATCTTCTATTAGAAAAGGAAATTCTTTTATGGCAGAAATTAAGACAAATAATTATTTACTTGAAATCGGGACGGAAGAGATCCCTGCCAGATTTTTAGATGTTGTACTAAAAGAGCTGAAAGAAAAAACAACAATTAAGCTTAACGATATTAGGTTGTCATTCAAGCAAATAATCACTGTTGGCACTGGCAAACGAATTGTTCTGTTCATTGAAGGTCTTTCATCGAAACAGCCAAGTGTAGAAAAAGAAATTAAAGGTCCTCCAAAATCTATTGCAGTTGATAAAGATGGCAATTTTACAAAAGCTGCTACGGGTTTTGCGGCTTCACAAAAGGTTGACATGTCCGATCTTAAGATCGTTTCAACAAAGGAAGGCGAATATGTTTTTGCGCATAAAAAAGAAGTAGGAAGACTCACAAAAGATTTGTTGAAAGAAATTATTCCGGGCATTTTATCAGGTCTGTATCTTCCTGTATCAATGAAATGGGGAGAGGGTGACGCGGTTTTTATTAGACCAACTCATCATATTCTTTCTTTATATGGAAACACTCTTATCAATTTCTCTTTCTCAGGAATAAAAGCTTCAAATAAGACAAAAGGTCACAGGTTCTTATCTTCAAATAAGCTTGCGGCATACAAAGGCGAGTCTGATCTTGAGGCATACAAGAAATATTTGTTTAAACTCGGGGTGATCCTTGATGGGGATGACAGAAAAAAAATCATAAAAGAGGAACTGGAGAAGTTCTCAAAAAAATCAAATGAAGAAGTGATTTATGATCAGGAATTATTGGACGAGAACGCAAATATTGTAGAAAATCCAACAGTAGTTACAGGTAAGTTCCGAGATGAATTCATTAAAACACTTCCTCAGGAAGTGATATACACAGTAGTCAAAAAGCAACAGAAATGTTTTCCTGTAAAGAACAGCGGTTCATTTCTGATAATAGCTGACGGAAAAACAGACAGAGTTGTTTCAGCGGGATATGAACAGGTTGTCAATGCAAGACTGTCTGATGCAAAATTCTTTTTTGATGAAGATAAAAAGGTTCCAATTGAAGTAAGTATAGAGAAGACAAAGAAAATAACATATCTGGAAAAGCTTGGCAGTATGTGGGATAAAACAGAAAGAGCAGCAAAACTAAGTTCTTTTATTTCAAAAGATCTTTTGCATAATGAAGCAGTTGAAAAGGCAGCGGTCAAGATAGCAAAGCTATCAAAGTTTGATCTGACAACACATCTTGTTGGGGAGTTTACCTCTCTTGCAGGAATAATGGGAAGTATTTATGCAGATGAAAAAGGGGTTTTTGAGCAGTCTCTTCCAAGATTTGCAGGAGACATATTGCCGCAAAGTCTTGAAGGTTCAATCGCCGCTATCGCAGACAGGCTAGACAGTATTTGCGGCTGTTTTTCCTGCGGTATAATTCCTACCGGATCAGAAGATCCATACGGATTACGTAGGGCCGCAGCAGGGATTGTTGCCATAATATTGAATAAAAATATCCATTTGCCATTGGGTGAAATGATCGCAAGGGCGTTGGGGATAATTGGGAATGATAATGGATCAGATCTCGTAGAGCCATGCCATGGCATGGCTGTACAAAATTTCATCCTACAACGTTTGAAGGTAGTTTTAGAAAATGAGGGGATTAGTT
>CAZWKB010000007.1:35381-36088 GCA_964633925.1 uncultured bacterium
GTGTCCAGCGATGATGTTGTCAATATTTATTGCAGGGCATTTGAGATAAAGAATGTTTTAACGCAGGATTGGTTCAAGGCGTTGGTCATGTCTGCCGACAGAATTTCCCGTATATCAAAACAAAAAACAGTAGAGACGCATTGCCATGCGTCTTCCAATCCGTCATTGTTCATAGAACCGGAAGAAACATTGTTGTGCGATAAATATAATGAAATCGTATGGACGTTGCATCGCAACGTCCATATGAATGGCAACGATGCATTATTGACCCTATCCCGATTGACAGATTCCATCAATGTGTTTTTTGAAAAAATATTGGTCATGCATGAAGATCCTAAGGTAAAAGAAAACAGACTGGCATTGTTGAAATCAATCGACAATTTATATAAACAATTTGCCGATTTTGGAAAGATTGTGATGTGATTGGATATTGTAGGGGCGAATAATTATTCGCCCGTACGGGAAATTAAATAATTGATCGGAGGTTTTCATGAAATATTCAAAATTATTGATCCCAACATTGAGAGAAGATCCATCAGAGGCGGAGGTTATCAGCCACAAGCTGATGTTGCGCGGTGGATACATTCGCAAATTAGCAGCAGGTGTATATAATTATCTGCCTTTAATGTTCAGGGTTTTAAAAAAGGTAGAGGATATTGTAAGGGACGAAATGGACAAAGCGGGGGCTCAGCAATTGCTTATGCCGG
>CAZWKB010000007.1:36119-46944 GCA_964633925.1 uncultured bacterium
TGGCAAAGAACTAATGAGAATTCAGGACAGGCATGAAAGATCATTTTGTCTTGGCCCGACACATGAAGAAGTGATCACTGATATTGTCAGGAACAACGTTACATCATATAAAAATATTCCACTTATTCTATATCAGATACAAACAAAATACCGTGATGAAATAAGACCAAGATTTGGCCTTATGCGTGGCAGAGAGTTTATTATGAAAGATTGCTATAGCTTTGACAGAGATGAAGCAGGCCTAAAGATAAGCTATGACAAAATGCATCAGGCATATTGCAATATATTCGACAGATGCGGTTTGAAATATCGCGTCATACAGGCTGATTCAGGGGCGATTGGAGGCGCTTTTTCACAAGAGTTTATGGTCATTGCGCAGACAGGTGAAGAAGAACTGGTATACTGCACGAATTGCAATTATGCAATATCAAAAGAAATTGCGAAAATTGAAACTGATAATTCATGTCCGTCATGCGATACAGGCATTTTAAAGACAGAACGAGGAATAGAGGTAGGTCATGTATTTCAACTAGGGACGAAATATTCAGAAAAAATGAATGCAACATTTCTAGACGAATCCGGTGCAAAAATCCCATATGTTATGGGCTGTTATGGAATAGGCATTGGTAGAACTGCCGCCGCATCAATTGAACAAAACAATGATGCTAATGGGATCATCTGGCCTCTTCCTATAGCACCATATCATGTTGCCGTTATCCCTGTAAATGCAGCAGATCCTATTCAAATGCAGGCAGCAGAAAAGATATATAACGAATTAATTGCAAAAGGTGTAGAAGCAATACTGGACGACAGAGACGAAAGGGCTGGTGTTAAGTTCAAAGATATAGACCTAATCGGAATACCAATGAAAATAGTCATTGGCAAAACACTAGCAGACGGCAAAGTTGAATTCTCCATGAGGGATGGTTCAAGGAAAGAGCTCGTTAATGTTGAGGAGATTGTTGGGGAAGTAGTTAAAATTGTTTCCAAAGCATAAGAGTCCTATTTATTTTGCCTCTGTCTCTCCACGTCGCAAACAGCTGATGAAACAGTATTTTGGAAATGCTGTAAAATTCATAAAGCCTGATTATGATGAAGAAAAGCAAAAAGGGGATCATGCACTTGGCAAAGCCTTGTCAGCGCTTAAAAATATTCAAAGTGGAATTGTTATTGGTGCAGATACCATTGTTATATGTAATAAATATGTATTAGGGAAGCCTGGCAATGCCTCAAATACCAGAAAGATGCTAGAGCTTATCAGTGGGAAAATTGTGAAAGTCATTACTTCGATGGCTGTTATAAATGTAGACAAAGAAACTATTGTTGATGCTGCCGAGACAACGCACGTAAAAATTAAGAAACTATCAAAAAAGGATATCGATGAGTACATAAAAACAAAAGAACCGTTCGACAAGGCAGGTGCATTTGCAATACAAGGCCACGGCGCCTTGATAGTTGAATGGATAAAAGGTGATTACAACAATGTTGTCGGCCTACCGATATACCGCCTAAATAATATATTGAAGGAGATCTGATGAAATACGACCTAATCATAATCGGTGCCGGACCGGCCGGCATGCAAGCATCAATCAGAGCTGCTGAAAGAGGCAAGAACGTTTTGATCTTAGAGAAAAATGATTCTCCGGGAAAAAAACTTCTCCTGTGCGGAAATCGACGATGTAATATTACCAATGCCGAAGAAGATCCGATATTGTTTGTTTCAAACTATATGCAGAACCCAAAGTTTATGTTGAGCATGCTACATAATTATTCCAATAAAGATGTAATTGCCTTTTATGAAGACCGCGGCGTACAATTAAAAATAGAACCGGAACAGAAAATATTTCCTCGCAGCAATAAAGCTGAAGATGTATTGAAAACATTACTTAATAGAATGGAAGAATTGAAAGTTAGGGTAATATACGAAGCGCCGGCAGATGACATAATTACGGAAAACAATGAAGTAAAAGCTGTTAAAACTCAAAAAGGTATTTTTTATGCCGATAAAGTATTAATCGCGACTGGCGGTAAGACACATCAAAAGACAGGATCAACAGGGGATGGTTACAGATTGGCCGAAACGCTGGGGCATAAAATCATTGCTCCAAAAAAATCTTTATATCCTTTTGAAATTGAAGAGAAAGCCATTTGCAGAAAATTGAGTGGGCTAACAATTAGTGACGCAGGGATAGTATTCAAAAATATTTCAGGAGTTCTGTTTAGAGATAGAGGCAGTGTTCTTTTTGCGGACTTTGGTTTGACCGGTCCTCTAATGATAAACGCCAGCCTCGTAGTAACAAAAGCCCAGATGAGCGGGCTGACAATTTTTATTAGTTTTTTTCCGAAGGAAGACAAAGGAAGTATGGATAAATTCCTCTTGGATCACTTTCTGGATAATGCCAATAAAACCGTAGAGAATTCATTGCTTGGGATTTTGCCTGAATCTCTGGCTCCCGTCATCGTTGAATTATCAAAAATTGATAAAAGTAAAAAAACAAATCAAATAACATCAGAAGAAAGAAAAACTCTGATAGACCTTTTGCTGGAATTGCCTTTCAAGGTAATCAAATATGTTGTAGTAAATAAGTCTGTCGCAACGGACGGAGGGATTGACTTGAAAGAGATCGACAACAAAACTCTGGAGTCAAAAAAATGCAAAGGTGTCTATTTTGCCGGAGAGCTTCTCGATGTTGTCGGTAAGACCGGAGGCTTCAATCTTCAGGTGGCTTGGTCAACAGGGTGGACTGTTGGCAACGTGATATAATTGAAACCAAAAAGGGGAATCCAAAATGCAAAATGAAAACATGATTATTCCTGATGATATGGAACAGGCGGCAAAGATCGCAATAGCGATGGAAGAAGAGGGCTATAAGATTTATACGGAAGCAGCAAATAAATCTAAAAACCCGCTGGGGAAAGCAACTTTTACGGCAATAGCCGAAAAAGAGCTTATGCATAAAAGAGAGATAGAGGCATATTACAAAAAGATCAAAGGTGAAAGTCTTGATTCAAGCAAAACCGTTAAGTCAGACATATTAAAAGAGATCAGGAATTCCCTTGCAAAGATCACAGATCTCGAATCGGATCTGATCAGCTCGTATGAAATTGCAATGGATATGGAAAGAACAGGGTATGATTTCTATAAAAAGATATCAGAAAAGACGACAGATTCGGATGCAAAAAAGCTGTTTGAGTTTTTAGCGTTTGAAGAAAATATTCATTACGAAATATTTCAGGACACCTACCTGTATCTAAGTAATCCTTCGGAGTGGTTTGAAAAAGAAGAAAAATGGTTGGTAGAAGGATAGTCTGCGACTTTCTATTATGATAATTTCCAAGATATTCAAAGAGATACTGTTAATCCTTGTCATACTGGCAATTTCTGTCGGATTGTTTTTCGGGGTGAGAGATAGTCTTAGCAGAAATGACAGTGAGGTAAATATTCTTGTTATGGGCATTGATAGCCCGACAGGATTAAAGGCCAGGTCTGATTCAATAAATTTAGTTCACATTGATTTCAAGAACAAGCGAATGGGCATTCTTGCAATACCAAGAGACACCCTCGTTGATATTCCAGGATGGCGTGTAGACAAAATCAATCATGCTCATGCATTCGGAGGGCCGCAACTGTCATGTCAGACCGTTTCAAAATATCTGGATTTACCAATAGATTATTATGTAGAAGTAAATTTCCCGATGTTCAAAAGTATTGTTGATCATCTTGGAGGCATAACAATAAATGTAGAAAAGCCTTTGAAATATGATGACAATTCCGCAAATCTTCATATCGATCTTCCTGCGGGTGAACAAAAATTGAATGGGGAACGGGCAATGGGGTTTGTAAGATTTCGGCATGATAATACAAGTGATTGGGGGAGAATAACAAGACAGCATGAGTTTTTTCAATCATTAGCAAAAGAAATCGTTAATCCAATTCACATTTTCAAAATGCCATTGCTTCTTCACGCAGTATATTCGAATGTCAGATCGAATCTTGGTTTGTATGGGATCATGAGTATTGGAATGAGAGCTTATTATGTTTATAAATATGGAAATATTGATCTTGGAGTAGTCCCCGGTGGAGATGCCCAAATCGACGGGGGCTATTATATGCTGTCAAATAAAGAAGGATTAAAGAAAGAGATCGATCGCGTAATATACGGAATCAAACCCAAAGAACCTGTTCGCATAGAATGATTACATAAACCTCTCAAACCTATCTTTATCTGCTTTACATATCGGACATTTATCTGGGGCGTGATCTCTGGCGCAAAGATATCCGCATACCTTACATCTGTGAACCGGGTATTTCAGTTTTTGTGCAGACAGCTCTGCAGCAGATACTGCACTTTTTGATTCTGTTACTGCTGTTTTTGCACGTTTTCTGCGTTCAGGGATAGGCCCAAACACCTTTTTCCCATCAGCGATTTCTTTGGAAACATATAATCCGCAATAGCATGCACCGTATTCATTTAGATCAATGTCGCGATAATCGCACGGGCATATAATGTCTAGATCATCTGTTCTTTTACCGGTTGATAGCCTGCAAGGACAACTTATATATCCATATCTGTCTTTATTGACCAAAAGTCCTCTTATCAGTTCTTTAACGAATAACGTATCAGGACTAAGATAGTAACCGGATGCTTTTGCATCGGCAGATAATACATTGAATAATTCGTCAATTCTTCCGCTTTCTATTGTCATTTCGACAGTTCTTCCTTTAATTCTTCAGCATTAAAACCCACAATGCATTTTTTGTTATTAATCACTATGGTAGGGAATCCCCCGTCAGGGTTCCAATGGTCAATTTGTGCAGTTGCTTCTTCTTGTTCATTTCCTTCTAGCAGATCAACATCCGTGTAGCAATATTCAACTCCAAGATTACTTAGGAATTCCTTTGTTTTTTTGCACCATCCACAAGTACTCAGAGCATATATCATAATGTCATGTGTTTTCTTTCCCTCAACCTTTATCTTTGGCATAATGAGCTCCTTCCGCTATATATTGATAATATTATACTCTACTTTTGTTATGCTATAATTTATCTATCGGGGTGCGGGCGTAGTTCAGTGGTAGAACGTCTCCTTGCCAAGGAGAAGGTCGTGAGTTCGAATCTCATCGCCCGCTTTTTTATATAGCTGAAAAATAACGGAGGTAATAGTTTTGAAAATACTTGATCAGAATAAGACGGGGAACAGAGTAACCATCAATGTCGAAGTAGATTATAAAGAGTACAAAGAATCTTTTGATATCGTTCTAACGGAAGCATCAAAAAGCCTTAGAATCCCTGGATTCAGACCAGGTAAAGCACCTAAAAACATTATTGAACAGAATATTAACCTTGAATTTGTTGCAGAAAAAACATTGGACAGAGTTGTTGAAAAGAATTATATGGCAATCCTAAAAGAATCTGCTGTAGAACCTGTTGATTATCCTTTGTGGAAGCTCAAGGAGTTGAAAGATGGGGTTTCTTGTTCATTTACGGTAGAAGTCGATGTTCAGCCGGAAGTGAAGCTTGGCAAGTATAAAGGGTTAAAAGTTGAAAGAGTGGAAAAAGAAGTTAAAGAGTCAGATATTGACGAATACGTGAAATATCTTTGTGAAAGTGCTTCGCAAGTAAAAGAAGTTACTGACCAACCTGTTAAATTGGGAAATATTGCTGAGCTTGATGTTGAGGGATGCACCGACGGGGTTGTAATGCCGGCTTTAACACAAAAGAAATTGCCAATTCTTATCGGAGATAATAGGATAGCTGCAGGATTTGATGACAATATTGTCGGATTGTCTATCGGTGAAACAAAAGAATTTAACTTAGTTTTCCCAAAAGATTATTTCATTCCTGAATTTGCAGAAAAAGAAGCGACTTTTAAGGTCAAGGTAAATAAAATTGCTGAGAGACAAATGCCTGCATTCGATGATGAATATGTGCAAAAGATAAGCTCATTTAAAACAGCCGATGAATATAGAGCCGATATAAGAAAACGTTTCGAAGCTTCTGCAAAGAATGAAGCGGATTCAGATTTTAAGAACAAAGTTCTAGAGAAACTATCTGAAGGGTGTGAAGTTGATATCCCTGAATCTATGGTAAAAAGAGAAACTGATGTTGTTCTTGACGAGCTCTCCAGCTCTCTTTCGCAAAAAGGGCTCACTGTTGATGGCTACATAAAGAACAGAAAGATCAGCATGGCAGATCTTAGAAAAGAACTTGAGCCTGGAGCCAAGGCAAGAGAAAAAGCTAAGCTTGCACTCAGGGCATTGGCCGTAAAAGAAAAGATCGAAGCAACAGAAGAAGATGTGGAGAATGAAATAAAAGAGATAGCCAAAGAAGCAGGCAAGAACGAATCAGATTATAAAGACAACTTCGGACTGAGAGAGTATGTAAAAGATTTTATAGTCAGAAGAAAAGCCTTGGATTTTGTTGTTGATAATTCAAAGACTTCAAAATAAGGAGGATAGTTTTATGTCAGTAATCCCTATGGTCATAGACCAGACTCCAAAAGGCGAAAGAGCCTATGATATTTATTCAAGACTTTTAAAAGAGAGAATTATTTTTATCAGCGGTCCGATAGACGATGATGTTGCGAACATGATTATTGCTCAGATACTTTTTTTGCATGCAGAAGATAAAGAAAAAGAAACAAATATTTATATAAATTCTCCTGGAGGAGTTGTTACAGCAGGATTGGCAATTTACGATACGATGCAGTTTGTAACTATGCCTATTTCAACAATCTGTGTAGGCCAGGCAGCAAGCATGGGGGCTTTATTGCTTGCGGCAGGGGATCACGGCAAAAGATTTGCTCTTGAAAATGCAAGAATAATGATTCATCAACCGCTTGGCGGGGCGCAGGGTCAGGCAACTGATATCGAGATTCAGACACAGGAAATTCTCCGCATGAAACTTTTGATAAATGAGATACTCTCAAGCCACACAGGACAGCCGATAGATAAAGTAAAAAAAGATACCGACAGAGATTTTTTTCTGTCTGCCGCAGAAGCCGTAAAATATGGTTTAATAGATGAAGTGCTTGATGCCGTTAAGTTAAAGAAACTCAAAGAGGTTATTAAGGGCAAGAAAAAATAATGGAAAAGTCCGAAAAGGTAGCTCAGGTCGAGTGGAGGGATGAGCTTCCACTAATTCCGCTTAGAAATATGGTCGTCTTTCCGCAGATGATCGTTCCTCTTTTTATTGGAAGAAGTAAGTCAGTAAAAGCCCTTGAAGATACTCTCGAAAAGGAAAGACTTGTTGTTTTTGCCTCACAAAAATCAGAAGAGATAGAAGAACCCTCCCAAAAAGATATTTGCAATATTGCTACATTGGCAGAGATCGTGCAAATGCTCGCACTTCCTGATGGGACAACCAAAATTCTTGTAGAAGGGGTTGCAAGAGTAAGAATAGATGAATTTACACAAGATGCTCCATATTATAAAGTAAAGGTATCGAAGATTCCTGAACCGTCAGAAACATCTGTAGAACTTGAAGCCTCTCTTCGCATGGTAATAAAGAAGTTTGAGAATTATGTAAAGCTAAACAAAAGAATCCCGTCAGAAACATTGATGTCAATAATCAATGTGGAAAATCACGGCCGAATGGCTGATCTGATCGCTTCCTATTTGACTCTCAAGGTGGAGGAAAAACAGCAAATACTTGAAGCCGTGTCACTGCCAAAAAGATTAAAAAAACTAAATGAAGTTCTTGATAAAGAAATTGAGGTTCTTGAGGTTGAGAAAAAACTTCAGGGCAGGGTTAGGAAGCAAATAGAGAGAGTTCAAAAAGAATATTATTTAAAAGAAAAAATGCGCGCGATTCAGGAAGAGCTTGGAGAAGAAGATGAAGACGCTACTCCTGAAATAAGCGAGTACAGAAAAAAGATCGAAGCCGCAAAGCTTCCGGATGAAGTAAAAGAAAAAGCTTTAAAAGAACTTGAACGATTGGCAAAAATGCCGTCAATGGTATCTGAAGCAACTGTTGTAAGGACATATCTTGACTGGTTGACAGACATGCCATGGCGTAAAAAATCAAAGAGCAAAATTGATATCGCCGAAGTAGAAAAGATCCTTAATGAAGATCATTATGGTCTTGATAAAGTAAAGGAAAGAATCATCGAATATTTTGCTGTTCTTCAAAGAACGGGAAAAATTGGCGGGACTATATTGTGTCTTATAGGGCCTCCCGGTGTAGGTAAAACATCAATTGCAAAATCAATTGCAAGAGCTATGGGAAGAAAATTTGTAAGGATGTCTCTTGGTGGAGTAAGGGATGAAGCCGAGATACGAGGGCACAGAAAAACATATGTAGGGTCTATGCCTGGCAGAATTATCCAGAATATCGCAAAAGTAAAAGTCAACAATCCTGTATTCCTTTTGGATGAGGTAGATAAATTGGGAAATGATTTTAGAGGAGATCCGGCATCTGCATTACTTGAGGTTCTTGATCCTGAACAGAACAAAGATTTTGCAGATCATTATCTGGAAGTTCCTTTTGATCTGTCTGATATTTTCTTTATCACAACCGCAAACACTACAGAGACCATTCCAAGGCCTTTGAGGGACAGGATGGAGATTATTGAGATGTCCGGTTATACAGAAGAAGAAAAAATGGGAATTGTTAAAGGATATCTTCAGGGCAGAGAAATTGAAAAACACGGATTGTCTATCGATCAGATAAAATTCGATGATGAAAGTCTCGTGACGATAATTAGGGAATATACAAGAGAAGCAGGCGTAAGAAATCTTGAGAGAACTATCGAGACAATATGCCGAAAGGTTGCTACCTTAGCAGTTAAATCGGGAAAAGACGAACAAATATTAATTATTAAGAATGATCTTCACAATTATCTTGGTTCAACAAAATACAGATTTGGACTTGCAGAAGAAACAGATCAGGTTGGGCTTACAACCGGGCTTGCATGGACTGAAATGGGAGGGGATACTCTTCCTATAGAAGTTACTGCGATGAAGGGCAGGGGGAGTTTGACTCTCACAGGGCAACTTGGCGAAGTTATGCAGGAAAGTGCAAAGGCGGCTATGAGTTTTATCAGGGCAAGAGCAGATGTTCTTGGAATTGATGAAGCATTCTATAGAAAAGTTGATATTCATATTCATGTTCCTGAAGGAGCAGTTCCAAAAGACGGTCCTTCAGCAGGGATCACTATTGCAACTGCACTTGCTTCCGCATTAACAGGAATTCCTGTAAAAAGGGATATTGCAATGACAGGAGAAATAACCCTTAGAGGAAGAGTTCTTCCAATCGGCGGATTAAAAGAAAAAGTGCTTGCAGCCAGACGTGCAGGAATTAAGAAGATCATTTGTCCGTTTGATAATAAAAAAGATTATGAAGAAATAAAACTTCATCTCAAAGAAGAATTGAATATGGAGTTTGTTTTTGTAAAAGATGTTGATGAAGTTATAAAAGAAGCCTTTACGATTGTCCCTGAAGGTTTAAAAAACAAACCAATAGCGGAAGAAATAAAAAAAGAAATTACACTCTCAATAGCTGAAATGCTTGGAGATGACATCCCAATCCCTCCGCATTATGAAGGGCAGCTGCCGGCATAAATACCGGAAATCCCAATTTCCAAATCCCAAATCCCAACATGGAGTCCCTCGATTGGCTCGAGACATATTTGATTTTCTAATATATCGCGAAGCGATACATTGTTGGGATTTGGTCATTGGGATTTGGGATTTTTTTGGCGATCGTCTTCAGTGATATAATTAACCTATGGAATATAAAAACACACTCAATCTGCCATCTACGGATTTTCCTATAAAAGCTAACTTTAAAGTAAGAGAACCAGAATTATTGGCTTTTTGGGAGACTAACGGTATTTATGCCAAGATGCAAACCGCTTCTGGTAAAGGCAAATTCATTCTTCATGATGGCCCTCCATATCCAAACGGATCTATTCATTTAGGTCATGCACTAAATAAGACATTAAAAGATATTGTTGTAAAGTTCAAATCAATGGAAGGATATAATGTTCCATTTGTTCCGGGATGGGATTGTCATGGACTTCCGATCGAAACTCAGCTTATTAAAGAATTGACGGTCAGAAAATCAGAGCTTTCAATCGTTGAGTTCAGAGGAAAATGCAGGGAATATGCACTCAAATATGTTGAAATGCAAAAAGAGGATTTTAAAAAGCTTGGAATTCTTGGCAGATGGGACAAACCATATTTAACTCTAAACAAAAGCTATGAAGCCGGCGTTGTTGAATTGTTTGGCAAAATGGCCGACGAAGGATATGTTTACAAGGCATTAAAACCGATACATTGGTGTCCAAATTGCGAAACGGCATTAGCCGAAGCTGAGATTGAATACGAAGATATCCCTTCCCCTGCAATATATGTAAAATTCGCTATTAAAAAAACAGAAACTGCAAATAAAGAATTGGCAGCTATTCTTAGCAAAGGGAGCTCTAATTTTATTATATGGACAACAACTCCTTGGACATTGCCATCCAATGTTGCTATCGCCGTTCATCCTGATTTTGATTACAACGTAGTTGATGTAGAAGGCAATATATTTGTTATTGTAAAAGAATTACTTGAAAGTGCCGGAAAAAGTATGGGATGGGAAAAGTATGAAGTCATAGATACTTTTAAAGGTAAAGAATTTGTTGGAATAATATGCAGACATCCATTCATTGATCGGGATTCGGTCATTGTTATGGATCAATTCGTAACAGTTGATACAGGTACTGGATGTGTTCATATTGCGCCGGGACATGGGATAGAAGATTTTGGAGTAGGGCAAAAATGCGGATTACCGACGATAATGCCTGTTAATGAAAGAGGTTTATATACATCCGAATTTGCA
>CAZWKB010000007.1:46954-50355 GCA_964633925.1 uncultured bacterium
AAATCCTCTTATCATCGATATGATGAAAGAAAATAATACATTGCTAGGCAATCAAACAATGAAACATTCTTATCCTCATTGCTGGAGATGCAAAAAACCTATTATATTTAGAGCAACAGAACAATGGTTTATTTCTGTAGATCATAATGATCTTAGAAAAAACGCATTAAGTGAAATTACAAAAACAAAATGGTTCCCGTCCTGGGGAGAAACGAGAATAAGAAGTATGGTAGAGGGCAGGCCTGATTGGTGTATTTCCAGGCAAAGGTCCTGGGGTATCCCAATTCCTGCATTTTATTGTACAAAATGTAATAAGCCAAATTTTAAAGGTAAGTTTAACGCAGCTGTTATTGAAATGATGCAAAAGTCTGGGTCTGATGCATGGTTCGAGCAAGAGGCAAAGGACATTTTACCGAAAGGTCTTAAATGTGAATTTTGTGGGGGCGAAGAATTTACTAAAGAAACGGATATTATGGATGTTTGGCTGGAGTCGGGATCAAGCCATAATGCAGTATTAAAAGCTGAAAAAGATGTATTTAATTGGCCTGCAGATCTATATCTGGAAGGCAGCGATCAACACCGAGGATGGTTCCAATCTTCATTGCTTACCTCTATGGCAGGTTTCAAGGCAGCTCCTTTTAAAGCCGTTCTAACTCATGGATTTACTGTTGATGAAAAAGGCAAAAAAATGAGCAAGTCGCTAGGCAATACCGTGCTGCCACAGGATGTTATGAATGAATCAGGGGCGGATGTTCTTAGGTTGTGGGTTGCATCTACAGATTTTAGAAATGACATGGCTGTTTCCAAGAAAATTTTAAAACAAATTGCCGAAGGTTTTTCTAAGATAAGAAATACATGCAGGTTCTTAATAAGCAATATTAACGATTTCGATAATTCGAATGACAAAGTAGCTTACAGTGACCTCAAAGAAATTGACAAGTATGCACTTTTTAAACTCGAATTATTATCAAAGAAAATAAGAGAAGCATATGATAATTATGAATTTCATGTTGTATATCATTCTATGTATACATTTTGCGTAAATGATCTTAGCTCCTTTTATATGGATATCATCAAAGACAGGTTGTATTGCGACGGCAAAAAATCTGTTAGCAGAAGAGCTGCACAGACAGTATGTTCCGAACTTTTGTTAACAATGATAAAGCTTCTTGTTCCAGTACTAAGCTTTACATCAGAAGATATTTACCAACATCTAAAAAAACTCAAAGGTTTTGAAAACCTAAAAGAGAGTCTTTTTCTTGAAACATTGCCGGCGGTAAATCAATTGCATCTTGATAATGCGCTTGAAGCAAAATGGGAAACAATATTAGCTGTTAAGGCAGAAGCGAATAAAAAACTTGAGGAATTCCGGGCAACAAAAGTCATTAATCAGAATTCGGAATGCGATCTGTATATCACTGCAGATGCGAAGACCATAGAAATATTGAAATCATTGGGAGATGAATTGAACGAAATATTGCAGGTGTCGGGGGTATCAGTAGAGACGCAAAATATTGCGTCTCCACTAAATGAAACAAATACCACAATCACCATCACCAAAACCACAAACCTCAAATGCGAACGTTGCTGGAGATATTTGCCAACGGTTGGGAAGAGTCAAAAGAATCCTGGATTATGCAAAAGATGTGAAGATGCCGTAGGGACAACCCTTGGGTTGTCCTAATAGATAAAAAAAGGAGAAAAAAGTGGACTATAAGATCAAGGATATCAATTTAGCGGATTATGGAAGAAAAGAGATAGAAATAGCCGAGCATGAAATGCCTGGGCTTATGTCTATATCTAAGAAATTTGGCTCAACAAAACCTCTTAAAGGGGTAAGAATAATGGGTTCCCTGCATATGACAATTCAAACAGCCGTTCTTATTGAAACACTGGTAAAGCTTGGTGCAGATGTACGATGGTGCAGTTGTAATATATTTTCAACCCAGGATCATGCAGCCGCCGCCGTGGCCAAGTCTGGCGTTCCTGTATTTGCTTGGAAGGGAGAAACACTTGAAGAGTATTGGTGGTGTACTGAACAAGCATTAACATTCCCAGGAGGCAAAGGTCCTCAATTGATAGTAGATGATGGAGGAGACGCCACTATGTTGCTGCATATGGGCTCACGTGCAGAAAAAGATGCATCGGTTCTTGATAAAAAACCTGGAGGCCCTGATGAAGCTGAATTGATCAAACTAGTAAAGAAAACTTTAAAAACCGAACCGCAAAAGTGGTCAAACATGGTCAAGGAATGGAAGGGTGTGTCAGAAGAAACAACAACAGGAGTTCACCGACTATATCAAATGATGGAAAAAGAAGAACTTCTTGTTCCTGCGATCAATGTGAATGATTCTGTTACAAAATCAAAATTCGATAATCTATATGGCTGCCGCGAATCTTTGGCAGATGGACTCAAAAGAGCAATGGATGTAATGATAGCCGGTAAAGTTGCTGTTGTTTGCGGTTATGGCGATGTGGGCAAAGGCTCTGCAAAATCCTTAAAAGGTTTTGGTGCAAGAGTAATTGTTACTGAAATAGATCCTATCTGTGCTTTGCAGGCTGCAATGGAAGGATATGAGGTCTCTACAGTAGAAGATAGTCTTGGGGTTGCTGATATATATGTAACAACAACAGGGAACAAAGACATAATCACTATTGAGCATATGCAAAGAATGAAAGATCAGGCAATTGTTTGTAATATTGGACATTTTGACAATGAGATTGAAGTTGAGAAGCTGGAAACTTTCAAAGGTATCAAGAAGATCAATATCAAACCGCAGGTTGATAAATATTTATTCCCTGATGGAAGAGCGATCTATTTATTAGCAGAAGGCAGATTGGTAAATCTGGGTTGTGCAACCGGACATCCTTCTTTTGTTATGTCAAACTCTTTTACAAATCAGGCATTAGCACAGATAGATCTTTGGAAAAACAAAGAACAATATGAGGCAAAGGTATACAGACTTCCAAAATATCTTGACGAAGAAGTTGCAAGACTTCATCTTGAAAAGATAGGTGTTAAACTTACAAAACTTTCAAAAGATCAGGCTGATTATATCGGCGTATCCGTTGACGGCCCATATAAGCCAGACCATTATAGATATTAAATTAATTCCCTCTCCCTCTGGGAGAGGGATGCCCCTGCCCGCCAAAGCCAGAAGCTTGGCGATGGCAGGCGGGCGAAGGGCAGGGTGAGGGTCTAAGAAAAAATGGAAAAACATAAACAAGATAAATTCGTTGAGACAGTAGAAAAACTGGCGCTTCATTTTGAAAAGGCAAATTTTTCAGAGTATGTAGATCTGCGTTTAAAGCCGCTAAAATTACTTTGGCTGTGTTTTCTTGAAGGGCTTTTTAGAGGTCTTGGGATGGCTATCGGAATGACAATAATATTTGCTCTTGTT
>CAZWKB010000007.1:50365-53782 GCA_964633925.1 uncultured bacterium
TCTTGTTGTGTATATTCTCATAACAGTTCTTGGCAAGTTTGTTGAGATACCTTTCATCGGAACATATATAGCTCAATTGGTAGATTTTGTTAATCATTCATTAAAAAGCGGGGCAAAATAGTTATTTTATATCTGGTAATACTAATTTCTGTTGCTGCAGATCAAATCATAAAAAGTATCATTTCTTCAAATATGCTTCTTGGCAAATCGTTGCCAATAATAGATCCAATTATCTTTATTACATATATAAAGAACACTGGCGCGGCTTTTGGTATATTTAAAAACTCAACATTAATTCTTGCGCTTATTAGCATAATCTTTATGGTAGCAATGTTCTTGGCATATTATTCATCGTTTAGAAATAAAGGCAGATTTTTTGATATCGGTTATGGCTTGATAATAGGCGGTAGCATTGGCAATCTCATAGATAGATTGTTAAGAGGATACGTCGTAGATTATATTGATGTAAGATATTTTTCCGTGATGAATCTTGCAGATATCATGATAAATGTAGGGATATTAATAATGATATGGGCGTATGCAATACACCCATACATAAATGATCGCGGGGGGAAATAATGCATCCAATTTTATTGCAATTCGGTCAATTAAGAATATATTCCTGGGGATTTATGGTTGCCGTCGCATTTGCAGTTGCTATATATATTGGCATGAAACGAGCAGAAAAAGAGGGAATATCTAATGATCAGGCATTAGATATTTCAGCCATAACTTTAATCACTTCATTGTTTGGCGCAAGATTATTTTATGTAATCGGCTTTTGGAATGAATTCTCAAATAATTGGTTGTCAGTATTTGCGGTTTGGGAAGGTGGGATGGTCTTTTATGGAGGGTTGATAATGTCTATGCTGGCTTTGTGGATATATACCAAAAAGAACAAGATAAATATTTTAAAAATGTTCGATGCAATTGCTCCTGCAGCAGCAGTAGGATATGCGATCGGAAGAATTGGTTGTTATTTGAGAGGCTGTTGTTACGGGCTTGAGTGTTCTCTCCCATGGGCAACACATTTTCCTGATGTTAAAGGGTTTGTTCATCCGACACAACTATATTCAGTAATTGCAGGAATCATCATTTTTATTTTATTGATGTTTATTGGCAGAAAGAAGAACTATGACGGGCAGATATTTGTATGGGGCATACTTCTTTATTCTATATACCGATTTATTATTGAGTTTTTCAGATTTAACGAACTCAATTGGGCAGGACTATCTCCGTCTCAGTGGATATCTGTTGCTTTCGCCTTATTTGCGGTGTTGGCATTGTTTTTTATGAGAGCAAAAACCGTAATTAAATAGAAATATACAGTTTTTTAAGTGCGAAGATCATGAGCATGAGTAACGTTATTATTATTACTATTTTACCTGAATCAATTAGTGTCAGCCAAACCATGGCTCCATGACCATAATGTTTTTTAAAGAAAATATTCCTGCTTCGTGTCCAATGCTTGCTAAGATTAAAATTCCCCCATTTTTTTACAGATTTTCCACCATGGTGAATGACTTCAGCTGCTGGAGTAAAAAATATTTTCCAGCCTTTGTCTTTCAATCTTTTACAAAGATCAACTTCATCAAAGAACATAAATGAACTTTCATCAAACACTCCAACTTTATCCAGAGATTCCTTTCTGATTAACAGGGCGGCTCCCATTGGCTGGTCAACTTCAGATGTCATGTTGTATTTAAAATCAGACATCATATATTTTTTTGTAAATGGATTTGATGGCCACAGAGCTTCTAAAAAGGTTTGACGCATTGCCATTGCACCAAAAGTAGGGAATCCCATGCATGATCTTTGAAGTGACCCGTCAGAATTAAGAAGCTTTGGGGCTATGATTGCCGCTTCAATGTTCTTGTCCAAAAACTCTGTTAATATGTTTATGCTGTTTTTTGTTACTTCAGTGTCGGGATTGAGGAGCAGGATGTATGCCCCTTTAGAAATTGCTATAGCTTGATTATTGCCGGCAGAAAATCCGACATTTTCTTTGTTTTGAATAAGATTGACTATTCCTGATTTTATCTCCTGCGCAAAAACATTCCTTATCATATCAACCGATGAATCACGTGATGCATTATCAACAATATTAATTTCAAAATCATGGGCAGGTCTATTTTCGATTATGGAATTGATGCATTTTTCAAGAAGGGAAGAGACATTCCAATTAACAATGCAAATAGAGAGTTTCATAACCATATTATATCAGCTTGCCGGCCTTAACCCCTGACCAATACCAATATTTACCGGCAAGGCCTACAAGAAATGCAAGAAGTTTGTCTTTTTTCTTGGCCTTCAGCTTTTTAAAATAATTTATTATTTTCTGTTTCCCTATTTTCTTGACTATTATTGAAATAAATCCATGCACCGCCATTGGAAGCCAAAATGATTCTGTTGATATTTTTACTTCTAGTATCGGATGCTTTCGATAATATATCATTCCGTTTTTACCCATGTTTATTGATTTTGTTCTTACCCATTCTATTTGGTCAAGATTAAAAACATGTCTAAAATGATATCCAAATGCATTTTTGTTATCGATCTGTTTTACGCCAAGCCTTCTTAATCTAAATCCAAATTCCACATCTTCCCAGCAAAGATCTCTAAAATCCTCATCAAATAGGCCAGCTTCTATTAGAGTGTTTTTTCGTAATGAACAATTCCATGTCGTGAAATAACCAAAAGACAGATTACTGTATCCCCCTGAATACCCATCGTGTTTTTTGCCGAGGTCTTCGAGCGAAGATGTGTTAATGACGCGACCTTGTACGATGATGCCATATTTTGATTGTGGATTGTTTTGTCGTAGAGACGCAAAATTTTGCGTCTCTACATGTTGTTTAACCAGGTTCCTATCCGCGATCACGTCATCATTCATCATCAGGATATATTCGCCCTTTGCGGTTTTTATACCCAGGTTGTTTGCGCCGGCGGGCCCTCGTTTGGATGCGTCCTGGTGAATATATACGATTGATAAATTAATCGTACGGGCGTATTGCAATACGCCCCTAACCATCTCCGCCGTATCATCAGTACATCCATCATCCACAATTACGATCTCGTATTTGTCTTTTGGATATGTTTGATCAATGAGAGCTTCTATTACGCGTTTCAATGTCTTTGAACGATTAAGTGTAGGGATAACAATACTAATATCTATTGGCATAATCCAATTATGTAACTATTTCTGAAATTTTTCAATTGCGATTAACTTTTATCTGATTTGTCGGTGATTTGTTATATAATTAACCATATGAAAATATTCGTGACAGGAGCTGCAGGTTTTATCGCAAGTAATTTGGTTGACCGATTTATTTCACAAGGACATGAAGTCGTCGCCTTTGATAATTTCTCAACTGGTCTGGAAGAGTTTGTGGAGACAGCAAAAAGATCTCCTAAATA
>CAZWKB010000007.1:53792-61137 GCA_964633925.1 uncultured bacterium
ATCAATGAGATCCAATGGCATCAAAAAAATCGCTTTTTCCTCAACGGGCTCAATATATGGGGAAGCAAAGATAATTCCAACTCCTGAAGACGCTCCGATACCTGTTCAAACTTCCCTTTATGGGGCTTCAAAGATGGCGTGTGAAGGGCTTATTCAGGCATATTGTGAAGGTTTTGGTTTTCAATCATGGATATTCAGATTTGTTTCGATCCTTGGAGAACGATATACTCACGGGCATGTATATGATTTTTATAAAAAACTTTTAAATGATCCTACAAAACTAGATGTTCTTGGTAACGGCAAACAGAGAAAATCATATCTTTATATTCAGGACTGCATAGATGCGATACAAACAGCAGTTGAAAAAGCAAATGACAAGGTCAATATTTTTAATCTCGGCACAAATGAATATTGCGAAGTAAATGATTCCATCGGTTATATCTCTCAACGACTCGGGGTCTCTCCAAAGCTTGTTTATTCCGGAGGGGACAGAGGTTGGATAGGGGATAATCCTTTTATATTCCTTGAAACAAAAAAGATTCAGAGTCTTGGATGGAAACCGAAATTAACAATAAAAGAATCCATCATAAGGACCTTGGATTACCTCATTGATAACAAATGGTTGTTTGATAAAAGAAAATAGGAGAATAGCATGATAATTACAAGAAGTCCGTTAAGAATAACTTTTGGCGGCGGAGGGACGGACCTTTCTTCTTACTATTCAAAATTTGGAGGATTTCTTGTTGCTGCCGCTATTGATAAATACGTCTATATAACGATACACAAAACATTTGTCGAAGAATTGATCCTGAAATATTCTCAACTTGAGAGAGTAAAAACCGTAGACGAAATAAAACATCCCATTATCAGAGAGAGTTTTAAGCTATTAAATATTGACAGCAAAGCCCTTGAGATCGCCAGTATGGCAGATATTTCAGCAGGGACAGGACTTGGTTCTTCCAGTAGTTTTACCACGGCTTTATTAAAGGCTCTTCATACTCAAAAAAGGAGTCTGATATTGCCTCAGCAGTTAGCAGAGCAGGCTTGTGATATTGAAATAAACAGACTTAAAGAGCCTATCGGTAAACAGGATCAATATATCGCAGCTTACGGAGGCATAACCTGTTTTGAATTCAATAAGGATGGAAGTGTAAATGCTTATCCGCTCAAGATGGATAAAGAAACTTTATATGATCTCGAAGACAATCTTCTTTTGTTTTTTACCGGTTTTTCAAGAGCAGCATCCTCAATTCTTAAAGAGCAGGACGATAAGAGCAAAACAAATAATGACGACATGATAAAAAACCTGCATTTTGTAAAAGAGCTTGGAATGGAAAGTAAAATTGCAATTGAAAAAGGGGATCTAAAGAAATTCGGAGAATTGATGAATATTCACTGGGAGCATAAAAAGAAAAGATCTTCCTCAATGTCTAACCCCAAGATCAACGAATGGTATGAACTGGCAGTTAAGAATGGCGCTGTAGGCGGAAAGCTGATAGGCGCTGGTGGGGGCGGATTCTTAATGTTTTATGCAGAAGATAAAACAAGATTAAGACATGTCATGATGCAGCAGGGACTTGAAGAAGTGCGGTTTAGATTCGATTTTGAAGGAACAAAGGTTATTACTCAATGACAATGCCTCAGGCTGTTATTCTTGCGGGTGGCCTTTCAACAAGGTTGCTTCCTGTAACAGAGACAATCCCAAAAGCACTTGTGGATATTAACGGTAATCCTTTTATCTATCATCAACTTAAACTTCTTAAAAAGAATGGCATATCGAAAGTTCTTATTTGTGCAGGGCATTATGGCGATCAATTAGAAGCTTATTTAAAAGACGGAAAAGAATTCGGGGTTTTAATAGAGTATTCTTTTGATGGTGAAAAATTGCTGGGAACAGCGGGGGCAATACGAAATGCTTGGCAGAAAATTGATGACGAATTCATGTTGATCAATGGAGATTCCTATCTTGACATTGATTATCCTGCTGTTTATGCAGCATTCAAAGAATCAGGCAAAATGTCATTAATGACAGTGATAAAGAATAATAATGAATGGGACAAAAGCAATGTTGAGTTTTCAAACGGAATGGTCAAACGATACGACAAAAAAGTCCAATCAAGGGATATGATATACATAGATTACGGATTGATTATAATGAAACGGGCCTGCTTCGTAGAGACGCATTGCAATGCGTCTCTTCACGATGGCAATTATCCCATCGATATGTCCGTCATATATCAGGATTTAATATCAAAAGGCGAAATGGCCGGATATGAAGTCAAAAAACGTTTTTATGAGATCGGTTCGTTCAAGGGATTGGAAGAAACACGGGCGTTGTTAAAATAAAATATATGTATCGTAGAGACGCATTGCAATGCGTCTGTACAAGAAAGGAAAAAAAATGTCATACACACAGAAATTCATGTCCGAGGTCGTTGAAATTGTCGGTAAAATAGATCAGACGAAGATCGATAATATGGTAAAGATTTTGGTTGAAACAAGAAACAATAATGGCAGATTGTTTATTCTCGGTGTTGGCGGCAGTGCAGGGAATGCGTCTCATGCAGTTAATGATTTTAGAAAAATCGCAGGGATAGAATCTTATTCTCCGACGGATAACGCTTCAGAGCTAACTGCCAGAATAAATGATGACGGTTGGGACAGTTCATTTGCAAACTGGTTAAATGGCAGCAGAATAAAAAAGAACGATACAGTATTTGTTCTTTCTGTTGGTGGTGGAAATGCAGAAAAGAACGTAAGCATGAATCTTGTACAATCTATTAAGCTTGCAAAGGAAAAAGGCGCAAAGGTTATCGGTATTGTTGGCCGTGACGGTGGCTATACTGCAAAAGCAGGGGATGCTGTCCTAATAATCCCAACGGTAAATCCCGAAACCGTAACCCCTCATTCAGAAGCATTTCAGGCTGTTATATGGCATTTGATAGTTTCTCATCCTAATATTAAAGTTAGCGAAATGAAATGGGAATCGACAAAATAATGAACAAAGCCGTCTTTCTTGATCGTGACGGAACTATTAATGAATCGGCACTGAACAAAAACACCGGAGAGTACGAGTCTCCTCATATTCTGGAAGATTTTAAACTGCTGCCATGGGCTGTTAATTCAATGAAAATCCTTCAGGATAATGGATATCTCCTTTTTCTGGTTTCCAATCAGCCAAGTTTTGCAAAAGGCAAAGTAACTTTAGAAATGACTCAGTTGATTCATGCAAAATTTCATGACCTTATGAAATCATCCGGCATCATATTTACGGAATATTATTATTGTTATCATCATCCCGACGGTATTGTACCTGAATATACAAAGAAATGTTCCTGCAGAAAACCTGGAACGCTTTTTCCTGAAACTGCCAGAACAAAATATGATATTGATATGAAAAAATCTTGGTTTGTGGGTGATCAGGATGCAGATGTTGAATGCGGCAAAGCTACAGGTTTAAAAACAATTCTTCTCGACAATCAATTATCTGCAAAAAAAAGAGGGCAATCAAAACCTGATTATTTTGTGAAGGATCTGGCGGCGGCGGTGGATATAATAATAAATGAAGAATGACTAATTGTTTTGATGTGCGCGAAGCGCTCATTGTTGGGATTTGGTCATTGGGATTTGGGATTTTTCATATATAATAACAACATGGAGGATCAATAATGGCAATAAAAGGCTTGAAAGTTAAACTGTATTCGGACGGAGCTAATATAAACGACATGTTAGCAGCTCACAAGGCAGGTGTTGTGGATGGTTTTACCACAAATCCGACTCTTATGAGAAAAGCGGGGATCTCTGATTACGAATCATTTGCAAAAGAAGTTCTAAAAGCAATTACAGACAGGCCAATTTCTTTCGAAGTGTTTTCCGATGATATAGAATCCATGGAAAGAGAAGCCAGAAAAATATGGAGCTGGGGGAAGAACATTAATATCAAGATACCGTATTGTAATACTAAAGGGGAGCCGACAACTGCTCTTGTAAAAAAACTTTCTGCTGAAGGTTTTAGTTTGAACATTACAGCGCTTTTTACTCCAAAACAGGTAAAAGAGATTTCTGATGCAATATCTTCAAAATCTCAAACAATCATTTCTGTTTTTGCCGGCAGAATTGCTGATACCGGCGTCGATCCTGAACCTATCATGAAAGAATGTGCCGCTATATTGTCTTCAAATCCAAATGCACAGCTTCTCTGGGCAAGCAGCCGGGAGCTGATAAATATATTCCAGGCCGATAAATGCGGATGCCATATAATTACGGCAACCCCGGATATATTGAAGAAAGTTGCATTGATAGGGATGACACTTGAAGCGATGACGCTGGACACTGTGAATATGTTTTATAATGATGCAAAATCGGCAGGATATAAAATTTAAATGTTTGGATTAAATTTCAGGAATGATAAGAACTGGCTGAATGCTTCCGACAAGGATCTTCCTGCCGTAAAGACATGTGTTTATGCTCTTTGCTATAACGAAGAGAAAATATTACCTTTCTTCTTAAAACATTATTCTTCCTTTTGCGATGAAATCGTTATTTATGATAACGGGTCAACCGATAATACTCATAAAATAATCAATGCTTGTGAAAAAGCGCGAATAGTAAAATATAATGCCGGAGAATTAAGAGATGATCTTCATCTTTTGATGAAAAACAATATCTGGAAGGAATCAAGAGGAAGATTTGATTTCGTTATTGATATAGATATGGATGAATTTTTATATTCCCCAAACATGAAAAAGCTTTTGTCTTATTGCAAAAAAGAAGGAAGAACGGTTCTATATCCAAAAGGTTATGACATGGTAGGTGAAGTGACGCCTGATGGCAAAGGGATGATATACGATTATATTAAGAATGGCATAGAAGATAAACTATATAACAAATGTGCAATATTTGATCCGAATAATATCAGGGAGATTAATTATACTCCCGGTGCGCATAAGGCGACTCCAAGAGGTAGGGTTCGTTATTTTAAATCGGATGATTTTAAACTTCTACATTTCAAATATCTCAGCAAAGAACATTATTTAAACAAAATAAAAAATGCGCGACAAAGTGATACGAACAGAAAACTAAATTATGGTTTTACTCTGGATTATCCGATCGAATATCATGAGAAGCTATATAATGACATGCTAAACAAGGCGACAAAGGTTATTTGATCAGTTTTCTCTTCTTAAGAATATTCGGCATTTTTTTTAAGACCCCAAAAAAAACCGGCAATAATTGCATTTGAAATAACATAGTAAAAAACATTCCAGTTTCAAACAAAAGAATTGCAGGTGTGTTGAGAATGATTTCTTTTGCCGAAGCGTTTTTCAATATCATCAGATATCTATTCCTGTAATTGTAGTAATTCCATTTTCTTGCCATTTTGCTGACAGAACTGCTTCTCATGTGCCATCCCACTGCCTTGGGGCAGAATACTGCTTGCCAGCCCGCATTTTTTGATCTTATATCAATATCTACGTCATCCAATGATATGAACAGGTCTTCATCAAGATATTCACCGATGTGTTTGATGCTTTCAAGCATCTCTTTTTTGTGTAAAGGCGCAGCTCCGCTAACTCCATCTATTTTGATTAAATTGTCGAACTGTCCTTTATCTATCTGTCCGTCCCCGATGTTTTTAGCAATGAATCCTTTGGAAATACTATGTCCACAGGTGTCAATGATATTTGTTTTTTCTCCGTCGATCATCTTGAACAGTTTTGGAGAAATACTTCCTGCCTTTGGGTTTTTTTGGGCACAAAGAACGATCTCTTCAATAAATGTGTGGTCAAGCGATATGTCAGGATTGAGAGTGATTATGAATTCTCCACTAGAATTATTAATAGCAATGTTTTGAGCTTTACAGTATCCAAGGTTTTCTTTTGCTTCGATTATTTTTGCAAATGGGAGGCCTTCTTTAAGTAGTTTCACAGAATTATCAACAGATCCGTTATCAACGATTATAATTTCTAGATCTTTAAAGGATTGAGCGTTTATAGAATCTATATAGGCTTTTATGAAATGCTGACTATTATAATTGACAGTAGTGACAGAAACTTTTGGCATTAAACTTCTCCAAAAACCTCGCACAAAATTGCTCTGACATTGTCAAAATTACTTGATAGTGAGAAGGATTTACAATTAACAGTGTTGAATTCCAGACTTCTGTTCTCAATGCAGTATCTGTCCCATGCAGAAAGATCTTTTCTGATAAGCTTCGCGATCTTTATAACTATTTCAGGATTAAGGTTAATGATTGTCCTCTTCTTTATTTTAAAAAATGAGCAGATATCGCTAATAAAATTATCTGCGGTTATTGCAGGATTGCCAAAAATATAATCACCTTTTTTAATGTCACTTTTTAAAAGATGATATGTCATCTTTGCAATGTCTTGAGCGTGAATAAAATGGAATTTCAGATCAATTGAAAAATATCTCATAAGCCAAAGCCACTTTTTTGTATCTCTGATCGCGTTGTATGCATGAGACATAGGATGTTGGCTGTCTCCTCCCAGTATCCAGGTTGGAAAAATAGTTATTATCTTTTCTTTGATAGGGGATGATTGTATTTCTTTATACATCTTATATTTGCCTCTGATATAGGGAGTTCCGATGTCTCCCATGATGTCGTTTACTTTACTGTCACATCCGATAATGCTTGCAGTAGAAAAATACAATATCTTCTTGCAGTTGCTGTTATTCAGGGCTTCGAACAATATTTTTGAATATTCATAATTGCCGTTTGTTCCGCCCCAGTCGGCCAGCATGTGAATCGCGACATCCATTTTATTTATGATTTCTGTATGGTTCTGAATATTGCTAAAATCATCTTTTATGATATGGATGTTCTTATCTTTGATATTGTAGTTTACTTTTTCAGGCGAGCGTAAAAGTAAGTATATTTCATAATTAGCGTCTTTTAATAAGTGATCCATTAAGTAATGACCGACACAACCGCCCGCTCCTGTTATTAGTATCTTTTGTGGCATTTTTTTATTTTATCATGTCCTTAAACTTTTCCGTCCATTCTTTTGCGATCAACTCCCATGTGAAATTGTTTTTTATGTATTTTATCGATTCAACGCGCATTTTATCGAGTCTGGCTTTGTCTTTTAGAAGTTTTATCGTTTCATTAACAAACTTGTCTTGAAACTCTTTCGAATATGGATCCCCTTCGATTAATAATCCTGTTTCTCCATCTTTAATGCTTTCAACCAGAGCTCCTCTTTTAGATGCAATAACAGGGCATCCTGCAGCTTGAGCTTCAAGTGCCGCAATGCATGAAGTCTCTGCCCAAAAGCCGGCGGCGGGAACTTCATGGCTTGGATAAAGCATTAAAGAAGATCTT
>CAZWKB010000007.1:61301-64632 GCA_964633925.1 uncultured bacterium
AAGCCACGATCGGGAACGGAGGTATAGACCAACCTCGGAACCCTCACCCCCGGCCCCTCTCCCAGCACGCCCTCGGCGGGCGTTGGGAGAGGGGTGCCCGAAGGGCGGGGTGAGGGTCCACCGATAGTCTTGGTTTCAAAATACTCCCAATTTACCCCATTCTTCGTAACATATACCTTCTCGGGTTTAATATACACTTTATCAATGCATATTTTCTTTAGCCAATTGCTGACAACAAAAAGTTCATCGCAATATTTGTTTATTAGAAAACCGGCCAATCTCAAAAAAGCTGCACCAAGATATTTCTTGTAATCGTTGTAATTCCATACATTTGAGAAATCATCATGTCCCCACCAAATTCTTTTTTTTGCTTTGATAGGGAAGAGGAATGCGGGAAGGTCACGGAAAGAAATGAAGATGTCAAAATCATCTGTTTTTGAAAACTTAACAAGATTTGCAAGTGTCGTAAAATGTTTATATTCAACTCCCTCATATATTCCGGCCTTGTCAAAAACGTTGTTATATATAACGATCTGATGTCCAAGTTTAGCCATTTCTCTTGAAAGATATAGCAG
Source organism: uncultured bacterium (assembly GCA_964633925.1). Classification (GTDB taxonomy): domain Bacteria; phylum Margulisbacteria; class WOR-1; order JAKLHX01; family JAKLHX01; genus CAZWKB01. The sequence continues at coordinate 61,877 of CAZWKB010000007.1, forward strand.
TGCTGATTCGCTGCCGCCAAGTGGTTTTTCGAATACTGTATTTCCGTGAAAATGAGAAGACATTCTGGCAAGAATGAGTATTTTCATCTTTTTGAGACCTTTCTGTAAATTCCCAGCGTTTCTGTTGCCATTTTTCTTGCGGAAAACTTTTTAGATTCTGTGTAGCTTTTTTGTTTCATCAGGCTTCTCATTCCCTCGTCAGTAATAACTGCCGTTATCGATGCTGCTATTTCGTCTGTATTAAGAGGATCTATAAGAATGGCGCTGTTACCAACTACTTCAGGAATAGATGAATTCTTAGAAGTAATGATTGCTGTTGAGCAGGACATTGCTTCAAGTAGTGGGAGCCCAAAGCCTTCATAAAAACTTGGCCATACAAGAGCGTCTGCCCCGCTATACAGTGCCGGCAAATCCTTTTTGTCTATATAGCCCAAATACTTTATCTTGCTTTCTATTCCAAGCTTCTTTGCCATGCTGTTTAAAGATTCTTTCATGTTTTTTATCTGTCCAACAATGACAAGTTCCGGCCTGATCTCAAACTTTATCTTTGCAAATGCTTCCAGTATTCCCTTGATGTTTTTTCTTTCATCAAGACTTCCTGCATACAGTATGTATTTTCTTTTTATTCCGTATCTTGTTTTTATCAGGTCAACGATATAATGCGGCTGTGGTTTAAAATCTTCGCCAACCCCTTCATATATTACGGATATTTTATCTTCACTAATATTTAAGTGTTTGACAATGTCCTTTTTTGTATTGTTTGAAGTTGCAATTATATGATCTGAAGAACTGACAAAAGGGATAAAAACTTTTTCAAAATGACTTTTTTTGATATCAGACACAAGATCTGGGATAGTAAGAGGGGACAGGTCATGAACAGTGACGACCTTTATTTTACTTTGTCGGCAAGCATTCCCGCAGGTGTTGTGATATAGATCCAGACTGTTCTCGATATTTCCTGGAAGCCGGTGCTCGATAATATTATGTTGTTTAAAATCTATCCCGCTTTTTTTTAAAAAAGACCATTTCGGATATAGTATATGGAACTTGTCATTTCTGTCGATATTAGAAAGCTCTCTTATCAGGTTATAGGTATATCTTTCCACCCCTGCACCTTCGCCGAGAAGACATGTTCCTTCTATTCCGATATTTAAGCTATTATTTTTCATCGGGTATATATTTTTCCTTCGATATCTCTATCATAATACCATCAAGTGCGGACAATGCTTTGTCTATTGTAAAACGATTTGATTGTTGAATCCCAAGAGCTCGTGCTCTTATCCTGAGATTCTCATTGATCTTTACCGCTCTCATTGCGCGTATAAAGGAATTGTGATCATTCTCTTTTATAAGTATTCCTGTTGTAAGCAGAAGTTCCGAAAAAGACGAATTGTTGAATGCAATGACAGGGATGCCGCAAGATACGGCTTTTTGTGCTCCTTCACACCAGGTTTCAAAAAGCGATGCTGAAACAAATGCACTGGCTCCGTTCAAAAGGATTGCCAGGTCTTCATCCTCCATCTTTCCTGCAAATATTATCTTATTGTCTTTATCCATGCGCAGTAGCTTTTTTCTGTCGTCTTCTTTAATGTGACCTTCAAGCACTAATAATGTTTTCTGATCCCCTGACAAATATTCATAGAATATTTTTACTAGCTCCTTAATATTGTTCCTTTTAAAATATTCTCCTGAATAAATAAAATAGGGGCTATTGATTCCGAGTTTTTGCTTGATTATGTTGATTCTTTCAGCGCTAAAAACAGGCAAGAAGCACACGCTTATTATGTTTGGCATATAGGAGATCTTGTTTTCGGATATATGAAGTTTATTGATAAGTACTCTTTTAGAAAACAGGGATCTCACAATTATCTTGTTGGCTTTTTTTATGGAAGATGTCCAAACATATCTTTTGATAATTTCATTCATGGAGTTGTGTTTTTCGTCGCCAAATACCATATCGGAAACATTTTCTATCAATACCGCTGTTTTGCATGGTTGTCGTAGTGGGAGTTTCCCGTTTGGAGAAAAAAAGATATCGCATCCGCTGTCATGTATCTCAAATGGAAGGTTAGTCTCATTATAAAGCCATTTGGGTTTTTCTTCGCTCAAAACATCAAAGCTTAATTCTCCTCTGTTAAAATGATCTATTTTGTTTCTTTTTGGATTGTAATGAAAAAACACATGATTGTTGTCATTGTCATATCTGCTGAAAGCGTCAATGATTCTCAAGTGATTTCTGTTTTTTTTGCCTATTAAGTTATATCCGATATTCACTGATTATTTTGTTGGCTATTTTCTTGCTCGCTCCGGAAACGCCCATTCTAAGCATTCCCTCTGTTGCCATCCTTTGTCTTTTTTCTTTATTGTTTAATATTTCCCAGGCTGTTTTTGCGATCTCCGATGAATTTCTTTTTGTTACTGTAAGGCAACTTCCAAGAAGTTGTGTTTGTCTTTTTGCAAAGGTTGAAGTGTATTGAACCCCTCTCCCTGGAAAAGAAATGACGGGTTTGCCAAGACCTGCTGCCTGTTCATTTCCTGTTCCGGAAAGACCAATGACTATATCCGCGGTGTTTATCACATCTCCAAAGTAGTTTTTCGCGATTATCAGATTTTTTATCTTTTCAATTTTGTTGTCTTCAAAATCGTTTCCCACGGCTGCAATAAAGAAGATTTCTTTTTTATTCATCATTCCAATGTCGCCAAGAGTTTTACATGCATCTAAGATATCCTGCATATTCAGGTATATATCATCTCGG
>CAZWKB010000007.1:64642-66164 GCA_964633925.1 uncultured bacterium
GTTTTTTGGAATTTCAAAAGAGGTTCTTGTTATTTTAAAACAATCCATCATGGGGTTTCCTACATAGGAGCTGTTTATTCCATATTTAGAAAGGTTCTCATGTGTTTTATTATCTCGAGGAAAGCTGATCGAGCAATATTTTCTTAAAAAGAACTTTTCCCATGGGGTATAGCTGTAATCATAATAATCCGATTTTGCACAACCGACAAAGGCGAATTTCGTTTTTGTTATCATGGCTCCGATTATTGGAACAATATCTCCAACGCTGACAACCAGATCATATTTCCCGCGCAGGGTTTTTAATAATTTTATCTGGGAAACAGTATTGCCAAGAAGTCCTGATGTGAAGTCTTTGATGATGTTTGACAGACTCTGATAAACGAATCCGCCGCTTGGCATTTTTTTTCTTGATCCCAGAATTTCTATCCCAAGACCCTCAAAGGCTTCTCCTCTTCCAACAAGAGGCAATACAGAAAGGCATTCCCCTTTCATCTCTTTCATAATGTTTGCTGCAATTATGTCTTCGCCATGTCCATTGGTTAAAAATAGAATTTTCATTTAGCTTTGCTGCTGCCGTTGTCCATAAAGGAATTGCATATTGTAAAGTCTTTTATATGTTCCGTTTTTGTCCAGAAGTTGCTTGTGAGTGCCTTCTTCTACCAGCATTCCGTCTTTCAGCACTAATATTCTTGATGCGTTTTGTACCGTAGAAAGCCTGTGCGCAATAATAAAAGTTGTCCTGTCTTTGACCAGAGTTTTCATCGCATCCTGAATAAGTTTTTCAGATTCGCTGTCAAGAGAAGATGTCGCTTCATCAAGAAGCAGTATTTTTGGATTTCTAAGTAATGCTCTTGCTATTGCTATTCTCTGTCTTTGTCCTCCTGATAGCATAACTCCTCTTTCGCCGGCCTGCGTGTCATATCCTTCTGGCAAATCAACAATAAAGTTATGTGCATTTGCATTTCTTGCGGCATCAATGACTTCTGCTTCGCTTGCATTTGGAGAGCCATATTTAATGTTGTCCAATATGGTCCCGCTGAACAATATTGTGTCCTGCGGCACGATCGCCATTTGTTCTCTCAGGCTTTTTAAGGTCACTTCCCTTATGTTTATTCCATCTATGAATATTGCCCCCTTATTAGGGTCATAAAATCTCATGAGCATATTTACAAAAGTGGTTTTGCCGGATCCCGACGGTCCAACAATTGCAATCGTTTCTCCAGCAGTAACTTCCAGGTTTATATTTCTGAGCACATCGTTGTTGTTGTCGTATGAAAAGGAGACGTTATCAAATGTTATATTTCCTTCGATTTGAGGAAGTGTTTTAGCTCCTTCAATATCTTTTACCGATGGTTCGGTGTCAAGTATTTCAAATATTCGTTCGGCGCTTGAGAGAGACCTTTGTATTGTTGTATTTATCTTCGAAACAACGATTATCGGATCAATCAGAAGGAAAGCTCCGGCGAAAAAGGCAATCAGACCGGACGGATCAAGTCTCCCGTTAATAACCTCATAGCAACCA
>CAZWKB010000007.1:66174-75475 GCA_964633925.1 uncultured bacterium
ACCATACCAGATGACTGCAACAACAGCCAATACCTGCAAAAACCCCATGAGAGGTTTTTGTGTGGCGTCTATTTGAGCTTCTTTCATTGTCCAACCAAAACTTGCTTCGCTTTCTGCGTCAAATCTTGCTTTTTCATGTTTTTCCATTGTGAAAGATTTAACAACCCTGACTCCTGACAAGTTTTCCTGAAGCAGAGAAGATATGTCCGCGATCTTTTTCTGAGCGTTTTTTCCTATCTCTCGCATTTCATTACCGAATTTTGAAATGGCATACAAAAATAACGGGGTAGATATCAGTGCCATCAATGTAAGGCGCCAGTTCAGGTATATCAAATATCCAAGAACACCAACAAGTGTCAGCATTTGAGGGATTATTTCAACTGCAGATACAATGATCGCATTTTGTATTATGCTAATGTCGTTTATTGTTCTTGACATTATCTCTCCGGTTTTCCAGTTGGTATAAAAATCAATAGAAAGATTTTGCAGATGTCCAAAAAGCTGTTTTCGCATGTCTGTGACTACTCTTTGTCCGATAAAAGAGGCCAAATAACCCTGTCCATATTGAAACAATCCTTTAACGAAAAATATTGCGATCGTTGACAATATTAATACATTGAGTGCGGGGTAGTTCTTTTCACTTACAGCTTTTGAAATTCCGCTTACAAGAGGCATTACCATGATATTGCATACGGAAAAGATCAACATACAAATGAACACAGCGATCAAATGTTTCTTATAAGGGCCAATGTATTTCAATAAACGTTTGAATAGATCCATTTTATATAATAATTATATCATTTTGTAAAACCCTCACCCTTTTATCCCTCTCCCAGAGGGAGAGGGGTCTGTTTGTGTGTAATTTTAGCCCCTTCTCCCTTTGGGAGAAGGGATGCCCGAAGGGCAGGGATGAGGGGCAAGCGCACATAGATGGTATAATTTACGTAACGTAGGGGCGGGCCTTGTGCCAGCCCAGAATAAATAGTAGGAAGGGGCCTGTATCATGTCTAAACAATATTCGGTAGCAATACTCGGAGCCACGGGAGTTGTCGGTTCAGAATTATTAAAAGTTCTTGAAGAAAGAAATTTTCCGGTAGGAAAACTGCTTCCACTTGCTTCGTCACGTACGGCAGGGTCAACGGTTACGTTCAAAGGGAAAGAATATAAGGTAGAATTGGCAACCCCGGAAGCTTTTGAAGGGATTCAAATAGGTCTTTTTTCTGCAGGGGCGTCAATTTCTGAAAAATTTGCTCCTGAAGCCGCAAAAAGAGGCACTGTAGTGATCGATAATACGTCTCACTTCAGAATGGATCCAAATGTGCCTCTCGTTGTCCCTGAAGTAAATCCTCAGGCGATAAAACGACATAAAGGCATAATTGCTAATCCAAATTGTTCAACAGCTCAGATGGTTGTTGTTCTAAAACCGATACATGACAAATTTAAGATCAAAAGGATAGTGGTTTCAACTTATCAGGCAGTGTCAGGCTGGGGCAAAGAAGCTGTTGATGAATTGATTAATCAGACGAAAGAATATGTTGCAGGCAAAGCCATAAGTACAAATATATTGCCAAAGCAGATATTGTTCAATGCAGTGCCTCAAATTGACAGCTTTACTGACAACGGATACACAAAAGAAGAGTTAAAAATGATCAACGAGACGCAAAAGATAATGGAAGACAATTCTATTGCTGTGACCGCAACAACAGTAAGAGTCCCTGTTTTTATTGGGCATAGTGAATCCGTAAATATTGAGACAGAATTGCCGATAACCGCAGAAGAAGTCAGGGAGATTTTAAGAAATGCTCCAAGTGTAAGAGTAATGGATGATCCTGCAAATAAGATCTATCCAACAGCTCTTGATTGTGTTGGCATAGACGATACCTTTGTCGGAAGGATCAGAAAAGATATTTCAGTTAAGAACGGCATCGATATGTGGATAGTTTCAGATAATCTTCGAAAAGGTGCGGCAACAAACGCAGTTCAAATAGCAGAGGAAATGATAAAACAAGGACTTCTTTAGATGGTAATAAAAAAGATCGGTAGTGTAACAGAACATTCGAACATCATTCAGCGGGTTATGGTGCCGGTTCTGTTCGTGATTGCGTCGATCATTATGGGCACTTTTGGTTATTATATTTTGGAAGGATTGTCGTTTCTCGATTCTTTGTACTTAAGCGTATCTACGGTGTTTCTTACAGTGAGCTATATCGAAGATATCAAGCTTTCTGATCCAGGGAAGATCTTTACAATGGTTTTTCTGGTCTTTGGTGTTTTTTCGGTGTTCTATGCAGTTGGAACGATAATCGAATTTATTGTAGAGGGTAATATTATCGGTATAAGGAGGAAAAGTCGGATGGAAAAGACCATAGAAAAAATGTCTGAGCATTATATTATTTGTGGATATGGAAGGGTTGGCCATCAAATCGCTGTGCAATTGGAACATGAAAACAAGTCTTATGTAATAATCGATACGAAATACGAGTCTTCCGTGGAGGCTGAAAAAAAAGGAGTTCCGTGTTTTCTCGGAAGCGTTTCTGATGATGATCTGTTGATCAAGGCAGGGATAAAGAGGGCAAAAGGACTGTTTGCATCAGCAGATTCCGATACGGAAAATGTTTATATTACACTTTCGGCAAAATATCTCAACCCTGACATATTTATAGTTGCAAGAGCAAGTAAAAAAGAGATGGAAGAGAAGCTGAAGAAGGCGGGTGCTGACAGAGTTATCTCTCCTTATTTTATGGCGGGAAGCAGAATGGCCAGTCTTGCAACGACTCCTGTTTCTGTAGAATTCCTCGATATTGTTACTGGAAACGAAAATATGGAATTGTGGCTCAAGGAGATTAAGATAAAAACAGGTTCGAAAATGGCAAATAAAACTCTTGGAGAATTAAAGATTCGTCAGCATTCAGGAGCTATGATTCTTTCTGTAAAAAAGAGCAATGGTGGCTTTGAATTTAGTCCCCATGCAAATAGCAGAATAGACGCAGATGACACGATTGTGGCCCTTGGCACAAACGAACAAATAAAGGCATTAGAAGGAATGGTGTAAATGTTCAACGATATAAAATCCGTTTTTGAAAGGGATCCAGCTGCTAAGAATATCTTTGAGGTATTCCTATATCAGGGAGTATGGGCAATATATATTCACAGAGTGGCTCACTTTTTATACGGGTTGAATGTTCCATTTTTCCCAAGGTTAATATCTCAGATCAGCAGGTTTTTAACCGGAATAGAGATTCATCCGGGAGCACAAATTGGCAAAGGGATATTTATCGATCATGGAGCAGGGGTTGTTATCGGTGAAACTACAATTATTGGAGACAATGTAACAGTATATCAAGGGGTTACTCTTGGAGGAACAGGCAAAGAGCATGGCAAAAGGCATCCTACAATTGGAAGTGGAGTCATAATTGGTGCAGAGGCAATTGTCCTTGGTAATATTTTGATTGGGGATAATTCTAGAATTGGCGCAGGCGCTCTTGTTACAAAATCGGTTTGTCCTGGTTGCACCGTCGTAGGGAATCCGGCAAGAGTAATTGTTAAAGAGGGTGTCAAGATAGACGCTCTTGAGCATGCAGATCTTCCTGATCCTGTTGGTAAGTCTATTGAAGACATGCAGAAACGTATCGATGCCCTTGAAAAAACGATAATGGATTTAAAAAAATAAATGTAGGGGCGGGGTTTATCCGCGCCCCCATAAGGAAATCATGCCATTACAAATCTACAATACAATGACCCGCAAAAAAGAGGAGTTCACTCCCTCAGACCCAAAGAAGGTTACGATGTATGTTTGTGGAATAACCCCATATGATGAAACTCATTTAGGCCATGGTAGGGCATATGTTGCGTTTGATGTTATCAGAAGATATTTGCAATATAGCGGATACAATGTGAACTATATTCAGAACATAACCGATATTGATGACAAGATAATAAAAAAAGCAAATGACAGCGGAAAAACAATAACTGAAATTTCAGAGCAATTTACCAAATCTTTTTTTGATGTTATGGACAGTCTCAAGATAAAAAAAGCGAATAATTATCCAAAAGCTACTGAGCATATCAATGAAATGATAGCGCTGACAAAACAACTTGTTGACAGCGGCAATGCATATGTCTCTGATGGCGATGTTTATTTTGACATTTCAAAATTTAATGAATATGGCAAATTGTCGGGGCGCGATCTTGATGGAATGCTGTCTGGTGCAAGAGTTGAGGTGAATGAAAAGAAAAAAAGTCCTCTTGATTTTGTTCTTTGGAAAAAGGCAAAAGATGGAGAACCGAGCTGGCCAAGTCCGTTTGGAAATGGCCGACCTGGCTGGCATACCGAATGTGTTGTGATGTCAAAAAAATATTTGGGACAGCCAATTGATATTCATGGTGGAGGTGCAGATCTAATATTCCCTCATCATGAAAATGAAATTGCGCAGGCAGAGTGTTCTGGTAATGGGCAGTTTGTAAAATACTGGATGCACAATGGTTTTATTACAATAAACAAAGAGAAAATGTCAAAATCGCTCGGGAATTTTTTCACACTTTCAGATGTACTAAAGAAATACGATTCTATGGTCGTTAGATATTTTCTTATGAGGGTTCATTATAAAAGTCCTATTAATTTTAGTTTTGACGATCTTGACGAAGCAAAAACAGCATATGATAGCATAAAGAGCTCCTACGAAGATCTTTTGTTCATGATCAAATCAACAAAAAATGACAGTTCGGTTGTAAGGTATGAGAATAAATATTTCAAAGAGAAGTTCATACAAGCAATGGATGATGATTTTAATACTCCTGTTGCAATATCTGTAATATTTGAACTGATAAAATTTTTTCACGAGAATAAGTTCAAGTTGACAGGAGAGGATCTTTCAAATATAAAAACACTCATAGAAGAATTTAACAATGTTTTGCAATTGGGCCTCAAGGAAAGCAACATAGAGATCAAAGATGACATGACTGAATTGCTGAACAAGAGAAATGAAGCAAGGGCAAAAAAGGATTTCGCATTGGCAGATAAATTAAGAAGTGAGATAGAGTCAAAAGGGTATATAATTGATGATACGCCGTTTGGCACGTTTTTAAAGAAAAAACCAGATAGTGATAATGGTGGGAGTGCGGTCAAAGCGCCATTCGGTTTCGAAGTAGTAAAGAAAGATATAAGGAAATTGGAATTTTAATGCCATGTTAGGGACAATCCTAGGGTTGTCCGTACAAAAAAAATAAAGGATAATCAATGATCGATCCGAAAATAATACGTTCAAATCCTCAAATGGTCAAAGATGCATTGCAAAATCGCAATGCTGATGTTTCTTTTGTAGATTCTTTTTTAGAGCAGGATGCTATTTGGCGTGAGAAACTCCAAAAATTCGAGCAGATGAAGAGCAAACAGAACGAAGTTACTTCTCAAATACCAAAAATGAAAAAGGAAGGCAAAGACACTGCTCCTCTTATGGCGGAAATGAAAGAGCTGGCTCTGTTGATCAAGTCAGCAGAAGAAGAAGCAAAGGCAGCGGAAGAACAAACAAAAAATATTTTATTCATTATCCCAAATATTCCAAGCGCAAGTGTTCCTGTTGGCAAAAGCGCAGACGATAATGTTGTGGTTAGGACATGGGGCGAGCCCAAGAATTTTTCTTTTAAGCCAAAGACGCATGATGAAATAGGGGAAGCTTTAGGCGTTTTTAATTCAAAGCAGGGCTCAAAATTATCGGGGTCAAGATTTGTAGTTTATCGTGACAAAGGGGCAAAGCTAAAGATGGCGCTTATAAATTTCATGCTCAATGTTCATTCAAGCCAATCCGGTTACACTCAGGTGCTTGCTCCTTTTATTGTTGGCGAACATTGTTTATATGGCACGGGCCAGCTCCCAAAATTCAAAGAGGATATGTATGAAACGAACGATAATATGTATTTGATATCGACGTCAGAGGTTTCCATAACAAATCTTCACAGAGAAGAAATTCTAGATATTAATGATCTTCCGATTAAATATTGTTCCTACTCACCGTGTTTTCGGCGTGAAGCAGGTTCTTATGGCAAAGATGTCAAAGGGTTGATCAGACTCCATCAATTTCATAAGGTAGAGCTTGTAAAATTTTCAAAGCCGGAGGATTCATATAGCGAACTTGAAGCTCTGACAAATGATGCAGAAAAAATCCTTCAATTACTTGGTCTTCCATACAGGGTGATGTCTCTTTGTACGGGAGATATTGGTTTTTCTTCTGCAAAGACCTATGATATTGAGGTCTGGTTCCCATCCGAAAACAAATACAAGGAAATTTCTTCATGTTCCAATTATGAGGATTTTCAGGCAAGACGTGCGGACATTAGATTTAAACGTGATTCAAAGGCAAAGGCTGAATTTGTTCATACTCTGAATGGTTCGGGGCTTGCAGTTGGAAGAACTTTGGCTGCAATATTGGAAAACTATCAACAAGCAGACGGAACTGTATCTATTCCTGATTGCATAAAGCCTTTTTTGAATTTTACTTCTCTTTGAAAATCGTTGACTTTGCGCTCTATATGTATATATAATATAAGAGATATGAGAGCCAGAATAAATCGTCCGTTCTCCATTGCCCTTTTGTTTGCTGTCTTCATTTTTTTTGCAGCTGCACAAATTTGTTTTGCGCAGGCACAAAACAAAGCCTCTATTACAAAACAACTCGAAGCTGTCAATAGTGTTTTTATCCCAAATGTTGGACAGGTCCCAGATGCAAATATTGAATATTTTTCAAGAACCGGCAAAGCTTCATATTATTTTTCAAAAAGTGATGTGATTTGCGATTTTAACAATAACATTTTGGCGGTGACCTTAAAAATAGCCTTCGAGAACTCAAATAAAAATTGCACAATCAAAGCTCAAAGCGAGACAAAATCCAGATTCAATTACTATACGGGCAATGACAGATCAAAATGGAAAACAGATGTTCCGTCCTACTCAAATATTCTTTATAAGAACCTATACGACGGGATTGATTTAAGATATGAGCTTTCTGGAACGAATATCAAATCGACATATTCTGTGTCAAGAAAAAAAGACCCAAAACAAATTCTGGTGAGAGTAGAAGGGGTTGATTCTCTGTCTATAGATAAAAATGGAAATCTTGTTTACAAAACAAAATCTGGGGAGATTACAGAACAAAAGCCTTATGCCTACCAGGAAATCGCAGGGAAGAGGCAAGTTATTTCAGTTTCATACAAAATCATTTCGGGTCTTTCATATACGTTCGATATTGGAAGATATGATCCGAATTCAGATCTGTTGATAGATCCTGTTTTGAATTATTCAACATATTTTGGTTCATCGGCTGATGATTATGGCTATTCAATTGCTGTTGATTCTTCTGGTAATGCTTATCTTGCTGGGAGTACCAGCTCATTGATTTTTCCAAGGTCCGCTGGGAGGTATCAGGCCTCAAGATCTGGGCAGGATGATGTTTTTTTTACTAAGCTTAATGCAGATGGTAGCGATTTTATTTATTCAACTTATATTGGAGGAGATGATTTTGATACCCCATACGGAATAACAGTCGATGCTTCAGGGATTGCTTATCTTGTAGGGAGTACGCTATCAACGGATTTTCCCTGTAGTGTGGGAGCTTATCAATCCAGTAATGCAGGGATTCCTGGGACTTTGGATATCTTTGTTGTAAAAATTGCTCCAACTAATTTAGCTGCAGCGGATTTGATTTATTCAACCTATTTGGGTGGAGGGGGAGATGATATTGGCGAATCGATTACTACGGATTTGGCGGGTAATATTATATTACGGGGAGTATCACGTCGAATGATTTTCCAATAACTCCAGGATCGTTTAGCAATCCAAATTTAATGCATGATGCTTTTGTCTCAAAGATTAGTCCATCAGGAACGGGAGCCGCAGATCTTGTTTATTCGAGCAGTTTACGAGGTTTTGGAGAGGACTATGGAAAGAGTATTAAGGTTGATAATTCCGGATATGTTTATATTGCTGGCTATACCGATTCAACTACTTTTTTTACGACTTCCGGAAGTTATCAACCAACAAAACTGTTGGCTGACATTGATGGTTTTATTTGTAAAATGCAATTAACAAGTTTGGGAACTTTCGATATGGTTTATTCTTCTTTTTTTGGAGGGTTGGGAAATGATTATTTAACCTCTGTTTCGTTGGATCCTTCGGGAAGAGTTTATATAGGAGGATATTCTTCCTCTGCTGATCTTCCTGTTACCACAGGAGCCTTTCAGACAGTTTTTGCTGGAGGTTCATATGATGGGTTTATTGCAAAACTTAATCTTTTGGGATCAGGGGGCGGGGATCTGATTTATTCAAGTTATTTTGGTGGTGATAACGACGATTATATAAGCGGCATTTCTGTTGACAACAAATCAAGGGTTTATTTTACTGGGAATACTCTGTCGTCAAATCTTCCTGTTACAGGACAGGGCTATTCATCTTTTCAGTGTGGAAACTCCGATGCTTTTTTTTCAAGAATAAAGACCAATTTATCAGGAGCCTCTGATCTTGATTATTCAACATATCTTGGCGGAGCAAATGATGATTTCGGCAATGCCGTTTTTCTATCTCAGTCATTAGAGGCATATGTTATTGGCAAAACAGATGGATTTAGGGCGGGGACACTTTTTCCAACCACTCTAGGGGTATATAGTCAAACACAAATTGGAAACTTTTGGGATTGTTTCGTAACGAAATTCGGGTTCGAGCCAGATAAGCCTGCCAATCTTGCAATAACGGCAACATCAACAAGTGGGCTTTCTTATTCTTGGATTGATGATTCAGTAAACGAAGCGGGCTTTAGATTACTTTCTTCTTCCGATGTTCCTTTGTCCGTTGTTTCTGGTGGAACTCAGTCAACTTTTGAATCCGGTCTTTCAGCAAATACTTCATACACCAGAAAAGTAGAATCTTATAATTCTAATGGAAGGAACACGGGCGAAACAGTTTCCAAATACACTCTTGTTGAGAATGTGTCTGGGGTAACATGGGAGTCTGTTTTGCCAAATAGCATAACAATTCATTCTTCAAATGTTCCGTCAAATATATCTGCCGGTAATTCTGGGTTTTATTTTGAAAACATATCAAAAGGAACAAATTCCGGATGGACAAAATCAAATGTTTGGACAAGCACAGGATTAACTGCAAGCACTTCATATTCTTTTAGAATACGTTCAAGAAATGGTGATGGCATTGAAACTGCAGCTTTTGTTGCAACCAAAGAGACCGATGTTTTAATAGTTGCCAATCCACCGAGTGCAGAAGCGTATAGTGGAGTAACGCCGATACAAATAAAAGCAA
>CAZWKB010000008.1:0-5171 GCA_964633925.1 uncultured bacterium
AGGCCTCAAGTGACGATTGCAAACGTTTTACGTAACCATGATGATCTGTCCCCAAACATTAACCAAACTCTCATAACCTCTTTGAATTTTGTTGTAATGATAGGCAATATCTGCCATAAAGTATGTGGGCTCGCCATTCTCTCTAATTAAAACTCTATCTTTATCGTCACCATACTGCTCGGATCTGAACCATACAGCACCATCTTTTTCATAAACAGCATTATTAATCTTGAGTTTCTCTAATGCCATATCCAGTTGTTTTTCATCATGAAGCTTGGATTCGTAAAACCACTCATCAAAAAGAACCCTTGCATTATTTAACGTTTCTTTTTGATTTTGAATAATTGACCCCAATACATCGTCTGAGTTCTTAGAGGCTATGTCTTTTATGTATTGCCCTCCATAACCGCCTTCGGGTGTTGGCAACCCAGCCTTTGAGGCATTTACCGATTGGATTAGTAGATTAATCTGCTTTCCGGCATTATTAACATAAAACTCCGTATGAACATTAAATCCTGCAAACTTCATAATATTAGAAATGGAATCCCCTATTGCAGCCCACCGACCATGCCCAATATGAAGAGGCCCTGTCGGATTTGCGCTGACATATTCTAACAAAACTCTCTTTTGTTGCCCCGTATCTGATGCCCCAAAGCTATCTCCCGCCTTAAGAATTTCAGCTAGGACCGAAACAATTGATCCTTCTTTAATGAAAAGATTGATAAATCCAGGACCAGCAATCTCTACTTTGCTAAATAAACAGCCATTATCTTCCTTTTCTATCTTCTCCTTAATCTCTTGAGCAACTATTCTTGGGGATTTTTTTTGTTCCTTCGCAAGGGCCATAGCAATATTTATCGAATAATCACCAAATGCTCTTTCTTTTGGCACATCAAGAACAATCTTTTCTATTCCTGTCGCTTTTCTTAATAAATCAAGTATTTTGTTTCTCATAAGGGTAAAAGAATTATAACATGGGGCATAGTATAATATAGTTATTATGCTGTATATAACTCCGATAAAACTGGATTCTTTACAAAAGAACATTCAAAAACCCACCACAAAAATAAAAAGACCTTTCAAAACAATAGACATAAATAAATTGGACAAAAAAGTTATTGATGATTGCAAAAAGGCTTTCGAAGCATACCTGAAGGATAACGACTTTCAAATACTTTACAACGTTCTAAAGAAAAATGAACTTACCGGTGTAAATGATTTTTATAGATTTATACGTACATATTTGCCTGAACAATTTAAAGCTATTAACGACGCGATAATAAAACATTTCAAATCAAAATGAAATCCACCCCTTTTTATTACGATAACAACATGTAGGGGGGTGTGAATAAAATGCAGTCAACAATTGCCAACGCTGCAGCAAAGGACAGGACAGGGTTTGAGAATATTCTTCATAAAATGATCGACCAGGTACTGGTTGGTAGTTCTCAAAACAAAACAGTTCTTACTGATTTCAAAAGCTTTATCGGAACCATCTCTAATTCTTGCTTAAGACAAGAATTAATGGAAAATTACCACAAAGCACTTTCAACAATTAATTCTTCCATGATGTTACAGCAGCACAAACTGATCGCCATTAGAATGATTTTAAAACAAATGGGTTTACCAAAAGTCAATGAGGTTTTAAGTATAACAGAAATGAATGATTCGACATTTTTAATAAACTATAGATGGGCCAAGAAAATATTGAGCTTTAACTAAAATTTATATTACTAATGAACAAATCCTGATAGTTATGTTCTAATGACAATTCGATATGCTTGGCTTCATTTGATATTTTTTCTGCCGTTTCCATCAACTTCATATTGAGCAATATTTTTTTTGCCCCTTCTAGAGACGAGTTCCCAATTGCTCTAATCTTTTTCTTGTCAACTCTCGGGACCAACCCAACATCA
Source organism: uncultured bacterium (assembly GCA_964633925.1). Taxonomy (GTDB): domain Bacteria; phylum Margulisbacteria; class WOR-1; order JAKLHX01; family JAKLHX01; genus CAZWKB01. The sequence goes on from CAZWKB010000008.1 coordinate 1,917, forward strand.
ATGGCGTCCTGTCTATAAATCTTTTCACCAAACAATCCTGCAAGCAATATTTTATTTACTTTATCGATCCCACCACCTGAACGCTGCAGAAGTATTTCTATCCCTGCATTCACGGCTCCTTTTGCAAGTTGAAAGGCTCTCACATCCTGCTGTGATATCACACTTGATTCGATCAATAAACGCCCGGTGTTATCTATTTCCTTATTCTTTAGCATTTTAGAAATCATAGCTATCATATCTGATCCAAACGGGATATTTCGGCTTTTGAATGCTGGGCCGGCTGCAGCAGAAGTTACATAGATACACTCCCGATTTCCAATCGCTATTTCAGCATTTGTCCCAAGATCAAGAAGTATCTTTTTTGATAAAACATTATTCATTCCGCTATAGATTATCCCAGCGACTACATCACCTCCGACATAAGGGGAAATAACGGGTAGAGATATTATTTTTGTATTACGAGAAGCAACAACCCCAATATCAGAAGCCTTGATATTTACGGAACCTTTTATCTTCGAATCATAAGGGAACGAATTTATTCCGGAGATATCGACACCAAAAAGAAAATGGAGCATTACAGTGTTAGCAGAAACAATTATTGTTTCAAGCCTTTTTCTATTTACCTTAAGTTCATTTGAAACCAAATGGATCAGGTTGTTAAGATCATTGACTATCAGTTTTTGTAGTAGAGATGGATTTTTTTCATTAGCAGATGCAAAAGTCATTCGCGAAACGACGTCATATCCATGTTTGGTCTGGCTGTTACGCAGTGACAAATATCTAAAATCTTTTGGCTTATCCAAATTTACAACATAGCCCGCAATATTTGTTGTTCCTACATCAACAGCCAGTCCAAGCCTTGCCATTATTTCTTTCCAAAAACTTCCTTGGCTTTGTCTATCAGCTTTGTTGCTTCTGTCTTTACGTTACCAGAAACTTCCTTGGCTTTTTGATTTAACTTTTCGCCTTCTTCTTTGATCTTGTCTCTTGTTTCTTTACCATTCAAAGGAGCTAGCAACAACCCTGCAACAGCACCAATAATCCCCCCGGTTAATAGACTTTTAAATTTGCTCATCTTTTTCCACCCCCTTTTTTAAGAATGTTGATTCTATCCAAGATTTCATCGATGATACAGCAGACATCACAGGAGTAAATGCCCCTTTTGGATTTTCCGCAAATTTTCTGACCATATTTAGAAAGAACATTGGCTTTAAGAAAGAAGAAACATCAAAATACACAGTATCCATTCGTTGGATTACCTTATTTACCGAAGCCATTATTCCAGAAAGATCATTTAAAAGAGGCTTAAATTCTTTATTTAACTCAGCAGACATGTTCTGAAAGATCCTCAATATTCTGTTAATCGTGCTTAGTACGGTTATCATATATATGATGAGGACTAAGGCTCCTATAGTCAATACTACAGCACAGATAGCCAATACAGAGCTTGTTGTCATTATTTGTCTCCTTCAGAATTTTTCTTCTTTTTGCTTGGCGTCTTTTTTTGGGGTTTTGATGTAATTACGACTTCTTTAGATTCATTAGCATCTTTTTTAGAAGTGCCTTTCAACTTTGACATCTCAGATTTTATCCTGTTCCTCAACCCATTACCTGAAAAAGGAGTCATAAATGCAGTCACAACGGCTCCGATCACAGCACCTCCAAATAATAGACCGCCGAAAAGAAACTTTTCTTTATCTGCCATTTTAGCTGCCTCCTTTAGGATATGATCCGAGAATCTTTAAAAAACCAACTTTAACAGTGAGATCCTTCAAAGCATCCTGTATCAGTTTATCTTTACGGTGCCCGTCTATATCAACAAAAAAGAAATAATCACCAAGAGCTCTTTTAGAAGGTCTTGACTCGATCTTGGAAAGATTAATATTCCTTGAAGCAAATTCACCAAGAATTGAATAAAGCCCACCTGGCTTGTCAGCAAGCGTTGCAAAAACTATTGAAGTTTTGTCAGAACCTGTTTGTTGACTGTCTGATCTTGCAACGATCAAAAATCTTGTTGAATTATCAGGGTAATCGTTAACATTATTGTTCAACACTTTTAAATTGTAGAAAGACCCTAAATATCTGGAACCAATTGCCGCAATGTTATTGATTTCACCGGCGGAAACGATCTTGGCTGCTTCGGCCGTACTTGGAGCAGTTCGAACCTTGGCATTTGGGAGATTTTTCATAATCCAATTCCTGCATTGTTCAAGAGGCTGTGTGTGAGAATATACTTCTTTTATTTCTGTTAGGGGAATATCGTTTTTTGCGAGAAGCGATTGCTGTACAGGAATAACAATTTCATTTTTTATCTTTAGATCGACTTCTTTTACCAGCATATCCTGAACAACACCAATGGTACCTTCAATTGAATTCTCTACAGGAACGATCCCCTCTTCGATCTCTTCCCTATCAACAGCAAAAAGAATGTCATGAAATGTTGTAAATGGAATAAGTTCTGCCTTTGATCCGGTTTTTTCCAAAAAGAGATTTGCAGCATCATAAGAGAATGTGCCTTCAGGTCCTAAATATCCTATCTTTTTATTTGTCATATCAGTAAGTTATCCTAAAATCGTCTTCTTTCTTTTCTGATCCAACTTCAGTTACCTCTACACATTTTACCTGAGACCAAGACGGCCCTTGTTTAAGTTTTTCAACGAACTCATTAAAATTGTTTTCTTCGCCTTCACAATAAATCTCAACAACTCCAGCAGGACCATTTTTTACCCAACCGGTCATATTTAACACCTTTGCAATATCCTGAGTATAGTATCGGTATCCTACACCCTGAACATATCCGGTTACAAGTATTTTAGCACATACGGTCATTTTGTTTAAGATTTTTTTAAATCGGAGAATTTGCTTATCTCGAGCCCAGATTCAATAAGCATATTTGAGGCAAGATCGTCAGGATAATCACCTTCGAATACAATCCTTTTTATACCGGCATTGATCATCATTTTTGCACAGATCACGCAAGGTTGGTTTGTACAGTACAAAGTGGAACCTTTTATACTGACCCCATCCCATGCAGCCTGGATTATCGCATTTTGTTCGGCATGGAGGCCACGACATAATTCGTGTCGTTGTCCGGAAGGAACCTTTAATGCTTCTCTCATACAACCGACTACGTCGCAGTGAGAAATCCCCTTTGGAACTCCATTATATCCGGAAGAGAGAATCCTTTTTTCCCTGACTAATATGGCACCAACTTTTCTTCTTGTGCATGTTGCCCTTTTGGAAACCACTCTAGTG
>CAZWKB010000008.1:5181-6758 GCA_964633925.1 uncultured bacterium
CTCCATAAAATATTCATCCCAACTGGGTCTCTGAATTTTTTCTGCTGTCATACTATTTCTTCTTCATCGCTATTGATTTTTTTACCGCAACACAAATATCAGATGGCATCAGGCCGTATTTTTCGAGCAAATCCATAGGCTTGCCTGATTCCGTAAAAGTATCTTCCACACCTACTCTTATTACTGGAACAGGATTCTCCTGTGTTACAACTTCTGCAACAGCAGAACCAAGCCCTCCAATAATTGAATGTTCTTCAGCTGTAACAATGGCACCAGTTTCTTTTGCAGCTTTAATAATAATATCTTCATCAATTGGTTTTATTGTGTGCATGTTTATCAGTCTAGCGTTGATGCCTTCTTTTTCAAGCAGATCAATTGCATCAATTGCTATTCCGACCATTATTCCACAAGCTATTATGGTTACGTCTTTCCCGTCTTTCAAAAGACTTCCCTTACCGATTTCGAACTTGTAGTCTTTGTGATCGTTTATTACAGGAAAAGCCGATCTTCCAAGCCTTACATAAACAGGGCCATGAAATTTCGATACTTCTTCGATTGTCCTAGCTGTTTCAACAGAATCAGAAGGAACGATTACTGTCATATTTGGTAATGATCTCATGAGGGAAATGTCTTCTAATGCCTGATGTGTTGCGCCATCTTCACCAACCGTTATTCCTCCGTGTGTAACAACAATTTTCACATTGAGTCTTGGATAAGCAACAGATATCCGAACTTGATCCCATGCTCTGCCTGCACCAAAAACGGCAAATGTTGAAGCGAATGCTATCTTTCCACATGTAGCAAGCCCGGCAGCAGTGCATATCATATCCTGCTCTGCCACTCCGCAATTAACAAATCGTTCAGGAAATGCTTTCGCAAAAACCCCAGTCTTTGTGGATCCAGAAAGATCTGCATCAAGAACAACTATATTTGGATTCGTCTTGCCAAGTTCTACAAGAGCCTTACCGTAAGCATCTCTGGTTTGTTCCATTTTTTTACTCATTACAAATATTCCTCAAGTCATTATGAGCTTTGACACATTCTTCTGAATTTGGTGCTTTGCCATGAAAATCAACATTGTTTTCCATAAAAGAAACCCCTTTACCTTTTACCGTATTTGCAATGATTATAGTAGGTTTACCTTTTGTTTTTTCCGCTTCATCAAGAGCTGCTATTATTTGTTCGATATTATGTCCGTCGATCTCAATTGTATGCCATCTAAATGCTTTCCATTTATCAGCAACAGGATTTATTCCTTTTACATCCTCTACATTGCCGTCTATCTGGAGATTATTACGATCCAAGAACAATGTTATATTGTCAATTTTTCTGTGTCCTGCATGCATCGCTGCTTCCCATATCTGCCCTTCCTGAGATTCCCCATCACCAATAATGCAATATACTCTGTAATCCTTTTTATCCATGCGAGCTGCAAGAGCCATCCCGTTTGCAACAGACAAACCCTGTCCAAGAGATCCTGTTGACATATCTATTCCTGCCAATCCCGTTCTGTCAGGATGTCCCTGAAGTGAAGAACCGATCTCTCTTAAGGTTTTTAAATATTCTCTTGGAAAAAA